>CAZAKI010000129.1:0-1582 GCA_964485855.1 uncultured Syntrophomonadaceae bacterium | reverse complement strand
ATAATAGCCACCTGGTCAGACCAGGTGCATCTGTTTGTTTCTAAATCAACACTCCAGCCACCAAACTTTGCTTTTTCACCAGCCAGACGCAACAAAGAATAACTCTGTTGAAGGGTTTCTTCCGCCCTGACCCGGTCTGTAACATCCAAAACGGTCGAAATCATTAAATTCTTGCCCGGAACCGGCGTATTAGTGGCATTGATATAGGCCACTACCTGGCCATCCCTGGTGATCGGCACATTTTCCCACCGCATCTGCTGCGGATCGCCGGAAGCACAATCATCTTCCACCCTCTTTTTAATTTGCGCCCGAAACTGAGGGTCTTCGTAAACAACCTTCCAAAATGCACCCGGCTCGGATAAGGCTTCCCTGGTCGTATGGTATATTTTTGGAAAATTATCATTCATATAATTAAAAATAACTTCCGGGTCAACGGAATTGACTGACAAACCCAGCGGCAGATTATCCATAACGGTTCGCGCAAAAGCCTCGCTCTCCTGCAGCTGCTGCCTGGAGGTGATCAGGTCAGTAATATCAAGGGCTGTATTCATCACGCCGATCATTTCACCGTTTTGATCATTGACCGGAATACCGGTCACCTGCCAGTAAAGATCATCCGGCGACTGGTGAACCCCGCTGCAGGTTTTGCCCGTTCTAAAAGCTTCAACAACCGGGCAGTCAGGACATGGCTGCTCATACCCGTGATAGAGCTCGAAACATTTTTGCCCTTTATAATCTACATCGTAAAGATTGTGCCGCTCAATTATTTTTGAGTTGGCCCAGATAATGCGCAGCTCGGGATCGAGAAAGGCCACCTGCTCGGCCAGGTTGTTTAGAATCAGCTCTTTTTCCTGCTGTTCTACCTGCAAAGCTTCTTCAGCCTTTTTGCGGGCGTCGATATCCCTGGTAATGCCAAAAAGACCGATCGGCTTTCCCCTGTCATCACGGACAAAAGAAACATTTAACTCAACCCACACGGTCGAACCATCCTTGCGAACTTGTTCGACTTCAAGAATTCTCGATCTGTCCATCGCAGTAGAGCCTTCTTTTTCAGCAATCAACTCTTCGCTGAAGACAGTCATAGCTTTCTCCATCGATGCAGGAGTCAGAATATCTCCGGCGGTAAGTTTTAAAATCTCATCACTTTCATAACCGCTGAGTTTTCCCGCAGAGGGGCTGAGGTAGAGATAGTTCAGATCCAGATCGGCAATCCAAATCACATCACTAAGATTCTTGGCGAAAAAATCTTGCCAGATTTCACTCTTAAATATCGTTTTTAGTTGATCAAGCTTATTTTTTTCAGGATGCAATAGATGCACCTTCTTTCCAGGCGCTGAAAGAACACAATTGACTTTTATTTAACCGGGTAGTTCTAGTCCGGCAGGGTAAAGAAAAAGGTCGTGCCCCTGCCAACTTCGCTCTCCGCCCAGATCTGTCCGCCATGCCTTTCGATAATCCGCAGCACAATGCTTAAACCGATCCCGGTGCCTGGAAATTCATTACTGCGGTGCAGACGCTGAAAGGGAACAAATAGTTTATCAGCATAAGCCATTTTAAAACCGGTGCCGTTGTCACGGATAAA
>CAZAKI010000128.1:0-1707 GCA_964485855.1 uncultured Syntrophomonadaceae bacterium | reverse complement strand
GCCGCGTTGCATTCAATAATCGCTCCTGCCAATGCTTCAAAATCTGCCACTATGATAAATCCTCCTCGTTGATTAATTTACTCAGAATAAAGTTTCGCTTCGAATTTACTTTCTTTTCTTTTTAGCTTCCCGCTCTTCAGCTTTTTTAATAACCTGATCAATTTTCTGAAGGATATCAGCTGAAAGAGCCGGAACTTCATGATTCTTAATAATATCGCGCATTTTTTTCGCTACCCGGTCACCCATGCTGGAAGCCCCGGTGGTATTTTTCCATTCATCGTAGCGCATCCGGTTGATCGTGCTCGGGAACCAGGTCTCTGTCTTAAAATGTTTCATGGTATGAGCATCGGCCAAATGATGACCACCCGGTCCGACCCGATCAATTACCTCAACAGCCAGGGTTTCATCATCAACCTTGATCCCGCGCATGAAACGCTTAACCATACCGATGATTTCATCACACATTACCAGCTGGTATAAAGATCCCTGTGAACCTGAACCGGTGTAGCCAACATCGTGGACCAGGTTGGCACCGCACTGCGCAGCCATCAGAATGCTCATTGTTGCTTCACCAGCTGCCTGACCATCCAACGTATGCGAATCGGTGCAGCCGGCAGTGCCAAAAACAGGAATGTTCATATAATGGGCCACTTCCGCAATACCGGCCTGCATCATATGAAATTCAGGGCTACCGTAGCTGTATACCGTGGTCTTCATATCCATAATGGCATAAACCCCGCCCATGATGATCGGTGAGCCTTCGCGCACCAGTTGTGAAACAACGATTCCAACCAGGCTTTCAGCCACACCCAGGGCAATTGTGCCGGCCATGGTAGCCGGGGTCGTTCCACCCAGCATGACACAGGGAGTGTAAACAATGGGAATTCTATTCTTGGCGGCAAATACTGCCTTGGCAATTGCTTCTCGCGAGTGAACCAGGGGCGAACTGGGCTCAGAGTAGAGACAAATAAAGGGTCTTTTCTGCAGATTCTCCAATCCTCCGACCACAGCAGCCGCAATATCAATGATATCCTGGTACTGCTCGATATCAAAACCCCAGTGAACCAAAGGCTTACGACAGTTAGTAACCAGGGACTTGAAAGCATAAACATCGGCCAGGGTCTCGGTTACACCAGTTGGGGTACCTAAATCCATGGCAAAATCAATATTGGGCAGCGCGTCACAAACTCGACCGGCATTCTGACTGTCACTGATCACCGGTCTTCTTCTTTCTCCGGTTTCCGGATCCCGGTGATAGGTGTTGGTTGGTCCAGGGCCGTAATAGGTATTTCGGCCTTCAAGAACCATACTGCGTTTACCTTCACGGTTATACAAGAGAATACGGGAAGGGGCACTGGCTACTGCCCACTCGGTAATACCGGCCGGAATGCGCACTCTTTCACCATCAACCCAGCACCCCGCTTTTTTAAATAGTTCAAGTGATTCCTTATCGTGAACAACAGCTCCTGTTCTTTCCAATATTTCCAGGGCAGCCTGATAGATATTACGCTGCTGTGATGTACTCAGCATCCGGAACATCGGAGTGCCGTTAACTGTATATCGTGCCCTTACACATTTATCCACTAACTTTCTCTCCTTTCTTCACTTGGTTTAAGATCATTTTTCATTAGCCGGCCAGCTTCTGGGCCAGGTCCTTGGCTGAAGCCGCATCTGGCGCCCAACCATCGGCCCCAATCTCATCGGCAA
>CAZAKI010000127.1:0-1831 GCA_964485855.1 uncultured Syntrophomonadaceae bacterium | reverse complement strand
TGATACTATCACGCCCGAAATTAAAATAATTAATGAAAGGAGTGTCAGCCCATGAAAAAATTAGCATATTTGGGAGTCGATTACCATGTTAAAACCGTTACCATCACTGTTTATCTCAACGATGAGGGTTTCTACGAGACAGTCCGCTTGAATAACAGTGATAAAACAATTGCAAAGTATCTAAAAAAGTTGTCCACGCAGTTCGAAATCAAGCTTTGTTACGAAGCCTCGAGCAGTGGATATGTATTTCAAAGAAAAATGGACAAATTAGGGTATCATTGTGACGTGATCGCCCCTTCTTTGATTCCGCGAAAGCCGGGAGACAAACGCAAGAATGATCATAGAGATTCCAAGAAGCTGGCTGAAAATTATGCCAAAGGATTATTAACGCTTGTACACCCCCCAACTAAATCTGAAGAGTCGATTCGCGGTTTGGTACGTTGCCACTTGGCCATGAAAAACAGCGAAAAACGGATAAAGAATCAAATCAATGCATATTTGTTATCAAAAGGTCACCGGTGGCCTAAAAGTAAGTGGACTCTGGAGCATCTGAACTGGCTTTCAACCTTGGAACTGTGTGATGAATATAGCCACATGGTGCTGGAAGAATACCTGGGACATTTAGAATATATCACCACCCGGGTTCAGGCGCTTACGCAGGAAATTGAAAAACTTGCTAATTCTGATATTTATGCTCCAAGTGTTAAAAAACTGAGGGCCTTCAAAGGCATCGGCACTATGACAGCAATGCTTTTGATCGTAGAAATTACCGACTTCAGACGTTTTCCAACAGCCGGTGCATTAATGGCCTATCTTGGCTTGATACCCGGTGAAGAGTCATCAGATTCAAGAAGTAAAGACAAAGCAATTACAAAAGCCGGTAATACTCGATGTCGCAAAGCAATCATCGGAGCGATTCAGCATTATATGACACAACCTCGAATCACACTATCAATGCAAAGGGATTTGGGGAAAGTAGATGCCCATAGCGCCAATATTGCCATCAAGTGTATGAAACGTTTAAACAAACGCTTTTGGACATTAATTCATAAAGGTAAAACTCCCAACAAAGTCAAAGTAGCCATTGCCCGTGAATTGGTCGGATTTGTCTGGGCCATGATGCAACCGGAACCGACAATGATCTGATTTTTAAAGAAGAAAAAAGTAGCAGAGAAGTTATTATCAATTTTAAGTGAAAGGAGCTTTGAGGCACGCAAGGAGACACTTGGTTTAACTATGTTGAAAAGCTTTTATGCTTTACTCACGACCCCAGATCGAGTAACTCCGGACGGACTCCGAATAGTGTTGGTAACCAATCCACGAATAGCAGTATGATTCATCGTCGAAGAAGCCTCTTACTCCTTTTGCTTAATGCCTTAGTTCCACGAATTTTATTTTGGTCAGAAACTACGATAAGAATTGTGTCTATTTCATATAATGGTGATTATACATTTAACCATCATTCTCTCATGACGAAAACAAAATTCATGGATATATCAAGGAACAAAAATATGTGATATTTTACACTTGACATTAGCCCGTTTCATAGCAGTTAAATACGCTACGCTTGTTTTCTACGAAAAATTTAACCCCGATGGAATAACTACAAAATAGATTCCATTGGGCAGGCAGGGCAAGGCAGACTGGCGCAGACAATCTCCGACCGACATGGTCGGAGATTAGCTATGTCATTTTTTTTCTAAATGCCAATTTAAGTTGCTCTGCCGAGGATTTTAACCTTTTATCAGCTGTCCACAATGATGCTCCGGTCAGTTGGGCAGACGCTAAAAGATGCACATCTACGAAACCAACTCCTCTGCCCATCAGGTTA
>CAZAKI010000126.1:0-1889 GCA_964485855.1 uncultured Syntrophomonadaceae bacterium | reverse complement strand
CGCTTTCGATACCCCCGTCAACTCGGTTATCTCGGCTACTCTGTATTCTTTAGACTCAAAAAGCTGTAGGGCCCTATCCACACTTTTCTTGTCTACCCGCGGTCGACCACCTATCCAACCACGCTTGCGGGCTGCCTGCATGTAACACATGGGGACGGTTCTTTTGTGTTGTTTATTCTTACAGATCGTGCTCTTCCTATAACCCCAAAACTTATACCGGTTAACCTTTCAATTTGTCTGATTGATATGCCTTTTTCTTTTAGCAACTTAATTATCTCATTTCTTTTTTGCTTTTCATGAGCCTGAATATCTCAGGGATTCGTTACATTAGCAACACTCTTAATCAGTGCCGCTGCATCCGAAACAGAAAAATAATCAACAATCAACACAAAAGAACCGTCCCTCTGTGTCGCAGGAAAATTGCCGCGAGGAGGATTTGCCGGTTCGCTACGGTGGAGAAGAATTTTGTGTTTTGCTGGTAGCTGCTGATGCTGAACAGGCTTACAGTCAGGCTGAAAGGATGCGCTTGCAGGTGGAGAAGGCAACTATCGGAGAGCAGCAGCTGAAAATAACCGCCAGTTTTGGCCTGGCGACACTGATGGAAGGTGAAAGCTTAGATGGTTTGCTTAAGCGGGCTGACGAAGCCCTCTACCGGGCCAAGAACAGCGGCCGCAACCGGGTAGTCAGGGCTTGACTTAAAGCAAGATTCAGTGGTTGGCCAAATAACTGGATAACTTGACACACAGTGTATTAGAAAGGCTAAGGTTTTATGAGAGTCTTGTCGTGCTCACCGCAATTGCGGAGGATGATCAAATCATCTCTTAACTGAAAAGTGATGCGCAGCCCCATGGACGGGGAAGCTTCCCAGATGTCGCTGGTGCCTTGAATTTTTTTTACCCTCAGTGATGGATGAAATAATGATGCGGTCATTTTAGTAATGGCTGCTTTTATTTGTCCCTGTTGATCAGGAGCCAGCTTTTTATAAAAACGCTTAAAGCGTTCAGTCCTCAGGAATTTCAAGAATCTAAATCCTCAATCAGATCCTCTGCCTGATCAAAAGTAGCTACTCTTTCGGCGACTAAATCAGCTTCAGCTTCCCTTTCGCCTTCCTGCCAGTTTTCACTCCAAAACCAGGCTTGGTCAGCAGGGATAAGCTTCATGGGGACCAAAACGACTTTGCCTTCATCAAGCTGGACCTGGAAGATGTCACCGTCATTAATTGGAATATCATATTCTTTTAACAACCCCAAGCTGATCAGGTTTCTTTTTTGGATGACCACATTGCCGATTATTTTGCTCATGATTTACCTCTTCTGAAATTCTGTAATGCCGAATAGTTGCGTAGCTGCATTATAGCAAATTGAAAAGATCTTGTAAATGATCAGGGTAGTTGCGCAGCCCCTTAGTCGGGTAAGCCTGCCAGATCTAAAATCTGAATTTATTTTAGACGAAAAAGAGAAAATATGGCAAATAGAAAGAGGAACAGGTATTAACCTGCTCCTCTCCAACTTCTGTTTTGCTTCAAAATTAGATTTTATCCTGACCAAAACCCTTAATCAGCGAGTAGCACATGACCAGCATGACCAGCATAAAGGGAAAAGCCGAGGCGATGGAAGCGGTTTGCAGGGCTCCCAGGCCCCCGGCGACCAGTAGAACTGCGGCCACTCCGCCCAGCAAAATACCCCAGGCAGCTTTTAAATTGCGGGTTGGTTCCTGGCTGCCGCCGGAAGTAAGCATGGCAACTACAAAGGTGCCTGAGTCGGCAGAGGTGATAAAAAAGGCAGCAATTAAGATGATTGCCAGGAAAGAGGTAATCGTACTCAAAGGGAAATTGCCAAGGGTTACAAACAGGGCGCTGGCAATGTTTTCTGATACGGCAGCGCTAATGC
>CAZAKI010000125.1:0-1929 GCA_964485855.1 uncultured Syntrophomonadaceae bacterium | reverse complement strand
GCGGGACATCCTATAATGGATTTGTCAAGCAAAAAGTTTAAAATTTTAAATATGTTTAATATCAGCAGGTTATAAATGTATACTTTTTAATGGGACAGCTGTCCATTGTTCTTTGACATCATTTTTCGGCGATTCTCTCACCAATACGAACCCTATCTCTGATAGTTACGTTTATCCGGTATGTCTTATAACATTAAGACTTCCAATCATCCCTTATTCAGAGTCAAAAGTTCAGTGAGAGGCCCAGGACTGTCCCTCCAGAAGTCTTAATGCTCCAACTATGGATAACGGACTCTCTCGCCGAAATAGTAAACCGTGTTATTCTATGTTCAGGTGTGCCGGATCAAACACTTCTTTCTTCTTCATCAATGTCCAGGCAATTACCAGCATTTTTGCAGCCAGTTTAACACGCATCTTTGTTTTAATTCCGCGCTCACGTTCTCTTCCACGAAGCAGCTTGGTAAAGTATGCCCTGAAATGATCAACTCTTGTGGCAGCTACGTTAGCGGCCTGATACAAGGCATAGCGAAGTTCACCGTTGCCTTTTTTGGATATGACCGGAACCGCTTTAACACTTGTTTTTCCGCTCCGGTTAGCACAAAGATCATATCCGGCCATCTTAAGCACCTGTTTGTGGTTTTCGAACCGAAATGGATCGGCAATCGCCGCCAACACTTTGGCCGATATGTAAGGACCAAAGCCCGGTATCGTCAAAAGGTAGCTATATTCAGCAAACTCAAGACAAATGTCTTCGATTAAATCAGCAGTTTTTTGTATCTGTTGGCGCACCTGATTGAGCTTTTCAACCAGAAGGTCGGCCTCATATTCGACTGCAGGACACATAGGACAGCCCACAGATTCGGTTGCCAGCCCATGGATTTTACGCAACCTGAGCGTCTGCGCGATCCCTCGGCGCGTTCTGGTTACCAGGTGAAAAAAATCACCAAATTCCATTGCTGAGATCGTATCAGGATTCAAAAAGCACTGCACAATCGCAAGACTTTCACTCTCACAAGCGCTGTAAAACCTGTCCATCTCAGGAAAATACTGAGCCAAAAGATTATTTCTGATTCGCATCTTAAGGCCGTATTCTTCTCTTTTCAGCTTTCTTCTTAATGACAGTAAAGAGCGAAGCTCAATGATGCCAAGGGATGGACAATCATAATAGAGACATCTTCCCCGTGAAACCAAATCGGCAATATTAGCCGCACACTTGGTGTCATGCTTGTCCCAGCGACCATTTAAAAGCGAACGGTTCTTCTTAACCGCTTCGCCGGAAACCAAAACAACGTTACTTTCACAATGAATTAAATGCCTGGCCAATGGTTTATGATAATTTCCGGTTGGCTCCAGTCCATAGACAATTTTGGAAAGGCCGTTTTGAACCTTGATCGCTTCTGCTGTCTTCAGCAATCGAGAAAAACCATCTAAGTTGTTTTCAAAGATCAGTTTTCTGAACAAAGATTTCCCGGTCGCCGAGCCCATGAAAGCATGATGCTTGTCTTTGCCCACATCGATACCAACAACCAAGTATTGATCCGAACCGGTGATCTCTTCGACAATTTGACAATACTGCTTACGTCTGATAATCTCCTGATTGCTCATGATAACCTCCTTTTAGCATCTTTAAGGGTTTACGAATTCGGCAACTCTATGCTATCAGGAGGTTATTTCTTTGCTATGACTTAGGTCATTCTATTCTGCAGTATTTTTGAGTATTACTCAGGGAGTAACACCTTATGATCATTTAATATATAACTATGGATAAAACACTTATTAGATATCTTCTATCCAACATTTCTCATTTTCCTGTGATAATTCTCCTCATATTGACACCACAATGTAATATACATCCATTTGAGTTAGTTAAAAATATTATGTATATTTTGTAATAATATTTATGTAATTTATCTCATAATTCTATATGTT
>CAZAKI010000124.1:0-1946 GCA_964485855.1 uncultured Syntrophomonadaceae bacterium | reverse complement strand
CGAATCTCTGGGCCAGCAGGGCGGATACAATGTTGTTGCGATCATCGCCGGCTGCGGCAATTATTGCATCAGATGTATTCATATCTTCTTCTTTAAGAGCGCCCTTTATTAAACCCACTCAAGCTTCTGCAAGTACTTGTTTTCGCCGATCGCTACAATTATATCACCTGTTTCTACAATATCATCAGCTACCGGTGAAATATTCGTATGTCCCCCGTTATTGCGTCGTAGAGCAATGACACTGATTCCGTAACGAGCACGCAGATTAAGCTCCAGCAAGGTTTTACCGACCATTTCAGGCGGCGCCTTTACTTCCACCACGCTGTAGTCATCAGAAAGCTCAATCATGTCAATAATCGTCGGGGCAATCAGACTGCGGGCAATTTTTTGGCCCATATCACGCTCAGGATAGATCACCCGGTTAACCCCTATTTTTTCCAGGACTTTACCATGTAAATCGGTCTGTGCTTTGGCTAAAATATACTTCGCTTCTTTCTCGATTAACAAGATCGCCGCCATAATGCTGGCCTGGACATCAAAGCCAATGGCCAGAACAACCGCATCAAAATCCCTTACGCCCAGAGCTTTAACACAGCTTTCTGATGTTATATCAGCAGATACGGACTCGGTAACCTCGGTACTAATCTGCTGAATCAGGTCTTCGTCTTTATCCACGACCATCACATCATGGCCCTCTCCATAAAGGGTCCGGGCAACGCTTTTACCAAATCGTCCTGCGCCAACTACTAAAAATGATTTTTTCAACTTCAGAACCTCCACTTACTTGATAATAAGGAATCAACCAATCAGAATATGTTCTTCCGGGTAATGTAAAACGTCGACCTGCTTACTTTTAGCCAGGGAGAACACTAAAGTCAGGGGGCCAATCCGACCTCCAAACATAGTCAGAATTAAGACAAGTTTACTGGGACTGCTTAATTCAGGGGTAATGCCCCGGCTTAAACCAACCGTGCCAAAGGCTGAAAAAGCTTCAAATAATAAAGCACTGAATTCATGATCTTCAAAAATGGTCATAACGAAAGTAGCAACAAAAATCAAGCCAACAGACGCAGTCATAATTGACACAGCTTTCATGATCTGGCCAAAAGAAAAAGTCCGGGAGAAAGCCACCGGTTCCTGCCTGCCCCGAATCATATTAACGAAGGTAAAAAATACTATGCCAAAGGTTGTTGTCTTTACCCCGCCGCCGGTTGACGTCGGCGAAGCGCCGATAAACATCAAGGCCATCAGAATCAGTAATGTGGGGTAAGTAAGAGCGGCTGTATCGAGCACATTGAAACCGGCGGTGCGGGGCGTAGCAGCTGTAAAGAGGGCGGTAAAGATTTTGCCGCCGAGGGATAGATTGCCCATCGTTGCAGAATTATTATATTCCAGCAGCAAAACTATTATTGTTCCACCGACTAAAAGTACAGTAGATATCATCAATACCATGCGACTGTGCAAAGTTATTTTTTCTGGATACTTGATATAACGAGCTAACTCAAGGATCACTGTAAAACCAAGCCCACCGATCACGAAGAGCGCCATGATGGTGCCGTTTACCAGGTAATCAGTCGGCAAAAGGGTCAGGCTGTTGAAGTTGCCCATAATGTCAAAGCCAGCATTACCAAAAGCTGAGATGGCATGAAAAAGGGCGTAAAAAAGCCCACGGCTGAAACCAAGTTGGGGAATAAAGCGAAAAGACATCAACGTAGCGCCAAGGATAATAAAAACAACTGCCATCTTCACGACAGAAAGCACCAACCTGACCAGGCCGGCAACCGAATCCTGATTTAAAGCTTCTTTCACCAGCAGACGGTCTCTTAACGATATCTTACGTCCCAGAAAGACAAAGATCAGGGTTGCCATGGTCATGAAGCCAAGCGAACCACAAAATATCAGGATCATAATTACAGTCTGACCAAGGGGAGTATAAAAGGTGCCTG
>CAZAKI010000123.1:0-2009 GCA_964485855.1 uncultured Syntrophomonadaceae bacterium | reverse complement strand
AGCAAGGTAGCAGGAGCATTGGCAGGAACAATCAGGGAACAGGGGAAGGCAGAGATGCAAACGATCGGAGCCGGAGCGCTTAACCAGGCGATTAAAGCGGTTGCCATTGCCAGAGGTTTTGTTGCCCCCGGTGGAATTGATTTAATCTGTATTCCAGCTTTTTGCGATATTGAGATCGATGGGGAGGAAAGAACAGCGATTAAACTGGGAATTGAGCCGCGGTAACCATTAACTGTATGATCAACTGGAACGTTAAGAATCCAAAGGATAATCATAGGGATTGGGATCCTCAACATCAGAAGACCGGCAAAAGTGTTACGTAAACGGAAAAAATATTGAGGAATCAAAAGCACTATAGTGCGCCATTTTGCAAAGTTGCTTTGCCGGTAGTGTTATAAGGCTGATTACATCTACTAAGATCATTCCAACAACATTGATTCCTTTAATCATGGGTTGAACTGCCCAATACTCACGGGATGGCTTTAATTTACAAGATACTTAACCGGAAGACAGCAGGACAGCGCACCCTGATCAAGCATGAATCTGCTGTTTTTTTGGTATCAATTTGTGGTTGAAACCCAAATAAGTTCATACTACCGGAATGGCAGGTCAGTCTTAGAATCCGGCTATAAAAGGATCTCATCAATCTCTTTGCGGGTCTGCGGTTGTTCGCGCTGCTGGTTGAATGCGCTGAGTTCGCTTTTATGCCCGTAATAGCCGACGGCAATTACGGTAATGATTTCAAGATCGTCGGGGATGGAAAACTCCCGGCGTGCTTTTTCGCGATCGAAGCCGCCCATGGCATGAGTGATCATACCCCGCCGTTCGGCTTCAAGCGATAGATAACCCCAGGCGGTGCCGCTGTCGAACATCTGCCAGTGATTGTCCTTGCCGGTCTTTGCGAACTGCTTTTTGCTGGTTACAAGGATTAAGACCGGTGCTTTATTGGCCCAGACCTGGTTGCCTTCGTCGAGGACACCGCGCAGCCGGGCCAGGTTGTCTTCGCTGTCGGCGATTAAAAAGCGCCAGGGTTGTTCGTTGCTGCATGAGGGCGCATAGCGGGCCGCTTCCAGTAGGGCTTGTAGCTCTGAAGCAGCAACCGGTTTAGTGCTGAAGGCTCTGGGCGACCACCTGCTTTGAATCTCCGGCATAATTTCATGATTAAAGACTCTTTCCATCTGGCTAACCTCCATTTTTACACGTTGATCATCTTCTACTGTCAGTTTCTATCACTGATTATAACAAACAACCTGTAACGTAATAAGAACAGATCCCAATTATTTACTATGCGCCTGTTATTTTTTCGCCCAGTTTGTTATAATTGCATGGTTAGGGTGTTAAAAAACCAGTCCAAAGGAACCAGGTTTTATGACCAGAAGCAATAACGATTGGTGGAAAAAGGCAGTATTTTATCAGATCTACCCGCGCAGTTATTATGACACCATGGGTAATGGGATCGGTGACCTGCAGGGTATCATTGAAAAACTCGATTATTTAAATGACGGAACCCCAAACTCGCTGATGGTTGATGCGATCTGGCTCTGTCCTTTTTATGTCAGCCCCGATCTGGATTTTGGCTACGATATTGCCGATTACTGCAAAATTGACAGCTGCTACGGTAGCCTGGAGGATTTTGACCGTCTCCTGGCCGAGGCGCACAAGCGAAAGATTAAGGTAATTCTTGATCTGGTTCTAAACCACACTTCCGACCAGCACAAATGGTTTATTGAAGCGCGGTCCTCCCGCGATAATCCCAAGCGCGACTGGTATGTCTGGCGCGATGGCCGCGGACCCCGAAACCGGCCGCCAAATAACTGGAAGAATAACTTTTTTGGTTCAGCCTGGGCCTGGGATGAAAAAACCGGTCAGTACTACCTGCACTCTTTTCTAAAAGAGCAGCCCGATCTGAACTGGTTCAATCCGGAGGTCCGCAAGGCTATTTTTAAGGCCGTCCGTTTTTGGCTGGATCGTGGGATAGACGGCTTCCGACTGGATGTGGCTCACTGCTA
>CAZAKI010000122.1:0-2010 GCA_964485855.1 uncultured Syntrophomonadaceae bacterium | reverse complement strand
GCGTGCCACGTTCCTAGATGAATCCTGGGATTACCAAATGGCGGCGGAGCTTTATGGATTTCGCAATATTACAGCTTGGGGACCACGTGGTTCTTGGGATCAGGAACCTGTTTGGGGTTTTGATGCGGATACTATTGAGGGTAAGCAAATAAGCACTGTTGAACGATTAGAATCCGGTGTCTGTCATAAATGTGGTAAGCCAATTGTATGGGGTGAAGTGGTGCCAGTTTCGCTTATTGTTGCTTTGGGTGGTGTGCATGTGGGTGGTGGTTACTTCGAGTTTCAGGATGTCGGTCCTCCTCCGGATCGGTTAAATACGGATGATTTATCAAATGTGCAAGATTGGTTGGATTCAGTCAAGGTTGTAGCACGTAATATGGCTGAAAATCGACAGGAACGCAATGTAGCAATAGCTCAGTATGAATCATGGAAATCGCGTCGTGTAAGAAAGGGTTCCGTTAAACGGTTGTATGAGAAATTAGCTAGGGTAAATTAATTACTTGAATGGAGATGATTCATGGGTATGAATAGAAAGTTACGATCGAGTAGTGAGACGATTGATTCAACTAATCGATGCCATCGTTGTAAACGTAAATTAACCTTGCGTTATGATCCTCATATGATACTTGGATGCAATAAATTTTGTATCCAATGTGCTCAAAATGTTCTGCGAGAGCTTGTTTTAATGCGTGTTCCTACTATTAGAGAGGGATGAGAAATGACCAAAGATAGCACAAGATATAGACTTTTCAAAGCCTTATTAAATAATGAGGAGTCTAGATGTTGTGTTTATCCTTGGGGAAATGAGTATATGGCGTGTATGACACCGGAAAATGTTTACCATGAAACAAATATTAACAAATTTTTGATTATAAGGCTTCTTCAAAATACCTATCAGTGTGGATTTCTGAAAAGGATTCCCGTTGTAATTCATATTGGAAAGGAAGATAAATTGTCTTTTGCTTATTTGTTAACAGAGAAAGGTCAGACTTGGCTTGATTCAGTAAGTGAGGGACTGGAGTACGAGGTATAGGTGATGACGGTTAGTAAATGCCGTTTTTGAGCCGCCGTAATACTAAGGTCTATTATGAAATTCTCAAAAGCAGATGGTGTGTCAAGTATTCGTTCTAATCGAATATCTAAAATTCTACTTTATGGTGTATCTAAAATTCGTCTTTGGTTAATATATAAATTTCTTGGTTTGGGATCATATGAATTTCCCGGTTTGAGGCGTTTTTCGTGGTTTTTTAGGGTTAAAAATACAATTTTGGGAGGTCAAAATGTGGCGAGATCATGGCAAACATAACGAGAGCAAGGCGAAAACACTTTTGGCTTTGTATAACAATAAAATTAACGTTCAGATGGGGCGGGAGCAAAAGTCTTATCAATGTGGTGCTGGCCACTATGAGCCAGGTATGACGCCTCATGATATTTACGAAGATACCGGAGTAACTATTGGTACTTTACGCCGGAGCCTTCCCAAATGGTGTAATTGGGGTTTAATGATACGTTTCCCGGTAGCGGAAATAGGTCAGGGGGACGCTCATAGTCGTCAATGGAAGGCGAATACTGGGGAGCGTTTAGCCTGGGCATATCAGATATCAGATAAAGGTGAAGGTTGGTTAAAGCATTATGCCTCTGAACACTTAAATGTTAATCGTTTTGTAGAAGAAATCAAAAATTGGCAAATAAGGCGTAAAGAAGAATTAAAAGAGAGAGTTTGTGAGATCAGTCGGGGACTATCTGGGATTGCCGACTCTGAGCCTGTTGAAAATAATAACAGCGCCGATTGGGT
Source organism: uncultured Syntrophomonadaceae bacterium (assembly GCA_964485855.1). Classification (GTDB taxonomy): domain Bacteria; phylum Bacillota; class Dethiobacteria; order DTU022; family DTU022; genus UBA993. The sequence continues at coordinate 215 of CAZAKI010000122.1, read as the reverse complement.
AATCGGTGAAGAAGATAAGGAGAACAAATATGGCGAAACGAAAATCTAAGCTGGTTTACTTCCCATCTTCGGGCAATATTGTACGGTTTTCAAAGAAAATCAGATTGCCGCGACTGCGAAAAAGAAAAAAACGACGGTAAAAAAAGGGGGTATTGAAAATAGACCTTTTCGCGAAGCTAAAAGAGTGCTGTTTTTCGGTATCAAAAAAACAGATG
>CAZAKI010000121.1:0-2118 GCA_964485855.1 uncultured Syntrophomonadaceae bacterium | reverse complement strand
GAGCCATTTGCGTTGTAGCCAAAAATCACAAGAAAAAACAATCGTTACCCGATAGCTGCACATTTTTAGCAACAAATGGTCTTATGTAAGGCTACCAAACGGCAAATTTACGTTTAGAAATAGTAGATTACTGTTTTTTCAGCCACTGCTCCCTTGGACATTAAAGTTCAAACTTCAATTCGTTCAAGCTGTCTTAACCAGACTGCGCATCAAATCAGGCTGCTTTTCCTTAACTCTGCCAACGGCCAGCGCCAGCATAATGCATAAGGCCAGAGAGCAGCGAAACTGCATCTTAACCTGGCCTCGGATAAAGTGCTGCTCAAAACCGAAGGAAACATCAAGCCTGCTGTTGACCCTTTCAACAGCAGTTCTTTTTTTGTATTGGTCTTTCCATCTGTGGCTGGACCGGGCCAGTGGCGTAAACACCCGTCTGTCGGTGGCAAGAGGGATCCGAATGCTTGCTTTAACCGGACACTCTTTTTCGCCTTTACACTGCCGTCCATAATGCCTGGCCGGACAGCGATATTTAAGGGTCTCTCTTTGCTGTTCAAAACCCCCGTAGGCCATTTCCTTTAATTTAACCTCCTGGGGACAGCAGCAGTAAACAGTTCCTCTGTAATCATAGACAAGATTTTCATTGCTGCTTAGTGCTTTGGTCTCTTCACCATCACGCCAATGATTGACAATATCAATTACCGGTTTGATTTGATAATCATCCCACAGCTGGCTAATTAATTTGCTATCATCATAACCTCGGTCGGCCATAAAATATTTGCTTTCTTGTAAAATATGTGGACGATCTGTTTTTAGTTCATCGATTAAATGGTGCGCCTGCTTCACTTCCGAATATGAGGCTGGGGTTAGGTTAAAAGCTACCGGTAGTTCATAGTCGGCATCAACTAATAGATGAAGCTTGTAGCCAAACCAATATGTTGTTTTTTCCCAAAGACTGCCGTCTGCACGTGTGCCCCGGTAGGTTTTGGCTCCATAATCAGCATCTAAATCTCTTCTGCCATCAAGCTTCTTGTTGCCATTTTCCCTCTTAGCATGAGAATCGATCGCTTTACCGTCTAAAGCCAGGCTTTGGCCAAAACCGGGTAAAAGTTCGTAGCACTGGCTGACCAGGTCTTTGAAAATTTCATTTATTAAAGGTCCATGCTTAAAAAGGTTGGCTAAAAAACGGCTGCAGGCAGAAGGTGTGGGAATCTTATCATTTTCAAATCCACACATCCTTCTTAACTGGCTGTTTCGTCTAAGCTCTCTTAGTAAACTCTCTATGGTGGGATGTTGGTAAATAACCCCGGCTAAAATTAAGTTCCACATCGCCCTCACCGGGTAGTCATCACGGCCCCGAAAACGCTCCCTTTCTAAGTGCCGCATCAGCCTTTCATCAGGCATATATTCTTTTACCAGCTTAAATCTTTCCAGATCACCTAAAATTTCTAGCTCTTGCCAGTCAAATATTTGTCCTTGTCGTGATATAATAGCCATGGGATATTCTCCTTTTTGTCTTAGGTTTTCGGTTAAAAACTTTTTCGACAAACAAGGAGGATTTCCCTTTTTATTTCCTTTAAAACCACTATGTTCCAAATAGATCTAATCTAGCCAATAGTCAGACAACAGCTGGGGTCAATTCTTGCATTTATGAAGCCCGCTAACTAAAATATCCTTATCTTAAAGGCTCGCTCTGGGGTAAAGTTTTTTTGATAACCTTCAGCAGCCTTTATATAGCAGGGGTTACCTAAGATCGCAAATGGCTTGTATCCTGGGTCGTTACCACCTTCTTTTTAGCCATCACTTCCCGCATAGATTGCTTAGAGTCCAAGGCCAGAATGTAAGAATTGTGGATGATCCGGTCCATGATTGCGTCCGTGATGGTGGGATTAGGGAATAGCTCGTACCACTTGGTATGGGAGACTTGTCCAGACAATATGGTGGAGGCTCTGTTGTATCTGCTTTCAACGATTTCTAAAAGGTCCCTGCTTTCTTCCAGGGTGTATGATTTAAGACCGATATCGTCGAGAATCAGCAGTTTAACCTTCTGCAGCAGATTCATAAATTTAATGTAACGGTGTTCGTTTTTCGCCTCCTGGATCTCCAAAAGCAGTTCCGGCATTC
>CAZAKI010000120.1:0-2134 GCA_964485855.1 uncultured Syntrophomonadaceae bacterium | reverse complement strand
TTCATCTTTTCCCACATATATGATCCCCGGATCCCCGGTACAGCATACCCCGCATCGCTGGCATTCAAAATGAATCCCCTGATCAAAAAAATAGGATCTATGGTATAATTTTTTCATTAGAATTCCACAAACCAGGTTTTGTTAATTAATCCATTAAACCTTCCTGCTTTGGCGGGATGGTCCCAGCTTTGCTATGCAGGTATGTGCGTATGTATTCACCACCCGCTTCGCTTGAGCTTGCTATATTACAGTAAGCCTTGAGTTAAAATTAAAAAGGCTATACTCATTTCGATTCCGGTTACAGTAAGTTGGTTGGTAATCCAGAATCAGAAAAGGAGCATAGCCATGAAATCTATTAAAGCTGAAAAAATTAAAACTATCAACGAAAAAATGCTTGTTGTTGCTTTGGATATCGGCAAAAAAGTTCATTATGGTTATTTCAGAACCCCTAAAAATCAAGATGTTAAACCGTTTCAGTTCTATAACAGCGGTCAAAGCTTTAATAAATTTTGGGAAAAGCTTTGCAGGTTTAAAGAAAAACACATGCTTGATGAGGTTGTCATCGGGTTTGAATCCACAGGGCCATATGCGGAACCGATAGCGAATTATTTGAGAAAGAAACCGGTTAAACTGGTTCAGGTGAACCCAATGCATACTAAAAGAATCAAAGAATTGACCGGTAATTCTCCTAACAAAACCGACAAAAAAGACCCTCGTGTGATCGCAGATGTTATTTCGCTTGGTCATTCTTTGACAGTTGTTGTTCCTGAAGGTGCTGCCGCTCAGTTGCGCAGGATTACCCATGCAAGGGAACGGGCGATGGAACGCCGAACAGCCATGAATAATCAGCTTCAAGATCTTGTTTTTGTAATATTTCCAGAATTTGGCGATATTATTAAACCATCCACGAAAACTGGAATGTATCTGATTAAAAATTATCCTGACCCTAAACGTATTGTATCCATTGGCATTGGAACGCTTTGTGATATTGTTAGAAAAATCAGCCGTGGAAGGTTTGGTATAGATCAAGCTGAAGAACTTTATAATGCCGCAAAAGAATCTGTAGGGATTACAGAAGGCAAAGAGAGTATTCTTCTGGAGACAAGTCATCTGGTTTCTAATATAGAGGCTGAAAATAGATACATTGAAAGCCTGGAAGGACAGATGATTGTGTACCTGGACCAGATTCCTTACAGTCACAGTATATTGTCTGTTAAAGGTATTGGGAATATAACGGTTGCCGGCCTGATAGGAGAAGTTGGTGATTTCAGGAAGTTTAAGACAATATCTGAGGTAATGAAACTTGCCGGGCTTGATCTGTTTGAAGTCAGCTCCGGAGAGCATAAAGGAAAGCATCGTATTTCTAAACGAGGCCGGGGCTTGATAAGAAAACTTTTGTTTTTTGCTGCTATTAATACGGTGAAGTCCCATGGAATTATGCACGCGAAGTATCAGAAGATGTTGAACAATGGTATGCCCAAAATAAAGGCATTGATTGCAATATCGCGCAATCTCTTTCGGATAATATTTGCACTTGCTCGTGATAATGTTAAGTATGTTGAAAACTATAAGAGCCATGAATTCAAATTAGCTGCATAATGTATGGCGGGAAGATCTTCATCTGTGCCATTAAGGCGGCATAGCCGACCTTCAGTTTGAGCATTTAGGACTTCCCGCCGTCACCCATGCCCAATGAAGCAAGATTAGAGCTCTGTTGAGACTCTCGAATACCAGGATCGGCAGGTGACAATTTTTATAAGCTCTTTGTAAAAATAACTTGACTACTATAAACCAGGCGCAGAGGGCACAGAGAAGAGACTTTTTTCCTGATCGGGAGGCGGCGATCAGGAAAAATCCATTCTTTTTAAAAAAATTTATAAAACGATATTGACGTTAAGCTACAATATTCGGACAAGATTTTCCGCCGAAGGCGGGTAGCGTTTTTTCCCAATCGGCATCTCCCGATTGGGAAAAAGATATGTTTTTCTCTGCGTTCTCAGTGTCTCCGTGGTGAGACCTTTTTAGAGGTGGTGTGCGATTTTGTTTATTCTGAATATAACCGTACCGCCTTCGGTATAGGGTTGCCCGGGGTCCAGACATTGAATATAGGCGTTGTCTTGGTCATCTTCTTTGG
>CAZAKI010000119.1:0-2136 GCA_964485855.1 uncultured Syntrophomonadaceae bacterium | reverse complement strand
ATTAAAAAAGTTGGGAAATAACTGTCAGTTAGTTGAGCCAGGTAAGCAGCGATAAGTGGTCCAATACCACCAACCAGGCCGAGTGAAGTAAAGGCCATCCCGTAAATCAGTCCAAAATGATCAAGACCAAATAGCTTTGAGACTATAAGCGGATATGAAGTGAATTGGCTGCCATAACTGAAACCTAAAAAAATCGTAGCAATGATCAAGGCTACATGACCCAGGCCGCTTAAAAAAAGCAGCATCGCTGTGAACATCATAATCAGGGATAGTTTTAAATTAAGAATGTAACCTAAACGATCGCAAAATACTCCGCCGGTTAACCTACCGGCCGCATTAGTAGCAGCAAAAATTGACACCAGGATATAACCCCATTCTACCTGGAAATTGAGTTCGGCAATCTGTACTAACTGACCGATAAACATGATGCCCACTCCACTGGAAAGTCCAATCAGCAACCAGATTAACCAAAACTCGTTACGATGCAGAATCAAACGCCATTCGCCCTTACCCGCTTCAGCATTTCGGGCGGCTTTTTTTGAATATTCTTTTTCGCCTTCAGGTACATCGATAACCCGCGCAGCCAGGTTAACCACCAGAAAGAGCAAAACTCCGCACACTAAGAAAGCATTGATCACACCGACCCTATTAATCAAGAAATTAACCAGGGGTGACCAAATTAAAGCGGAAGAACCGAGGCTCATTAAAACGATTCCAGTGACTAGACCTCGCTTTTCCAGTGGGAACCATCTAATTACTGCCGGTGTAACTGAAGAATACCCAAAAGCGGACGCAGTGCCAAATACCAGGCCGAATGATAATGCAACCCCTGTTGGATTCCCGATCAAACCACAGAGAATCAAGGATAAACCGGCCAGAACACCGCTGATCATTACTCCTTTTCGCGGTCCATAACGATCCTGAAACTGACCGCCGACAATCATCGCCACGGCATAAGTTAACAGCTCAACCGTATATGGCAGTGTAGCAACCGATTTTGTCCAGCCCAGCTCTTTGATTAACCCATCGGCAAAAACTGACCAGGCATAAAAAATACCCAGGCAAAAATTAACCAGGGCACCGGCGATTAGCACTCCGGTTCTCCTTGAAATCATTTTTCCTTTTTACTCCTGTTCTGATTTGCTATATAGAGACCTCATAATATCGCGGCGGCTAATAATACCAACCAGCTTGCCCTGCTTATCTAGAACCGGCAATCTGCTGATTCCTTTTTCAATCATTAGCGTGGCCGCCTTTTCAAGCGTTTCTTCGGGATTAACCGCTATAACATTCGTGCTCATTAGCTGGCCTGCTTCTAGCGACATAGCCCGCTGCAGTTCGTCAACAAACTTCTTGGGACTACCGAGGTAAATCAAGCCTCCCAGGATTTCCAGGTAGCCGGGGGCTTTTACTCTCGAAGCCCGCCTGATTAAGTCGCCTTCAGTAACAATGCCGGCTACTTTACCGGCTTCATCAAGAACCGGCAAACCGCTAATATTATTTTCTTGCAGTAGCTTTGCGCAGGTTTCAACAGAATCACCTGTTGATACAGTAATTACTTCTTCGGTCATAATATTTCTAACTTCCATTTTAGACCCTCCTCATAAAATCATCGATGGCATCCATATATTTGGTCGAATCAACAAACATAATATCATTATGATCGGCCGCAGGGATTACTACCAGCTCTTTGTTATTTGAGCTAAGGGTTTCAAAAAGATCCCTCCCCTGAATTAAGGGCACCAGGCGATCAGATTCCCCGTGGATAATTAACGCTGGCATAACGATGTTTTCAACCAGCTTGCGATAAAAAGATTCCAGGGCGCTGAGATCTCCGGGTGACGGCAAACCAAGATGGTGGATCAGCCCCGCGATACTAATAAAACCGCTTTCAATTATTAACCCGACAATTTCCTGCGGGTAAGCAGATGCCAGTTCCAAGGCTGATATACTCCCCAGTGAACGCCCCATCACTACCCACCGCCCCTGATAACCTTCAGCGGCGATCGATTCATCCAATGTTTCAAATATAATGCGGGCATCAGCCACCAGGTCATGGAAAGTCGGTTTACCGCCGCTTGCACCATAACCGCGATAATCGGCAACCAGCAAATTGATGCCTCGTTTACGATACAA
>CAZAKI010000118.1:271-2250 GCA_964485855.1 uncultured Syntrophomonadaceae bacterium | reverse complement strand
CTGACTTTCCGCACCCTTGATCTTTGAAAAAATAATTTACTTTTTTCCACTTTCAGGAAGGTACTAGAACAGCCTCTGTCGAATAAGGTAAAAACCTTATGAGACAGGGGACTTAAGCAATGGATATCGACGTCAGAGACGTTGGCCCGGCCCCACTGCTTGCCGCTTTAGGCAGACAACTGGGCATCGTCCAGGCTGTCAATGAAACGGTAGAATGGGACGAAAAGCAGTGCTTTATCGATCCCGGTACTCATACCTTAGCCATGGTCATTGACATCCTGCTCGGCAGAAGCCCCCTTTACCTGGTAGAAAAGCACTATGCCGAAATGGATGTGGAGCTAATCTTCGGCAAAGGCTACAAAAGCAGCGATTTTAACGATGACGCATTAGCCAGAACCTTAGATAAAATCCATGCCGCAGGCGCAAAGAAAGTGTTCTGCCATACTGCTTTAAAGGCTCTTCTTAAGGAAGAGCTGCCCTTTGACACCCTGCACGCTGACACCACTGCCAAGATGGTTTACGGCGACTACCCTTTGGAAAAGGGCCTCAATATTACCTTTGGCTACAACAAAGAACGAAGAATAGATCTTAAACAGTTCAAAATCGGTTTAGTGACCAATGCACAAGGTTATCCCCTTTTAGGCGAAATCTTAGACGGCAACCTAGATGACAAGAGTTGGAACCGGTTTCTTTTAAGCTCTTTACCGGAACACTTTACCCCTGAAAAGCTTCAAACCCTGACTTACGTTGCTGACTCTGCCTTTGTCACTGACAAAAACCTTCTTTTGGCTGAAAAACTTGGGCTAAAGTTCATTTCCCGTCTTCCGGCCACTTACGATTTGGTCGAAGCGCTGACCTTAAAGGCTTTTAGTGAGAACAACTGGTCTAACCTTGGCCAACTGGCCGAAGGCAAAGATAAGGCCTACTACCGTTTAACCGAATACTTGGAGCAGATAGATAGTAAAAGTTATCGTTTCCTGGTTGTTCATTCCTCCACCCTTGATAAACGTAAACTTAAAAAACTGGACAACCGGGTCAAGAGTGAGCAAAAAGAGTTGGAAAAAGAGATTGCTACTCTTGGAGCAAAACAGTTCGCCTGCCGGCCTGACGCCGAAGCAGCCCTTGACTGCTTCATTAAAGAACTGGGTGGCGGTCTGTTTAAGATAACCGGCACAGTAGACTTAATCGAGATCCCTGAAAAAAGACTTAAAAAGGGCCGTCCACCGAAAGATGAACAGAGAGTCTACCAGAGCTGTTACCAGGTAACGGTAACCGTTACTCTTGATCAAGGTTACTATGACAAGCTGAAAGAAAAACTGAGCTGCTTTGTCATTATCACCAACCATCAAACCTTAGGTGCAGTAGAGGTATTAAGCGAATACCGCAACCAGGCTGTGGTGGAAAACCGTTTCAAGTTTATCAAAGATCCAGTCTTTATCGGGCCGCTTAATATCAAGAGAAGTGACCGGCTCGAAGCGCTCTGTTATGTGGCCTTAATTGCTTTAGCGCTCTACATGATCTTACAGATCAGGGTGCGCAAAGTCTTATCAACTGAAACTGAACCGATCATGTTAGTCGGGGAGAAGAAAAGTTTTGCCCCAACGGCCAAAAAGGTGCTCGATTTGTTTGCCGCAATCAAGATTATTTGGCTAAATGATGGCACAACCATCGAGCGGCAACTGCCAAAACGTTACAGGGAGCTAACTAGGGTGCTCAAGATGGCCGGATTTGATTTTGATATTTTTACTTCACCTCCGTAGGTGTAGTTCAAAAATTAGTGACAGAGAAAACATTTATTGGTAAGTGCAAGGGTGCGGAAAGTCAGTTATATGCAAACAAATAATAAAAAGACTCAAATTGTTATCAAACATTATGTCTAAATATCAATATCTATGCATATTGAGAGATTCTGCTCTTATTAGAAGCATACCAAAAACCGGGACTTATTATTTGCGTCTGATATTAACAAATTATATCTG
>CAZAKI010000118.1:0-261 GCA_964485855.1 uncultured Syntrophomonadaceae bacterium | reverse complement strand
AAAGATTATGAAAACGGAAATAAATGCTATCTAACACAAACCCAAAAAAAGAAAGGAATACAAGTTTTAATAACAATTAATCTACAAATATGTATTAATGCAATGTCAGTATAATTTTTATGATATTTAATTGCTAAGCCAGTCATTACAGTTAATCCGCCTGGTGCAGAAGCCAAAAAACATGATGAAATATCCCAACCTACAATTTTATGAATAATTAATGACTCTCCTACTATGTCACCTACAGTCATTCGGGGATTT
>CAZAKI010000117.1:0-2268 GCA_964485855.1 uncultured Syntrophomonadaceae bacterium | reverse complement strand
AAAAATTATAAATCAAGTTGCATTGCTACCCTGTTCTTCAGGCCAAGTTCATCTTCCTTCTCAAGAACTGCTACTAGCGTGGCTGTCAATTCATTTTGGGATAAACGCCGGAAACCCATCTTTTCATAAAAAGGAGCATTCCAAGGAATAGTGCTAAATGTAGTTAGCGATAAATGCCGAAAACCTTTGTGATGAGCCCACTCAATAACCGTTTTCACCAGAGCCTTGCCAAGCCCTTGCTGTTGATGATCCGGATCGACATCTAATTCTGCCAACATAGCTGATTGGCCACTGGCATAAACTGTAACCAGAGCAAAGCCGACTGGCTGATTATCTGCAGTAACTGCTACCCAAAGATGCTTTTTAGCTAAAGCCTTTTTAAACTCTTCCAGAGATAGAACGTAGTTTTTTGCTTGATCAGAGATCATTCCTTCCGGAAAAATTTCAGCCGCTGCACGTTCAATAGCGGGCAGGGCAGGAATATGTTCCGGTTTTGCTGGTTTTATATGATAACCATTTTCCATAATTGTAGACCTCCACTTTAGAATCAGGCAAATTTAGGCTGGTGTTTGTAACTTTGATTGGATGTGTTTATTGATTCTTTTTCCCTTCTGGTGAAAACGTGATGCTCATATTCTACACCAATAATTTTTTAAGTGCTGTATTTCAAGGTAATTTAAACCCTGGTTTGCTACAATATCTAGAGAGATTTTGATCATCATAGGCAAAGACATCGATAAGGTCAAGCGCATTGCAAGTAGATTGTTATAAAATACTATTAGAAATGAGGTACGATCATGATCTTTTATTTTACGGGCACAGGTAACTCACTTTATGCAGCTCAGTTTTTAAGCAATAAACTTGATGAACCGCTGGTTTCAATCGCAGCTGAATTGAATCGTGGAAGACCGCTAAACTACTCTCTTTCTACGGATGAAAAAGTGGGTTTTGTTTTTCCCGTCTATGCCTGGCAGGCTCCTTATATGGTGATGGATCTGATCAAAGCAATGAAGATCAATAATTACCACAATAATTATATTTTTTCTGTTGCAACCTGTGGTGATGAGGAAGGTTATACAACCCGGATTCTCAAAAAAAGCCTGCTGCGCAAAGGTCTAAAGTTAAGCAGTGGGTTCTCTCTGATAATGCCGAACAATTATATGATTGGCAGTTATAATCTTGATTCCGAAGCAGAGGTAGAAAAGAAATTAGCTGCCGCCGAAGACCGTCTTACTGAGATAAGTATAGCCATAAAAGCAAAACAGGATGATCTCTTTGATACGATTATAGGGACCCAACCTTTTAAAAAATCCTATATTACAAACTTCTTTTTTAAGAAATATGCCATGGATACGAAGAAGTTTTATACAACGGATAACTGTACTGCCTGCGGTCTTTGTGCAGAAATGTGTAATACGAAAAATATAGTGGTAGAGAGTAAACCGGTATGGGGCCATAACTGTGTCCAGTGCTTTGCCTGCATCAACAGGTGCCCCGAAGAGGCAATCCAATATGGAAATCATACGCAGGCAAAGGGCCGTTATATTAATCCAAAGTGTAAGTTTTCCGTATAGAATAGAGGGAGGAAATGCCTCCTAATATGCCGAAGCTGAAGCTATTTTGCGATGTGAGACAATGGTTATTAGTAAATTCGAAGGGGTGCTGATATTGCTGGTTAAAGGGTTTCGTTTTGGCATGTTATTACAGCTTGCTGTCGGGCCGGTTGCCCTCTTTATATTTCAAACTTCTTTAATGAGCGGTTTTATGACAGCTTCGACCGGAGTGATCGGTGCTGCACTGGTTGATGCTATCTTTATCGTGGCGGCGATGATCGGTATAGGTGCAATCATTCAAAAGGATAAAGCTGCTTTCGTCATGAAAATATTCGGTGCCTTGATCTTAATCGCTTTTGGGATCAGCACGGTGCTGGGGGTCTTCGGTTTATCAATTATTCCCGGTCTTAACCTGGCCCAAAGTGTAGAAGCCGGCAGCGTTTTTCAGCGGGCGGTGCTGATCACAGCTTCAAACCCGCTGACCATCATATTCTGGGCAGGTGTATTTTCCGCCAGACTGGCTGAAGGTGATATGGCGGGAAGTGAAATCTATATTTTTGGTTTCGGCACTGTGTTGGCCACCTTGTTTTTCCTCACATTAATTGCTGTAATCGGTGCTACCTCGGGCCGGTTTTTACCGGCAACCGTGATTCAGGTAATGAATGTCGCCGTGGGAATATTGCTGATCTATTTTGGGGTTAGAATGTTAACAGGT
>CAZAKI010000116.1:0-2301 GCA_964485855.1 uncultured Syntrophomonadaceae bacterium | reverse complement strand
TATTTTTCAATCAGGCCTCCCCTTAATCCGGGAGGCCTTCTACTACTACAAGACACTACAAGACAAGACAGGGGGACGGTTCTTTCAAGACAGGGGGACGGCAGACTGTGTGATAATATGTATTTTATCACAAATAAAGGTACACAAAAACTAACATATATGGTATGATCTATCTAAGAAAATAAAGGTCAGCGAGGTGGATTATGCCCTACATAAAAGGAGTCGATCGTCACCAAACAACCCTTTTCCCGGAAAGTATCGAAGACTACATCACAAGCGATAATCCGGTCCGGGTCATTGATGCCTATGTGGAACAGCTGGATATGGGCGCCTTAAAATTTAACTTTGCCACAGCACCATCGGTAGGCCGCCCACCTTATGACCCGCGAATCATGCTCAAGCTCTACCTTTATGGCTATCTCAACCGGACTCGTTCATCGCGTCGTTTGGAGCACGAAGCAAAAAGAAATGTTGAGCTTTTGTGGCTTTTAGAAAAGCAGGCCCCTGACTTTAAAACCATCGCTGACTTTAGAAAAAATAACAAGATAGCGATCAAAGAAATCTTCAAAGACTTCGTTCGGCTCTGTAAAGAGTGGGATCTCTTTGGCAAAGAAACCATAGCGGTCGACGGCACTAAATTTAAGGCTTCGAACTCGAAGAAGAACAACTTCAGTAAAAAGAAGCTTGAGCGGCACAAGAAATATATCGACGAAAAGATTGACCGTTACTTAGACGAGTTAGATAAAAATGATGCATTAGAAAAAGAAGACCGCCAGCCGAATGCAGAGGAACTTGAAAAAAGGATCGAAGAGCTAAAAAGACGCAAAACCCGTTTTGAAGATCTGGAAAAAGAACTCGAAACAAGCGGTCAAAGCGAGATATCGACGGTTGACCCCGATGCGAGGCTGATGAATAACAACAACAATAACGTTGATGTTGCTTACAACGTACAAACAAGCGTAGATCATAAACATAAGCTGATCTGTGATTTTAAAGTCACCAATGAACCGAACGATCTAGGGAAACTGTCCCCGATGGCCCTAAGAGCGAAAGAGATCTTTGAAGTAGAAAAGCTTGATGTCCTTGCCGATAAAGGTTACTACGAAACAAAGTGTTTGAAAACTTGTGTTGAAAACAAGATCAGACCTTATGTTAGCAAACAAAAAAGGGGCAACCGCACCGGTGACAAGGACTTTTATGCTGATAAGTTTAGCTATGACAAACAAAAAGATGTCTATATCTGCCCAGCCGGTGAAGAACTGAAGTACGCGAGAACCAGAACAACTAAGAAAGATGGTTTAGTCGGCTATGACTATCGTAACTTCAAGGCTTGTCAGGTTTGTAAAGAAAAGGCCCGCTGCAGCAGCAGTGAAAAAGGGCGTAGCATTTATCGCTGTAAAGATCAGGATTTCTTGGATTCGCTTGACTTAAAGAGCAAGGAAGACTTTGCCAGGTATAAGCAAAGGCAGATGATTGTCGAGCATCCCTTTGGCACGATCAAACGCTGGTGGGATGGTAGCTACTTCCTGACCAGAGGCCTTGGTAATGTTTCAACAGAAACTGCCCTGACCTACACTGCTTACAACTTTAAAAGGGTTGTTAATATCCTCGGGGTCGAGGAAATAGTTAGAAGGTTACAGGAAAGAGAAAAGTCGGTACTAGCATAAGCACCGGTTAAGCCAGAGGTTAAAAACTTATTTTAAAAAGGTGGCAAAGTCAGGGTTCTGTGACGGTTGATTTAGTTGCAAACTATATTTATCGCACAGTCTGACGTCCCTCTGTGTTTCTCTATGTTCGCCTCTGTGTTTGCATGCTGGAATTCTATCATTTCAAATCTTATATTCCAAAACCTGACCCCATTTTGCTCTTTTTTCTAACTTTACAATTCTGTGCCTTCGTTTAGAATGCTTAGACACTGGTGGTAAGAAAAAACCCTGTTTCGTTGTTGGCCGGTTATTTCTCGAACAATATAAATTTCTTCAAGTTGTCGAATACCTTTGGATACAGCGGGAAAGGAAAGACCTGTAGTTTCAGAAACCTGGTTTAGGGTAACCAGGGGTCGCTCACACAGAATACGAAAAACCCGCAAGGCAGTAGAAGCAGAGCGACCCAGAGTTGAAATCTTCTGTTCATCCTGCTTGATAAGCGACAATAACCGTTTAGCCGTTTCTACGGCACTGGACGCTATCAACTCCACTCCTTCCAGGAAAAAATCAAGCCAAGCTTCCCAATTGCCTTCAGTACGAACCAGATCCAGAAGACGGTAGTACTCTGCCTTATGCTGTTTGAAATAAAGGCTGA
>CAZAKI010000115.1:1171-2303 GCA_964485855.1 uncultured Syntrophomonadaceae bacterium | reverse complement strand
AGACTCATTAAAGCCTTTATCTGAATGGATGAGCAGGGCAACTTGCTGTGCAAAGCATCTTTGACATACTGCGGAAAGCCATGGTAGTGGTCGCACAGCTATTTTTTTTGTCGCTGGTTTTTTTAAACATGAACTATTATCCTACATTACATAAGCATACAGGATTACCGCTGTGGCATCGATCGATTCACATCTTTTTCCGGCAATCGTTAGGAAGCACGAGAACCGTCTTGTTTTTTCCCTGAAGGAAAAGCGGGCCCGGATCACACTCTTACAGGCCCGCGTTGCCAATACTGCCGTTTAGAAGGTCACATAAAGGTAGATATCATTTATTTGATATTCCACGCCATCCCATTGGCCGTCCGTATTGGATGTTTCACTGCTGAAGAACAGCCGGACTAGAAAACGGCTGTATTCGTTGTTAACGGCGTCCTGCAGCATCTCCACAAATTGCTTGCTGCTTTCCCCGGCCACGCTGGTAAAAGTGATGTCATAGTCGGTGTACCCGATTATGGTTTGTCCGGGCAAGTTGTAATCCGAGAGGATAAGTGCTTCGCTTCCCCGGTTTCCCCACAGAGCAACATTGATTCGTAGCCCTTTGGTTCCCATAGTACCGTGCATAAAAGAGGGGTTCCCCCATACATTGGGGTTACCCAGACGCAGCTTCGCCGACTTGAGGGTCAGATCCTCCAGATCGCTGATGTTAAAGAAGATATAGCCGCGCACAATTTTATTGGTGTTACTGTCCCCGACAAAGATACATTGACCAGCCTGCACCTGCTCATTTGCAATGATCCGGCCGCTCTGCTCCTGCAACGGTTTCAGCTCGAGGTAGCCGACTGGAACCTGCTTGCTTAAAACCACCTCGCCACCCTTTCCGTCACGCACCACCACCGACAATTGTGGATCACCCGGATCGTCCGGGGTGGTCCAGGAGAAGGGGTTGGCGTTCAGGTCGGCTGCTGTTCCAGCGGTAATGCTCCACTGGTAAGTTAGAGCGTCCCCGTCCGGATCGCTTGCCTGGGCGGTGACGCTATAAGCCTCGCCGGTACGGAGTGGCCCGTCCGGGATAATGATGCTCGTGATGACCGGCGGCTGGTTTGCCGGTTCGGGTTCAGGCTCAGGTTCGGGT
>CAZAKI010000115.1:0-1071 GCA_964485855.1 uncultured Syntrophomonadaceae bacterium | reverse complement strand
CTTTCTTCCGCCGTCAGTTCGATCTGTGCCGTCGCTTTACCCTCAGAATTCTCCGCCACAGCCACTAGGGTAAAGGTCTCCTTATCAGCCAGGAGTACGGTAATTACATTTTCACCGACCTCTTCCGGGTCGTCATAGCGGTTGAAAGTAACTTCGGGTACCGGATAACCCGTCACTTTTGCTTCCACCTGAAAGAGGAACTTGCCACTGGTCGCATCTGCTTCCGGTCCTTTGAGCAGCTCAAGGGTGATCACCGGAGCGTTCTTTTTCGCCAGGACCAACTCTTTTAAGGGGGTAGCAAAAAAGATCAGGGCAAGCACCAGTAAAACGATAATTGTCACCAATAGGCCTATCAAGCCCTTCTTGCCTGACTTTTCTTTTTGTGATCCGCTTTGCTCTTCTGTCATTGTCAGTCCTCCTGTTGGATTGATTCATTTAAAATCCAAATTCCACGCTAAATCCAAATTTCCTTCATTTCAGAATATTTTTACGAGGAATTCAGGTAATTTTTTCTATAACTTACCATTAGCGTCACCAAATCTTTGCTATTTTAGCACCTTTAATCATTGCCGCCTGAATAATTGCCCAGATTCCAATTAAACTTAGATGCTCCGAACAGTACAATAACAGCAGGGAGGCATTAAATAACTGCACTGTTAACAGCGGATAGCGTGCGAGTAAGGCAACGCAGAATTTCGCAAAACTCGGCATAGACATGCTATTAAAATAAAATGCTGCCACCGGAGACTTGATAGATTGCGAAAACTTTAGAAGTATAAAATGGATTTGGAAAGAGAAAAATCAAAACAAAAAGTTTAAATAGAGAACTGAGGAGGGCTTGAGAATGGAAAAACTTTTAAACGTAGAACAGGCGGCCGAATGCTTAGGCGTTCAGCCTTCAACCGTTAGGAACTGGCTGCGCGAAAGTAAGATCGCCGGTGTTAAACTGGGCGGCGGCAAACAATGGAGAATTACTGAAGGGGTGCTACGAGACTTCGTTGCAACTTCACAGGTGAATGCCCAAGAAAAAGATAGAGAATAATAGAAATGCTGATCGTGCAAAGCCACTTA
>CAZAKI010000114.1:0-2417 GCA_964485855.1 uncultured Syntrophomonadaceae bacterium | reverse complement strand
AGGTGCACTTACAACTGGAAGAAGGTGTTTAACATGGATAGCAGTAATTGGTACTTGGCGCTAAAGAAACCCTCATGGGCGCCACCCGGTTCAGTTTTCGGGCCGGTGTGGTCGGTGCTTTATATTTTAATTTTCTTGTCCTTTGGCACTATTTTTTACCAGGCAGCAAAAGGCGCGTTGCCCTGGATAGTTACCCTGCCGTTTATCTTAAACCTAATTTTTAATTTTTCTTTTACATACTTTCAATTTGGGCTGAAAAACAATTTTCTGGCTTCTGTCGACATAGTGCTGGTAGCAGTAACACTTATTTGGGCTATGACGATGATCTGGTCTTATTTAAACTGGGTAGCCCTAGTTAATATACCCTACTTGCTGTGGGTTTTATTTGCCACAGCCCTGCAGCTTACCATAACCAGCCTGAACCGGCAAAGAAGCTGACAAAAATTAAAAAACGAGAAATCGGTTGTTTAGAAGAATATTTTCATCTTTATGCCGGGCACAGGGAATGCCATACAACACCTGACTGATTGCTCATTTATAAGATTGAAAAGGATATTATGACATTGTCATAAACACGCACCGGAACCCACAGCGTCTCTTTTTAACCCACAAATTTTACATATTAACCGGGAGTCATTGTCAAAGGTTACTCCTGTACCATTTTCTGTACAAAGGCACATATTTCATTAAAAGCCTTAGTTGCCTCGGGGAAGAGGGGCGCGGTAGCCGGATAACAATGAAACATACCTTTACCGATGTGCATGGTAATATCTACGCCGGCCGCTTGCGCTTTTTCACCAAACCGGACTGCGTCATCACGAAGGGTTTCGTCTTCTCCGGCGTAGATGAGTAAGGGCGGTAGCCCTTTTAGATCACCATAGAGGGGAGAAATAGTTGGCAGGGTAAGATCCTGGTCGCCTGCATAATGTTTTGCCAGTGCCGGCGCCATCCCTAGAGGCGAGAGACAAACGTTTTTCTTTGTCTGGTGGGATTCGCCCGAGCAGGTAAAATCTGTGATGGGCGAATAGGCTACAGCTGCTGCAGGAAAAGGCATTTTCCGATCTTTAATGGCCAGTAGTGTTGCCAGGCACAGACCACCACCGGCGGAATCGCCCACAAAAACGATTTTGGAAGGTTTGATTTCCTGTTCCAACAGATAACGATAGGCTGTAACTGCATCTTCCAGCGCAGCGGGGTAGGGGTTTTCCGGTGCCAGGCGATACTCAAATAGCAGTGCCGGTGTGTCTGCAGCTTTCACAAATTTTGCGGTGATGGCACGGTGGGAATGGCAGGTTCCGGTTACGTAGCCGCCACCGTGGAAATAGAGTATCACCCGGTCAAGTGGTGCCTGGCCGGGTGAGATCCACTCGGCATCGAGTTGATCAATTTCAACAGGGGTCACTATTATTTTACCAGGCATCTTGCCAAATTTTCCAGCGCCGTCTTCAACTTCCTGTCGAAATTTAAGGATAGATTCATATTTGTTCCAGTCAACTAGTTCTTGTCTTAGCTTAAACTGAAATAGATGACGGTGCTGCAGCATGAATTTGACCATACGGCCTCTTAAACTGGGCATTTTAGTCTCACTCACTTTCTTCTTTCCCATATTCATTGACAAACATGTTGATTAGTATAGTAGCGTTCGGCGCTTTGAATTTTTTCCCGTGGACCGCCTTATAAATGGCTAGCCCGTTGATGGATGTCCAGAACACCAGGGCCAGTTCTCTGGCATTATTCTGCTTGATGGTGCCTTCATTTTGGCCGGCTGCCATGATGCGCTCTATGGATTCATAAGGCAATGTGTTTTTTTGTTTAATAATCTCTTTTGCCTTAACCGGTATGGCCTCTGTGGCCGTTGCCTGGGCAATAAGCAGGTGGTAGCGGGCGGCGTTTTCGTCCTCCTCCAGCAGCCGGAGCAGCTCCCGGATGGCAAATGCGATCTTTTCTGCCGGTGGCAGGGGCTGATTTTCAAGCCACAGGCAAGCCTGGTTGATCCGATCAAAGGCAAAGCTAATCAGTTCAACAAAGATTTCTTCCTTGGATTTATAGTAGTGATAGATGAGCCCCTGGGAGATTTCGGCTGCCAGAGCGATGTCTGAAATTTTTGTGGCCGCAAGCCCGTTCCTGGCGAAAAGCTTCAGGGCGTTAGACAGGATTTGTTCCCGCCGTTCATCCTTTATCCGCTGGTTTTCCTCTTTATTTCTGGGCACTAACATACCTACTTTTTGATTGAAGTTTCATTCAACATAAAAATACAGTAAATCTCCCGACCTGTCAACTAATTATTTTCAATGAGCATGAAAAAAAGTTTCTTGCTGTTCTTATGTTTCCTAGATTGGCATTTGTTTGCATTAAAGCTTGTTTAACTATTCAGTTGCGAGTTAGCTAAATATCTCTTGATTTAATTGGCTAAAAAA
>CAZAKI010000113.1:0-2453 GCA_964485855.1 uncultured Syntrophomonadaceae bacterium | reverse complement strand
ATATAGAGCAAAAAGCGCCCGCGGGAGCTGCCCACGTAAATATCATTTAAGGTGCAAGCCTGGCTGCCCGCCGCTTTACTTACTGTCTCGCCAGCCCTAAGGCACCAGCTTCATCACGTATTTAACCGGCTCATCATCAACCGAGAAATACTCATTGGCCAGCCAGGCATCGGTCATATCGGTGTTGTGTTTACTCATAAAATACTCGTTCTGGCCGGTAATCAGCATCATGTAAGCCTTCGGCTGCGGTTCGAAACTAACAACAATCCGCGGGGCCGAGGCAAGATCGGCGATGTACGGCGGCGCCACTTCGTTAAACCGGGCCCGCTTGTTTGTTTCGCCATCACCGGCAAACGGAAACGGACCGTAATTGACCAGGGGCCGTAGCAGAGCAGAAGAGCCCAGAACATGATCAAAGCGGATCTGATGGATCTCCCCCCACCTCCAGCTCTCCGGGTCGGGATTACCAAAGGTCTCTTCTAAAAGCATACAGCTCTCAATAAAAGCAAGCGTTGCAATATCAGCTACCGATTCTTTTTCGGTTGTATTGATGTTGTTGAAAAAATCATCCGCCTGCTCTACCAGGTCAAAGAATCTTTCCATGCTGATGTAGCGTTCTTTAATATATTCTGCCGCCAGCTCATCACCCAGTTCATCAGCTAAAGTATTAAAGGCAAAACGCACGTAGAAAGTATTGTAGATCGAAGCTGCCGCCGAATCAATGGTGCTGTCGCCATCCCAGCCCAGTAAGAGTGCGTACGCCTTCTTAAGGTTCGGATCATCATTATCATCTAGTTGCACATGCTCTTTTACAATCCCCTGCATTTTGACGGCAAGAACAGTGAAAGTATCGGTTTGAGCCTTTTTCATCAGCTCGGGATCAATCGCCGTGTTTCCCTCAAGCAGTCGGGCAATATTCTCGTAACGATATCCCGGCGAATAAGTGCCATTCAATGCATAAGGGTAATCATTAGCCGGTTTGTTATTGGCGGTAATCACATAATGCCAGGGCGGGTTCTTCACCCCAGGGTAATCTTCATCAGGGATATTGCCATCCCAATTGCGCAGGGTTGTTTCACCATCGGCAATCAGGTTGCCCGTTCCCTCGACCCGCAAAGGCAGCGAGCCGATCACCCGGTAAGCAATATTGCCCTGGTCATCGGCAAATACCAGGTTCTGCGGAGAGATGCGGAGGTAATCTGCCCCTTCCATAAATTCATCGTAATTCTTGGCCGCATTCATCAGGTAGAAACCTTTTAAGTCCATATCATCAAAACCGGTCCAATCAAGGCTGATATCGATGCCCAAATCACCAAAAACCTCACTGAGAACCGGTTTATGTTCAACGTAATAGACACTTTTCACAACCGGTTCTTCACCTTTGATCTTAAAGGTAAACTCTTTTTCAGTCAGGGGATAATCTGTACCCGCAAAGCGGTAGGTTTTCTTTTCCCAGTCGATATTTTCCTTAAAAAGGTCAACCATATCTGCTCCCTGGTTAGTGACTCCCCAGGCGCAGTGGCGATTATAGCCTGATACAACAAAGGGTAACCCGGTAATCTGGGCCCCTGTAACTTCAAAATCACCGGCCTTAAGACCTATCAGGTAGAAATCATTGGGCAGCTTCGAATTGTGAACCTGCATATCGCTGGCCAAAATGGCCCCGCCGTGAGCGGTCAATTCCGGCCCCACCGCCCAGCCGTTTGAAGCCGAACGACAACCGAGTAACCAGTCGTAATAATCCATCACCGCTGCCAGCTCGCCATCTTTCAGCTCGTTTAACCCAAGATTATCAACTGAAGTGGGTGTGCCATCCGGCACATAATTAATAAGCTTTCGGCCCTGTTCAAGCCCAACCTGGTCAATGATGCGCTGATAGAGAAGCTCGTGCTGCATGTTATAGGCTAGCGACCAATTGAGCATCATGCCAACAACAATCGAATCTGATATCGCCCACTGCTCTTCTTCCATCCCCAAAAGCTTCATGTAGAGGTTGGGCCCATGCAAATCCAGGTAATGGTTAATGCCATCGACATAACGTTGATATAGATGCTTCAAATCAGGATCCATGATCTGCACATAATCTTTGGCCCGTTCTTCAAAACCGACAGCCCTCAGAAAAATATCACGGCTTAAGTTATCAGCACCGGCAAATTCAGAGATCCTCCCCTGCCCTACCCGGCGGGTAAACTCCATCTGGAAGAGCCGGTCCTGGGCATTGACATAGCCCCAGGCAAAAAAGAGATCCTCCATGGAATCGGCAGTAATGGTGGGCACAGCGTAGCTGTTTCGTTCCACCGTTACCGGCGCCGATAGCGAAGGTGCGTCAACATCTGAATGGTAATCCGGTAAGCCTGTACGCAAGAAAATATAAACTGCACCTGCAATAACAATCACCAGGATCAGCAATACCAGTAATCCCTTCTTCAACATCGAAACGCCTCCTCCGCTCT
>CAZAKI010000112.1:0-2578 GCA_964485855.1 uncultured Syntrophomonadaceae bacterium | reverse complement strand
TTCCAGCGCCTGCATAAGGTGGGTGAATTCCCCGGCACCGGTATCGGGCTGGCCACGGTGCAGCGGATTATCAACCGCCACGGTGGCAGGGTTTGGGCGGAGGGCGAAGTGGGCAAAGGGGCAACTTTTTACTTTACCTTGCCCTAAATAGATCTTATTATTATATTGATTGGCCTTTGCGCAGAAAGGAAAAAGCATAGCAGGTGAAACTAGACAAAAAACTTAGCAGCATTAACGTTGATGCGCCATTAGGATCAGCAGTAATCATAGCCGTTATAATCATGGTTCTACCCTGGTTTGTTTCCCTGGTCTATATCGGCCTGATCGGCCTGATAGCCATCATTTTAGCCAGTCTTAAATGGGGCCTGCGCGGAGGGTTACCCGCTGCACTCTGGGCCACCTTGGTCATGATTATTGCTTTTTCTTTACAAGGCGCACTGTTAATCAATTTTATTGTTTCCCTTGCGATGTATATCCTAATTGGCAGCGGATTAGGGGCCTCTGTAGATTACTTTAGAAAGAGAACTGCTGAACTGGCCCAAGCTAACAAAGCCCTAAATGACATTTTAGATAACACCCTTTTCGGGGTGGCAATTATTGATAAAAACCGCACTATCCGCTGGGTTAATACGGTGGTCTGCAAACTGGCCGGGGTTGAAAATCCTCAAGCACTGATTGGCAAAAGATGCGGTGAGTATCTCTGCCCGGCTGAACAGCATGAATGCCCGATCCTGGATAAGGGTCAAAAACTCGATAATTCCGAGCGGATCCTGCGCCGCTTTGATGGTCAGGTTATTCCCATCTTAAAGTCGGTCACTGAAATTAACCTCAAAGGCGAAGAAGTTTTATTGGAAACCTTTATTGATATTTCCGATCGAAAGAAAGCCCAGGATCAGATCAATAACCAGAAAGAGCGCCTGGCCAACATCGTGGAAGGAGCAAATGTAGGTACCTGGGAATGGAATGCCCAGACCGGAGAAACAGTATTTAATGAAAAATGGGCTGAAATTATCGGCTACAGCTTAGAGGAGCTCACCCCTATCTCGATTAAAACCTGGGTTGATCATACTCATCCCGACGACCTGGAAGCAAGCAACCGGATGCTTGAAAAACATTTTAGGGGAGAGCTTGATGCATACGATATTGAATGTCGCATACGGCATAAAGATGGGCACTGGGTCTGGATTAATGACCGGGGCAAAGTTATTTCATGGACCGAAGATGGCAAGCCGCTCTGGGTTTTCGGCACCCATATCGACATCACCGAACGTAAAAGGGCCGAAGAGGCCCTCAGGCGGCAGGCCAGCGAGCGGGCTGCGGTTGATGCCTTCACTAATTCAGTATCGCACGACCTGCAAGCACCCCTGCGCCGCATTAAGGGCTTTAGCGAAGCACTTATGGCAGAATGCGCTGGTCAGTTAAGCGACCAGGCCAGTGATTACTTGAGGCGGATCAACCGGCAGATTGATGCAATGAAAGACTTAACCGATGGCTTGCTGCAGCTCTCACTGGTAGTCAGTCAGGACCTTGAGATTGAGGAAGTCAATCTTAGTGCTTTAGCCCTGTCTCATTTAGAAAAGTTGCGCCGTGCTGAACCTGCCCGCCGAGTTGAAACAGTAGTTACGCCAGGGATGAAGGTGATGGGTGACAGTGATCTAGTAAGCGTTGCCCTGGAAAAGCTGCTTGAAAACGCCTGGAAGTTTACCGCGGGGGCAGAAAGGGCCCATATTCAATGCGGTGCTATTGAAGAGATCGGGCGCACCGTTTACTTTGTCAGGGATAATGGCGTTGGCTTTGACCAACAGCATTCAGCAGAGCTCTTCATGCCGTTTCAAAAACTGCACGATGAGGAAGATTACCCTGGGATCGGGATCGGGTTAAACATGGCCTACCGGATTATTAATCGCCACGGCGGAGAATTCTGGGCGAAAAGCGAACCAGGCAAAGGTGCCTGTTTCTATTTCACCCTGCCTTCACAAGCACTACAAAGCAAGAAAGGATGATTTAGATGAGACAGGTTAATATGATTATCATTGAAGATAATGAAGACGACCTGTTGCTAATGAACATGGCCCTGGAGGACGCCGGCTACGAACCAAGCTACATTTGTGTTCAGGACCCCGCTGAATTTAAGGAGGCCCTGCAGGATAGTAAGTGGCAACTGGTAATCTCCGATCACAGACTACCCACTTTCAGTGCTCCGGCAGCGCTGGAGCTTTTAAAAGAAAGCGGCCGCAACCTGCCTTTAATCATTGTCTCTGGCACAATAGATGAAAAGCTGGCGGCGAAGCTGATCGCCAATGGGGCCGAAGCCTATATCGATAAATGGGACCTAAAGCATCTGCCTTCGGCCGTGGAGCGCGCGCTTGCGCACTAAAGCAGGGGGGTATTTTTAGGCAAAGCCCGCTGGAAGGGTTAACAATACCCTTGGGGATCATGCAACCATTGTAAGCTAAAGCATATACCACATAATGAACCCCCGGCATCTTAAGCATCGATCTCTTTCAGCCGTCGGTAAAGTGTCGCTTTCGATACCCCCGTCAACTCGGTTATCTCGGCTACTCTGTATTCTTTAGAC
>CAZAKI010000111.1:0-2641 GCA_964485855.1 uncultured Syntrophomonadaceae bacterium | reverse complement strand
ATATCTACAACAATTTTACGCCATTTAATCGAACTTTTAAAGATTTCTTCAGCACTATTGATGGTGAATTAAACTTGGCTGATAAAAAACACCGGCAGGCTTTGATTATATGGCTAAATAAGTGGGGCTGCCGCCAATTTTCGCTTGAGTATCGTGATACAGCTGCTGATATTATAGAAAAATGGTATACCGAAGTTGATCTTGATACAATTCCTGCTGAAAAAACACTATGGGAATTGAATGAGCGCGAACTTAAAGCAATTGCCACTATCTATGATTCGTTGGTTGACAAAACAGCTTCTACAAAGGCCAGGCGTGGCAGGCTCTTGAGAATATCGGTCGGACCGACGGGCGCATCTAAGATCCTCTTTGCCTTGAGACCTGAGATTGCCGCTCCCTGGGACGAGGCGATTAGAATCGGGTTGGGTCATGATGGGAGCGGAGCCTCTTATCTTAAATATTTACAACGCATAATAGGTGATGTAAATACATTGAGAATATCGTGTGAAAAAAATAATGTCGAATTTGCTGAAATTCCGCAAACCATTGGCAGAAGCGGTTCCACGATTGTCCAGCTGATCGGTGAATATTACTGGATGACTGAGACGAGGAAGTTGCCGCCGCCAGCGATGGAGGTACTTCAGCACTGGGTTAAATGGGCTGACGGATAAACTTAGTCGAAAAGCGATCTTGAGTGGGCCAACCAGCATCAAGAGGGCTTAATTGCTAAGTTGATCACACTATAAGATTTTAGGGTAAGGTGAGGATTGTACTTAAGCGAATCAGCGAAGAGGAATTCATTGCCTTCGACCTGGAGACGACCGGCCTGCACCCGATGTTTGCCCGGATTATTGAGATCGGCGCGGTGCGTTTTAGGGGCGACGGTACTGTCCTGGATAGTTTTCAGCAGTTGGTGGATCCCCGGTGCGAGATATCACCCGGGGCGATGTCGATAAATTGCATCAGTAATGAAATGGTGGCCGGTCAGCCGCTGATCGAGGAAGTGTTGCCTGAATTTGCCCGCTTTATCGGCGCTGAACCGGTAGTGATGACGGCCTACAATGCCGGTTTCGACATGGGTTTTTTGGCCTTTGCCTACAGCCGGTTGGGCATGGCAAAACCGGAACACCCAGTTATTGATACCCTGGCGTTAGCCCGTTACCGGTTGAACTTGCCTAGCTATAAGATGGAGGCGGTAGGAAGAAGCTTACGTTTGGCAGAACAGGCTGAGCACCGGGCGCTCGAAGATGCGCTGCTGCTTAAAGATATTTTTTTGAAGTTGGTTGGTATGCCTCCTAAAATTGAAAACTCTGGCGAGCTGCTTCAGATTGTACCCGGACTGTCCTTCGATGGCTACGAAGCATCACTGGGCAGGGCACCGGATGGCTTTGAGACCTTATGGGAGGCTATGATTGCCGAGCAGGCGGTAGAGATGCTTTACTTAGGCGGCAGTAATCCGGGAACAAATAGAGTTGTTACCCCGCTTGGAGTAACTAGAATGGGCGGGGTTATGTATTTATCTGCGTTCTGCCATCAAAGCAGGGTCAACAAAACATTCCGGCTGGACCGGATTGCTTCGTACCATAAATATGGTTAAGTAAATGAAACAAGCTTCAAAAACCGCGTTAGCTGTTTCGCCGAATTGTTTTAATTACTTTGTGAAACTGTTGCTGTTCTGTAGTGTAAGTAAAGAAAGCTTAATAGCTGAGATGAACTGAACAATTTGATGGCTCGTTAGAGTGTCTCAGCTTATAAGAGTGGAATGAACGGTTTTGCTAAAGTAAGACTGTTTGATATGAGCGTGCCGGCTGTTGTGAACAACCGATCTGAGTTACTATTAGAATGGAGGAATAATTATTGTAAAGAAACTGGAAGAGTCAGTCTGGGATTATCCCCGCCCGCCAAGGGTTGAAAATTATAGCGGGTTGATTGAAGTGCGCCATAATGGTTATGTGCTGGCTAAGAGCGGCAGCACCTTAAGAGTGCTTGAAACGAGCCATCCCCCGGTTTTCTATATTCCGCCTAAAGATATCTTGATGGAATTGCTGAATAAGACGGCCAGGACAAGCAGCTGTGAGTTTAAGGGGCTAGCTGTATACTTTGATCTGGTTTTGCCGGATATAAAGATTGAAAATGTGGCCTGGGCTTATGAGCAGCCAAGACGTGGTTATGAAATAATTAAGGACCATCTGGCGTTCTATCCATCGAAGCTAGATGCCTGCTATGTTTATGGAGAAAGGGTTAAAGCCCAGGAAGGTGATTTCTACGGAGGTTGGATCACTGCTAACATTAAAGGTCCCTTCAAGGGAGGGCCTGGCACCTGGGGCTGGTAGGTTTTGGGAAGGAACTTTATGAAAGTATATGGCGCTGATTTCAGCGGGGCCAGGAACCTGCGCCGGGGCATCTATTATGCTGAAGGCTCATTAATTGATCACACCCTGACTTTGGAACGGGTTGTCCATTGCGATGATCGCCTGGACCTGCTAACGGCCATCCATTTCTCGAATGCGCCCTGGGGGCTGGACTTTTCTCTACCCCAGCAAAAGCTTTGGAGCAGTTCAGTAAGTTCGAGCCTTAATATTTTATAGAGCGGAGGAGGCGTTTCGATGTTGAAGAAGGGATTACTGGTATTGCTGATCCT
>CAZAKI010000110.1:0-2643 GCA_964485855.1 uncultured Syntrophomonadaceae bacterium | reverse complement strand
AAGTCTACTCGAGATTTTAACACGCCGGCGAAACCTTTGTCAATCAAAAGCATTCCTGTCAGATAGGTATTTTGCTAAGAATCCTGGTTTTTCGCCTGCGCTCCAGCAGGTTAGGGGGTATAGATAAATGGGCAAAAAGAGGAATAATGGTGTAAAGAGAGAATCATTATATAACTTCAACCAGCAGTTAAGCTGCCCAGACGGACTGAAGCAGCCAGGAACCAATGACTGTCGCCCTCTTCTTATCGATACCAGTTTGTTTAAGTCTTTTTAGAAAGGACAAACTCGTGAACAGGAACACGGATGAATTCTCTTTGTCAATTAAAAATCTACCCTTTGCTTTTGCCTACCACCAGCTGATAACCGATGATCAAAATAATCCGGTGGACTATATATTTTTAGAGGTAAATCCTGCTTTTGAAACAATAACCGGCCTGAAACGCTCTCAAATAATCAACAAAAAGGTTACCGAAGTTTTACCCGGCATTGAAATGAACGACTTTAATTGGATAGTTGAATGTGGGCGAGTAGCTTTAAGCGGGCAGGCAGAACATTTTGTCGGTTATTCCGAGCCATTAAAACGATGGTATGAATTAAGTGTCTACAGTGACAAACCAGGCTACTTTGGCGCATTTTTTAATGACATTAGCGAACGAAAACAGGCTGAAGAAGCATTAATAAATAGCGAAGCAAATTACCGCTTGCTTGCTGAAAACATGGGCGATGTAGTCTGGATCATGGACCTAGAGCTGAATGCAACTTATATCAGCCCATCTTGTCAAAGAGTTTTCGGGTTTACACCGGAAGAAAGGATGCAGCAAACTATTGAACAGAGAATGCCCCCTGCATCCATAGCTTTAATGATTTCTAAATTGCAGGAACAGTTGGCTAAAGGGGATCAAGGCAATTCCGATCACCCGATCTTAGTTCATGCTGAATACTACCACAAGAATGGTCATACAATCTGGATGGAAAGCCTGATAAATGCTTTAAAAGACCGCAGTGGAAAAATTATCGGTATTTACGGATCTTCACGCGACATCTCCGAACGTAAGCTCGCCGAGGAACAAATTAACAAGCTGGCTACTATTGTCGATATCGCCCCAAATTCAATTACTGTCCATGATACAGAGGGAAATTTCTTATACGCTAATGAACGCACTTTTACAATGCATGGTTATGAAAAAGATGAATTCATGCGCATTAATCTGAAGGAACTTGATACTCCGGACAGCGCCAAGCTGATCGCTTCCCGCATGAAAGAAATTAAAGAAAAAGGTGAATCGAGTTTTGAAGTTCGGCACAGGCGAAAAGACGGCTCAACTTTTCCCCTACAGATATTTGTAAAAAAAATTGACTGGTTTGGTAAACCAGCGCTGCTTAGTATAGCCACCGACATTACCGAACGTAAAAAAACTGAAAAAACTCTTGCCGAAAGTGAAAACCGTTTTCAAAAAATGCTAGGCCTAATCCCCGATATGATTTCTATCCATGATACCGAGATGAATATTATCTACAGCAACTGGCAAGGCTTTGCTGCTGTTCCTGAAGATAAGCGCCTCTTAAATACAAAGTGTTACAAGACATACCGCGATCATGATCAAATCTGCCATGATTGCCAGGCAGGCGTGGTGATTAAAAGTAAAAAGCCATTCCAAAAAATAATTAATATTATTGAAGGTACCTGGTATGACCTGCGCGTAATTCCATTATTAAATGATGACGGTGAAGTGGAATTTTTTATGGAATGGGTCCGCGATATCAGCGATCTGAAAACCATAGAAAATGAAATTCGCACCCTGAACCGAGAACTTGAACAACGGGTCAGGGAGCGCACCATTGAGTTAGAAGCAGTAAATAAAGAACTTACATCTTTTGCCTACTCGGTATCACATGACTTCCGTGCCCCCTTGAGAGCTCTGGATGCTTTCAGCGCTACTCTAACTGAGAGCTATGCCAGTCAGCTTGACGAAAAGGGGCTGCACTATCTTGACCGGATTCGTAAAGCAGCTATCTACATGAGCAACCTGGTTGACGATCTACTTAAGCTGTCCCGCATCACCCGTGCCGATCTGAAAATCCAAACTATAGAACTCAGCAACCTAACCCAAGATATAATAAAAACGCTGCAGGAAACTGAACCTGAACGTCAGATTGCTATAATCATTAATCCAGGCTTAACAGCACGGGGCGACCTTACCTTAGTGCAGGCTGCACTAGAAAACCTGATTGATAATGCCTGGAAATTTAGTGCCAGAGAACCACTGGCAGAAATCGAATTTGGTAGCACCCGGATTGATGATGAAGAAGTTTTCTTTGTGCGTGACAACGGTGTCGGCTTTAACATGGCTTATGCCGGCAAACTCTTTGGCGCTTTCCAGCGCCTGCACGGCGTAAATGAATTTCCCGGAACCGGGATCGGATTGGCCACCGTACAGCGAATCATCAATCGTCACGGGGGACGAGTCTGGGCGGACAGCGAACCCAGCAAGGGCGCCACTTTCTACTTCACTTTGCCTGATTAATAAAAGCGTAATGATTTTCTGCAGGCTAGGGGCCAAAGATTAGTTGTTTCCAGTCACTCAAATAAGCTGTGCAATCTTTTTGCGACGGTAAGATCTTTCAAGCAAAATGCCGATGGTA
>CAZAKI010000109.1:0-2779 GCA_964485855.1 uncultured Syntrophomonadaceae bacterium | reverse complement strand
ATTACTAATTATTGTTTTTCAATTGAAAACTGATTATAATAGGTGATGATGTGATCATGCGGGCGTGGCGGAATTGGCAGACGCGCTGGACTTAGGATCCAGTGGGAGCAATCCTGTGGAGGTTCAAATCCTCTCGCCCGCACCAATTTTTAACGTAACCCTGATCATTATCCCAAATTTTCAACCCGGTTATAGCGGGGTTATTTTATGCAGAAAGAAGGATATCACTTTTGGCCGAAAATAAGAATCTGGCCCTCCTTGCTTATCTTACCGTATGTATCGTTTGGGGGTCGACCTACCTGGCCATTCGGGTTGCGGTTACCGATATGCCTTTTCTTCCTTTTGCCGGAATTCGGTTTTTTTCTGCCGGTGCCCTGATTATAATTATTTCACTATTGAAAGGCTGGGCTTTTCCTAAGAGCTGGCAAGATTATAAGACCGTGATCTTTGCCGGATCAATGCTCCTGTTTGTCAGTAATGGTTTAATTTGCTGGGCTGAACAATGGATCGATTCCGGTTTAACAGCCCTGCTGGTAGCATCTGTCCCCCTCTTTATGGCTTTAATTGAGGTAATTATACCCCGTGATCACAAGCTCAGCCCCCTGGGTTGGTTTGGTCTGGTGATCGGTTTTATTGGTGTAGCTTACCTGGTTAGCCCCAACCTGGTTGTAGGCAGTAAAACTCTTCCGGCGATGATTGCCGTAATACTGGCTTCCCTGAACTGGGCAGCTGCTTCGATTTACATTAAACGAAGAACAGTAAGCGGATCAATGATCACAAATGTGGGAATCCAGATGATCTCAGCAGGTTCGGTATTCTTAGTTGTCGCCATTTTTTGGGGAGGCATTTCAATTTCCGGGGCTTCGGCCAGCGGAATTGGCGCTTTGGTCTATCTTATTTTTATCGGTTCAATTCTCGCTTACAGTGCTTTTAATTACATGCTCAAGGAAATACCGGCCTCTAAGGCCGGCACTTATGCTTACATCAATCCGATTGTGGCTGTGGCTCTGGGTGCGGTGATCCTGAAAGAAGTCGTTACCATGCAAAACATAATCGCTGCGATCATTATATTGGCCGGTGTTGTCTTGGTTCAAATGTCGAAAGTTAAACCGGTTAACAAAAAGCCCCTCGAATATCAATTACAAGGTACTGGCGATTAATGCAGCTCTTCGCTCCCACCATCACGGGCAATAATATCCTGAAAATCATAGGTAAACTCTACCAGTTTCGAAACCATGTAGATCGGAGCTTCACAGCGTAAGGCTAAAGCAATGGCATCACTGGGCCGTGAATCTAAAATCAGGGTCTCACCATTTTGCTGGACATAAATTTCTGCGTAAAAAGTGCTATCAATAATGTCTGTAATGACGATCTTTTCAATCGAAACCTTGAGGTTATCACAAAATGATTTTAGCAGATCATGGGTTAGAGGTCGTGGCGTAACTTCTCCCTGCAGTACCAGGGCGATGGCCTGCGCTTCCAAAGGACCGATCGAAATTGGAAGCACTTTTTTCTCTTGATCATCCATCAGCAAAATCAGGAAGTTGCCACCCTGATCAGCCGTTACTGTTTTTACATCCATCTTGATCATGTCAACATCCCCTTCCATTCTTGCTACCTGTATTTTATCACAGTTATGCTCACCATCAAATCAAGCTTATAATCGCAACGAGTTTTAATATTTACTTTTTTATGATATTATTTAGTATACAAATATTCTGATCATTCCATGCGGAGGGAAACTATGAAAAACCATAGAATTGTTACCGACAGCACTGCCGATCTGTCGGAAGAACAGGTCAAACTTTACGGTATTAAAGTTGTACCGATTAGTGTCAGTTTTGGTTCCAAAAACTACGCCGACGGTGTGGATCTTGATGCCAATCAATTCTATGAAAAATTAACGACAGAATCAGAACTACCCAAAACATCCCAACCTTCACCAGAAGCTTTCCGCCAGGTTTATAACGAAATAGCCGGTAAAAACGACACAATCTTTAGCATTCATATCTCGGGAAAATTAAGTGGCACCTTAAATTCAGCTGAAGTGGCTGCAAAAATGGTCGAAGCTAAAGTAGTTACCATTGATACAAAAACTGCGTCGCAGGGTATCGGCCTTTCTGTCCTGGTTGCAGCTGAAGCGGCCTGCAGAGATATGCCTGAAAACGACATCTTAGCCATCACTAACAAATCAGTACAACAAACCTTCAGCGTATTTGCTGTTGATACCCTTGAATATCTGCAGCGTAACGGACGAATTGGCAAAGCAGCTTCGTTAATCGGTTCACTGCTGCAAATCAGACCAATTCTGTATGCAGATCCTGATGGAATGGTAGCGCCATACGATAAAGTTCGCGGGCGTTCGCAGATTATTCCCAGCCTGGTTGCCGCCGCCTTAAAAAATGTCTCTCCTGACCAACCGGTTAACCTCTCGGTGGTTCATTCCTGGAATGATGAAGGTGCCAATGATCTCCTGGCTGAACTGAAGAAACATTATAATCTTGTTAACCTGCATGTAGGTATGGTGGGGCCGGCTATTGGCGCTCATATCGGCCCCGGCGCTGTCGGTCTGATGATTCAGCCGTCATTTGAAACACTGCTCAAAAGATAAGCTGACAACCATCATCTTTTTTAGCCTGATCGTTCCCTTGAAATTGTTAGCATAAAATTGACATATATTAAAATTTTCTATACAATATGCTTAAGACTAAATGAAAGGGAGGATGGCGATGGAAAGCGTCTATAAAGTAGTAGATATCATCGGCACCAGTGATCAATC
>CAZAKI010000108.1:0-2801 GCA_964485855.1 uncultured Syntrophomonadaceae bacterium | reverse complement strand
CACCATAACCGCGATAATCGGCAACCAGCAAATTGATGCCTCGTTTACGATACAACCTTGATTCCCGGAATTTATAACGAGGGTATATCCACACCCAACGCTTTGTAGATTTCTTCTTGTTTCTGTGTTACTTCACCAATCAAACGACCATGTTCTGGGGACTCAAATAGCTCTATCGTATCAAGTTCATCAAGTAAACCCTGGATAGTCCATTTTTCGAAAAGGGCCGCATCGAGCATTCTCTTTTTTACATAAGAAAGGTAAATCAATGCTACAAAGCCAACAAATATTTTTCCGTTTAGCGAAAGTTCTGAGGAAACTTGCAACCTTCTGAAGTTAAGCCGCTCCTTTAAGTTGCCGAATCCTTTTTCGACAATATCTTTGCTGCGGTAGAGCGATAAAGCTTCGAAAGGGTCTTTTAGTTCATTGGAAAGGAGGGCAAAATAACCATAATTCTTAGAAGCTTCATGCATAGCTTCTTCTTTCGGCCTGATCTTTTTACCCCTTTTGGGCGTTGTGGTTACTTGAAAATACTTATCATAATCTTTCATCCGGTATTCTTTCCTGGTGTTCTCCAGAAGGTCGTTATATAGGCTGGTCAGGTAGTCGTTCATATCAGCCTGATCTTTCGCTGCTTTTTCCGGGTTATAGAAAAGGTGTAGATAAGCTCTTCTTTTCGATTTAAGGACATCACCTTTGTAAGGCCTTCCCTGCTCATAGTCCCATTCGATGGTGCGGCAGAGGCCGTAAGCGCCAAATTGCTTTTGCAAATTTGACCAGAGCTTAAGATTATCTCGTTCTTTTTCGAGCACCTCTTTGACGTAATGAAGGTTCAGTTTCACACCAATGACAAATTTTTGGTGGTTTTTGTAAAGCAAGTTGATGTTTTCCCTGCTGTAAAAACCTCGATCGAGGATAACGCTGACCTTTTTATAGCCCATGACATCGAACTCCGCCATCAGTTGCTTAACGGTTTTAACATCTGTTATATTGCCGGGCAGCTTCCGGTAGTAAAACGGCAGACCGGATTGTTCTCCAAAAAGCAGGGCCAGGTTAATTTGAGGAAGACGATCATGTTCTTTGTTTCTGCCTTTCTTTACCTGGACCAGGGTTTCAGAGTAGCTTGAGATGGAGGTGATATCAAAGGCCCAGTATTCTTTTTCCAGACGACGCTTACCTTGCTTCTTAAAAAATGCCATGCGATTTTCTTCATCTATTGACTGAAATAGCTCACTGCTTCTTTGCGATGGAATATCTTCTCCGTAAGGATGGATATGAAGCCTCTGCCAATGGGGAAAACGGCTAAGTGCGTTGCTCTCCTCCAGAATCAAGTAATAGGAAACAGATAGTATTTGCTTGTAAGAAGCGGGAAAACAGGCCTTAAGATCTTGAACTACTCCTGTTATCTGGCCGATTTGGTCCAGCAAATAACTTGCACCGTAAAAACTTCTCCTGACCTTTGTGATCGGGACAGGACCTGGTTTTACTGACGCCACAGACTCTGGCTTCCGGTCATTTCCGTACGGGCGGGTGGGCACAGTTTCACCTGTTTCCGGGTCTATCTTGCCGATCAGTGTTCTTTTGGCTCTTGACTGCTGTTTTTCTTTATCCCAGTAAGGCTTATTCTCGTAAACATATGTAATTCCAGTTTTCTTGTTCGTTTGATAAACAAACGCCATCTGCACCACCTCGTTACATATATTATAATGTATAACGAGGTATAAGTCTACTATAATATGCTCTAAATAACGCTATTTCAACTTTTTATCTACATGCATCGTTACACTTTCCGGGAATGTAGGTTTTAACCAGTCATAAAATGATTCATTCCAGGCCCGAATATCGGTAAAAAGGCGATTGGCAGCAAAGTTTCTTTTGATATATTTAACCACCGCTTCGATCTTGCCTTTGCTCTCCGGGTCACCTTTGCGGCAGAGGTAAACACTAAAGCCCATCTGCTGTTTAAAATTCTCAAATTCATAGGTGTAGATGATGTCGCCGCCGTTTTCGCTGACTACAGCCAGTTTATCTTGATCAATGACCAGTTCTTCGCAGAGGCCGCCTAAGTGCTCGAAGCAGGTAAGAAGCATCTGGATAAAGGCTGCAGTCGTTAATGGCTTGTCCGTCCATTTCCTGCATTTGTAGCGGGAGTGTGCGAGCACCACAGCCATTAGGTAAAGGGTAATGTATCCGCCACCAGCTTTGCGGATTCTCTTTTGTCCAAAATCAAGCAGCATCTGCCTGCCTGGTGGTAGCTCACTTACTGCCTGGTATTGCCTGTCCGGCGCCGGTTTGGGCAAATTGTGTTTCCGTCTTAGTTCTTCAACATAGCGTCTTAGTGTCCGCTCACGGACACTGAAGTCAGCGTAGTGTTCTTTTAACCAGTCCAAGATCTGGGCAGCGCTTAAGTCTGGGTTATCTGTTAACCATTTCAAGATTATGTCGCAGTAGCATTTAAGTTTTTTGGTGCGGTTCTGACTAACCTGTGTCAGTTGATGAAACTGTTCGGGACTCACTTCCCAATACTTGGTGACGGTCTTCACATCGATCTCAAGTCTTTTCGCCACCTGGGCCTTCTTTAAACCTATTGCTTTTAACTGATGAATTTCGCTGTACATGTCCCACCTCAACAAATGATCTCCACCCCCTAAATCATCTGCTGATCTTAACAGATAACTACCAGGGAATGGGAAATATCATCCATTATTATTGGCCGAAATTCATCCATTTTATTTTACCGTTTACACCTTTCAGCAGAGCTTGAGTATCTTTGCATCTCCGCTTCTAACTAAGGATGCCGT
>CAZAKI010000107.1:0-2875 GCA_964485855.1 uncultured Syntrophomonadaceae bacterium | reverse complement strand
GTCCTCATTGATCGCGGGCATCGTGAGCTGCCGATCAGAGCTGACTACGTTGGTAAAAATGTGCCCACATCACGCAGCGAGCTGGTTGAAGTTAAGGTGCAGGAAATCGATCAGGTCGACCGGGTCGATATTATGGAAGATTTTGCGGACCAAGCATAAACAGGGAAGGGGGGATCTGAACAATGCAGGCTTTAAGACGCAAAGATTTACTCAGCCTGGAAGAAGTTTCAGCTGAAGAAATAACGCTGATTTTAGAGACTGCCCGTGCGATGCGAGAAATAATGCTGCGCAAGATTAAAAAGGTGCCTACCATGCGGGGACGCGCGATCTTGAATCTTTTTTACGAACCGAGCACCAGGACCAAGGCTAGTTTTGAACTGGCCCAGAAATATATGAGCGCAGATTCAGTCAGCGTTGCAGGAGCATCATCAAGTTTGATTAAGGGTGAAACCCTTAAAGATACGGTCAGGAATGTTGAAGTGATGGGCGTAGAGTGCGTAATCATGCGCCACCCGGTCTCCGGTGCGGCTCACTACCTGGCGCAAAATATTAACGCCTCTGTTATCAATGCCGGCGATGGAATGCACGAACACCCAACCCAGGGGCTTTTGGATCTGTTTACAATCCTTGATAAGAAGGGGCGCTTGGAAGGGTTAAAAGTGGTGATCGTCGGAGATATTCGCCACAGTAGGGTGGCCCGCTCCAACATCTGGGGGTTGCAAAAAATGGGGGCAAAGGTGGTGTTAGCCGGCCCTCCTACGCTAATGCCCCCGGATCTTGAAGTTTTCGGGGTTAAAGCTTTCAACCGGGTGGAAGAAGCAGTCGAAAATGCCGATGTGGTTATGGCCTTAAGGCTGCAAAAAGAACGCCAGGATAGCGGCCTTTTCCCGAGCCTGCGGGAGTACGCGGAGATTTACGGCTTAACCGAGCAGAAAGTAGCCGGCGCCAAAGAAGACCTTTTAATCATGCACCCCGGTCCAATTAACCGTGGTGTTGAAATATCTTCAAGTCTTGCCGACAGCCCCTGTTCGGCTGTACTAGATCAGGTAACCGGCGGAGTGGCCGTACGCATGGCGCTTCTCTACCTATTGCTGGGAGGGATTAAAGAAGAATGAAAACACTTTTAATAAAAGGCGGCAGGGTTGTTGACCCTTCCCGGGACTCCGATCAGGAAGCGGATCTGCTGATCAGCGGTGAAATAATCGAAGCGGTGGGTAAGGGACTAAAACCGCTGGTCGGAACAGAAACCATTGATGCTACCGGGCTCGTAGTAGCACCCGGTTTGATCGATATGCACGTTCACCTGCGCGACCCAGGCTACGAATATAAGGAAGATATATTTTCCGGCGCGAAGGCGGCAGCCGCCGGTGGCTTTACCGCTGTTGCAGCCATGGCCAATACTAATCCCGTGGCTGATGACCTCTCGGTAATTGGCTATGTTAAAGAGCGCGCTGGTCGTGCAGCTGTGCGTATCTATCCTTGCGGCGCTCTGACCAAAGGCCTTGAGGGGCAGGAACTTGCCGAACTGGGACGAATGCAGATCGGTGGCGCCGTGGCCTTTTCAGATGACGGCCAGCCGGTAGCCAGTGCATCATTGATGCGTAATGCCCTGCAATACACCAAAGCTATCGATGTGCTGATTATTCTCCACGAAGAAGACCCCTGCTTATCAGCCGGTGGCATGATGCATGAAGGTGCGGTTTCATCTGCCCTTGGTTTGCGGGGTACACCAGGGGCGGCTGAAGAAATTATGCTGGCTCGCGACCTTCTGCTGCTTAAGCACACTGGCGGTAGATTACACATCGCCCACCTTTCCACGGCAGGCTCGGTGGAAATGGTGCGTCAGGCAAAGGCAGCAGGGTTAAACGTAACCGCCGAGGTTACTCCGCACCACTTGCTGCTCACGGACCGGGCGGTAAAGAACTTAGGTTACAGCACCAATACCAAAGTGAACCCCCCGCTCAGGACCGAGCTTGACCGGCAGGCGCTCTGGGAAGGCCTGATCGATGGCACAATCGATGCGATCGCCTCAGACCATGCACCGCATCATTCGGACGATAAAGATGTTGAATACGATTTTGCGCCATTTGGCATTGCCGGTCTGGAGACGACCCTTTCCCTGCTGCTCAATGAACTCAGTGCAAAACGCATTAAAAAGCTGACCCTGCCGCTGCTCCTCGAAAAACTTAGTACCGCCCCGGCCCGTATTCTTGGGGTCAATGGCGGGACCCTCCAGCCGGGCAGTCCGGCTGACCTGACCCTGATTGACCTGAAACAGGTAGTTTCCGTAAAGCCGGATGCCTGGTATTCCAAAGCCTCTAACACTCCATTTACCGGTCACCAACTAACCGGCGCTGCGGCTTATACGATTGTCGCTGGCGAAGTTGTGATGAAAAGAGGTGTAGTCACTGAAAAGGAATCGATGTTGCACGGGTAGGCCCCAGGTTTACCCGGTTGTCGAAAGCAGGATTATTGCGCCTGGTTATTGCCGGCTGACCCTGCTGGCACCGGCAATTGTGCAAAAAGCATCACCTGGTCAATTTGTTATGCTCTATCTGCCTCCAAACCGACAGCAGCAACTTCCCAGGCCGTTCAGCATTTTTAAGGTTGATTGCAAAAGAGGAGAACTGACTCTTTTCTTCCAGGTAAAAGGTGATGGAACAGGCATTTTGGCTAATGTTGAAACTGATTCTACCATAAAACTGTTCGGACCGCTCGGCATAGGCTTTCCCGCCTTACCGGAAAACTCTTTGCTGGTAGCCGGAGGGATGGGTATTGCGCCCCTGGTTTACCTTGCGGCAACAACTACTAAACCTTGCACGATGATTTACGCCGCTTGCACGGCAGCCCAGTTGGTTTGTCCAGCCACAGATCT
>CAZAKI010000106.1:0-2946 GCA_964485855.1 uncultured Syntrophomonadaceae bacterium | reverse complement strand
CAAATAGTTTATCAGCATAAGCCATTTTAAAACCGGTGCCGTTGTCACGGATAAAGAAGGTCTTCTGTTTATTCTCATCGCTGCCCGAGCCAACTTCGATCATGATTTGGGGCTCCTGAGAGCTAAACTTCCAGGCGTTGGTTAGTAAATTATCCAGGGCGATGGCAAGCAACTTCTGATCACCTCTGGCTGTAAGACCTTCCTCAATCTTTACATTAACCTGGAGCTCCGGTTGTAATTCTTTTAGCTTATTCATAATGTCAGCAGCCAGTTCACTGATGTCTACCCGGGTATAAGTAAACTCGGAGCGGGTAACCCTTGACAAGGTCAGCAGATCATCAATCAGCTCCCCCATGCGGCTGGAAGCAGCCTGAATCCTTTCAATGTAGTGCCGACCCTCTTCGCCAAGCTGGGGACTGAATTCTTCCTGTAGAAGATTACCAAAACCACTCATCGCTCTTAAGGGTGCGCGCAGGTCGTGTGAAACCGAGTAGGCAAATGCCTCGAGTTCATTTTTCGCGGTCTCCAACTGGGCGGTCCGTTCATCGACCCGCCTCTCTAACTCTTCGTTGATGCTGCCAGCGGCTTTAAAATATCTAATCTGCTGCCCCCGCCAGATGATGAAGAGGACGGCAAACGAGATCAAGAGCAGAGCTGTAGTGGTAAAGATTGCCCTTTCCCGCCTGGCCTGAATCGGGGCAATGAACTCATCATAGTCAATTTTAGAAACCATCACCCAGTCAGAACCAGTTACACTATATAGAGCGCCAATCACTTTCTGGCCACGGTAATCTAAACCTTCAACGATCCCTTCCTGACCGGTAAGCCCCATTACGGCCAGGATTTCGGCTTGCTCGAGTGGTATACGCAGGGATAAAGCCGCATCAGGTTTAAAACGCAAAGGATTTAAAAACAACACATCTTCACCATCTTGTTTTACCAGTAGCGTCTCAGCTGTTTTACTTGGCAACGGCCAACTGGTAATAAGCGGAAAGAGAAAATCTTCGGGGTCTATGGTCATTACTATTGCCGCCAAAGGTTTATGACCAGAACCTGCTTCGTAAAAAGGGACGATAAAGGAGAAGTAAATTCTCTGAGTTTCTTCTCCGGCATGCCTGTGTAAATCTAGAAATTCAACCTGGCCGTTATTAATGGATCGGACTATGACTTCTTGGGCATGGGCAGGAAGCGTTTCTAATTCTTCCTGGTTAGACGGAAGGCTTAATAAAATTTGTCCGCTTGGATCTGTTATTATGATTGAAGCATACTTGTATTCATTAATGATGGTCATCAAATAATTAAGCAGTGCTTCGTGATTGGAGTCAGCAGCTGGACTTTGTATAAAATTATACAGAAATGAAGACATTCCCGGAGAATTCTTTAAGACCTCGGCATCTCCATGGCGTTCTCTGTACCAAGTTGAAATCTCTGAAGATTTTAACTCGCCGATAGTTTCGAGCTGATGCTCTAACTGCAAGCGGGTTTCTTCTTCATAGTTATTGTAGGAATTGATATTTACCAGAATAATGCCAGCAGTGAGCATCGCGGCAACAGCAAGCAGAATAAACTGCAAATTTCGGTTGCTTCGCTTCTGCATTTTTAGATCCAAAAAGCTCCTGGTATTCAGGTCCGTCATCGGAGCGCTCCTCCTGCGTAGCCAGCAATTTTAGGTTAATAGATAGCAGGGCCCGTAAATAATTTAACGCAGATCTTTGATCATTTGCAGAAAAAGCTCTACTACCTGGGGATCGAAATGGATGCCGCTTTCTTTCTTAATATATTCCAAAGCATCCTCTTTGCTCCAGGCCAAACGGTAGGGACGATCGCTGGTAAGGGCATCATAGACATCAACCACGGCAAAAATCCGCGCTTCAAGCGGGATCTCCTCGCCTTTGAG
The DNA here is from genome assembly GCA_964485855.1 of uncultured Syntrophomonadaceae bacterium. Lineage (GTDB taxonomy): Bacteria > Bacillota > Dethiobacteria > DTU022 > DTU022 > UBA993. Next base: position 1,049 of record CAZAKI010000106.1, on the reverse strand, counting down.
GCCGCGGGGATAACCGCTGCCATTATATTTTTCATGATGGCAGTAAGGAATACTTAGCGCTGGTTTCAAATAGTCAATCGGGGCCAACAGGTCGTAGGCATGCTGGGGATGCTGGCGCATAATTTCCCACTCGCGATCATTTAACGGTCCGGGTTTTAGCAGGATTGAATCCGAAACTCCCATCTTGCCGATATCATGTAAAAGCGAACCGCGGTATACATTGTCCAGCTGTTCTTCGGTTAAACCCATCTTCCTGGCCATTTCCAGAGTAATTTCTGTTACCCGCTCGCTGTGGCCTTCCGTTTCCTGATCACGCAGTTCAAGGGCAGTAGCCCAGCCTTTAATTGTTTCATCATAAGCAGAAGCGAGTGCTTCAGTTGCAGTTTGCAGCTGATCAAAAAGACGAAGCCGGTGCACCGCAATGCCAGCCATTTCAGCAATGTAAGAAAGCAGTTGCAGCTCTCCAGCAACTAATTCCCGCGGCAGGGGCACCGCGACAGCCAACACACCGATCTTTTCTTCATGGCTATGAATGGGAATTAAAGTTCCACCCCAGCCGGAAGGTACTTTTCCGGCTACCTTATTACTTAGTTTCGGATCACGAATAAATTCCGGGCTTACAATCGGCTGATCCTGCAAGTAAGTATCACCGACCAGGCCTTCGCCTTCTTTCAACACTAAGCCATCAAGACTGGTAAACCATCCTTCAGCTGATAACATTTCAAGCTCTTTTTTATCCCTGCTTGCCAGCCAGATTGCTCCTGTATCGGTATAAAGGGCAGAGATAGTTTGCTGAAGCAGGGATTTTAGCATATCATCAAGGCTTTCTAAGTAGCGCAGGGAAGAAGATATATTATATAGGACTTCCAGTTCCGCCAGACGCCTTTTTAATTCGAATTCAGCCTGTTCTTTTTCCTGCTGGTAACGTCTTGATTCCAAGATGCGGTGTACCGCCTGACCCAGACGCTTAGAGCGATCTTTTAAAATATAGTCGCTGGCGCCACGATGTAGGGCATCAATAGCCGCCTCTTCACCGATTGAACCGGAAA
>CAZAKI010000105.1:0-2969 GCA_964485855.1 uncultured Syntrophomonadaceae bacterium | reverse complement strand
CCTCCCCCTTGAGGGGGGAGGGTCGGGGTGGGGGTGACTAAAAAAGGAGGCGGTCACTTGAAAGTTAACCGCACTATCGATGAGATCAATGAAAAAATCAAAACCGGCAAGGCGGTAGTCTTTACGGCCGAAGAAATAATTGAAGTGGTTAAAGATCAAGGAATCGAAAAGGCAGCCCGCCAGGTCGATGTTGTCACCACCGGTACCTTTGGTCCGATGTGCTCCTCCGGCGCATTTCTTAATGTGGGCCATCCCAAACCACGGATCAAGCTGAGCGAGGTTACCCTCAATGGGGTCGAGGCCTACAGCGGTATTGCCGCCGTCGATCTATATATCGGGGCTACCGCCCTGCCGAAAAACGATCCGGCCAACCGCAACTATCCCGGTGATTTCAGCTATGGTGGCGGGCACGTCATTGAAGACCTGGTGGCCGGTAAAGAGATTCACCTGGAAGCCAGGGCTTACGGGACAGACTGTTACCCGCGTAAAAAATACGAAACCCTCTTCCGCCTTGATGAAATAAATGAGGCCACCCTTTATAATCCCCGCAATGCCTATCAAAATTATAATGTGGCCGTAAACCTGGCACCAAAAACCATTTATACCTACATGGGCGTGCTGAAACCGAACCTGGGCAATGCCAATTATAGCTCTGCCGGTCAGCTCAGTCCTCTCTTTAACGATCCGCTACTGAAAACGATCGGCATTGGTACCCGCATCTTTCTTGGTGGCGGCATCGGCTATGTAGCCTGGCACGGTACCCAGCACAACCCTTCCGCTGAACGGACGACCCAGGGAACCCCCCGTTACCCGGCGGCTACCCTGGCCCTGGTCGGCGATCTGAAACAGATGCAGCCCCGCTGGTTAAGAGGCTTAAGCTATCTTGGTTACGGTGCCACTTTCCAGGTAGGGTTAGGAGTGCCTATACCGATCTTAAACGAAGAAATCATGGGCTACTGTGCCGTAAGCGATGCAGATCTTGAGGCCCCGATTGTTGACTACTCCAGCGCTTATCCCAATCGGGAAGGTGGTAACCTTGGCCATGTCAGCTATGCTCAGCTGAAAAGCGGCTCCATTACGGTCAAGGGCAAAGAACTGCCCACTGCTTCTCTTTCCAGCTACGCCGGGGCGCGGGAAATTGCTGCAACCCTGAAAAAGTGGATCGAAACAGGCAGTTTCTATCTTACCACGCCTGCTGCCGCCCTGCCTTCAGTTGAGGCCGGTATTACGCTGAAACCAATGCCGGATCGCGATCCGGAAGGGCAGGAGGGATAATAATGACCAGGAAAAAGATTGTCTTACGTTTTCCCCCCCATGTTGTCGAGCAGCCGGTTATCTACCACTTGATCAAGGATTATAACCTGATGGTTAATATCCTGCGCGCCGATATCAACCCCCGTAAGGAAGGTCGCCTGATGATGGAGTTAAGCGGCGATGATGCCGATTACCGCCGCGCTGTCCAGTGGCTAAAAAAACAGGAACTGAAGATTATTAACCTAGAACAGCAGATCAGCTGGAGCGAAGAGCGTTGCACACACTGCGGCGCCTGCACGGTGATCTGTCCGACCGGGGCCCTAAACTTTGAGCGCCCCGGAATGACCGTGCGTTTTGAAGAAGATAAGTGTATCATCTGCGAGCTCTGCCTGAGGGCCTGCCCGGCAAGGGCGATGGAAGCCCTGGCGGAAAACGATAGTGTCAGATGAACAGCAGTATAAGGTTATACCGCCGGGAAGCCTCCGGCGGTCGCTTTACTTCCTTTACCGTCAGGGTGAAAGAAACCGACCTGTGGATTGCCGTTGATCAGGATAGCTACGGTGAAGATTTAGCAGGCGCCACCGAGGCGGAACTGCTGAAAATCCGCCACCCTCTCGAGCAGCACCTGGTCTCAAACCCCAACTTTCAAACGGCCCTCGAACCCTGTTTAATTGATCCTTACGCCCCGCCTGCTATTATCAAAATGGTCCGGGCGGCCAACCAGGCCGGGGTCGGGCCAATGGCGGCAGTTGCCGGGATGATTGCTGAGCAGGTTGGCCTATTTCTGCTTGATACGGTGGAGGAAGTGATTGTTGAAAACGGTGGCGATCTTTATTTAAAAGTAAATGAACCGGTTGCCGTCGGTGTTTACGCCGGCAATTCCAGTTTAAGCGGTAAGTTTGCCCTGCAAATCGATCCCGGCCAGACTCCTCTCGGCATCTGCACTTCCTCGGGCACAGTCGGTCCCTCACTTAGTTTTGGCCATGCCGATGCCGCTATTGCCCTGGCTCCTTCCGCGATCCTGGCTGATGCTGCCGCCACTGCCCTTGGTAATCGCGTTAAAGAGGAAAAAGATCTGCAGGAGGCGATTGCCTTTGCCCGACAGGTTGAAGGTTTAACCGGCGCCCTGCTGATCATCGGTGAAAAGATTGCCGCCTGGGGCGATATTAAGCTACTGCAGATTTAGAATAGTCTAAGGCGAAACTACTGACTTTACTAATCAAAGTCAGCAACCTGCCTGTTGAACAGCCCTGCGATTTGCGCTATAATTATTTTTGCTACCGGCCGGCATAGCTCAAATGGTAGAGCAGCTGAATCGTAATCAGCATGTTGGGGGTTCAAGTCCTCTTGCCGGCTCCAGCATAATTATGAACGGGGTTTGGATTAATGATCCAGGCCCCGTTTATTTTTATCATGCCTTCAACCATTATCAAGCAGCAAGCGCTAATCTAAAATTAGTAAAAATTAAAATGTCAGTCTAGTCTAAATAAAGAGGAAAACCCAAAATTATGATGAAATATATTTATTAAAATGCCGAAATAGATCAGTTTTTAAGTTCAATAGTCTGACAGTAATAATCTCAGCAAGCAGCTAATAAACTGAAGGAGGATCAGTACGACCAATGACTACAGTCCTGAAAGTATCAGCGCACTCGAACCCCAGCAAGGTAGCAGGAGCATTGGCAGGAACAATCAGGGAACAGGGGAAGGCAGAGA
>CAZAKI010000104.1:0-3224 GCA_964485855.1 uncultured Syntrophomonadaceae bacterium | reverse complement strand
ACAAGCTGGGAAGATGCGGCACGTAATGCAGTGCGGGACGCTTCTAAAACAATAGACAACATTACCGGGGTAGAGATCATAAAAGTCACAGCCAAGGTTAAAGATAGCGAGTTAATCGAGTACAGGGCAGATGTAAAAATTGCCTTTGGCCTGACTGATCGATAAAACATAGGGATGTACTTGGATCTAGTTTCATATTAGTTGTAAATAAGTAAGAAGTTTATAAAGGAGGAGTACTTGATGGATCAGAAAGAACTGTATCGCAAAAAAATGCAAGCAGAGTTGGATGAATGGAAGGCAGAGCTTGATAAACTTGAGGCCAGAGCTAAAAAAGCCGATGCCGATACAAAGTTAAAAGTTGACGAAAAAGTAAAAGAACTGAAAAACAAGATTGATGAAGGTCAGTCTAAGCTTAATGAACTTGCAGATTCCAGCGGGGAAGCCTGGGAATCGCTAAAAGGCGGCATTGACTCCGCCTGGGGGGCCTTGAAATCAGGTTTTAACGATGCCACTGCAAAATTCAAGGAATAAAATCCTGTAGTAGCTTTTTTAAGCTCACAGAGTAAGAAGGAGATTTTGATCTAGGCTAAACCAAAATCTCCTTCTTATTCTATTTTTAGTTGCTTTCTTTTGTTATCTTGTTGAAAGCAGCGGTCTCTTGAGCATCGGTGTAACCCTTAAATAAATTGAAATTGCCAAAGATAAAACGTAATAATTTCAGAGCATTGTCTGAGTGAATTCTTATACCAGACCAGCTCACCATTTTATTATATTAAGATCTTATTCTTTTTGCTGGTTATTTTACTGCCGGAACGGTTTACCTTATAATAGTATCAGGCTAGAATAAATAGGCCTGAGTCACCAGGAAGGAGTGGTTCAAATGGCTGTGAAGGTAGTAACAGACAGCATCTGCGCCCCCTCTCTCCAAACCGCAGAAACACTTGATATGACAATCGTTCCCATCAATATTCATTTTGGCGAAAAAATTTACCAGGATCTTTTCGAGATTGAACCGGAACGTTTCTACCGTGAACTGGTTTTAGCTGCCGAACTGCCGACGACATCGGTCCCATCAGTTGACAGATACCTCAATGCTTTTAAGCATATCCTGAATAACGGGGATTCTATCTTCTGCCTTACCGTTACAGCGGAGCTGAGCAATTCATATAATGTAGCCTTGCAGGCAAGCAAAGAGCTGTCGGATGAATTGACGGACAAGATCTTGGTTTTTGACAGCCAGTCTGCAGGAGCGGCGGCGGGTCTAATGGCAGTGGAAGCGGCAAACCTGGGCCGGCAGGGTTTTGAGCTAGCAGAAATCAAAGCAAAAATAGATCTTCTTATGCCGAACGCAAAGCTGGTAGTGATGTTTGACACCTTGAAATATATCGCAAAGAGCGGACGGGTAGGGAAGGTGGCCGCTGTTGCCGGTGATCTTTTTAATGTCAAACCGCTAATTTATATCAATCAAGGTAAAACTACATTTTTCGGGAGAGCCAGGGGCAAGCAGCAGGCTGTTAAATTGATCCTGGATGAATTTATAAAAGATACGAAGGGTAGAAATAATATCAGGGTGGCTGCTACCCACGCCAATGCTGAAGTTGACCTGGAACCGATCATGAATGGAATCAGGAAGATTATCCCCGCAGCGGATATCGAAATCGTTCCCTTTACACCGGCAATGGGAGCACATGCCGGGCCGGGAATTATCGGTATAGCTTACATCTATGAGTAACCATCATTAGTATAAATAAATCATTCGATGGATAGAATCAGTGGAATTTCCTGCCCGCCATAGTAAAGATCAATCGTTTCCAGGGCGGGAAATTTCTTTTTCAGTCCGGGGAGCAATGCTTCCAGTTTTTTGCGGTCAGCGGGCTGACCATAGTAGAGGGTAAGAACTTCGCCGATCTGCGGTTTTAGAAGTGAAACAGCCTGATAGAGACAGTCCCGGTGGTTTCCCTCATACCCGGGGCTGCTGTTGGTTAAGATCATAAAATGATCATTTTTTCTGATCAGGGCGGTAATTCTGGGATAATCAGCGGCTTCCCTGATTACCTCCGGTGTCGGTTTTTCGGGGGAATATAACGAAACCAATGAAGCAAGTATCCTGGCTTCCTCTTCAACAACCAGAACAGATTCACTGAGGAGTGGAAACTCAATCTGTTCCGAGCTGATTATCAGGTCGTTATCCGCATTATATTCTTCCAGGACCCTGATCTTCTTATTTAACATACTTTTACTTACCGCTACCTGCGCCCCGGCCATGGCGAACATGGCCAGAAAACCGGGGCTTTTGCCGATAGCAACCGCTTTATATTGGATATTGCTTCTCTGCTGACCTGCCATGGAGTAATACTGGGCCCGCATATCTCTGATGATTATTGCGGAGATATTACCTAGCTTAGCGGATCGCTCGGCAATATCGAGTGGATTATCGGTGTGGATATGTACATGACAATGGCCCTGGTTGATCTGCGTGATCAGCTCTGAACCGCAGTCCTTGAAAATCCTTCTGATCACCGGTTCAATATTTGAAGTGGCCTTTATTACGAATTCCATATCGTAGGGGTGATCAAATTGAAAATCATCGCGGCTCTTGCAGTAGTTGGAGCCGGCCTTGAAGTTAAATTCTGCCTTTCCGGTAGGGATATCCATTACGCTTAAAATGGCTGATATGAAGATTAGAAGCCCCCATCCCCCGGCATCGATCATTTTCTGGTCGCGTAAAACAGGAAGCACTTTGGCCGTTTTGACCAGGGCTTTTCTAGCCTGGTGGTATGAAGCGGCCAGGGTGTTGGTCAGGTTCTTACCAGGGGCTTCCTTTTCGGCTGCTTCAGCAGCTTTACGAGCCACCGTGAGGATCGTTCCTTCAACCGGCTTTAATACAGCACCGTAGGCATATTTGGTTCCGAGGGTTTGTGCGGCTGATACCTCGCCGGCGCCTACTTTTTCAAGGTTCGAACAGGCGACTGCCCACCCTCTTAGATATTGTGCAAATATGGCTCCCGAGTTGCCGGTGGAACCTTCGCGGGCACCCTGGTAAGCAGCTTTTGCAATGGCATGGAGGGAAGAAGAGGCTGATTTTTCAGTTTCACGGTAGGCTGATTCCAGGGTCGCCAGCAGATTATTACCCGTGTCACCATCAGGGACAGGAAAAACATTAATCTGGTTTAAAGCTTCTCTTTTATCATGGAGCTTTTCTACGGTTTCTTTCAAGGCTGCCC
>CAZAKI010000103.1:0-3254 GCA_964485855.1 uncultured Syntrophomonadaceae bacterium | reverse complement strand
CGATGATTTACGCCGCTTGCACGGCAGCCCAGTTGGTTTGTCCAGCCACAGATCTCAAATTATCAGGAGTTACTCTTTTAGAAATAACCGAAGATGGCAGCAGGGGCGAGCAAGGAACGGCCATCGATCTGCTCTCCCGCCTGCTAAACGCCGATTCAGATCGCTACAAAGCAATCTTTTCCTGTGGTCCCCGGTCGATGCTGAAGGCTGTAGCCGACTTAGGTCGTCAGACAGGTTTGCCCACCTGGATTTCTCTGGAAGAGCGGATGGCTTGCGGCATCGGGGCCTGTCTTGGCTGCGTTGTTAAAACCAGCGGAGGTTACAAGCGGGTCTGCTTTGATGGGCCGGTTTTCCCGGCAGAGGTGGTGATTTTTAATGACTGAGCCTGACTTGCATGTAAACTTAGGCGGATTGCGGCTTGACACACCAATCCTGGCGGCATCGGGCCCAATCGGTAACAGCCATCAGTACCGGGAGCGCTTTTCCACCCACGCTCTGGGTGCAATCATTGTCAAAGGTGTTTCTCTTGAGCCTTGGCCCGGCAACCCACCGCCCCGCCTCGCTGAAACCGCCTCCGGGATGCTAAACGCGATAGGCCTGCAAAATCCGGGTTTAAAGCAGTTTATTGAACAGGACCTGCCGCAGCTTAAGGGTGCCGGGCCGCGGATAATTGTTAATATAGTCGGCCGTACAGTAGAAGAATATGCGCAGGTTGCCGCCGGCCTGAACGGGAAAGAGGGGGTGGATGGGCTAGAAATAAATATATCCTGCCCGAACGTCAAGGCTGGTGGAATTGCCTTTGGTACCGATCCTGATCAAACTTATCAGGTCGTTAACACTGTCCGCCGGCAAACAAACTTGCCCCTACTGGTCAAACTCACTCCCAATGTAACTGACATTACAATTATTGCCAGAGCAGCCGAAGCGGCCGGAGCAAACGCGCTCTCACTGATTAACACCCTCTCAGGTATGCTGATCAATATTGAGACCAGGCGGCCGCTTTTAGGCAATACTACTGGCGGGCTTTCCGGTCGGGCAATTCTGCCGGTAGCGCTTAAGATGGTCTGGCAAACTGCTGAAGCGGTTAAAATACCCCTGTTGGGCATGGGAGGCATCTCATCAGCGCGTGATGCTCTGCAGTTTATTATGGCCGGTGCCCGGGCGTTAGCTGTAGGTACTGCTCTTTTTCATAACCCTGAACTGCCCGATGAAATCTACCAGGGTCTGGCAGACTATATGACTGAGCATGAAATTGCATCCCTCGAGAGTCTCGAAGGTATCGCTCATCTAAGGAGATGATTGTCGTGAAAAATAATGCCGAGCGCTTGATTGTAGCTCTTGATTTGGCTGATCCGAACCGGGCCAGAACCCTTGCTGAAGAACTGAGCCCCCTTGGGGTTAGCTTTAAGGCAGGCCTGGAACTTTATATGGCCGGCGGGCCGGCGCTGATTGCCGAGCTTGCTTCCCGCTATCGTCTGTTTCTTGATCTTAAATTCCACGATATACCGAATACCGCTGCCGCTGCGGTTAGAGAGGCAGTCATGCTCGGGGTCTGGATGCTCAATCTGCACGCTTCAGGTGGAAAAGCGATGCTGCTGGCAGCCCGCGAGGCGGTTGAAGGTCTGCGGCAAAAGCCGCTGCTGATTGCTGTTACCGTTTTGACCAGCATCGGCGATAGTGATCTGAGTGAAACAGGCTTATCCGGGCGCATCACTGAAAATGTTCTGCTTCTAGCCCGGTTAGCTGCGCAGTGCGGCTTTGATGGGGTGGTCTGTTCGCCCTTAGAGATTGCTGCTGTTAAAACGGCTGTTTCTCAATCTTTCATTACGGTCACCCCAGGAGTGAGGCCAATAGACACCGGTTCTTTTGATCAGCAGCGGGTTGCCACACCTGCTGAGGTTATGGCCGCAGCTGGCGATTACCTGGTGGTCGGCCGACCGATCACCGGGGCTGCCGACCCTCTTTTGGCGGCCGGCAAGATTATCGCAGAAATGGGGGCAAAGCGATGAATCGCGAAGCAGTAACTGAGCTGCTTGAGAGAACAGGGGTGATGATGAAAGGGCACTTTTTATTAACCTCAGGCCGGCACAGCAGCTGCTTTTTACAGTGCTCGCAACTCCTTCAATACCCGCAGTATACCGCTGAAATCGCTGCCCTGATGGCAGAACCGTTTAAGACTTATGACGTAAAAACCGTTATTGGCCCGGCCATGGGTGGGGTGATAATTGCTTATGAAACAGCGCGAGTTCTTGGGGCAAGAGCACTTTTTGCTGAACCGTTTGAAGGGAAAATGATTCTCAGGCGCGGCTTTAAAATCGATCCGGGAGAAAAAGTATTAGTGGTTGAAGATGCGGTTACCACCGGCGGTTCAGTGCAAAAAGTGATCAACCTGCTTATCCGACTACAGGTCGTGCCAATAGGGGTATCAACAATCATTGATCGTTCAGTGGGCCTGGTTGACTTTGGTTTACCGTCCTATTCACTGTGCTCAATGGATTTTCCGTCATATAATCCGGACGATTGCCCTCTCTGCCTAACAGGGGTGCCCCTACAGAAGCCTAAGGATTAAGACCGCTAACCGTTTCAGCCAAAGCAAAAAGGAGCAGATTTTTGGCTACGGTATGCCTGGTGATGTTTATCATATGACTGTTCCCGATTCTGAAGGAGAGGTCGCTTTTTTTATGCATGCAGTGCGCATTGAAAAGCTCTGCACTGCTAATATAAATACGGCAATCTCAACTTTTGACAGGACAGTTTAAATTTGCATGCAGGATATCTTTTCCGGTACTTTAGATTGGACCCTCGCGGTAGAGATAACTTTTATTCTTCCCTTTCAAACTTTATTAACTTGTCTTCGCTCAATTTAATAATTGTGCCGTCGCTAATTCTTTTGCATTCGTATTTATTATCGTCCGTGGTTGCCACAATTTCATAGTCTATGCCAAATCTCGATTTAACTTTTTCACCTACTTTAAACATCCTTTTCACCTCCAACAGGATTTGTTAAAGAAATATGGCATGTTTTGCTCAATGCGCAAGAAAGACCTTTTTAATGTTCAGCAGATTCCAAAAAAGTATCAGCATTATTCATGGTTTTAATTTTGGCAAAATCTTCGATGCCGATCAGCATTCCTCCGTTATTGACTAATACCGGCTTTCTGTTGCTTGCTATTTTAGCTAGAGGTGGGTAAACTACAATCATTCATACTGCACGAATTAATGAACTTCGTGTGATCATTATGGAATTATATCTT
>CAZAKI010000102.1:0-3368 GCA_964485855.1 uncultured Syntrophomonadaceae bacterium | reverse complement strand
AGTACCAATTACTGCTATCCATGTTAAACACCTTCTTCCAGTTGTAAGTGCACCTACCAAGATCGCTTAGCAGTATTGTTCAACCCATACCTTCAGGCTAAGACATTTTTCCGGGCAACCTTTATAAAAGAACCTTTCTCCTTGCATTTCCCTTAGCAATCGCTCCGCGGAATTAAGTTTTATAAACATTTTTTCGGTGAGCGACCTTGATTACCCATATCGTCAGTTCATAATCCTGGATAGAATAAAGAATACGATAGCGCCCCTGGCGGATACGATAACGTTCTAAGCCGGTTAACTTTTCACATCCCGGCGGTCTTGGATTGTCAGCAAGTGCAGTTATACGCGCGATAATCTTTATTAATTCATCTTTAGCAATTCCGTTTAAGTCTTTTTCAACCGACTTTTTAAAAAAGAGCTTATAGACGCCCATTGTTTTTTAACTTTCTAATCATGGCATCATAGCTAACAAGCTCTTCACTTACTCGTTCCGCAAATGCTTCGTTATCGTCCACATCTTCGATTATCGATTCTTTGACAGCAGTGTTGATCAGCTCTGACATGGAACTTGATGTTTCAATGGCTTTGAGCTTCAGGGCTTTGTGTAAATCGGGTTCTAAATATATAGTAGTTCTTTTACCTTCCTTAATCATTGCCATCAAACCTCCTTTAAGTAATAACATAATAGCGTCTAAATGTTAAAATGGCAATGCTTTTCGGGTGAAAGTTGTTCACTTGCTCTTTAATTTTTCTTTTGTGTTTTTATTTAAATGTACTATGCAATCAGCTGTTTGCCGCTATTGCCAATGCACGCCGTAAGTAAATGCCCTGTAGGTAAATTCGGCCATCTCGACAGCACCATATTGATTAGGTGTCATCAGCCACCAGATGGCCAAACGGGTAATCGCGCCAGATATGTATTGTGCCGCAACCGGTAGGGGTACTCCTGTGATTAAAGCAGGTATATTTAAGATAGACGCCTCCTTTTCAATATCTTTGGCAAGCCAATCCTGAACTCTTAGTGTTATAGCGGCGTTCCCTTTATCCCCCAACATAATTTCATAGAATCTTTTATTCTGCTCTACGTGATGAAATATATTTTGAATTGCCTTTTCAAAAGTAACTGTGGATGGATCTTGCTCAAAAGCCTGATGTGCTAAAAAGTCAGTTTCCTTTAAACCTTTTTCAATCAAAGACCAAACAGCTTCATCTTTATCCTTAAAATGTAAGTAAAATGTACCTCGCCCCACATCAGCTTGATCGACAATATCTTGGATAGACATTTCTGTGTAGCTTTTTTCCTGCAACAGTTGATAGATGGCTGATTGTATTTGACCGCGGGTTCGCAGCCGGTTACGTTGATGACGTGAAGTTACTTCCTTTGTCACTTAAACACCCCTTTTCTAATGTAAACATTATCTCCAGTAAATTGATAATTGACAAATATCTATCCGGAGCAATATAATGACGATACAATTATTTATGACGTATAATATATTTATGATGCATTGTCATATAATTGTCAAGGAAAAGGAGATAAGAGGCATGAAAAAACAGGAAGGGCGTTCAAGCACGGTCTTTCCTCTCTTTGAAAACCATGAAATGGATTGGACCTTTAAGCGCACCCTGGAACAGATGAGTGAAAAAAGTGCAGAAAGTGGTGAATGCTTATGGGCGGCATCTAAGATTGATAAAAATAACATAGATAGTTGGATCGAAACGTGGGCTGCTTTGGCGGAGCGGGTGGAAAAGCTGGGTGATGCCAGTTTTCAGGCCGGACATAGTATCAGCGCCCGGGAATGTTATTTACGGGCTAGCAATTATTACCGTACTGCAGAGTATGCCTGTTCGCCAGCCAAGCCAGCCTGGCAAAATCTGTGGCAGAAAAGCGTTAGCATATTTCACAAAGCAGGCACATTGTTTGATTATCCAATCACCTATTTCCGATTACCCTTTGAGGGCTTTGAATTACCGGGTTATTTTTGTCGGCCTGCAGATGATGAACTAAAACGTCCTACGATATTTTTCGTAGGTGGTAATGACTCATCTGGTGAGGAAATGGTTGTGGCATGTGGATTTGCTGCCGTGCGCCGTGGCTACAACTTTTTTACATTTGAATATCCGGGTCATCGCGGTGCAGTGCATTTAGATTCTGCTTGCGTGAAACGTCAAACCTATGAGAAGCCGTTTGCTGCAGCATTTGATTATTTGTTTGCTTTACCTGGTGTTGATGAGCGTATTGCCTTAGCCGGTTTTAGTTTTGGTGGTTATGTTGTCAACCAAGTGGCTTGTTTTGAAAAACGCATCAAAGCCCTCATTCCGGACAGCCCAATTATTAATATGCAAGAATTCTCACAGCGGTTTTTCGATCGGTTCCCATTGTGGATGCCAACTTCAATACGTCGCATACTATTAAATTGGAAATTAAATCATAATCCAATGATGAAAACTCTGCTGGATTACTCTTTGCACACCTGGGGCTGCAAAGGAGATTTATTCGATTACGTGGAACAGGGTTATTCTCGTGGTATGGTTCTGGGCAAGGAGCTCTCAAATATTACCTGTCCGGTGCTCGGTTTGGTGAGTGATGCCGAAGGCCCAATGTTACTTTTTCAGGCCAGGGAATTTATCGAAAAGGTTGGCTCAACTGATAAGACATTAAGGGTATTGTCTCTGGGTTTAGACGGTACAGATGATCACTGCCAGCTTGATAACTTTTCACGCGCTGGACAAATCATTTTAGACTGGTTGGATGAGCGGTTTCGATAAGATAGCGGTTGTAACAGTTTATTAACATAAACAGCAAAGGGGTGAGGTCTTGCAATGCAATAACTTTCATGACAATCTAGCCTTATGGCCAGGCCACTGCGCATTGAATTTCCGGAACCAGGGTGAAGGTGCACCAGTGCATCTGTAATTCAATAGGTTTCGAACTGAAGCAGTAAGCCTTTGTGATGGAGTTTTCGAGAATTCTATTAGGAAGGAGGATTGTCATGGAAATGTATCCTATTAATTATTGCGACAAGAGTATCGCAGTTGTAACAAGCAATGAAATATTATTATCTGATGTTCAATCGGCCGTAGATTTTATGATGACAGTTCAGCATGAAACAGGTTGTAATCATCTAGTAATAAACAAATCAGTAATTTCCGAAGATTTTTTTCGGTTGACTACAAAATTGGCAGGGGAAATTCTCCAAAAATTTATCACTTATAGTGTAAAGCTTGCTATAGTAGGAGATTTCTCGGTCTATAGAAGTAAGAGTTTGAAAAATTTTATCTGTGAGAGCAATAAGGGAAAGGATATATTTTTTGTATCGGATGAAAAGCAGGCAATTGCAATGCTAAGCAGGTGTTGAATTAGAAAC
>CAZAKI010000101.1:0-3400 GCA_964485855.1 uncultured Syntrophomonadaceae bacterium | reverse complement strand
TTGAATTATCTTCTCGACACCCCCGACACAAGCACAAGGGGACGGTTCTTTTGTGACACAAGTGACACAAGGGGACGGTTCTTTTGTGTTATGTTTTTCAAAACCAGGCTCGACAGATAGATTAACCCTAACTCGGAATCCAGATTTTTTTGGCTTCAACTATTTCGGCACTGCTCTTGAAAAGAAGAGGTTCATCTGATTTAGCGAAGAAAACAAAACCCCTGTATGAAGTTAAGTAGCTGTAACTGGTTTTAAAGAAGGTGCTTTTTGCTGCCACCACAAGAGGTTTATCATTCCGTTGCACAATAGATTGAAAAACCTCTGATGTTACCCTAACAATAGACCCTGAAGCTTTAATCGCTTCGGCTATTGCTATTGCCGCTGCAGCGGCGCCCCCTCCTCCATAAGCGCATTTGCCTTGTTCTGGAAACATCATATCATCTCCCATTTGTTTTAATAATCATCTGCTTAAACAAACCTTAAAAACATTACTATCGGCTTTTAATGAAACTAGAGCTCATCCCGCCTTTCTTCCTCAGGAAGATCATCACGTTTAAGTCTTCTTCGTTCAGCATAAGCGCTGATCGATGAACACAGGGCAGAGTAAATTTGCAGCTGGGGATAATATTTAGCGGGTTGAGCCTGTTGTCATAGTGGTCAATCATGCCAAATTGGCAATTCTATTTCAAATACGGCACCGTTTTGATTATAAGCCTTTATGCTCCCTCCCATCAAATCAACGGCAGATTTTGCAATTGATAAACCTAATCCGAAATTACCATTTTTACCCCTATAAAAACGATCAAAGACATGAGCTAAATCATTTTGAGAAAAGCCCTCACCGTCATCGTTAATTCTGATAACCGCAAACTCACCTTTTTTAAATAATGATACGTTTATTTTACTGCGGGCATATTTGATACAGTTAGAAATAATATTGATAACTGTGGCAGATAACAGCGAGTCGCTTGCATATACCGTCAGGCTGCTATCCTTTATTTCCAACTCCAGACTTTTATTTTCTTTCAGTGCATAGCCAGTTATATTCTGAACAAACTCCTTTAGAAGATCAGAGAGATTGATCATCGAAAACTCCCGCTCATAAGTGTTGCTTTCAATTCTCGATAAAGTCAAAAGTCCTTCTACCAGTGCATTTAGGCGCTTGCTTTCTTCGCAAATAATCTCGGCGGTTTTGGCGGTATCGGGGAAAACACCCTTCGCAATCCCCTCGGCATATCCTTGAATACTCATCAGCGGGTTTCGAATTTCATGAGAAGCATTTTGTAAAAACTTTTTTTGAGTACGATCGTAATCTATCAGTTTCTTTGTCATTTCATTCATGTTATCAGTAAGGTCGTTAATTTCTACACTGCTTTCATTAGCGGGCAACATCAAAAAATTTCCTCGTCCAATCTCTTTTGCATGCTTCGATAAATCCGCAATCGGCCGAGTTATACTTTTAGATAGCTTTACAGCTACTAGACTGCCAACCACAATAGCTAAGGCTATAATTGACATCAATATAATGTTGATTACCCGCACGATACCGAAAAACACACTGCTGCTGGAAATAAAAATGAGCTTATAATCTAGAAGACTGTTGCCTGTAGAATAGTTATTAATCACAAAATACTTTGTACCTGCTAATCTGAATGAATAAACCTGCCCCGATTCTTTGTTTTCGAGGGTTTCGACCGCCTTTTCCACGATTCTAGCGGATAGAAAACTATCGGAATAATTTTGGGGAAAGTGTAACTTACCACTGCTGTCCACAATAAAAAACTCGGTCGAGGAATATATTCTGGATACTTTAAGTGTTTCTCGAATCAGCTTCAGCTTTTCAAGCATGGTTTCATTGCCGATCTGGTTTTGGGCATCTATTGAAACCTGCTGCCTTATAACCACTTCTACTGTTGCCACTGCGTTTCTCAGCTCTCTTTGAGCCATGGCTTGCGAATAGATCCGCATAGCAAAATTGAATAAAAGCATAATCATTAGAAGGGTGATGATAATCAACCATAAAAAAGATGTAGATATTCTTTGATTAATGGTTTTCATCTATTGTCCTCATTGGCGAGCTTAAATCCAAATCCCCAAATCGATTCGATTTTTACATTACTGCTGGTGAGTTTTTTTCTTAGGCGTTTCAGGACATCATCTATTGCTCTTGTGTCAACCTCAAAATCAAACTTCCAAACATTTTTGAGTAATTCTTCTCGGGAAACAGCCCGCTCTTGATTCTCAAATAAATAGACCATCAAGGCGAACTCTGTGGGAGTTAAATCAATGGTTTTGCCGTCCGCAAGCGTTTCCCTGGTGTTAAGGTTTAAGATAATATTGCCATAGCTTAAAACGGGAGTTTTTTTCTTCTCACTATCAAGCTCCATCCGCCTGAAAATTGCTTTTACTCGAGCCACAAGCTCAAGCGGAGAAAAAGGCTTTACAAGATAGTCGTCACCCCCTAAAGAGATGCCTGTGATCCGGTCTAGCTCACTGTCGCGTGCAGAAACAATAATGATCGGCACATTATGCATTTGCCTTATCCGGGTACAAGCCGAAAGCCCGTCTGTACCATTCATCATAATATCTAAGATCACCATGTCACAAGGATTTTCTAAAAACCTTGCCAGTAAATCATCAGCATTTTCGAAAGCCGTAACGAGGTATCCTTCATTGGATAAAAAACCAAAGATCAGCTCTCGAATATTTTTCTCATCATCAGCAATGTAAATAGTCTTTTCCACTATAATCACCACACTTTTAAAATTCTATCATACAGGTTTGGGTTAATAAACGGTTGCCACTATTTTGCCACTATTTAACCTTTGTTTTTCCAGTGACCTATCAATTAATATTAAATCAAGTTTAGAGAAGGAAAGAAGGTGAGTAAAAACTGAAAAAACTAAATTTGTTCTTGTTTGCAGCATTAATGATTGGGATGCTGGCCGGTTGTGTCCAAAAGGAAAGTAAATCTGGAAATTACCCTGATAGCACTGGTAATTCTTCCGAATCAAAAAAACAACTTGAAGAATCCTTGATGGTCCTTGAAGATCTCGATAATGTTCTAAACTCTTTGGACACAGTATGCGACCAGGATCTGATAACACCATAATGAAAAAGGAGAGGTTATGATGAAAAAATTTCTTTCAATCTTTATCGTGAGTTTGCTTGTTCTCTCAACAGCAACAACAGCATTCGCAGCGGGACTGCAAACTGAAACCACAACAAGTGGATGGTCCATTAGCTCTATGCAGATTCAGGAAAAAATTGAGCAGAAAAAACAAGAGGTAATCGATTTTAAAAAAGCCGCTCAGGAAAAAAGTGCATTGGCCAAGGCTGCTGCCGAAGAAAATAAAGCTCTTCTTCAGATAACCAATGCCAAAAGAAAGGAACTGGCTCA
>CAZAKI010000100.1:0-3421 GCA_964485855.1 uncultured Syntrophomonadaceae bacterium | reverse complement strand
GTGGCAGTGAGCCAGGGAATGAGCGAGGCATTTTCTACCGGATCCCATCCCCAGTAACCTCCCCAGCCCAAAACCCTGTAAGCCCAGGCTCCGCCGATCAGTATGCCGACCCCTAAAAAAAACCACCCGGCTGCTGCCCAGGGTAAAACTCTTATAAAACCTGTACTCCAGTCTTTTTTCCAGAGGGCTGCTGCCGCATAGGCGTAGGGGATTGTAAGGAGGGCATAACCGAGAAAAACCACGGGAGGATGAATCACCATCCAGGGATCCATCAGAATTGGGTTTAATCCCATACCGTCAGCAGGAATAAAACCAAGATGATAGAAAGGATTCTCTAAAATCAGGAAAAGCAGCAAAAATAACTGACCCAAAAGCATAAAAGGCAGGATAGAGGAAAGCAACTCTTTTTCTCTTTTAATCAGCAAATAACCTGCTGTTGACACAAACAGCGCCCAGAGTATGAAGGTGCCTTCCTGACCGGCCCAAAAAGCGGAGATCAGGTATTTTAAAGGAAGATCAAGGTTGGTGTGGGCATAAACATAAAAATACTGGAATTGATGGCTCAGTAAGGCATAAAATAAGTAGACAGCAGATATTAACAAACCTGTAAAGTGCAGATGATAAAAGAGTAAGGCATAGTCAGGCTTACTGGCATTTAATTCTTTTTTTGAAATTGCCTGTCTAAAAAAAAGAATCCCTGATACCAGGGCAGAGCAAAAAGCCAATATAATGCCAATATTACCGATCATCGTTGATCTTCCTCCGCTTTTTCATATTTTGAGGGGCACTTAACTAAAAGTTTTTCCGCCTGAAATACCCCATCCTGAAATTGGCCAACGACAACAACACTCTCTGATTCTTCGAAATTGTCGGGTTTGGTTCCCCGGTAATGAACCGAAGCTACTGTTCCTTCATCGTCAGTCAGATAAAACTGCAAGGTTCCACTGTCAAAATCAAAAACAATATCATTCTCCTGGACAATGGCACCCAAAACCTGGACCTGCCCGGTTTTTACTTCCGCCTCACGCAAGCTAACATAAGGACTTAATGAAGCCTGAAAGGAGTAGAAAGCAAAACCGCCGAATACTAAAATTATTACAATCCCGATTAGCCATTTATATTTCATCTTTATTCTCCAATCTTTTTAAGCGCAGATCAAGGTTCAACAAATAAACGAAAATACCAAACCAAGCTATTAGGCAGACCGCTAAAACTATGTAAAGATCAGACATCTGATGTTTCTACCTCCACTTTACTTTTTATTTGCAGGAATCGATAACTTAAATCAGCAATCCAGGTGTAGATACCGGTAAACCCAACCAGGGAAGCGACAAATACCTGAAACATCTTCTGATCCATTTGAAATCCCGATTCGAAGCTGATCAGAGGATCCGGATGCAGGGTGGCATAGACCCTGGGGATGATAAAAACCAGGAACGGCACCGAGATAAAGGCAAAGATACTGAAAACCGAGGCCAGCCGCGCTCTTTTATCGTCATCTTCCACCGCGGAACGCAAGGCAAAGTACGCCCCATAGATTAGGAGGAGGACAAAGATTGAAGTCTGCCGCGGATCCCAGTTCCAATACATACCCCATGTAAACCTGGCAAAGATCGCCCCGGTCACTGTGGCCAGTATTGTAAATACGAAGCCGATCTGAGCATTAACAGCAGCTTTTTGATCATAGCATAAGAACCCCTGCCGCAAATAACGAATACTGTTTAACATCGAAACAAAATAAGCGAGAACCCCCACCCAGGCCAGGGGAACATGGAAAACTATGATCCGGGCTAGGTCTCCCAGTCCCATCGCCGGTGGAGCATAAAGAAAAGCAGCTGTGATAACCAGAACCATCCACAGACCAACAATATATTTAAAAATAATCATTAGATTCATTAACCTTTCTTAGTAATGATTACTATTATCTAATGTGCCATAATTATTAATTTAGGTCAATCCTCCCAGACAAACGGAAACAACATTAGTGAGGCTGTAACAATAATAACCAGAAAAGACAGCAAAAATATGAGATCCGATGAGACCGAATTAAAAGGTCTTCCGTTCAGAGCCACTGCAGTGCCCCGAATGGAAGTAAGCAAGACCGGAAGCAAGACCGGAAAAGCAAGGATCGGCAACAGGGTGTTCTTTGATCCAGCCCGGGAAACCATAGCCGCCAGAAGTGTGGTTGCTCCTGCCAAACAGGACGCACCAAGAACGAGAAATAGAAGGATTACGAAGTTATTCCCTCCGGATGGCGGATTCATAAAAAATACATACAGGGGATAGATCACTGTTATTAAAACGATTAAGATAAAAAGATTATAGATTAGCTTGCCAAAATATATAATTTCTGCCGGGGCAGACATTTTTAAGGCCTTGGCAGTACCCTGCTCTTCTTCTTTAATAAAACTGCGCGCCAGGGAGGACATTGCCGAAAAAAAGATGATGATCCATAAAAACGCCGCATGCAACCCTGCATCGAGGATAAACATACCGGTGGAGAAGCTGACCATAACCAAGGCTGTCAAGGCAAAAAGAGCCATTGATGTTACCGCGTAACGGGTCCGGTACTCATCAATCAAATCCTTTTTAACCAGGGCAACAACTGCCCTGATCCAGATGCAAAAGGTTCTGTCCAAAAAGCTCCACCTCCCCCGGTTCATTAGTTGCCAGCAAGATGATAGAGTTCTTCTTTTTTTCCTCGATAATCGCTGCCAACATTTCTTTTCCCTCGGAGTCAAGATTGGTTGCCGGTTCGTCCATAAAGAGGAAGAGCGGTTCACTAAGCAAAGCATAAGCCAGTTTAAGACGTTGCTTCATGCCGGAAGAGAAAGTGGCAAGAGGTTGGTTCATCGCTTTAAGCAGCTGCACTTTTTCCAGCAGTTCCCGACTAATAGCAGCGCTTAACCTTTTACTCCTTAATGAAGAAAAAAATTTTAGATTTTCAACAGGCGTTAAATGATCATAAAGATTGATGTCAGGTGCAATCAACCCGGTATATTTTCGCGCTTGAAGCGGAGTTAAACAAGAATCACCTAAATGAAAATCGATCTTACCGCTGCTTGGTCTTTCAAGCCCACCCAGCAAACGAATAAAGGTTGATTTGCCGGATCCGTTAGGGCCGACAATCATATTGACCTTCCCTTCAACAAGTTCCCAGGAAAGATTGCTGAAAACATTTATCCTCTGGTATTTTTTTGATAGTTTTTCAACTTTAATCAGCATTATTGCTCCTAACCTGACAGCTATTTCATCTTAAACGACCACCTGCAGAGCGTCAAGGCAAGATCACTTTTATCTATTGTCCAATTTGGCGTTCGCAGTTATAATAATACCATCAAACATGCGCCTGTAGCTCAGGGGATAGAGCAACGGATTCCTAATCCGTGTGCCGCAGGTTCGAATCCTGCCAGGCGCACCA
>CAZAKI010000099.1:0-3497 GCA_964485855.1 uncultured Syntrophomonadaceae bacterium | reverse complement strand
TGTAAAACTGGACATTTGTTAACGGGCTGTGTAGTATTATCTTGGAACAAAAACTAGTTTAGATAGAAGGTAATAATCATGTTGCCAAGTTTAATACTAATCAGGGGAGCCGGCGATCTGGCCAGTGGTGTAGCCCACCGCCTTTGGAACTCCGGTTTCCAGATCATTATGCTTGAACTGGATAACCCGTTGGTAGTTAGGCGCACGGTTTCATTCGCCTCGGCTGTTTTTGATCAGCAAATTGAGGTGGAAGGAGTTAAAGCTGTTTTATGCCCGTCGATCGATCTGGTAAACAGTTTACTGGTGGAGAGAAATATCCCGGTATTAATAGATCCTGAGGCTCATGCTCTTACCGATTTCAAGCCTCAGATCGTAATTGATGCCATAATGGCTAAAACTAATCGTTTTACCACCATCCAGGATGCAGAGCTGGTTATTGGCTTGGGACCTGGCTTTGTAGCCGGTAGTGATGTTCATGCGGTTATCGAAACAAAACGCGGTCATACCCTGGGTCGGGCAATTTATAGCGGCTCAGCAATCGCAGATACCGGAGAGCCAGGTTTAATAGACGGCTATGGTCGTGAAAGACTGTTGCGTGCTCCGCGTGATGGCTGTTTCAAGCCCCTGAGAATGATTGGTGACCTTGTCAGCGTCGGCGATCAAGTAGCCGAAGTCGGCGGTGAATCAATCAAGGCTGCTGTTAGTGGATTGGTTCGGGGGATGCTCTATCCGGGCTTAGAGGTTAAAGCGGGAACCAAGGTTGGTGACATTGATCCCCGGGGGAAAGAGGTTGATTTTCTAAACATTTCTGATAAAGCCAGAGCCATTGGCGGTGGCGTCCTCGAAGCCATCTTAAACCGTTACAATCGAAGTTAGTTGAAGTCGGGTAGAGTCAAAAATATTTGAGGTGCTAAAAATGACCGGAGAAACAGACAAACAATTTAATGAAGAGAACGAATACTGTTATTGCCATGACTGTCGGAAGCTTCGCGAAGCAGCCGATCTGATTATGACCGAAAAAGGGGTGCAGTGCCGCTACTGCGGGAGCTATAACTTTGATCAGGCTGGATGGGTAAACTGTCCCTATCAAAAGAATACCGCTGTAAAATGCCCGCGGGCCGGGAAAGGCATTGTCATAACCGAAAACGGCCTCGAATGTATCGATCGCTGTTTTTTCCGCATTTGATTCAGAAGAGGTTGAGCATGGTAAAACAACTAATGCTTCAGCAAGCGTTAACAATAAGTACGCCTTGTGTGGTCTCTTTTATAGGCGGAGGAGGAAAAACCTCGCTCATCTTAAGGTTGGCAGAAGAGCTATCAGTTAACGGCTTTAAGACAATTATTACTACCACTACAAAAATCTATGCCCCTGAAAAACTGCCACTCCTCTTGGCTGTTGACGCTGAAAGAATCTTAAACGGCATGCAGGAAATCTTCAAAGAACATAACACAGCGGTTCTGGGTAGCAAATTAGGCCCGGACGGAAAAGTGCATGGTATCGACCCGAATATTGTCGGACACCTTTGTCAGGAATTGCCTGCTTTTGTTTTGGTTGAAGCAGACGGGGCCAAGGGCAAATCGCTTAAAGGCTATCATAATTACGAACCCCTTCTACCTCATGCTACCAATCTGGTCCTTGCTGTAATCGGTGCCGATACCCTTGGTCAAAAAGTTGATGAAACCTGTGTCCATCGGGTTGATCAATTTTGTGCGGCAACTGGAGTATGCAGCGGAGCGGTAATAAACCCACAAGTGCTGGCAAAAAGTTACCGGCTCCTGTATGAGATCGGCAGCGGTCAGGCTCCAACTGCAGATTATTTTGCTATTTTTAATAAAGTAGACCTGCTTGCCAGGTCGGAAACCGTCTCCCTTGAATTGCATAACCAGCTGATTAAAGAAACCGGATCATATAAACTTTTGCTGTCGACAACAACGAAAGATGAAAATCCGGTTCCATTCATTTTTCAGGCGACAGCAAATAAACCTGCCGTTGCGGTTGCGGTGGTCGTTTTAGCCGCCGGTTTATCGAAGCGGATGGGAGAAGACAAATTAAATTTGAAGTTTGGCGATAGTCCTGTATTTGAAGCCACTTTGAAGGCAATACTCGGGGCAGATTTTGATCAGGTTATTGTTGTCACCAAACCCGGAAGCAGTACGGCAGCTATAGCGAAAAGTTACAACTGCCAGGTAGTTGAAAATAGAACACCCGAACAGGGTCTTTCATCGTCCTTAAAAGCCGGCTTGAATGCAGTCTCTAACTCGAACCAGGGCGTACTTTTTGCCCTTGCCGATCAACCATTAATCAAACCGGAACTTTACCGCCTGCTGATCACTCATTACCGAACTAACCTTAAATTGGTAACCTGCCCGCTTTACCAGGGTAAAAGGGGTAATCCCACCATCTTTGATCGACGCACCTGGCCTGCCCTCCAACAGGTCGAAGGTGACCATGGCGGACGATCGATAATTGAAACATTGGCAGCAGATCGTGCAGATCAAATTACTTTCGTGACAGTTAACGACCCATCCGTTATCACCGACCTCGACACCCCGGCCGACTACAGCCGCCTGCTACAGAAGGACAGCTAAAAAATAAACAGTTAAATGGTTTATAAACTTCCTGTCTAACAGCGATATTCAGGTAATACCTTCTTAAAAATTATCAGGAAGGCCGCTTGTAACAGTGAAATAACCGCCCTATTGTCTATGTCTTTTGCTCAATCTCAATCACACACTCAGTTTTCACTTTTTCAACTAAAAACTGCAGGGCATCGACGACATGAGGTCTGATATCGCCGCCGATCAGGACCAACATGATATCATCTCCAACCTCAAGATGCCCCTCGTTAAGCCACGCCCTGACATAGAAGATGCCATCAAGCTTCCTTGTTTCCTCGATTACTGCATCAACCTTGGCGGCATCATAAGAAAAATCCATGCCCTTGACTAGCGATCCGTCATCAATTCCCTGACGAACCTTTGCCTTGGGCGTTTCGCGAACGACGCCGTTATGCATCAAAAACATTCCAACTTTCGAAGCGTCGGGATCAGCCTTCGCCTCTTTAAGCCATAAGTCAATTGACGGTCTATTTATCATCTTTTCATAACCCTCCCTTACAAGACAGGGGGACGTTTCATCTGTCTTGTTTATTTTACAGCATTTCATAGATTAATCTGTTTTAGATTACGAGACAAAATCATTTCCTTGATAAAGCTTACTCAATCAAGCGGTCAGATTAAGAATTTATCCAAATCCATTATAGTATATGCAGAATAAACTTTCAGATTAATAATATTTAACCGTAAATATTTCTAAAGGAAATAAAGGATAACTGTTATTACTTGCTAATTAGTATTCAATGTAATATAAAGTACTTAAGAATCCTAATTATGATTCTTAAGGGAAAAATGAATAATCGATAATATTAGTTCTTATATATAACTAAATAAAGGGGATTTTCAGGATGACAGAACGCAATAAGCAGATCCAAATACTC
>CAZAKI010000098.1:0-3596 GCA_964485855.1 uncultured Syntrophomonadaceae bacterium | reverse complement strand
TTCGGCCTCGACGCAGTTGATGAGTGCCTGAACCTGGCCGATCAGACACTGTAGCTTTTATATGAATCAAAGTTAGAAAGAGGGTGCGGCAATTTTTGCCGCACCCTCTTTTCAGGCCTATCAATTTCACTTCAGGTTAAATCTTTATGCGGATTTGAATCAAGGTTAGATTATCGAAGAAAAGATCATCATGATCACCTGGTTTGTTTACAATATGCTTAGCATTTTTCCATGTATGTTTTTAATTCTGACAAAACAGCACTGTCCAACATGCTCTCCGGAGCTGCCGCCAAGCGATCTTTGAACATCTTATTTGCTCTGACCAGGATGTCCTGACTTCCGGCATTTTTCCACTCGGCATAATTAGACCAATCTGAAGCTGTAGGACTGAATAGATAGCCGCGGCAGTTTTCAAAAACACTTTGGTGGGTGAGGAAAGTCCCTCCGGGGCCAACCTCTTTGATCACCTCAACAGAAAGAGCTGCATCTGAGACTTCAACCTGACGAGTAGCAAGGTAGATTGCTCTTCTAACCAACTCCTCATCAATGATCATTTTCTCGTATGAAATGGTCATGATCCCATCAAGCACTCCACTGACGTGGGCAATAATATCAGCGCCGGCAAAAACCGACATCATTATATTTTGCATGGTCTCATATCCGGCCTGGGCATCAACTAACTTTGAGTCACAGGATCCGCACAATACACGTGTTGGCAACTTATAAAATTCCCTTACCAGTTGAATGTGGGTTACCAGGTGCAACATTCCGTCTGGAATCCCTGATGAATAAGATCCTGTTCGTATATCGGCGAATGATGATGATGGAGCTATGAGTACAGGGTTACCGGGGTTGATTAACTGAACCAGGGTGATCATGGCTAGGATCTCGGCATTGACCAGGACCGTAATACCGACATGACTTAAAGGGGCACTTGCGCCTCCTATAGCCAGTGGTGCTGCAATAATTATTTGATTGCGCTTAACATATTCCAATAGGGTTTCCAATTGATCTTCACCAAAACCAAGAGGAGAAATAGTATTAATCGAAAGCCCCATCACCTGGTGTTTTTCAAATAAGTCCTCCTCTCCGAAGGCAATTCTGGCCATATCCAGCATCTGACCTGCTTGTTTTCCACCGCAGACATGACCATGGATCGGTTTATCAGTATTTTTCAGAATCTCATATTGCATCTGCAGATGTTTTTGATCAGGGGCAATATCGTTTGGGTCAACTGGTGAAAAGCCGACAATATCGATAACGTCACTACTCTGATAGAGCTTTTGAATATTTGTGAAGTCACTCAGTTTCGCCAGTCGCCGCCCTTGTTCGATGTCCTGAATGTTAACAGATCCTCCACCGGCTTGTGCATAAACTTTTTTACCAACCTCAACCGTATGCTGTTCGTTACGTGCTCTCCATTTTATTGAGGTAGGACAAAGTTTCAAAGCAGTTTCGATCATTTCTTGTGTCAAAAAAACAGTCGATCCGGAAATCTTAGCTCCATGTTTTTTAAATATATCCAATGTCTTTTGACTTTGAAAAACCATCCCGGTTTCTACAAGCACCTTAATAGAAGCGGCATGAATTCTTTCCAAGTCATCTGTTTCAAGTATTCTAAGTTTTGAAAGACTGCGGGATACCATATTTAACAACCTCCATTCAGACATCAGGCAGTATTTTATTTATAGAAGATAATTCTTTATTGATCAAGAGTAGATTTTTATCCTGAAAGGCACTTACAGTGCTTATCCCTTTAATGCAAATACAGGGAAGGCCAGCCTTCCCTGTATTGATCGATTACTCTTGATCGTTGTTCATTGGAGATAGCGAGTACGCTAAACAATAATCAGGCTTAGCTATTAATCAGAGGGTTTAGATATGCGTACTCCTTTGTTAGATCATCCAGGTTTGGAGTCTTAAGGTCCAAACCTTGATGATTATTTTCAGGCAATTACATAAGACAACTATTGCAAGGATCTTATTTTGTACTTAGCTTCACGTTGTAATGCTCTTCAGCTTCATTGACTATCGAGCGCATTTTCTTTACAACAGCTTCTGGCAGAGGCTTGACTTTAAAAGTATCGAAAACCTCTTTTGCTTCTTCATAAGCTCTTGTAGTGATGTCTTTTGAGCCGTCACGTTGCCAGGCATCACGTGTTCCACGATAAATCAATTTGTTTTGTGATGCTAAATCCCTGAAACGGCTGTAAGTGTGCTCATGGCTTACGAATTCACCAGCGGCACCTACCGCATGGATTACTTCTAAAGCCAGAGTTTCTTTGTCAACCGTTATGCCACCAACAACTTCTTTAATCATTCTGGCTATCTCATTGTCGATGAGCAGTTGTGCATAATCAAAAGTGATACCCTGTGCCAGCATCCCTAACCCGTAGATGATATTTATTCCGGCTAACGCTGCGGTCAGCCCGGTTAATGTGGTCTCATGAGAGGCCTGGGCGTCAGGAATATGGCTATCTGACTAACCACCGGCCGCCCAGCTGGGCAGCAGGTAATACTGGGCTAATTTAGCAGTAGCAGCACTAAATAGAGCCAATTGCGGTGAACCAACCGGTGATGTGGTATGTCTTAAATCAAAACCAAGAGATGACGTGCCGTAGATCACCGGATGGCCTTTCCGGGTTAGCTGCGCCAGGACTATGCTGGCCAGTAACTCGGAATTTTGCATGACCATTGCTCCCGCCATCGTCACCGGTGCTGTTGCACCTGACATGCACATATCGACGAACAGGCATGGGGCTCCGCCCCTGGCTGCTTCAATAATTACACCGGTAACATCCGGATTGAGCAATAGCGGACTGTTTGGGCATATTGTCGCGCTGTAGATCGGTTTTTCCATGAACTCTTCTTTGCCGCCGGTAATTGTATAAGCCAATTCTAAAATCTTGCGGCAGTTGTAATCGTTGCCGGAGCCGATAAAGCTGTGTTTTGTCGTATTGTTAAAAATCGCTTCAGCATTGTGAATGACCTGCACTGCTCCAGGAACATCATTAGCTCCTACCGGACGTTCAAGAAAACTGACCTGATCCATCGCCGTACACATGCGGGTTACATCAACAACATCTTGCTTGGTTGTTTGCCGCCTTTTCCTGGTCTCGAGATCAATAATTTCAACCCCTTCACCAAAATTAGTAAAGGAGATAGTGCTACCTGCCCGGAGCATGAAGTCTTCATCCGGATCGATTCCCCCAACCACAAAAGTGCTTGGAGCAGATCTAATTGCGTCTTCAACTACATGTGGCGGTATTTTAACGATGTTAGTTTTCTGATCAACACGGCAACCGCCGCCTTCAAATATTTCCTGGGCATCCTTGGCTAAAACCCTGATACCGGTTTCATTTAAAACCTGCAAAGTTGCGCAATGGATTTCGAACAACTCGTCGTCTGAAAACAGGTTTAATGACATACCTTCGATCGATTTGTAGCCAGCTCGCTGTCCTATATTCATAAAATTTCACTCCCTTCTGTTGATTGGCAAAAATGCTGTTCCAACCAACGCTTAATAGCTAGATCAACATAATTTCTGGGCCAGGTCCTTGGCTGAAGCCGCATCGGGTGCCCAACCATCGGCCCCA
>CAZAKI010000097.1:0-3632 GCA_964485855.1 uncultured Syntrophomonadaceae bacterium | reverse complement strand
AGCGCCCAGCCTGCCCGGTTGTATCTCGCAAGGTAAAACTAGAGCAGAAGCTATTGAAAATATAAAAGAGGCTATTGAATTATACATAGAAAGCCTTGCCGCGCATGATGAGCCAGTTCCACCACCAATCTCTGAAGAAATAATAGAGGTTTCTATATAACCATGCTGCCTGCTGTGTCTGCGCAAGAAGTTATTAACGTTTTAAGGACATTAGGTTACGAAAAAGATAGACAGCGAGGCAGCCACATCATAATGCGACAAGTTGAAAATCCTTACCGACGCATTACAATCCCCAATCATAAAGAAATCGCCAAGGGCACATTAAGAGCAATAATTAGAGAAGCCGGATTAAGCGTTGATGATTTTATCAAATTACTTTAGTTTATGATTGCACTCATCCCCACGACCGGCTCGAGGATAAACCAATAACGTGAAAAAGCACCGCAGAAGTACGGAACCTTAGGAGATGCTTTTTCCTGTAAATTCTACATTAATTTAGTGTCTTCTTCGTTGTTTCTCATCAAGAGGGATCAAGCCGATACCCAGCCTCGTGAAAAATATAGAGCAAAAAGTGTCCGCGGGAGCTGCCCATGTAAATATCATTAAAGGTGCAGGCCTGGCTGCGGACCTCATAGCCTCTGTCATGATCATTTCATACTTTAGGTGTCCACAGGAAAATGATAAAATGCTTACAGATAAATAAGTATTGAGCGCCCTTTAAAAAAAAATTCTCTCATTGGAATATTTAGAGGTCGATTAAAACACTGACCCCAAGCTATTCTGTCTTTTTTTGAAATTACCCGGGAGGAGCTGTCAAATTGAATTCAGATCAGCACGAAAAGCTGATGGATAAGGCCAGCAAACTAATCTCCGAAAAAGAATTCGATAGTGCAGAGGAAATTTTGCAAAACCTTCTGCCCCACGCAAAAGGCAAAGATGTAAATGTTATAGCCAACAATCTGGCCACGATTGAATATGCTCGGGGCAATATCAAACAAGCCCTGTCTTTTTTGGAACCATATTTGGTAACAGGTTCCGCTGTTGAAAGCCCCTATACCCTTGGCCTTGCCGCCCAGTTATATGCCCGGCTTGAGCGCCGGAAAGAAGCGGAACACTTCCTGAACCAGGCTGTGAAGGCTTTCGAATGCAAACTCCCTTCTTTGCGAAAAGAAAATATCGATCCCATCTCCTGGTACGAGTACACCGTGCAGATCATGCGGGCTGCCAGCGCTCTCCAGGACCACCGCCGGGTTATTGATCTCTATAAAAAGTACGAGAGATACCATGTTAGCTGGGAAAACCGGTTCAATGCCGGCATCGCCTATTTTAATCTCAAACGTTACAAGCAGGCAGCTTCTATCTGGGAGCCGCTTCATAGAACAGGCAATTTTATCATCCCCTTTCAGGAGATTGCCTTCCTTATGGAAAGAGATGTTATACCCCATTTTGAACTGAGCTACAAACCACCTGAGTGGGAAAAAGTGATCGAACAATTCAAGAACGCCGGGGATGATCCTGAAACACAAGAAAGAGCATTAGAAGACGGGCAGATTCGAGTGGTCATGCTCGATACCCTCTTTAGCGAGCAAATAAAAGAAGAAGAAAAAAAGAAAAACGCAGTCAGGATCCTTATAAAATTCAGCAGGGATTGGGGCATTGAGCTGGGCCAACGCCTATTGGAAACTGCTCTTGTATCTCGCGAAGTAAAAATGTCAGCTCTTTTTGCCCTTGTTGAAATGGGAGTATATAAAGAAGGTGAGGAAGTCCCGATCTGGATTGACGGCAAAGAAACCTTAGCCAAAGTGGAAAAGAAGGAAGTAAGCACGAAACCCGATCCGGAACTGGATCAACTATGCGACAGAGCCTTGGAGCTCCGGGGAAAAGGCCAACATAAGAAAGCAATCGCCCTGCTGGAACCACTACAAGAGGGAGGAACTTTATATCCCCGCGCCATGGTAACCCTTGCCAACCTTTACCGCAATACAAGTGAATATGAAAATGCTCTTAAGATTCTTGGGCCCCTGTCCAAGATTATGCCTGAGGAACCCGTAGTGATGATAAACCTGGCCGGTCTTTATTACGAAACCGGTGAATTCGATCAAGCTCTGCAATGCATTGCTACTATTGAAGGTAAAAACTTAGACGAAAACTTTAGAGAACGGCTTAATTACATACGCAAAATGGCCGAGCAGCGCCTTACCCCTGGTCAATATGCCGACTACTCAGCAGATGATTACGAAGATTATATGGATGAAGTTGAAGAAGGTTTAAGGGGAGAAATAGAGGAAAAGAAGTATACCCCTGAGTCGACCCTTAGCCGGGGGCTTAAAAATATGCCTAATGAATGGCTGCTCATGATGTGCGAAATTCATGATATTGATCCTTGCCGTCTGCGCCCTCAAAGAGAAAAGGAGATCGTCGCTCACCTGACCAATCCCGCCCATCTTAAAAGAGCGGTGCAGGAACTCGTCGCAGATGAACAGGAACTACTTCTTTATCTTCTCAGTAAGGGCGGTTGGGCGCTTTTAAGCTCTGTTAGCCGGAAATTCGGCAAAATGGAAGGTGATGGTTTTTTCTGGGAAGAGGAGGAACCGCTATCTACAACCGGCAGACTTTGGAGTAAAGGCCTAATCATGGTCGGTAAATCAATTCAAAATAACCGGCAGGTTAAGATTGCTGCTATACCTGCTGACCTGAAGCCCTTGCTGGAAAAAATACTGATCAAGCCTTCCCTGTAGAGATTCTTCTATTCCGGATATCAGTACTTCAAGTTTTTCTAAAGCATTCTACTCAATCAACATAACGTTGATCTTTCACTGCTTAATTTTGACAGCAGTTCAAATTATTTATATAATTAATTGCAGCCCCTTAAAAGGATGAATACTGATGAGCTTGGTAAAAGTAGTCCGTAAACACAAGGTTGGAGAGCAGCCAAAAGAATCATTATACTGGCAGGACAAATCTTATCAGGAGCGACTCGCTGCGCTGGAAGAAATCCGCGGAGAGTATAATTTGTGGCGCTATAATGCTGAGCAAAGACTTCAAAGAGTTTATCGCATTATTAAACAAGCATGACGTTAAATATCTGGTAGTAGGTGGCTACGCCGTGGCTATTCACGGATATCCTCGCTATACAAAAGATCTTGATGTGTGGATCGCTTTGTCACCGGGTAATGCTGATAAAATGCTAATGGTTCTTAACGATTTTGGGTTTGGCGAACTCGAATTAACCGCTGAAGACTTTACGAAATCAGACCAAATCATTCAGCTTGGGTATCCACCCAACCGGATCGATATCATAACCTCACTAACCGGGATTAATTTTAATGAATCTTACGAAAACAGGCTTGTTATTGATCTAGGTGACATTGAAGTATTGGTTATTGATCGGGATAACCTAAAGAAGAACAAACTTGCCACCGGCAGACTGCAAGACCTGGCCGATGCTGAAAACATTTGATCTGCCCCACCTGCAACAATTTAATCGAGGACTCACTGCCCGGTTGCATCTCGCCAGGCAAAACTGGAACAGAAGCTATTAACAATATAAAAGAGGCTATCGAACTATACATAGAAGGCCTGGCTGCTCACCGCTGTTTTCGATCAGGCCGGGGCGATAGCGGGGATCATGG
>CAZAKI010000096.1:0-3651 GCA_964485855.1 uncultured Syntrophomonadaceae bacterium | reverse complement strand
TTGATGATCCGCTGCACTGTTGCCAGGCCGATGCCAGTACCGGGGAATTCACCCACCCCATGCAGGCGCTCGAAGGCACCAAAGAGCTTGTCGGCGTAAGCCATATTGAAACCGACACCATTGTCACGGACGAAGTAAACATCATCATCATTCACCGTATCCCGGCCCACCTCAATCTTGGGATGTGTCTCTTGCGCGCTAAATTTCCAGGCATTGCCAAGCAAACATTTCATTAACATTTTCATAAATTGGGGATCCCCATGAACAAAAAGGTGGTCAGCAATTGAAACATCAGCTGTGCGTTCAGGTTCATTTTTCTGCAAGGTCCTTAGGACATCAGCTGCTACAGCCCCCAGGTTAACCTCGGTTTTGTTCAGTTCTGCTCTG
This sequence comes from uncultured Syntrophomonadaceae bacterium, assembly GCA_964485855.1. Classification (GTDB taxonomy): domain Bacteria; phylum Bacillota; class Dethiobacteria; order DTU022; family DTU022; genus UBA993. Next base: position 3,264 of record CAZAKI010000096.1, on the reverse strand, counting down.
GTAACACGAGTCAGGCTGAGCATGCCATCAACCAGGTCGCTCATATAAACCGCAGCATTGCGAATGCGGTTTAGATAATGCAGACCTTTCTCGTCAAATTGATCTTTATAACTACTCTCAAGACTAGCGCTAAAAGCATCCAGAGCACGCAAAGGAGCTCTGAAATCATGCGATACAGCATAGGTAAAAGCAATAAGTTCTTTATTGACCGCTTCTAATTCAACAGTGCGTTCCTTTACCCGCTGCTCGAGCGCTTCATTCAGATTATGCACTTCTTCTTCAGCTTCAAACCGTAAGATCGCATTGCCAACTATTTCAGCAAGCACCTGGAGCATTCCAACCTGCTCTTCCGACCAGGTCCGCGGCGAGCGAATAGCATCAAAGCGCATAAATCCCTTTAGCCGATCATGATTATCGCTCAGCGGCAGGTAAATTAGAGACTGAATATTTTGTTTTAGATAATAGTTTTTTTCCGCTTCCGCTGCGGCAGGCAAAGCTTTTACTGCGGGAATCTCCACCGGCTGCAGCTGAAGCAGCCTTGCTTTTAGCCAGGGCAGGCTGTCTAAAGAAATATGCTCTCTAAGACCACTGCTTTCCCTTAATGCCGGCTGCTCGTTCCACTCATGACTGGCAATTATTTCAGAAGTATTTTTAGAACAGTGAAAAAGACTGCTTCGATCAACAGCAAAATAAACGCCAAAAGAAGCCAAAGTATCTTCAACCGCCTGTTCAAAGCTTTCATTGTTACTTACCGCGACAAAAGAGCTGGAAGCTTCGGTAACCAGAGTCAGAAATTTCAGCAGTTCTGACATCTGTTTCACATTCAGGATCAACTGCAAATCTGTTTCAATCGACTGACGGAACTGATCGAGCAGATCACGATACTTCTGAGATTCTGCCATGGTTTTATTATCAAGGGCACAGATTGTACCAAAAAAACTGCCATCCGGATTCTTGATTGGTAACCCGTAATAAGAGATCATCTGCAGCTTTACATCCGGGTTATCCTTCCATCGATCAGAGTGAAGCGAATTGTCAATGTATAGCTCCTGGTCTTCACCGAGAACAGTTTCACAGTACAGACCGTGCCCCAGATGATCTTTGCCATCACTGGGATAAGGATTACCTTCGTTTTCGCTGCGTAAAAAAACCTCCATGTTCTCTTCCGTAACCCGCATAATCAATCCCGCTTTTACGGCTAATATATCGGCAACAAGGTTAATCATTTTTTGCCACTTCTGCAGCAGCAAATCATCAGCTAGCTCAGCAAATTGAGGATTAATCGGGATTGAAACATATTCTTGTTTTCCTCTCAAAAATACCTGTGCATTTTGCATAGAATATCCTCCCCTATTCTAATTGATTGATCCATTGCTGCTTATTGGGTTAGGGTAAAATAGAAAGTAGCTCCTTTGCCCACTTCGCTCTCTGCCCAGATCCGCCCACCGTGGCGGTTGATGATCCGCTGCACCGTGGCCAGGCCAATACCGGTGCCGGGGAATTCGTTAACCCCGTGGAGGCGTTGGAAAGCTCCGAAGAGTTTGTCAGAGTAGGCCATGTTAAAGCCGACACCATTGTCACGAACAAAGAAAACGTTTTCGCCATTGATCACCGTCCGGCTAACCTCGATCTTAGCCTGCTTCTCTTGCGAGCTAAACTTCCAGGCATTGCCGAGCAGGTTATTCAGCAAAACCTGAAGCAAGTGGGGATCACCCTTGGCTGAAAGTCCCGGGATGACAGAGATTTCAGTTTTGCGATCCGGCTCGTTTTCCTGCATAGCCCTCAGCGTTTCTATGGCCAATTGGCTCAGGTCGGTCCATTCGTTCTTTATTTCTGTACGCGTCACACGTGATAATTTAAGCAGGTCATCAACTAAATTGCTCATATAGATTGCTGCATTACGGATGCGATTTAAATAGTGCAAACCCTGCTCATCGAGTTGATCGCTGTATTTTTCAATAAGACTGGCGCTAAACCCATCAAGAGCGCGCAGTGGAGCGCGAAAATCATGCGATACGGAGTAGGCAAAGGACTCCAGCTCTTTATTAACCGCCTCCAGTTGGGTAGTGCGTTCCATAACCCGCTCTTCCAGTTCTTCATTCAGCCTGAGAATCTCTGCTTCAGCTTGCTTTTGATCAGTTATATCCCTTGCCGAACCAACGACTCCAATTAATTCACCTTTATTATTAAACAGTGGTGCTTTATGAACATCTAAATAAAGAAACTGGCCTTTAACGTTACCATATTCATCAAATTTCATCGACTTCATTTCTTTTAAGGTTACTGCATCGGAATCCATGCACAGCTGGCCAAATGTATGCCATTCGGGATTATCAGGGTGGGTATTGCGTTCTCGTTCAGCAAAAAAGAGATCATTCTTGCCAACCGGTTCTTCAGTGTCTTTTGCCAACAATAGCTTTTTGCAGATGGCTTCATTGGCAAAAATATATTTTTTATCAAGATCTTTAGCCCAAAGCATATCGGGCATGGTATCACTCATCATGCGTAGTAACAAGAACAGTGTATGATATTTTTCCTCTCTTTCTTTTAAAGCCTCTTCGGCCTGTCTGCGATCAGTAATATCGGTATGAGTACCAATTATCCGCACCGGTTTTCCTGTTTCATCTCGTTCGTAAACCTTGCCTTTACCATTAATCCACATCCACTGGCCATCTTTCTTTTTAAACCTGAACTCAATATCAAACCGATCTGATTTACCTTTGAGGTAAGCGTCAATGGCCTGCTGAGCTTTGGGAAGATCCTCTACATGGACTAGCTCCGCCCAACTATTAAAGCTATGTGGAAACTCATTGGGCTTGTATCCAGCCATAGTATAATAGCGCTTATCAAAATAAGTTTCATTGGTCAACAAATTCCAATCCCAAATCCCCTCGTTTTTGACCGCCATCGCCAGATCCAGCCGTTCTTCACTTTTTTTAAGGGCTTGTTCAGTTTTCTTACGCTCGGTGATATCTTGAAAGGAACCCTGAACCCTGATTATTTTTCCGCTTTCATCTCGCACCGCTTCGCCGGCCGTTCTGACCCAAACCCGGCTCCCCTTGGCGGTGATGATTTGCATCTCTTCATCATAGGGGATCCCTTCTTCCGCACAGGCTGTAAAAACAGCAACTATCTTCTCACGCCATTCCGGGGCATAGAATTTTATCCCTTCTTCAACCGGGGGAGCGTAGCCGATCGGCATCTCATGGATAATAGCCACCTGGTCAGACCAGGTGCATCTGTTTGTTTCTAAATCAACACTCC
>CAZAKI010000095.1:0-3741 GCA_964485855.1 uncultured Syntrophomonadaceae bacterium | reverse complement strand
TCCATGATCTCGTCTTTTAAGTTCCAGGGCAAAATTAGCATATAATCAGGTTTTGTCTCAAAGATCTTTTCAGGTCCATAAATCGGAATGCGGCTGCCCGGCAAGTAGAGGCCCTGTTTATGTGGATTGCGGTCAACCGTGTAATCGATAAAATCGGTACCGATGCCACAGTAATTCAGCAAGGTATTGCCCTTGGCCGGTGCCCCGTAGGCAGCAATCGATTTGCCGGCCTCTTTCAGGCCGATCAACCCTTTCAGGATGTTCCGTTTCACCTGCCGCACTTTGGCGCCGTAGGATTCATAAAAACGAATGTCCTGGTATCCTTTTCGCTTTTCTTCCGCTAAACCCTGCTTGACCGCATCGCTCGTCTTGCCTTGGCAGTAATCAGCGTGGCCAACGAAAAGGCGCAGCGATCCGCCGTGGGTTGCCATCTTCTCCAGGTCGTATACCTCCAGCTGATGTGCCTTACAGATCGTTGCAAAGGTATTCAGCGAAAAATATGAATAATGCTCATGATAAATGGTGTCAAACTGGTTTTCTTCAATCAGGGTAAGCAGGTGCGGAGTCTCGATGCTGATTGTGCCCTCTGCTTTAAGCAGCTTTTTAAAACCGGCCATTAAATCATTTGTCTGCGGGATGTGAGCCAAAACATTATTGGCGATAATCAGATCCGCTTTCTGGCCGGCAGCAGCCAACTCCGAGGCCAGGGCAGCATTGAAAAAGCGAACCAGGGTCTTAATACCTTTATCCTGTGCGGCCTGAGCTACGTTTGCAGCCGGTTCAATCCCAAGCACATTTAAACCGGAGTCTTTAAAATATTGCAGCAGGTAACCGTCGTTACTACCAATTTCTACCACCAGACTGGTGCTGTCAAGATTAAACCGTCTGGCTGCCTCTAACGAAAATTCCTCGGCATGAGCCAACCAGCTATCGGAAAAGGAAGAAAAATAAGCATAATCACTAAAAATATCAGTAGGATTCTTTAATTCTTCCAGTTGGACTAAAAAACATGAAGAACAGACGTAAGCAATGAGGGGAAAAAAGGGTTCAGGCTGTAAGAGTTGATCGGCTTTTAAGTAAGAGTTGGCCAGCGGGGAAGTACCAAGATCAATAAAAACATGTTCAAGCGGCGCTGCGCAGAAACGGCAGCGCCGCAAAGTTTGCTCTGTTTCTTTAGTTGGCATCCGGCAGCTCCACCGGAAGTGGAATTACTGATTCCAGCGCCCCGCGAGCCATCAGGCGGTAATTTGGGTTTGATACATGCGGCGGATCACAGGTCTGCAGGGTAATTGCCGGGTAGTCGGTTGTCTCGAGCGGTTCCCAGTCATATTTACCGAAAACCTTGACCCACTCTACCTCGTAAATGAAGCGATACCCGGCTACATCAAGATAGATTTCGTCACCTTCTTGCAGTTTGTCAATATTGAGGAAAAAATTCCAGCGTCCGGCACGGTGACCGGCAAATGCCACATTGCCGCGTTCGGTGTTTGGCAGGTCGCCCAGCACATTAACCCCCATGCTGGTCAGATTGTTAAAATGGGTCGGCCCCTTATCAAGCATTGAGCGGTCAAAAACGCTTACACCTTCCCCACCGACCGTGATCAGATCGACTTCCAGCTTGGGAATAACCAGGCGCATCGGCTCCCACGCTTCAATGGCAACCTTTTCCGGAACCAGATCAACCCTTTTAAAACCGGCTGTCGCTTGAAACTCTTCACGTAATTTTGACTGCTGGTAGTTTACATACAGCTTTTGAAAACCGGCAAAGCCCAGGACACCTACTCCGGCAACGATTAGCACAATAGCAACAATCTTAAAAATCCTGGATTTTGCAGTTCCTGCTTTTTCCTGACGCGTCTCCTTGCGTGATTCAGCCATCTTGCTTCCTCCCTGTTTTAAAGTGCTTCTCTTTATCTAAATCCATCAGTACAAAACAATTATGGTATAATTATACACTAAAAAGCAAATTCTTGCAGCAATAATTTCCCGATGATCTTATAACAGTAATTTTCAGTAATTTTCTTAAGCCTGAATTACTTTTTAAATGGATTATATACTGTTAAACCAAAATAATTTTGGTTATGGCCTAAATCTTCGCTCCATAAAACTTTACAATGCAGGCTTTTTGCACTATAAACAATCATTGCATCCCAAAATGAAATTTGATAGCGTTCCTGTATCTCAATTGCGCCAATAATACTTAACCCATTAGGGACAAAACACTTCCACAGAGTCAAATCGCGAACAATTTGTTTGGCATCCGAAACTGACAGCGGAGTAATAATTTTTCTGGTTAAATTAACATATAACTCCTGTAAAACCTGAACACTCAAACAACCACTACGATTAATCCAAAGCTCTTTTACTAGATGCGAAGCAATGTTTTGCTTTGCTGGTCGTGAATTGTCATAAGCATAAAGAAATATATTGGTATCAACAAAACTTAATTCATTTTCATTACCGCTCATGTAGTTCTTCCCTTGACCAGTTAATCTTTTCATCCAAACCTAAATCCATTCCAGTAGTTAACAAATCAAGTTGTCTATTCTTAGCTTCTGAATACTTTTCATCTGACTCAACCAGCTCTTTAAGTGTTTCGGAAAGCAAACCAGATAATGAAGTATGGCGATCTATAGCGATATACTTTGCTTTCTTGAGCAAATTTTTATCGACTGAAATAGTGACATTTTGTCTTTCCATCAATTAACACCTCCACGCAACAAAGTGTATCACCTATTTACGTGAATTACAAGATCATTAACACATCTGCTTAATGATTAAAGCCATTAAGTTGATTTCGATGCCAGTGCCAGGCGGTTTCGATTATCTTTTCCAGGTTTCCGTAACGGGGTCTCCAACCGAGTTCTGCCTTGACTCTTTCGGCTGAGGCGACAAGCACTGCCGGGTCGCCGGCGCGGCGCGGACCGACTGCATAAGGCACTCTTTTACCGGTAACTTTTTCTGCCGCTTTAATCACTTCCAGCACCGAAAAACCGCTGCCGTTGCCCAGGTTGTAGACCGCGCTGGGCTTTCCTGCTAACAGCGCATCCAGGGCCAGCAGGTGAGCTTCGGCTAAATCTTCAACATGGATATAATCGCGTACCGCCGTGCCATCAGGTGTAGGGTAATCAGTACCAAACACCGTCAGTTTTTCTTGCTGCCCCTGCGCTGTTTTTAGCGAAAGCGGTATCAGATGGGTTTCCGGATCGTGATCTTCACCGATATCCCCGCCAGCCGCTGCTCCGGCTGCATTAAAATAGCGCAGGCTGACCGACTGGAGGTCGTAAGCCCGTTCATAGGACTGAAGCGCCCTTTCAATCACTACTTTCGTTTCACCGTAGGGGTTAGTTGGCTTCAAAGGGTGGTCCTCATCTATCGGCACCCGCTCCGGTTCGCCATAAACGGCAGCGCTGGAAGAGAAGATAAAATATTTTACGCCAGCCTCCATTACTACTTGTAATAGTTTTAGCCCGCCTAAAATATTGTTCTGATAATAAAGAGCCGGCTTTTCAACCGACTCCCCGACCTGGCTATGAGCGGCGAAATGCATCACCGCTCCCACCTTATATTCTTTGCAGACTGCCGCCACCTTAGCGCTATCTGAAGTGTCTCCTTCTATCAAAGTGAAACCGTTCACTGCCTCCCGGTGGCCACGGCTTAAATTATCGTAAACTACAACCCCATAACCGGCCTGCTTCAATATCCGTACTGTATGAGAGCCTATATAACCGGCACCGCCTG
>CAZAKI010000094.1:0-3842 GCA_964485855.1 uncultured Syntrophomonadaceae bacterium | reverse complement strand
TGATCTTCATCTCTAACCTGGACAAGCAAAAAGCAGATCCGGACGGAGCCATCAGATCCAGGTCTATCCTAGTAGACGTCAATCCGGATGATGCCACCCTGATGGAACGCATGCGAGTGCTGCTGCCTCACCTGGAGCCGAGGGATATGGCGATAAAAGACAAGGAGGAGATCTACGAGTTCATGAAGAATGCAAATGACGTCAGCATGAGGACCTTTGTCAAAGCGGCAGGATTCAAGATGGCAGGACTGGACAACTGGAAGCGAATGGCCCGCAGGTACCTGTGATATATAAAGCATGAAAGAGAAAGTAGACTTATTAGAACAGATCCGGCAGCAGAGCATCAAGGCTAGATCACAGGCCCTGATCAAGGAACAGCGGGAACGCTACATGGGCGTAAAGCTGGCACCAGGGGTCGGGGCAGCGGGCTCAGGTGGCGGAGGTCAACAAAAGGCAGGCTATGTGGCCGCCGGCTATGTTGATGATGGCTACTTTGGCTTCAGTTAAAACTTAAACCTAAACGAAAAACAAACAAACAATCATGTCACTAATTTTAAGAGAAACAAAAGGCAGTCCGCTCTCCTTTGAAGAGATGGACGGCAACCTGACTTACCTAGAGGAAAGAGGTTTTCCTTTCACAGGGCATGCCACTATTGATGGTACCCTGAACATCGACTTCACAGACACGCTCAGTTATATAACTGAAGAGGATTACGGAATAGACAGAGGAAAAATATTTGTTGGTGGTTTAGGTTGGTTGCCTGTGCAATTCAATGCTGATACAATCGGATCTGTATTTGAAGATGATGATTTTCTGCTTCAGAAGTTATCATTTGACGGAGAGTTCGATACAGGTATGGGCATTGTTCCTGTGTTTTTATCTGGGGATACTGCCAATGTTAAATCAGGAGATTATTCTGGTTCATTTATGAGCAGTGGCATATTAAAAGACCCATTTGGAAGCCTTCTGAATGAATCGTATCTATCTGTTCAAAATGGCAGTAATAATAGATCATATCGCATTGGGACTGTGATCAATTCAGAAGGAGGAGAGGGAGTACAGATCGTTAAGGAAAATGAATCAGGAGAAATCATAAGGCTCATTCTTGGTGCTGACGGAACTGGTTTTGACCTAGGGAACAATCTTTCAGACAGTACGGCTTCTGTGCTAAGGATAGGGGATAATAACGGAGACGCAATACTTGAGTTCTTCAATGATTACCTTGTATCAGAGACGATACCAGCACTTGACTACGCAGATGATGCGGCTGCCGCTTTAGGAGGAGTACCAGTGGGAGGCATTTACCATAACTCAGGATCCATAAGAATAAGACTTGTATAAAAATAAATCAATATGATGAAGTGGAAAATTGAAAAAATGAAAAGGCTGGCCGATAATGGCCTAGTGATAGAAGTTGCCTATCGAGTAGTTGCAAAGGACCGCAGTCTCATTGCTGATCAGCGAGGCAAGGTCACTCTAACAGGAGATCCCGAAGCGGCAGACTTTATTCCATTTCCCCAGCTCACAGAAGCTCAAGTAGTGCAGTGGGTAAAGGACTCTATTAATGCGGAATCAATTGAGGCACAGGTTCAGGCTGCCCTTGATGTAAAGGTCGCAAAAAGAGAAAGTCGTGAAACTGTGCTAGGTCTTCCTTGGAATAAATCACTTTGAAAACCTCAGTGATTCACTAAAAATTCCAAACCAGGAAACCGTCGAGACTTGATAGATATGTACGAAGAGGAGCTGGCCAAGATACAGGCCAAATCTGGCAAGTAACTTGACAACTTATAGTACGATCAATGGAGGGCTCAGGCCCTCCATTTTTAGTTTCAGAGATCCCGATCTTTGTTACTATTCTTTAAATGAACAAGAGCCATTACATAGCCAATAGTGTCAGTATTCAGCTTGACCAGATCCGGCTTGCGATGAATGCGGCACTCTCGCCCGGCCTGATAGCCTGGGCCTATCGGTTTTTTCATGTAGATGCCCACGAGCTGAATGAGAAGGCCATCCAATACCATGTAACTTAGACCTAATCAATGGAACCACAATTCATAGCTAGTTACTTGATGATCGGCATGCTGGTCAGCCTATTCATCGACCTGGTCTCCTGGTTATCAGGCGGGCTGGGTGTGACCAATTGGCATAGGGTGGCATGGATCCTGTTCTGGCCGGCGGTGGTCTTTTACCTTTGGATGTATGACAATGAGTAAAATTACACATAACGGAATTGTATATGAAAAGTAATACTGCGGATATGGATTACGAAAGCCAAGAGTTTAGAAACTACATGACTAAGAAGTTGCAATTTGTAGACGACATTAACAAGTACACCCGAAAATTCACAGTTGTTTATGTTGATAATAGGGAACTGTTTATTGGACATACAGTTTCTAATAAACGAACCAAAATACAGTTTGAAGATATGAAAGATTGGATTGCTTATTTTGACAGGATTTTAGTAGTATTATTTTTTATATACCATGTTGTGCTTTCGTTAATGAAGCACAACAATAAATATAAGTAGTGCCGAGCGTAGGGGTGTCACCCTGCGGAGATATAGCGAAGTAAAGCCTCTTGCATAGCAACGTAACGGGAATATCTTTTGAGGCATTACTTATATTTATTGTTGTGCTTAACGAAGTGGTGTTGTGCAAACACGAATATTTGATACGTGATCAAGATTGGATGACTTGCAATTATTGTGGAGATGTTAAGCCAGTTAGACAATGACCACCAACGGCAAAGTATAAGGTTAGTACGCTTTGCACAAACGTTTAAATTAAAGTACTGACCATCATAGCGTATTAACTTTATACAATGTTGTACGCTTTTAAAATTACGGATTATGAGCAAAAAACTTAAAGACTTAAACGAACACAGTGCACAAGCAAGTAGTATTCAATGGGCTATGAATAATAATAACCCTGTATTAAATGGGATTGCTTGCCCTAAATGCGGTGAAGAAATGTATGATAGTAACCCAATGATAACATTAACAAGTATGCCAGCACAGAAAAATGTGCATTGTAGTAAATGTGATTATGTTGGTTATAGAATAGCGTAGTAATTTTTATTGCGTACAACGGACAAGTATAAACCACGTTTAAATTAAAATATATGAAATCATTTAGAGATAGACCAAAATTTAGAAATACAAAATTCCATAAATGGATGAACCTTAAATGTGGTTTATACAATGTTATATGGCGTTTTTACACCCACCATTGCCCTAATTGTGGAACAACACTTTGTGAATGGAGAGGTGTATATGATACATGTAGAAAATGTGACTTGGTGTAAATATGACATATAACGGTTTGGCTAAGAAGCGTAGCCAAGTAATCACGCTTCATCAAAAAACAAAAAGTCGCATGGCTATGCTTTTTAGCTGTTGTTGTGCGCAGTTATTTTATGACAACTGAAGAATTAACTAAAGCCGAAAATGTTTTAAACACATTTAAAGAGTGGTTGAAAACAGCAAAAGGAACCACCTGTTTTGTAACTGATAATGTTATGGAGAGGTATATTAAGATTTTGAAGGAAAACGCTATTACAAATATACCACAATATGATAATAGTGATAAATCTGAATTAGGGCAAGTGCCTTAATTGCGTACAACGGTTGGGTATAAATTGTCGTTTTAATGTTGTTTATCATTTGTTATACACAGTACGGTAAAATTAGTAATAAACTTAAATTGGAAAACGAATAAAAACTTTATAAAAATTAAAATTGATAAATATGAAAATCAAAGATTACTTAGAAACACTACCAGAAAACATCAACATTTCTGGAATGAAAGGACTTTTCGGAAAAGAACTTAAAATTTTAGAACCA
>CAZAKI010000093.1:0-3902 GCA_964485855.1 uncultured Syntrophomonadaceae bacterium | reverse complement strand
CTCGACGATGGGCCGCGCACTATGAACGAAGCGGTAATGCTGGCCAGGATGATGGTAACAGTCGGCTATGATACCGTCATTGCCACCCCGCATACCTTCGCAGGCAAACCAACCCCAGCCCTGATTAACGAGCGCCTGCATGAACTGCAGCACGAGCTGAACCGTCAATCAATTCCACTTACCCTCCTGCCGGGCTCAGAACCGCACATCGAACCGGATCTGATCGCCGCCCTGGAGAAAAGCGATCTGCAAACCTTGAACAATACCAGCTACTTCTTTATTGAGCTGCCTTTTTCCCAACCGCTGCCAACCTACACCGAACAGCTGCTGTTTGCGCTAACTACCAAGGGCTACCGGCCAATTATCCCCCACCCGGAGCGCGCTGAAGCCCTGCAGCAGGATCCACAGCTGCTGCACCGCCTGCACTCTGCCGGCGCCCTTTTTCAGGTTACCTGGGGTGCCCTGACCGGCTGGCTCGGCCCCCAGGCTGAAAAGCTGGCCCGCTACCTGCTTGCAAACAACCTGGCCCACCTCCTGGCCACCGATGCCCACAATGCCACTTCCCGCCTCCTGTCGGTTAAAAAAGCCGCAGCCGTCCTCGATGCCATAGGCGGTCCCGGCACAGCCACCGACATGCTCACCACCCGCCCCCGCCTGCTAATTGCTAATCAAGCGCTCGATCTTCCTGAAACAGAGCATGGTTAAAATACAAGCGAAACTAACTGAAATTGACAGTGCATTCATTCAATGGTTTGACTATCTGGCCTATCGGGGTAAAATAGTTATAAAGCATGAAAGTCGGAAAGGCAGTTGATATTAGTGGGTCACCCCGATCGCAAACCGAAACGAGAGCGGCGCAAGCAGCGCCAGAAGATGCTCGCCCGCCGTAACCTTTACGACCGGACCCTCGACCTTACCCCGTATAACGCCGTTGGACCGATGGTCAAGGGTGAAGAATTTGCTATTAAGTACAAGTAATGATCAGTTTTCTTCAACCATCTCACTGCAACCACAGCATTAAATTTTACGGGTCAATTTATAGCCTATTAGAACCGAAAAATTGCGAATTAGGTTTGTAGTTGTCTACAGTGGCTTTTTACAAATCTGCTATTAACTCAACACTATATCAGCGTAATAAATGTAAAATATGCCACATTAACGTTGCAATAAATGTGTTTTCGTGTTATTCTATCTTGGCGGGGGTGCCAGGCCATGTATAGATCTGCTATTGAAGAACTGCACAAATGGAAAACCAGGCCGAACAGAAAACCACTGATTATTCGTGGCGCCAGACAGGTCGGAAAAACTTGGCTGATGCAGGAGTTCGGTAAACAGGCTTTTCCCGAAACTGTTTACATTAACTTTGATAACAATCAGCAGATGAGATCATTATTCTCCTCTGATCTTGACATTAAGCGGATCATCACCGGTCTGGAGCTATACTCCGGTAGTAAGATCGATCCAGCCACGACGCTGCTAATTTTTGATGAAATCCAGGAAGTGCCCCAGGCCCTTTCCTCACTTAAATATTTTTATGAAAATGCCCCTCACTACACAATTATCTGCGCCGGTTCATTGCTTGGTGTAGCCCTGCATCCCGGCACATCATTTCCGGTTGGCAAAGTTGAGTTCCTCGATCTTTACCCCCTTAACTTCAACGAATTTTTGATTGCCGCCGGTTATGAAAGCCACGCTCAAACTCTACAAAATGGTGACTACGCTATGGCTGCCAACTTTAGAGACCTATACATCGATCAACTCAAGCACTATTACTACTTAGGCGGCATGCCGGAAGTTGTTTCTGTTTTTGTCCAAAGCGCCGATTTCAACGAAGCACGCGCTATTCAGCAGCAGATATTAACCGCTTACGAACAAGATTTCTCCAAACATGCCCCTGCAGACATAGTGCCAAAAATTAGAATGCTCTGGGATAGTATCCCCGGCCAATTGGCTAAAGAGAACAAAAAATTCATCTACCGGTTGCTCAAACACGGTGCCCGGGCTAAAGAGTACGAAATAGCCCTGCTCTGGCTCACCGATTGCGGCCTTGCTCACAAAATCCACCGGGTTACAACCCCGAAGCTGCCTCTGAAAGCTTATGAAGATCTTAAGTCATTTAAGCTCTTTATGCTCGATGTAGGCCTGCTTTCCTGCATGGCGCGCCTGACCCAACAAACCCTGCTCGAAGGCAACCAGCTATTTAGCGAATTCAGAGGCGCTCTAACAGAGCAATTTGTCCTGCAGCAGCTTAAAACAATCAAGGGTTTAGAAACATATTACTGGACAAATGATCGCGGTAGCGCTGAAATTGATTTTCTTGTCGATACCGGAAATGCAATCATTCCGGTTGAAGTCAAGGCCGAGCAAAACCTGAAAGCAAAAAGCTTGAAAGCTTACCACCAACGCTTTGAGCCAGACCTATCAATTCGCACCGCCATGACCGACTACAAAGCTGAAGGCTGGCTGCTAAATATTCCTCTTTATGCCCTAAAAAGTGCCCTTTCACGTTTGCTCTAACCGTTCGAAACCATATTTCAGTTGACATCTGGCGCGTATTGTGTACAATACTATATACACAAATCTATCTGATGACCAGCCAAAATAACAAGCGGCACCCAAGTAGACAGACAGAAAGACAAGAAAGATGGTGATCCTGATGAAGCTGATCAACAGCCGAGATTTACGTCAAAAATCCGGTGAAGTCTGGAAAAACATTGCCAAAGAAGACTATATCGTTACATCAAATGGCAAACCGATTGCTATTCTCACTGCCGCCGAAGAAGACCCTGAACTGCAACTAAGGGCAATCCGTCAGGCCAGGGCGGAGATCGCCCTCTACAGCACCCAGAAAGAGGCAGCCGCAACTGGTCTGGATCAACTCTCTGAGCAGGAAATAGCAGAAGAGATCAAAACTGTGCGCCAGGGAACCGGCCGTTGATCATTGTTCTCGACACAAATGTGCTCGTTTCCGGCCTCCTAAAAGGTAACAGTAATCCTGGTATTATTATGCAGCAGGTTGTAACCGGCAAGTTGATAACAGCTTATGATTTTCGTATTATTAATGAATATAGAGAAGTTTTATCAAGACCAAGATTCCAGTTTCGTCAGCAAAATGTCGATGCGATCTTAAAAGTGATCGAAGCAGAAGGGGTGCTTATTCAACCTCAGCCCCTCGGCCTGGCCTTAGAAGATCCCGGTGATTTGCCATTTATAGAAGTAGCAGCGGCCGACAAGGGAGCGTTATTGGTAACCGGGAATCAGAAACACTTTAAAGGATGCGAGGCAATCGGTGTAAAGCTGATTACACCGGCAGAGCTGGTAAGCAGGCTTATGAGCTAAAGAAAGGCAGTTGATATTAGTGGGTCACCCCGATCGCAAACCGAAACGAGAGCGGCGCAAGCAGCGCCAGAAGATGCTCGCCCGCCGTAATCTCTAAGATTAAACGCTTGACCGCACCCCATGTCACTCTATAATTTGAAATGCCTACATAATAAGGTTATAATAATAAACACAAACCGGAAAGTTCAAATAATTATCGTAGTATAGGGGAAAATGATGACTTACAAAGCGCTTGATGCAGAAGAAATTAGAGTTAAAGTGCTGCCTGTGCTGCATAAATATCATGTAAAAAAAGCGTTGCTTTTTGGTTCTTCAACGCGTGGAGAAATGCAGCGCGGAAGCGATATTGATTTAATTATCGATATCGGTGAACTAACCAGCGGACTTAAATTTATAGAGATTAAAAGGAAAATGGAAAAAAGATTAAACCGTAAAGTTGATCTAATATCCTATAATTCCCTTGCCTATTCAAATTTAGAAGAGAAAATTCTAAGTGAAACACAAGTCATCTATGAAGAAGCAAATTAGCATACTTAAGCATATTCTGGAAGACATCACTGAGG
>CAZAKI010000092.1:1670-4271 GCA_964485855.1 uncultured Syntrophomonadaceae bacterium | reverse complement strand
GGTTAATTTTTCAGGGTGAAATAAAAAGTTGCGCCTTTGCCTACTTCACTTTCTGCCCAAATCCTTCCGCCATGACGGTTGATAATTCGTTGTACGGTGGCCAAGCCAATGCCGGTGCCGGGAAATTCATTTACTCCGTGTAGACGCTGGAAAGCGCCAAAGAGTTTATCGACATAGGCCATGTTAAAGCCGACCCCGTTGTCGTAAACGAAGAAAACCTGTTCGCCATCTACATTAGTATGGCCTACTTCTATTGTAGCCCGCTCCTCTTTTGAACTGAATTTCCAGGCATTACCGATTAGATTCTCCAGCGCGGCTTTCAACAATGAAAAATCGCCCCTTGCTGATAAGCCAGGTTCTACTGCTACCGTAACCTGTCGCTCAGGTTCTGCTTCCTGAAGGTCTTTAATAATATCTTCAGCAATCTGGCTTAAATCCACCGCTTGTTTCTTTACTTCTATGCGGGTAATGCGGGATAGTTTCAGCAGGTCGTCTACCAAATCACTCATATAGAGTGCCGCTTTGCGAATCCGATTAAGGTAATGCCTGCCTTGATCATCCAACTGAGCATTATATTTCTCGGTTAGGCTTGCGCTGAAACCATCAAGAGCTCTCAAGGGGGCGCGGAAATCGTGTGAAATAGAATAGGCAAAAGAAGCGAGTTCCGTATTAACTGCTTCCAACTCAGCGGTGCGCTCTTTGACACGCTGTTCGAGCTCTTCGTTATTTTTGATGATCTTTGTTTCCACTAGCTTTGTTTCAACCATTGAACCGATTAGCCTGGCAGTCGAATGCAGACGATTTTTGGCCATTTTGATAATGTAAGGCGGACGTGTTTCGTAGGCATGAGCTTCCCGAACAAGATCATCATAATTGACCTGGTAGGTAGCAGCGAGTTCTTGTAGCTTTTCCCTATCTTCAGGCAGATCTCCGTAACCAAAATTAATGGCCCCTACGACTTCACCGTTTGCTATAATTGGTACAGAGTATAGCCTCATGCCTCCATTACACTCGATGTCTACCGGCTCGCGTTTTAAAATAGCCTCTCTGGAGCAGTTAGTCCAACATGATTCATGGCACAACCAGCGCCCGGAGTTTAGCGCTTTGTTATTATCTGACGTATTACATAGTTTTCGAGAAGCGCGATCCATCATCCGGCACCAACCCGAGGAGAAAATCCCAAACGCGTAGTCACCATTTGCCTCATAAATCGCTGAGGATGTCCCGAGCAGCTCCATGTAATCGTTGGAAAAGTTACTAAGCAGTTCTGGTCCTATGGATTGAAGAATAATACCATTATCGTTCAACTCGGTCAGGTCACCATAGCCTTGATCGTGAAACTCGGCCTGATCAGCACTGTCCGGTGTTTGCTTTTGGGAAAGCATCCATTCAATTTTTTTAAGGTTCTCTTCGGCTTTCTTGCGTTCGGTGATATCTATCCCCGAGCTCATGGTGCCGGTAATCTCACTTTTATCATTAAGCAGATGGTTATTGCGCCAGGCAATAGTGTAGCGTTTTCCCGAAGCAGTCATGACATCACTTTCAAAATAGCGGACCGAATCAAGATCACCGTTCAGGATCCGCTGAAAAACCGGGTAAACCTGTTCCATACCCTCAGGCTGAGGCAAAGCGGTCGTAAACCAGCTCTTACCGATTATCTGAGATTCTTCAAATTCAAGTAGTTCTAAACCATAGCGGTTTATCATTGTAACATTACCGCCGGAATCTAATGTGACCATAATTGTATCAGTAGTATCAAGATAACTCTGCATAAGATCTTTTTGGTGTTGGAGCTGTTTTTGAGCTACTATACGTTCAGTAATATCATCAAAAACAGCATAAGACTGAAAAGGTTCGGTTGTTCCCGGTTGGAACAGTGGTGTTGCAGTGATTCTTAACCAAACGTGGCTTTCCTTATCCGGCCGATATACTCCCCTGACTACCGGTCCCACAACCTGCCCAGTACGCAGGGCGATCATGGAGGGGTGGTCTTCACCGGGTACCGGTATGCCGTCTTCTTTGATCATTTGCCAGCGCGGGTCCATTGAGGTTTTACCCTGCAACTGATCTAAGGTCAGGCCGAGGATTCTTTCTGCTGCCGGGTTAGCCGAGATAATCTTACCATCAGCAGCCTGATATATAACTCCCTGGGCCATAGTCTCAAAGAGACGGCGGTGTTTTTCTTCGCTCTTTTGCAAACTTTCCTGGGATTTTCTTTCCCGCTCTAGGTTGTTTAGCCAGTGCTGGACCTCGCGCTCACCCTTTTTGTGATTGAGGTATTCCTCTGGTTCTAGATAATAGAAGTTGCGGTATATCTGGCCACCCCTAATCAAGAGAGGGTGGGTCAGTACTACCCCTTTGATCGTTTCAGGATCAAATTTCCAGCGGTCGTATTGGCAGATAGCCACACAGGGGTAAGCCGGGAAAAGGTCTTTGTTGAGCTTAGCTTCATACTCTAAAATCCTTTCAACGCCGCTGTAATCACGCAAGGCCCAGCTCATTTCACCTGTAACCCTCAAGGCTGGATAACCTTCACGGATTGCTATTTTTGTTTCTTCGATCAGTAGGGCAATCATCAGGTCGGGATCAAAAAAGCCGCCC
>CAZAKI010000092.1:0-1570 GCA_964485855.1 uncultured Syntrophomonadaceae bacterium | reverse complement strand
TAAGATTGATAAGTACATATTATTAAAACGTTCGACATTAAGTCGGCTAATCCTTTGCCCGGGCTATCAATTCTTGTCATAGTAGCAGGCAGGGGCAAGATGGG
Organism: uncultured Syntrophomonadaceae bacterium; assembly: GCA_964485855.1. Taxonomy (GTDB): domain Bacteria; phylum Bacillota; class Dethiobacteria; order DTU022; family DTU022; genus UBA993. Next base: position 1,466 of record CAZAKI010000092.1, on the reverse strand, counting down.
AGCAGTAACCATTCAACCAAGTACTGATGGAAATTGATCGATCGGATCAGCACGCCCCCTTCGTTTAGTTTTCCTTCATATTGTCATTCAAGCTGATCCGGGGTAAACTTGATCAACAGTATATAACCCCTCCTAAGGGTATTTTAAAATGAAAGGTGCCTATCTGCCTGTTATGAAAGAATTAGTAAACATCAGGGAAGTGGAAAACCCCGATATAGCATTGGTGAAACAATTATTTAAAAACAACCTCTGGTTCCTGGACAGGTTAATCTTCACCAGCGCTTTTAATACCATTATGAAAGAAAAAGAAACGGGAGGAGGCACTTCCTTTATTGCTACTATGAATGGTGAAGTTATCGGCTCTATTTCGATCCGACTATCAGATATTAAAGGAGAGCAACACGCTTTAATCGATTGTGTCGTAACCGCAAAAGAGATGTACGGACAAGGCATCGCCGGAAAGATCCTCAATGTAGTCATCTCATGGCTGGAAAATAAAAATTGCCGCCACATTTACGCAACGGTAGATCGTTACAATTCGCGTTCATGGAATATGTTCATCCATAACGGGTTTTCCATCTTTGAATTTCCCGCCCAGATGAAACAATTTGGCACTTCTTTTTTTAAAATGTGGTATAAGGAAGGTTACTTTTACGGAATCGGCTTGTATTTTTTAAAAAAACAGCAGTCCGGGCAGGTGATAGAGGAAAGCGGTCAACTATATCATCACTGCCTGGGATTTACAGGTTTTCTGCTCCCCTGGTTTTTTCTCTCCCTGTGGGACGGGTCTGTTTTAGCTCTATTTCCATTCCTGATTCCTTTAGCCTTAATCAGTTTTTTAGGCCATGAGTACGGCCATGCGCTTATTGCCCGATTGCTTGGCTTTAAAACATCCTTCAAAGCTAATGAACCAGGCATTCTCTTCTCTTCTGTCCTATCAATGCTCGGAGGCATCTATCCCTTTTATGGTTCCACCTATATCCGTGAAAAAGACTGGTCCTACGTTAGCGATAAAAATTCAAAAACAAACGGCTTGATCTATTTGGCCGGTCCCATCATCAGCCTAACAATTGCTCTTTTATTTAAAAATCTGGCCCTTATCAGCGAAGGATACTGGCAAAATGCTTTTTCAATGGGAGTCTTTATTAATATTGCTTTAGCCGTGGCGAACCTGCTCCCGATCAGAGCATCCGGGGGATTTCCCTTCGATGGAACTAAAATATACCGCTGGAATAAAGGATGTTGGGGTCTGACGGTTGCCGCCGTTGCAATAATAATCTTCTTTTTCCTTTAGAAGGGATCTGCTGCACCATGATTTCCAATCCCTGGTAGCCTGGCTCTAAGAATCAGCCATCTTTTTTTATCTTGGATTGCAAAAACTGACCCTTATTGTCTTTTTATGATAAAAACCTGAAATGCTTTTCTTCCACGCGTTCCTTGGCAGACAGTTACCCTACTGTAATCTA
>CAZAKI010000091.1:2081-4499 GCA_964485855.1 uncultured Syntrophomonadaceae bacterium | reverse complement strand
GGTTGATCTCCAGGATCTTGCCGTAAAAACCTTTCATCCAAACATCTCCTTTCGAAATCCTTTTTGAATCATGCTAAATGATTTTACCAATGCTAAACGAAGCAATACTGACACTTGCATTGAACCTACAAAAAATGTTAGTTATGTTCAACATCCGGTGGAATCAATACAAACTTGCCAAAATGTTTCTTTTCGAGGAATTCTGCCTGTGCTTCCCTGATTTGTGAAAGTGGAAATGTTTTGGCTAATAGCGGTTTTATCTCGCCTTTTTCAATGTACGAAACGAGATTGGGGAAAACAGGTTCATCCCAGGCAGTACAACCGATTAAATTTAAATCTTTGAGGTAATAAACCCGCTTATCAAGAGTCACTAAAGGGCCGGCAATTGCTCCGGAAGAAACATATCTTCCGCCTCTCTTTAAGACCAGCAAAAGATCGCCGAATATATCAGGACCCCCAACATTATCAACGACTACGTCAACAGATTTTTCTTCCAAATGATCAAGAATGCTGCCTTCGTCAATTATCTGTTGAGCCCCGATTGATTTTAGTAGATCATGTTCTTTTTTATATCGATCGCGGTCTGATCTGATCTTTGAAAAATGGTAACTGTCCAAGGCAATTACTGTTGCCCCCCGGCGACTGGCCAGTTGAACTGCCGCTGAACCTACTCCGCCCGAGATTCCAGTCACCAAGACTTTTTCGCCGGAAAACACGCCGGCACGATTAACCATATTTTCAGCTGCGCCATAAGAACAGGGAATTGTTCCTAATTCAGCATCGCTCCAACTGCAGTTAATACTAAAGACTTCGGAAGCTGGCACTTTTACATATTGAGCAAAGGCACCATCGAAATCAGAGGCAATCCAGATATTTTCATAAGAACTAAAACCGTAAGGACGCATGCATGATCTGACCAGGACGCGCTCGCCAACATGAAGATTATCTACGCCTTCAGATAGCTCAATCACGCGTCCACAACAATCAGTCCCCTGAATAAAGGGAAAAGGGGTCGGTTCACTCCAGCCACCATCAGCTTTATCCACAGCTTCTTTTTCTTGGGCATCAGACCAGCCTTCAGTACTGGCCGTAACTGATGATGAATACCAGCCGACCCTGGTATTGATTTCGGTGTTATTGACACCAGCTGCTAAAACCTGCAGGAGAACTTCTCCCGGTTCAAGCTTTGGCATGGGAACATCACGGTAATCAAGCTTATCTAATCCACCGTTTCCTGTAGTCACAACCGCTTTCATTGTCGGTTCATTGCCTTTGATGTTAAATCTATCCTTATTTGCCGCAAAAACAACCTGCCTGCGCACAACTTCATCCCAATCGACCATCGGCTAAGCCACCCCTTTTTGACCTAATTTAGTTATAATTGTATAACTATAATAATTATAAGGGATATCGAAATCTTAACAACTGTCATATTGCAAAAATTAATCTCTCTCATTAAACAAAATGTAAGTCTTTAAGCATTAACCATCAATCATTTTTTAGTTGACTCTGTTTCTTATTCCCTGAAAATAGTTTATAATATCAGTAGTCATTTTCAAACTTGAATATTTCATTGATAATACCCTTTAAACTTCCATTGTGTCAGGCGATAATCATACCTCATTATTTTCGGGTGGGGCTACAGCAGATGAACGACAGCGCAAAACTAAGTATTAATGACATCCTTAAAATGCCTTATTTCAAAAACGCGGTAATCGTGGCCGGGAAAAATGGCTTAGATAAATCTGTTAGCTGGGTCCATGTTTTAGAACAAACTCAGATTGCTGATTATGTTAATGGTCAGGAATTAATTTTGACAACCGGCGCCGGGCAGAAAAACGAAAATGATTCCCTTTTGTTCTTACAGCAATTGATTGAGCAAAATGTCAGTGCTCTCTGTATGCAGCTTGGCGCCCGTTACAACCCCTATGACAAGATAGAAGAGCTGCCTTCATCTTTGCTGGAGCTGGCTGAGAAAAATGATTTTCCACTCATCGTATTCCCCGAGGAACATGAATGCCGATTTGTTGATCTAATTCATGATTTACATACCATGATCATCAACCAGAACTACCGTTATCTGCTGGATCAAGAAAATTTCCTCACGGAACTTTACCATATACTGCTGAACCCCCACGATACAATTGATATCCTAAACTATCTAAACCGGACTACTGACTTAAATATCGCCTACTACCCTCTTGGCGATAATCAATTATTTGTTCCAAGGGTTTCTTCGGATCTGCAAAAGAAAATTACCGATCTGGTTGAAGAGATGCGATGTAAAATGGTGCCGACCCTCCACAACGACGATATCAGTATTGCTTGTCAAACTGTCAGTGCCGGAAGCCAGGATCTTGCTACACTGGTTATATTTAGCACCAAGCGACTAATTAGCGACTACGAGCTGCTAATCCT
>CAZAKI010000091.1:0-1981 GCA_964485855.1 uncultured Syntrophomonadaceae bacterium | reverse complement strand
AGAATTAATGATGTATCGAATCTCCGGGGTTATCCGATCATTTCTTGAACAGCGCGATTTTAGTATTCACTGCTTTATGGAAAAAAACTATATAATTCTGATCATTATTAATAAACTCGAACAACCACCGTGGAAAGAGCGTTTAGTCAGTGCTTTAAATCAAGTCAATGAAGTTCTAACTTCAAGCAGCTTTCTAAACCTGGATCGCAAATTGTACTTTAGTGTAGGAAAAATGTTTTCTCAGCTGGATCAATTAAGCAAAAGCTACGAAAGCGCTAAAGATACCCTTTACATCCAACAAAAACAGGGCAAACCGGCGTTGATGTTTTTTGAAAATCTCTATGTGCACCGTCTAATCATTGCTTTGGAAAAAACAGGGGATCTTGAGAATTATACGATGCAATACCTCCACCCAATTCTAACTAATAAAATAAATACTGAATCAAACTTAATAGACACCTTGATCGCCCTGCGTGATTGTCAGTATAACAAAATTGAAGCAGCTAAAAAGCTTTTCATCTCCCGACAATCGATCTACTTACGGATTAAAAGCCTGAAAAGCATCCTGGGAGAAGATTTCATTTCAAATCCCCATAAAAGAATTTGTATTGAAATTGCTTTATATGGCTTGGAATATATGGATTAATTGACTTTACTCCCTGAGGAGGTAGCTTCCATCAACAGAGAAAAGATTGAACCCCAATTAGCCTTAACTGTACTGGGTAAAGAAAAAATAGCCACCATTCACGATTTAACGTTAAAATTGCTTGAAACTGTTGGAATGAAAATCTCTGGGGAAAGAACGAAAAAACTATTACTTGCCAACGGCTGCCGCTTAAAAAACGATGATCTGATTTTGATCCCAAAACAGCTAATCGAATATGCTTTAAGAACAGTTCCTAAAGAACTGACTCTTTATAACCTGGATGGAACCCCATCGATGGTTCTCAATAAGAACCGCACCAAATATTTTGGAACCCATGCCGATCAATTGGAATTTATTGATCCATTTAAGAACCAGATTCGTAAATTTAGGAAGGCTGATATCGCCTTAATGTCTAAAATTGCCGGTGCTTTGCCCAACATTGATTTCATATTGTCTGTTGGCATGGCTGTAGACGTTCCACCTCAGATCCAATCACAAATATCCTTTATTGAAACGGTTAAGTATTTTAGAAAACCAATCAATTTTTCAACCAATGACATCCAGGGGCTCAGGGATATTGTAGAAATTGCTTCACTAATCGCCGGCAGTGCAGACAACCTCAAAGAAAAACCATTTATTTTTCATTATTGTGAACCATTACCCCCATTTACTCATCCACAGGAAAGTACAGAAAAAATATTAATTTGTGCTGAAAACAACATTCCGCTGGTTTATATGCCATTCAGTATGATGGGTGGTACTTCGCCATTGAATTACTTTGGCACCCTGGCTCAATGCAATGCCGAGGTACTCACCGGCCTGGTCATTTCACAAATTGCAAACGCTGGAACTCCTTTTATCTACGGAGCAATGCCTTCAATCTTTGATATGAAGACAACAATCGGCAGTTATGGCGCACCTGAGCTCCACCTGCTGATAGCTGCAGCAGCAGAAATATCAAGGGACTATGATCTTCCTTTTTATGGGACAGCAGGCTGTTCAGATGCCAAGGTGATTGATGAACAAGCTATGGCGGAGATAACTTATGAAATTTTTTCTTCGCTAATTAGCCAGGCCAACTTGATTCATGATGTTGGAGTGATGGATCATTGCAATAGCCTTTCTCCTGAAATTGTTGTCCTAGCCAATGAAATTATTGAAGGATTGAAAGTTTATTGCCGCGGTATACCAAATGAATCAAACTCTTCATCGATTTTTGATTTGATGAGCAAAGTAGGCCCCGGCAATCATTATCTTGGGGAAGAACACACTTTCAGCAATTTTAAGAATATCTGGTATCCTCAAATTTTTAGTCGGGCAATGTTCAGTCCTAAA
>CAZAKI010000090.1:0-4534 GCA_964485855.1 uncultured Syntrophomonadaceae bacterium | reverse complement strand
GGCGAAGGGCTGTGATCTCTTCGCTGCGCAAAACGGAAAGCGGTTTACTGGTTTTCAGCTGTTCAAGCATGTGGCTGAGGCCGATTTGCTGCTGCTGCCGGTTAGCGCGGTAGAGCGCCGCAATTATAGCCTGCTCAATTTCAGCACCGCTGAAGCCGGAGCTTTCCTTGGCCAACAGCGCAAGGTTTCTTTTTCCCGCCTGTAAACCTCTTTTTTGCAGGTGGATTTGAAAAAGCTCCTCCCTGGTTGGTTCATCAGGCAGATCGACAAAAAAGATTTCATCCAGCCTTCCTTTGCGCAGCAGCTCCGGTGGTAGCGCCTGGACATCGTTGGCGGTTGCCGCGACAAAGCAGGGTTCCTTGCGTTCCTGCATCCAGGTTAAAAAAGTGGCCAGGACTCTTTTTGAGACCCCTCCGTCTGATTTACTGTCGGATACGGCAAGGCCTTTTTCAATCTCATCTATCCAGAGGCAGAGCGGGCTGAGCCGGCCAATGGTTTTCAGGGCTTTACGCAGATTCTCCTCGGTTTGACCGATATAGGACCCATATAGCTTGCCCAGATCAAGACGATATAGAGGTAAATTTAATTCCCGGGCAATGATTCTTGCCGCCAGGCTTTTTCCGCAGCCCTGTATGCCCATTAGCAGAACGCCCTTTGGCGGTGGAAGAGTTAGTTTGCCAATTGCATCAAAACTGCCCCGGCGCTCTGCCAGCCATCTTTTTAAATTATTGAACCCGCCGATCTCTTCACTTTCATCAAGCGGGTAAAACTCAAGCAGCCCTTCCTGGTCGAAAACCTTGCGTTTGTAATTCTCGATGACCGCCAAATCTTCAATGCCCAGCAGGTTATTGTCCAGGGCCGCCTGGTGCAGAACATTTTTAATCTGCAGCAAAGTAAGCCCCTTCAGCGCCCGAACCATCTTTTCCATGGCCCGGTGATCCAGCCTGATCTGCATGTTTTGATGCCAGCGGGTCAGCTCCTGCACTGAGTTTTCAACCAGTTTTCTGATCTCAGCTTGATCGGGGTAACCTCCGGTGATATGTACCGCCCATGGTTCAAGATCAGGAGGCAGATCATAACTGGTGCTGAGAAAAACCAGGGTATCCCGGCGATTGTTGATCTGTTTCAGCAGATCCTTGCATAATCTTAAAATGACCGGATCTTTTAGGTGAATGCTGAAATCCTTTAATACATAGAGCGCCGCACCCCAGGGCTGGTTTTTTTGCAGCAGATCGCTAATGGTTTTTAGGGCAATGCCGGGCGCTCCGCTTTGGTAATAAGCGTTCTGGTTGTTACCGTGGATTAAGCCGCCGGTCAGGGACCACTGGAAATAGGCCAAATTGAGTTCAGCAGCTATTTCCCGCAGCTCGGTGACTGAATAATCTTCATCGGCAGTTTCAAGAAAAAGCAGCGGGTAGCGTGATTTGATTAACAGGCTGATTTCTTCTCGGGTTTTCACCACGGGGCCTCTTTTCTGTTTTCCTGTAGAGTTTCAACCAAACCTAACTGAAAGAATACTCTATCTAGACCTGACGATTCTACCTTAGCGATCAGTCGTTCCACCAGGAGTTTGGATCACGATGATCTTTTATTCCCTTGGTTTCAGTGCGGCTGAATGGACATACAGCCTGGCAGATGCCACAGTCTTTGCCGTTCTTGACCCAGAAATTCAGGCAGGCCCAACTGTTTACGGTCCACCTTTTAATCCCTTCATTATTCGAGGGGCAGCGGATTTCGTAAGTTGGCTCCCGGTCGAATGATATGGCCCTGGCGGGGCAGTGATCGGCACAGATCGTGCAGCTGCCGCAGATGGAAGCAGCGCCGAAAGAAAGCGGTCGATCAATAGCCAGCGGCAGGTCGGTCAACACCTTGCAGATCCGGACAAGGGAGCCGTATTCGGGGTTCAGCAGCAGTCCATGCCTTCCGGCTTCACCGAGGCCGGCGTCAATGGCCATCGGAATACTCAGGCTGGTATCGTTACCCATCGGCACCGCCTGATAGCCCAGGCCGCGCACCAGGTTAGCCATTTTTGAAGCCAGCTCTGCCATACCGGAATAGCCCAGGCCGACGGCAGCCCCGGCCAGCGGCAATGGGGCATAGGTTGCCAGCTCGCGGTCCTGCGCTACCAGCAGGACGATCACCCGGTCCAGGCTGGTCGGAATAACCTTTGCCGCGGCGGTTATTTCCGGGTTTAAGGCATCTTTGGAGAAAATTACCGGCAGACCGTCGCGATCATTGGCGTAAAACCACAGGGGCCTAACCGGGGCAATGCCCACGGCGGCGGCGCCGAAAAAGCGGGCGCTCTTTTTGATCATAGCGCTGTTTTGCTCCGGTGTGCCGTTCCACCCCCGACCTGCTGCCTGCAGTTTCTGTTCATAGGGGCGGCGCATCTCCGGCTGATCGTTCCAGCTCATCAGTGGCGACTGATCGTAAGGGTGGTACGAAGTCCAGGCTGCTTCACTGAAGGCATAGTCAAGCAGGTTATGGCCGCGTTCCGCTTTGAGCATTTTCTTTGTTGCCGCCGCCACCATCCTGTCGCGCCAGTTTTCGCCGTTCATCAGTTCAGTGGCAAAACTGTCGCTGTAAAAAGCTGCCCTTCTTTCGTCAAAACGGGACAGATCGTCACGCAAGCCAAAAGGGGCCAGCTCGTAAGAAGGCCGGTCCAGATACTCTATTTTGTACTTCAGCCTGAGGGTAAATTGACTCTGATCCAATGCTGCCACTCCTGCCTGTGCTAATGATTAAGGTTAAAGTAACCTTATTCCACGATTCCGCCGGCGATTCCTGCCGGTTGCTATTCCTGCCCGCCAATGATAAGCTAAGATCAGGTCAAAAAAAATCAGCGGCATGATTTGACCGCTAGATTAATAAGTGACGAAGGGAGGCAGTAAAACATGAAAAAAATACGGTTTTTGAAAGTGGTGATCGTTTTACTCGCCTTTGCCGTTTTATTTCCGGTCCAGAGCGTTTTAGCCAACAGCTTTACTCAACAGAGCGGCACAACGGGCGGCGAATTGAGACGCCATATTGATATCAGCAGCCCCTGGTCGGCGGGCTATCTGTATGAAGACCTGACTGTAATCGGCAGCGCTAAGGTAACCGATTCTTTTACCATGAATAATTTAACTCCCGGGGCTGATCAAAACTACTGGGACAGTCCTTTTGACGACTTTAATTTCGAGGCCAATCCCGTTCCCGCCGAGCAGGATCAAGCTGCAACCGGTTCTTCGACCACAACGGTCACCGGCAGTGGGGAAAAGCCTGCTTCCGCTGTCGCCGGAGCTAGCCTGGAGGTTGAAGCGGAAAGTGAACAAGATGTCCGCAAGGGCTTCAGGTGGCTGGATCTGTTTTAGGGAGTGACCTTCCCGCTTAATTCTACGGATTTAGCTGAGGCTGATCAGGCTCAGAATAAGCAAACCCTCCCCTGTCCAGGGGAGGGTAAATTTTTAAGCAGGCAGATTTTCAGCAAGCACCCGCAGCATATTAACAGAGGTTATTTTGGCAATTTCTTGCCTGCTAAACCCCCTTTTCCCCAATCCTTCCACCAGCGAGGGTAGGGCGCTTACGTCTTCCAGGCCGGGAATTACGCTCTCGATGCCGTCAAAGTCGGATCCCAGGGCGAGAGAGTCAACCCCGGCAATTTCCGCCACATGCACGAAATGATCGAGCAGCCGTTCAACGGTTGCCTGGTGCTGATCGACAAAAGCGGGACAGAAAGAAAGACCGATTACCCCTTTATTATCGGCCAGCGCTTTCAGCTGCCGGTCGGAAAGGTTGCGCGGGTGGTCACAAAGCTGGCGGGCATTGGCGTGGGAGACGATAACCGGTTTGCTAGTGGTTTCCAGGGCCTGATCAAAGCCCTTTTCGTTGATATGGGCCAGGTCGACCAGCATCCCTAAGCGATTCAGCTCCCTGATCACCCTGCGGCCCAGGGCAGTCAAGCCCCGGCCCCCGCTGCCGTTGCCGACTCCAACCGCCAGCTGGTTTTCCTGGTTCCAGGTCAGGCCCAGGGCCCGGACCCCGAGCCGAAAGAGCATCCGTAAAACGGCAACTTCTCCTTCCAGCGCCTCCCCGCCCTCGATGCTGATCAAAACGCCGATTTTCTGCTGATCCTTAAGCGCTGCCAGATCAGGTCGGCTTAAAATCACCGTGGTTTCATTGCGGCAGCGTGCCAGATTGGCGATAAGCAGATCAAGAAGCTGCAGGGCGCGCTTCAGCGAGCCGACCGGCTTATATTCTTCTTCGATGTAGAGAGCGAAAATTTGCAGTAAAAAACCAGCATCTTTCAGCCGGGGCAGGTCGAGATGACCGCAATTATTGCGGCGCTTAAAGTCGTAGTCTTTTTTTCTGGAGGCAAAGAGGCGCACCGTATCGCAGTGGGCATCAATCAGTGGGAATGACATGGTTGAAAAGACCTTTCTGAATTTTAACTGCTCTCTCAGTTGCGGTAGCGCTGATCCTGCTGTTTCTGCTGCCAGATCATATCGGCCAGGGTTCCGGGGGCGTAGGGGCTGCCGCTGGGGTTAACGTAGGC
>CAZAKI010000089.1:0-4655 GCA_964485855.1 uncultured Syntrophomonadaceae bacterium | reverse complement strand
GCATTAGCGCTGCCGTATCAGAAAACATTGCCAGCGCCCTGTTTGTAACCCTTGGTAATTTCCCTTTAAGCGCAATCACCTCTTTCCTGGCAATCATTTTAATCGCTGCCTTTTTCATCACCTCTGCCGATTCAGGCACCTTTGTTGTCGCTATGCTCACCTCAGGCGGCAGCCAGGAACCAACCCGTAACTTAAAAGCTGCCTGGGGCATTTTGCTGGGCGGTGTTGCCGCAGTTCTGTTGGTCGCCGGGGGCTTAGGCGCCCTGCAGACTGCCTCAATCGCTTCAGCTTTTCCATTTATGCTGGTGATGTTGGTCATGTGTTACTCACTGGTCAAGGGCTTCAGCCAGGATAATAACTGATTTTTATCCTACACTGTGTATCCAGTTATCCAGTTATTTTAGATCCGAGGTTAGAAGTTTTATAAACTCCTGCACTAACTGCGGATCGAACTGGGTACCGGCGCAGCGCTTCAACTCGTCTAGAGCCTCGGCCGGTTTAACCTTTTTCGCATAGGGACGGTGATTGGTCATAGCGCTAAAGGCAATGATGATCGCCAGGATCCGGCATTCAAGATCAATTTCGTCACCTTTCAAACCAAGAGGGTAACCGTTGCCATCATAATTTTCATGGTGGCGCAAAATCAGATCGGCCACCGCAGTTAGTTCCGGGGAAGAAGCGGCAATGCGATAGCCAATTTCCGGGTGCCGGCGGATTGCTTCCCGTTCTGTTGCGGTTAATTCCCCTACCTTATCCTTCAGGCTACAGTGTACCAGCTGGTCGGGCATATTAACCTTACCCAGGTCGTATACTTTTGCCAACAGCTGCAAGTTGTTGAATTCTTGATCCCCAAGCTGCAAGTGCCTGCCAAAACGGTCAGCCAGGTCCTGAACCTGGGCGCTTTTACCTTCACCAAGGTTATTGCGGTCTGACAGAGTATGAAGCAGAGCATCAACAATTCCGGCACGGGCCTGCTTACTACGTTTGAGTTTATCTTGATACATAGCATTGTCTGCTTCTTTGTAGGTCTCCTCGAGCGAGTTTTCCCGAGCCAGGCTGACCGCCATGCCGATCGAGACACTGACTGGGATCTCCTGTTGTTGCAGGTTATAGCCATCGATCTGCGTCCTTAGTCGGGCAACCAGATCTTCAGCAGCCTCGCGATTGGTACGCGGCAAAATAATGGCAAACTCATCACCACCAACCCGGGCCAGGATATCTGAAGCGCGCAGGGTTCCCTTCAACAGGTTTGCCCCAGCCTGAAGATAGTGATCACCCTCAGCATGGCCCAGGGTGTCATTGATCAGCTTCAATCCATCGAGATCAGCTGAAATTAAGGTGATGGGATAATCACGCGAAAGACTGAGCCTTTTCAACTCATTTTCAAAATAGTGGCGGTTGTACAGGCCGGTCAACTGGTCATGCAGGCTGATCCGCTCCAACTCAGCCAGGTATCTTTCTCGTTCCGTTACATCACGGACAATCGACACCACTTCCTCTTTGCCGATTGGTGCCAGACGGGCTTCAAAATAATAGTCTTTTTCATCAACTGGATAACTGTATTCAAATACCTGGATCTCGCCACTCGATAAAACCTGCTTGATCCCCTTCAGCAGATTTTCTGCTATCGCTTCGGGTAGCACTGCTTGAACATTTTTACCGACCAGTTCGTTGCTATTATATAATTGGCGTGCTTTTTGATGCAGCAGCTTTTCGTCTTTAATTACAGCATCAAGGTAAACCCCGTCACTGCTGTAGCGAAAGAGCAGATCGGGGATCGCCCCGACAAGGGCCCGGTGGCGCAATTCGCTTTCTTTAAGCTGCGCTTCAACTATTTTACGATCGGTAACATCCAAAATTAACCCGTCAATATAAAGAACATTACCTTCCTGATCTTTAACACCCCGTCCTCTTTCATGCACCCAGCGAATGCTGCCGTCTTTGCGAATAACCCGGTATTCAATATCCCAGATTTCGTCTGCTTCGATCGCCCGGGCAATAATCTCATCGTTCTTGTTATCATCTTTGCAGATTACACTGGCATAAGACCTGACACTATTGTTGATAAAATCGCTTGAAGGGTAACCGGTGATGTTATCAACATCGCTGCCCATATAAATCATCGTCCACTGCTCGTCATAAAAACAGCGATAGCTTGTTCCGGGCAGGTTATCAACCAGCGAACGGTATTGCTCTACCATACCCTTCAGCGCTTCTCCGGCCTGAGAGCGCACCAGCGCCGAGGCAACCAGCGCTGCATAAATTTCGATTATCTGGGGATTAACCAAAAGTTTATGGCGGGGCATGAACATAATCATATCGCCTAAGGTCTTCTCTTCAAAACGGATTTCAACCACGTAAACGCTACCGATCCCAGCTAGGCGTTCCAATAAAGAAGACACGCTGGCATTAATTGCGCCGGATGCGGAATCATAGAGATTTTTATAATGGAGAAGATGACCTTCGACAATGGCATTAACTCTTTCGGGAATGATATCCCACTCATTGCCCACCAGGTCAAACCCCAGTAGATCGCAAACCTTTTTAACCGTTGGACCAACGCCGGCTACGGCCTTGGTGAGCGATTTTTGGCGGTCCTGATCATAGAGATTAACAGCGGCAAATTTGGTCTCAGATAATTCAAGCAAACCGTTGGCGATCACCTGGTAATCAAGTTCGCCGGCTGGAAAATGCATGATTTCCTGAGCCCGTTCAACCAGGCTGGCAAAAGCCTTGTTTTCATTTTTCTGGGTAGTAACTTCCCGGAAAGAAACTGCGAAATAACCTTGAACAGCGGAAAAGGCACTTACATCATACCAGCGGTCCGCCGGTTCAAAATACTGTTCGAAACGGATACTTTTCCCCTCACCGGCCACCTGACCGTAAATGCCAATCCAATCAAAAGCTGAATCGCCAATCTCCGGGTGCACCTCGGTCACTTTTTTGCCGATCACTGCTTCCCGCTTTAACCCGGTAAGTTGTTCAAATGCATCATTGATTTCAAGAAACCGGTAGTCCACCGGACTGCCTTGCTGATCGTAAATAACCTGGTGATAAGCAAATGCATCAGGCATTTTCGCAAACAGTTTACGGTATTTGTTGCTGTCTAAATCCATTGCTCTCAACCCCGGCAAAATATAGTTACAACCTGCTAGTGCTTAAAGCTATTGAAAGTTTCTAGCTCAAGCCGAACTACCCTTCCCGGCAGTTTTTTCCCGGCAGGGTAAAATAAAAGGTAGCGCCCTTATCCACTGCGCTCTCCGCCCAGATTCGCCCACCATGGCGGTTGATGATTCGCTGCACTGATGCCAGGCCGATACCGGTGCCGGGAAACTCGTCCATCCCGTGCAGGCGCTGGAAAGCACCAAAGAGTTTATCGGCGTAGGCCATATTAAAACCGACCCCATTATCGCGGACGAAGAAAACCTTTTCATCATCGATCACCGTTTCACCCACCTCGATCCGGGCCTGCTCTTCTTTGGAGCTGAACTTCCAGGCATTGCCGAGCAGGTTATCCAGCATAACCTTTAATAAATGCGGATCTCCTTCAGCAGAAAGGCTGGAAGTAATTGACAGCTCAACTTTGCGGTTTGGTTCGTTTTCCTGCAGGGTAACCACTGCTTCTGAAGCCAGCCTGCTTAGGTTGACCCGCTCCGTTTTAATCTCTGTCCGGGTAACCCGGGATAGTTTAAGCAGGTCATCAACTAAGTTGCTCATATAGATCGCCGCATGGCGGATCCGTGTCAAGTAATGCCGACCCTTTTCATCCAGCTGATGATCATACTTTTCAATTAAACTAGCGCTAAAGCCATCTAAAGCCCTCAGTGGAGCACGGAAGTCATGAGAAACGGAGTAGGCAAAGGACTCAAGCTCTTTATTAACTGCCTCCAGTTCCACGGTGCGCTCTTTAACCCGCTGCTCGAGTTGTTCATTAAGCCTGTGAATCTCTGCTTCCTTTTTTTTCAATTCTGAAATGTCCTGGACAAAAGCCAACAGGTAATTAAAATTCTCAATTCTAACAACACCAGTAGTAACCTGCACAGGGAAAATGCTGCCATCCTTGCGCTTGTGTTCTGCTTCCAGGACATAATTCTGACCCTGTTGCCATTGTTTCCACTGCCTGATAATTTCATCCCTGGGTAAATTGATAGAATCCGTCGGGTCAGGATGAAGATCAAATACTGTTAGCTCAAGTAATTCACTTTTCGTGTAACCAAGCTGCTTACAGGCGTTGGGATTGATATCAATGATATGGCCTTCCAGATCATGTAAATAAATGCCGGCTACGAAATGATTAAAGAGGTTACGGTACTTTTCTACATTTTCCTTTAAAGCAACCTCGATAGTTTTATTTCTAGTTATATCCTGAAAGGAGCCCTGGACCCTGACAATGTTACCTTGATCATCTTTAACCGCTTCTCCTGTAGTTCTGACCCAAACCCGGCGCCCCTTGGCGGTGATGATTTCCATCTCTTCATCGTAAGGAATACCCTTATTAGCACAGGCAGTGAAAACGGCTGTAATCTTCTCACGCCATACCGGGGCGTAGAATTTTATCCCTTCTTCAACCGGGGGAGCATAGCCGATCGGCATCTCATGGATAATAGCCACCTGGTCAGACCAGGTGCATCTGTTTGTTTCTAAATCAACACTCC
>CAZAKI010000088.1:0-4998 GCA_964485855.1 uncultured Syntrophomonadaceae bacterium | reverse complement strand
GTCAGCTTTTAGCTTTGCAAGAGCATCGGCCAGGGCAGTATTAATCGGACCTTTGCTCTCCTTCTTCTGTTCCTGCAGGAACTTAGAAACATCTTTCTTGGAGACATTTCGACCTTCCTTTTTCTTTCTCGCCTCAAAGGACGACAGTTTTTCCCGGTAGCCGCACTTGCAGACAAATAACTGGCCCTCGCCTGAGCCCCTAAGCTCCAGTTTTTTTCGGCACTGGGGGCAGCGGGCGTTAGTTGTTCTGGCCACCATCTCCCGGTGCCCGCATTCCCGATCCGGGCAGACCAGCATTTTACCCTTTTTGCCCTGCACTGCCAGTAGATACTGGTTGCACTGTGGACACCGGTTGCCGGTAAGATTGTGATGCTTATAAGATTTTTCGCTTGCCTTAATTTCCCCGACCACAACCTTAGCATAATCCTTCATCTCTTGAATAAAAGTCTCTTTGGGCAGCGCCCCGCCGGCGATTGCCTCCAGCTTCAACTCCCACTGGGCAGTCAGGGCGGCAGACTTCAGATCAGCCGGCACCAGGTCCAGCAGCTGTCTGCCCTTGGCGGTGGTAAAGATCTCTTTACCTTTAAGCTCGATTAGGAAACTGTTGAAGAGTTTCTCGATTACATCGGCCCTAGTGGCAACAGTACCCAGCCCTCCAGACTTGCTAATACTGGCGATTAACTTTTTATCTTCACCAGCCATGTAACGGGCCGGATTCTCCATGGCCTTGAGGAGACTTCCTTCAGTAAAACGCGGTGGCGGTTTGGTTTCACCCCTGGTTTGTTCAAGCGTCTTAATTTTTAGGCAGTCGCCCTTCTTCAATGGGGGCAGGATCTGATCTGCCAGGTGAAGATTTTCTTCAGCCCCGGACCTGATCCCATCTTTAGTGTCGTCATCGTCATCATCGTCTTCAAAGGAGTCGCTATAAACAGCTTTCCAGCCTTCCTTCAACACGATCTTTCCCCGGGCGATAAAAGTCTCCCCATCGATTTCTGCTTTGATCGTAGTTTGTTCATACTCAAAGGGCGGATATAACACGGCCAGGAAGCGTCTCACTACTAAATCATAGATCCTCTTTTCCCGAAAACTTAAAGCGTTTAAAGAAGCAGGCTCCTCGGTGGGGATAATGGCGTGATGGTCTGATACCTTGCTAGTATCAACAAAGGACTTGCTTACGGCGATCGGGTTTTTAAGCACTGACTGGGTCAGGGCACGGTAAGGCCCTGAAGCGCAGGCCCGCACCCTTTCCTTTAAAGTCTCCACCAGGTCGGAAGAGATATAGCGGGAATCGGTGCGGGGGTAGGTGAGTACCTTGTGATTTTCATAGAGCCCCTGCATAATGGCCAGGGTATCCTTGGCCGAGAAATCGAACAGCCGGTTTGCATCGCGCTGCAGCTCTGTTAAATTGTAGAGCTGGGGAGCGGGCTTTTTCCTGTAAACCTTATTTACTTCCACGACACGGGCTTCTTTGCCTTGAAGCGCAGCTAAAATTTGATCGCACTTTTCCTTGTTAAAGGTTCTGGTCGATCCGCTCTCTTTGTCCTGCCAGAGCAGCCTCAGCCCGGCGGCTTCGGCGGCAAGACCATAATAGGGTTGTGGCTTAAAACTGGTGATCTCAGCTTCCCGGGCTGCAATAATTGCTACCGTGGGCGTTTGCACCCGGCCACAGGACAGCTGGGCATTAAACTTACACGTCAGGGCCCGCGTGGCATTGATGCCCACTACCCAGTCTGCTTCAGCCCGGGCTTCCGCCGAAGCGTAAAGGTTTTCATAATCCCTGCCGTTTCTTAAGTGGGCAAAGCCTTCCCTGATTGCTTTATCGGTAACCGAAGAAATCCACAGACGCTTCAGGCTCTTTTTCACGCCGGCCTTGGCCAGGATCCAGCGGGCCACAAGCTCGCCTTCACGACCTGCATCGGTGGCGACTACAATCTCGGTTACCGCACCGTTGTGCATCAATTGCTTAACAAGACTATACTGCTTTCCCGAGCCCCTGATTACCTCAAGCTTGAAAGAAGCGGGCAGCATCGGCAGGTCCTCCAGGCGCCAGGCTTTGTATTTCTCATTGTAGATCTCGGGATCGGCCAGCGTCACCAGGTGGCCCAGGGCCCAGGTGACAATGTAGCGATCGTTTTCAAAGTAGCCGTTCTTTTTATTCTGACAGCCCAAAACCCGGGCCAGATCTTTGCCTACGGAAGGCTTTTCGGCCAGAACCAGTGTTTTACTCATCTTCAAAATTCCTTTCCCGCCTGCCCGCCCATTATCTACCAAAGATTTGCCGTTTCTGCCAATGATGAGCGCTCAACCAGGGAGATGGCATCCTTTCTGCAGAAAGCACGGCAGATCCCGCAACCGTAACATTTTAGCGGGTCGATATAAGCCTTTTCATCACTAATCACATAGCTGATAGCCCCAAAGTGGCAGGCGTTCATACAAGCCTGGCAGCCATTGCAGGCTTCAATATCTACCTCTGCCAGAAACTCTGCCCGGAACATTACCGGGTAGGCATTTCCGGTTGCCCGCATCGCCATGCAGTTCATGTCGCAGTTGCAGACCCCGCCGATAAAAGGGGTAATAAAAGTCCAGACCGAATGGATCATCTTATTCTTCTCGTGCTCCCGGAACTGGCTCAAGGCTTCTTCTTTTGATACCCTCTCCAGGCCCGAGGTATCGGGGCCGGTCAGATAGTCGGCCCCAATCGAGCGGATGATCTTTCCCATTTCAGTCTCTTCACCTGGTTCCATGCTTAGCCCGTAGCAGTAGCGCTGCTCACTGCCCATTGAGGCCTGGCGGCAAATACAGGGCAGCCGCACTACCGAGTTGATAAAGCCGAAAATCTTTTCAATTTCCTCCATCGGCAGAACCTGCCCGTAATGCTTTCTTTTCTGCCTGTTGATCAGAAAAGGCTTCACCACCGCCTGGACATAAGCAGGCAGCCTGTTCAGATGGTCAAGCAGACCGATGTTTCTCTTCAATCGCTCCGGGTCTTCAAAAAAATGATGAATATATTGGCGGCGCTTTAAGTCACTCAGCAGATCCTGTGCATAGTTTTCTGCTTGCAGGTACCACTTTTTGCCCTCACCATGCTGATGGCAGAATTCACACAATGCTGTTCTCCCTTTCTCCAAAAAGTTATTGTTACTGTGTTATACCATGGACTGGCCAAAAAATCATCACCAGACGCGTAGGGAAAAAATTTCGGGACACAATGAAATTTAATTTATTGCCCTAAATGACAATCGATTAATAGCTTTAGCATTATTTCTTCACCTTCGTAATTATGACTTAGCTGACTTCCCCATCAGCCCGAAGTGGATTAAGGATACCAGGTCATGGGTAAATTCCGGTTTGGTTGCCCTGCTTGTCAGCAAACCTGGAATGGCTCTCATGCCTTTTCGCAATATCTCCAGATATGCCAAAATCGCCTCCTGGGATAGCTGTTCGTTGATGTAACCCGACTTTTTACCTTCTTCGATGAAGTTTAAGGTAAGCTGATTAAATTCCTTTTGCCATAATGATTCAATAAAATCCAATACCAGAGGATCGCTGCTTGCTGCCGTCTGAAGTAATTCCCCTTGAAACTGACTTGCTATCTCGGTCTTATCTAAAAAGATTATTTCCAATTTCTCAGGAAAGGTTTTATCTCCCTCTATGATTGCCCGGTATTTCTTCAGCAAATCCAGCAATAGTGATTTGGTTACTTCACGGACCAACTCTTCTTTGCTGCCAAAGTGGTTGTAGATGGTAACATGGGAAACTTTTGCTTTGCGGGCAATATCAGCAATGCTTACCCTTTCAAAGCCATAAAGCTTGAAAAGCTCAAGGGCTGCCTGCCTGATTGCTTCTTTCTTCTGCTCCTTCCTGCGTTCAAAACCATTCATCTTTGATCCTCCAAGGGTATAATAATGTAATTTATTAAGCATTTAATTACATTATATAAAAAAGTATTGACAGGGTCAACTTAAAGCTGTAATATATGTAATGAAAAGATTAAAATATTACATATATTATCTGGGAGGTGCAAGAAAATGTTTTTCGAGGCTATCAGAAATCAAGCGTGGATCATAGTGCTGATCTTTGCAGTAATGACCGGTATTGCTACGTTCAAACATTTAAAGTTTAAAGGCGGGGTGGGCCAGAGCATCGGCTGGTCGCTGATTCGTGGCCTGCTCTTTTTTTTACTGTTTTATATACCCCTTTTTAACCAACCCAGGATTTCAGGTGCCAGCGCACTGCCAATCGTAGGTGTCGTTTTCCTGGTTTTAGGAGCAATTCTTTTTGCTGTCGGCAGCAAACAGTTAGTTAGGGCAGAACTGCAAGGCATAAAAGGCATCCCGAAAAAAATAATCACAACAGGTTTATACAGTATCATAAGACATCCGGTAAATCTTGGGCTTATGCTTATTTTTTCGGGCTGGTATCTATTGTGGTCGGGTATTTACGCCCTCTACTTCCTGGCAGTTTTCCTTGTGGTCTTCGTATTTGAAACTTTTTGGGAAGAGAGGAATCTTGAGAAAGAATTTGGCGAAGAATACACGCAATACAAGAGACATGTAGGTATGTTTATTCCCAGAATAAGGCTTAGTTAATAGAATGCCGGATTTTGGCTAGTTAAACAGGCTTTATAGACCGGTAAAGGCAAACCTCATAAAAAAAGTTGCCCCAATTACAATTGGGGCAACAAACATTTATTAGCCTTTGCAGCAGCGGTTTACCTGAGCAGTTGTTATCATGATTTGATTTCTGTTTGGATACCTGGCTCTGTTCGGAATATCTTCTATCTAAAATTTTTCTATATTAGCTTCCAACCAACTATCTAACTCTGTCTTGCTTAGATTTCCGGAGGCCAGTTTCAGCATCATTTCATAGCCATTCTTCCAAGACAGGGGGACGTTTCATCTGTCTTGGTTTTCCCCGTCTTGTTTTACAGCCCTTTCCGGAAAATCTCGATCACTACATAATTGACAAGCAGCTCCATAATTTACGGCGAATCTGCCT
>CAZAKI010000087.1:3127-5035 GCA_964485855.1 uncultured Syntrophomonadaceae bacterium | reverse complement strand
ATAGTAATCGAGCCAGGGATGTGGTATGTAGGAATAGCTATGTCGAAAAAGGTAATGAATACAACTGACTAAAAAGGAGATTATTGAGCCTTGGTTTATATCATTACTGCCCTATCTGTAATATTGATAGCTGCAATTATTATGGTTTACAGGTGGATCCACTTAAAAGCTGATCTGCGTTATCCTCCCTTAGCCAATTCCGCTATTTCTTATCCAGACTACCCCGACCTCAAATTTGCCATCATCAGTGATCCTCATTTCTATGCCCGAAGCTTGGGCGACTGTGGTCCGGCTTTTGAGGCTTACCTGCTGACCGACCGTAAATTAGTTAAAGAAAGCGCTGAGCTGATTGAACTGGCAGTAAATGAGGTTCTTCAGTCTGATGCCGAGGTGATCTTAATTCCCGGCGACTTAAGCTGTGAAGGAGAAATGCTCTCACATTTAGGCATGGCTAAGGCGCTTTCCCGTTTGAAGGATAATGGGCGCCGGGTTTATGTTGTTCCTGGCAACCATGATATTAACATGCTTCACGGGGCAGTTAGTTACAGGGGCATTGAGACAGAGCCGGCTGAATCGATTAGTGCTGAACAGTTTGCGGATATATACAGGGATTTTGGTTATGGGGATGCCCTTTACCGCGATGATTATTCACTCAGCTATGTTGCTTCAATTAGTAAGAGGTTGTGGCTTGTGGCAATAGATACCTGTCGCTATCGTGATAATACTTCCGATGTTGACCATGCGGGGAGCAAACTTACCCAGCCTTTTATCGATTGGCTTGCTGGGATCCTAAAAAAAGCAGCGGAACAGGGCATCGCAGTTATGGTCATGATTCACCATGGTGTGGTTGAACATTGGTCCGGTCAAGGTAAATTACATCCCGATTTTTTAGTCGAGGATCATCTACGCTTTAACCGTTTTCTTGCCCTGGCCGGAGTTCGGCTTGCCTTCAGCGGTCATTATCACGCCCAGGATATTGCTCTAGCTGATTATAAAGAGAACGGTTTCATTTACGACATCGAAACCGGCTCGTTAATAACCCCGCCCTGTCCGATACGCTATGCAACCATAGAAGAAAACAAGATTAAAATCAGATCCGTCAATCTAATCGAAAAGCTGTGTCCTGGCAGCACTTTTACTGAAGAAGCCACTGCTTTTGTCCAGAAAACCCTTGAGTACCAAATAATAAACACTTTAAGAAAATACCTGGTTACTGACCAGGATGCTCAGCTTCTGTCTGCTTATGTGGCCAAAGCTTTTTTAGCTCACTTAATCGGTGATGAAAACTCAGAATTTAAGCCAATCTTTGATCCAAGCCAATTAAGTCTCTGGGGCCGTTTAGTATATGCCCGTCAGAAAAAGATGATTGAAGGTCTTTGGACAAACCTGCCTCCTGATGATCTTAACACTACCCTTGATCTAAAAGTGAGATGAAGTAACTACATTTACAGCATAATTTAACCTGAACTGATCACAATTGAAATATCCCTGTAACAATAAACTGCTAAGATCTGATTGACCCTCTCTTTTGATATAGATGTTTTAAGGCGCAACTTAAGAAGTTGCGCCATTTTCTTTTAAGAGAACACACTCCATGGAATTTAATCAATGACAGGTATTTCAGTTTCAGCCCCTGCAGCAACAAATTCAACAGGAAGACCGGGGTCTTCAAGCATTGCCAGATCATAAGGATAAGTAAGAGCCTGGGTGACCATTTCATCTTCACCGGGTTCAGTAAAGTAGGCAGTGACAATTAGTTTCTCATCATCTTCTTTAATGTCAGTTATTTCAACACTATAGCCCCCGGTTGGCTTTTCGCCGTAAGTAACAAGCAGGTATAGAATCTCTTCATGGACGTAGCTCTGGCCACCGAACTTGTTAGTAGCTGCATCGATCCAGGATTGAACC
>CAZAKI010000087.1:0-3027 GCA_964485855.1 uncultured Syntrophomonadaceae bacterium | reverse complement strand
CGCCGGTTTCATCAGACTTTTAGAAAGACTTAGATGAGAGAACTGCAGCAAAGAGATCGCGATCAACATTCCCTCCGGAAAGGACCACGCCTACTTTCAAGCCGCCCAGCTTTTCTTTTTCTTGCATGGCTGCAGCAAACCCTGCAGCACCTGCTCCTTCACTGACATTGTGAGTGCACTCAAAGATTGTGCGCATCGCTTCGGCAATTTCTGCATCAGTAACTTCAATAATCCTATCCACCCCTGCTAAGATCAGTTCGAGCGCCTCCGGATCGGTCGTGCTACAGGCAATTCCGTCAGCCAGACGGGTGTTTACCGGAGATTCTACCGGCTTTTTAGCGGCAAACGATTTGGCATAGGCCCGGGCGTGGGCTGATACCACCCCGACTATTTTGGCTTTATGTCCCAAAGCTTCTCTTGCGGCCATCATACCGCAGATGCCGGAGCCCAAACCGATGGGAACATAAGCAAGATCAAGATCGGGAACTGCCGTCAGTAGTTCCAGGCTATAAGTTGCCACTCCAGCCACTAAAAGTGGGTGGAAAGAAGGCACCATCAGCAAAGACAGATCTTCAGCAAGCTTTTTAGCATACTCCCGGGCTTCCTGAAACTCTGTGCCATGCTCAATTAAGTCAACACCCAGCGCCTTCATGGCGGCATTTTTCTCGGTGCTATTTCCGTGGGGAACGACAATTTTAGCAGCGATACCATGCTTCCGGGCGGCCAACCCTACCGATTGTCCGTGATTGCCGCGGGTGGCGCTGATTACCCCTCTTGGAACCCGGCCGGATTTGGCTAGTTCGGCAAAATAAACCAGACCACCGCGGATTTTAAATGCGCCAACCGGGGTATGATTTTCATGCTTTAGCCATATTTCCGTCCCCAACCGCTCGGAGAGTAGCGGCCAGCAATACTGTGCCGTGGGTGACATTACCTCATATACAATCTTTCCAGCTGCTTCAATTACTTCCCGTTTAGGTAGCATAATAATCCCCCGTCTTCTAAACATTACTGTCTCGTTGATATACGTTGCACAATTATTAAATTATAATTACAAAGTGTACCAATAAAGCAACTAATGTCAACCTTACTACTGGAGGGGATTTGCTTCAAACCTTCCAAACATATTTACTATCAAGAGAACATCTCTTTAGATCGCTAAACCGTAATGGTTAGCGATGTTTGATTTGCTCACGTTTTTTCCCCGGCAGGATTATTTGTCAAGTTTTACGAATAGTAGAGGTAACTTCCCAGGTTGGGGTAATGTCTGAACGATGATAGCAAGGCAGGGTTGGAAGGAGAGAGGAGCCTTACTGTGACGTTGGAAAAGAAAAAGCTGCGGGTTGCCGTGATCCAGGATTCATCGGTGATTATGGATAAAAAAATACTTTGGCTAAAGTGGAGCAACTTGCCGGCAGGGCTGCGAAGGAAGGAGCTCAGTTTATCCTCTTCCCTGAAGCATTTATACCCTGCTACCCAACAGTTCTCTTTAATTAGATCGAGCCTGTGAAAAAGGGTCAGGTTTAGCAATCTTATATATAATGTGACAGCTAATGCTTATGGTCAGACAAAACTGATGCTTCTTTGGTTGCCTTTTAACGCAACTGTTTTGGTTGACTACCCTGACAAATGGTTGTTATACTTTCCTCACACTACCTCAATTGAAGATGCTTAATTGATTCATAATGATTAGGGAGGAAAACCATTGGATCTGCAAGATCACTTCTCCACCATGACGCGCCAACCGGGAAGTACTGCCCTGGCTGAACTGTTTAAACTGACAGAGCGTCCTGACATTATCTCTTTTGCAGGCGGGTTTCCCGCCCCTGAAATGTTTTTGCCTGAGGAGGCAGCTGAGGTCACCAGGCAGCTAATGGTGGAAGAACCATTTACGGTGCTTGGTTATAGCCCTACCCCTGGTTTTTCTGCTTTGCGGGAGTTCCTGGCCGCGCGTCAGTTAAGCCTGGGCATGCCGGCAGCTGCCAGTGAAATAATGGTGACCAGCGGCTCTCTCCAGGGATTGGATATTCTTGGGCGGGTATTCCTGAATCGTGGTGATCGGATTATCATTGAAGCTCCCAATTACCTTGGAGCATTACGCACTTTTGCCGCTTTCGATGTCAAACTTGATGCTATACCCGTCGACACCGAAGGGCTCAACACAACCCGGCTGGCTGCATTACTGGAGCAACGCCGGCATCAGGATTCCCTGCCAAAGCTGCTGTATACAGTCCCCACTTTCCAGAATCCTTCCGGTCAGACAATGTCTCTGCAGAGGCGGCAGGAACTGCTGGCTTTGGCCGACCGCTACGGGTTTTTAATCATTGAAGACAATGCCTACGGTGAACTGCGTTTTGCCGGGGAAGCAGTCCCAACGCTTAAGGCCTTGGACTCTGGTGAGAAAGTTATCTACCTGGGTACCTTCTCTAAAATACTAGCGCCTGGAATCCGCATTGGCTGGATTCATGCAGCGACCGAGATCATCGAACGGGCTATATTGGTGCGTCAAGGTATGGACCAATGTTCGAATTCCTTCGGGCAGCTGCTGACCTTAGAATTTGGTCGCAGAGGCTTGATTAAAAAGCAAATTGACAAAACGGCCTGCCTGCTTGGGGAAAGAGCCCGGCTGACAATCGATTTGCTCGCTCGTGAATTTCCCAAAGGAACAACCTGGAC
Organism: uncultured Syntrophomonadaceae bacterium; assembly: GCA_964485855.1. GTDB lineage: Bacteria > Bacillota > Dethiobacteria > DTU022 > DTU022 > UBA993. The sequence continues at coordinate 351 of CAZAKI010000087.1, read as the reverse complement.
CAAACCGGAAGGGGGATTTTACACCTGGGTTACTCTTTCACCTGAAATTGATACAGCTAAGCTTTTAGCTCACTGTATTGAGAAAGCCCAGGTCGCCTACGTGGCGGGGGTTGCTTTCTACGCCGGCGGCGAAGGGGGCAGTAATCAGCTACGGCTCTGCTATTCGCAGCCTTCTTTGACCGACATTGCCCGGGGAATACCGCGCCTGGCAAAGGCTTTGACCACTCCATTTTAATCACTAACACACTAACACAGGGGGACGGTTCTTTTGTGTTGAGGAAGCTGCTGCATGCTGTTAGATTACAGTAGGGTAACTGTCTGCCAAGGAACGCGTGGAAGAAAAGCATTTCA
>CAZAKI010000086.1:2358-5122 GCA_964485855.1 uncultured Syntrophomonadaceae bacterium | reverse complement strand
CTCCAGTCGTTGATCAGCTTCAGCCGGGGAGAAAACCGCTCAAGTTCGTCGCTGTCACTGATGCCGAACTGGTAGGATACCGGTCGGTCAAAATTCAGTTCGTGTTTGAACTTGAAGTCCACCAACCATTTCTTAAAACCACGGGTGTAACTTTCATGCACCACCTCGGCAACCAGTTGTCCGTAGTTGATCCGATCGGCTATAGCAGTTAATAATTCTTTTAACTCTTTAGCAGGCAGATACATAAAAAGCCCTTCTGCCAGCAGAATAATCGGTTTTTGTTGTTCCAAAACAAGATCAAGCCAGCTGCGATCAAATACAGAGCAGCCAAGCAGCTGATAGCGTTCTGTTTCAGCCAACAGGTTTCGTTTAAAACTGATCACTTCCGGGAGATCGAGATCATAGAAGGTAATCTTGCCGTTGTCGATCCGGAAAAACCGGGTATCCATCCCACAGCCCAGGTTTACGACAACGCAGTCCGGGTTTGCTTTCATGAACTCCATGGTGTAAAGGTCATACTGCCTGGCTCTGATCGCAGCATGAACGGCGAGTCGTTTGCTCAGTTTAAAGCGGCCCAGGTTTTGGAGGGTTTTACTGCTGGAAGATAGCAGTTGATCGTTAATTTTATCGACGATTTCCTCGCCCCGGGGATCAATGATGATTGGATCGGCAGAGCGGCTTTCCATCACCCTTCCGTAAAGCAACAGCAGCATGGTTAACGAAACATTTTCAAAAGGGATATCATCGATAGTTTTGTTCATGGGAGCTCCTTTCATCACTAAATTTATATTTTCCGGAAGATATTGATAGATGATTGGAGTAAAGTTGTTGAAAGAGTGGGCAGCCACTTCATTATCATATCGCGAACTGCCAGAAATCTGGTGCGCTGGTTATCGCTATCCACCTGCCATTACCTCTTTTTTGCCTGACCTGTTAACCAAATTATAGTCCCTTTTGCCCTTGATGTATAGCAAGTATAATGGTGGCAAAATGATAATGTCGGGGGGACGGGGTTGTTGACAACAAGCAGGGTGCATCAGTGGCCTTGGATATATTTCACGCAGATTAGGAAAATCAAACCCTGAGATCAATGCAACCATTCACTGGGGCTACTATTTTTTCCGGAGTACGAAAGCTATAAAATTTAGATATTTTCCACCGCCGGCGTCCATTGATTTGCGGCATTGAACCGCAATTTCATTTTCTTCCTGGTTCAGCCAATCTTCCCACACGTTCTCGTTGCTTTCCATCTCGTAGATAGAAATTACCTCTGCATCACGGCTGCTATTCACTATTTCTGTCCAATAAACAATATCACGCAGATAGGCAAGCTGCTCCGGGGTCCACGAGAGTAGCAATTCTTTCGGCAGGTTGTGGTGGCAATCATTTTTCAGGCCGGGTACACAGCAGTAAATATAGCCACGGTGTTTGATAAAGGGCAGTAATTTTTCGTCCAGGTATTTTGGGTCTCGGCCCCAAAAGTTATAGGCGTCTGTGCTGACCACCGCATCGAAAAATTCTTTCTCAAAAGGCAAGGCGGTGGCGTCAGCCTTAACTGGTGTAATTTGTTCACTGTTTAAGCCCATTTGATTGAAAAAACTACGGTTTTCCAGCGGATCACTCCACAAATCGGCGGCGTAGACTTTGAAGCCATAATCTTTAACAAGCATAACGCTGGTATGCCCTTGCCCACTTCCGAGGTCACAGACGAGACCTCCGGCAGGGATTTTATGATTTAGTAGCATTTCTTCCTGTAATTTGAATGGGTTTGGCCCCATAGCCGTAGCCAGTAATGCGGGGGTATTATACTTTTGGCTTAATGGATACTCCATGGTAATTGCTCCTTATCTTATCTTTTACCGATATACCTCTTTAAATCCAAAATGCCTTGATAGGGGCTGCTAAAATAGCTTACCAGCAATCGGCCTTTTTGTCAGCGGGGGTTTATGTTGTTTTGAAGTCGATAAAGGTACCTCTGACATCACCGTTAATGATTTGACTGAGCAGCTATCTGAAGCTGTGACCGCGATGTGGATAGTCTGCTCCTTGATAACCAGTGTATTTTAATCATGCAGGAGGTTGCACACTTAAGTATCAGTGGCGAAGCAAGGGGTTTTTAGAGGAAAAGCAAAGCAAGTGAAAAAAATGCCTGGCAAATTCGACCGCATTACTTTCGATGAGGCCATATTAGGTAGAAGGGTTAAGTTTGACTTGAATCCAGGTAAGCCTGAATCTCGTCTAAAAGCATTCTCAAATCTAATTTTATTTTATATACCTCTTCTTGTTCAAAATACTTTATATCATTGTAATCGGCATCAGAACGCTCTGAAAACACTAAAGTAATTGTTTTGGAAATATGCTTGCCGAACAAGCCTTCTTTAACAAAGTGTTTATTAAATAATGAAATGATCCCACTATGTTTAGGTGCATTATATTCTTTTGTAGCTAGTACTGCCCTTACAGCATGAAAACATGAGTAGTAAAAACGATTTACCGCTCCATTATAGTGTTTTTCATTATATAGAAGCAGCCCTTCCTGAAATGTTATTTCCGCTTTTTCCCATACGCCACTTAACTAAATCATAATTCATATCTTGATTCCTTCGTTATGTGTTGTTTTGTAAAAATAGGTTTCCTTGAAAAGATCTTTGGTGTATTCAGTGTTAGAATAAATAATTGGACTGATCACAACATCAAACTTGAGATTTATATCAACAGCAACGTCAAATACAAGATCCTTATGTTGGCTGTCTACCTGGTCTAG
>CAZAKI010000086.1:0-2258 GCA_964485855.1 uncultured Syntrophomonadaceae bacterium | reverse complement strand
ATGACTTTTACTAAAGAGTTCAACGGTTCGTTGACCATAAAGGACAATCAGGTTGTCAGCTTGGTGAGTATGCATATACCAGGGGCGTTCAACTTCACCGATCGGCCCTGGTGAAACGGCACTTTTCTCATGCAGAACTCTGTCGATTGCATCAATATGCGGCAGCGTTTCCAGGGGGTAGAGGTCAAATACTACTCCCGGAGTTTTTCTGAACAGTTTTAACGCAACTAACATGTAAGGCAATCTAACAGTAATTTTCATTGTTTCTCAAAATTATTTTAAATCTAAGTAAACCTTGATGATGTTGCGAATCCTCTCCCTGGTCTCTGCGCTATTAATTGTGCCGCACTTTCCAGCCAGGCGTTCCTTTGATATGGCCCTGATCTGATGAGCCATGATAACAGAAGGCTCTCTTAAGCCGCTTTCTTCCGGGTTGATTAGATGTTCAGTTGGATAAATTGCTCTTCCCGGTTTTAGAGTGGTTAGACACAGGACTGTAATTACCGGGATAGCTTGATTTACGGCTTCCTCGGATATAACTAAAACAGGTCTTTTACCAGCCTGTTCAGAACCCTGGTATGGATTAAGATCTGCCCAATAAATGTTCCATTGGTAATTCATTATTTCTTTTTCTCCCGGGTTGTTTCGAAGTCTGCTGCAGAAAAAGCTGTCATTGTAGATTCTAAATCCTCTAGAAAGAGGGGATCTTCAGCAGCTTTTTTCATCTGCTTATATAAGTTTTCTTTATCAATTTTTACTACGTAAGTTTCGATCGCTTCCTTAACTGCAAAATTGACAGAAGGAACATTACCACTACTGGCATGTTCTTTTAGCCTATCCAGCAAATCCAGGGGCAGGGAAAAAGTGTAGTTTTTTGTTTTTTTAACCATGGTTTACACTTCAAAGCAATTTATTGATAAAGTAAATTCTTAATAAGTTATTAAGTTATTTTTCTTATTGTATTTTATACAATATTTAATTGCAATATAAGGAAGAATCTTTAACTGAGTTAAAGCGGTATGCAGGCAGCCAGTTTGATCCCAGGCTTGTTGAGGTATTCATCGCAATTGCAAAAAACTGCGAGTAGAAGTGTTCATTAGCTGAAGCAAGGCTGACCTTAAATTTTTATTACAATTTGACCTTTTCCAAAGCCGGGGTGGTCCTTTTTTCCAGAACGATGATTACTCCGCTGGCTATGATCAGCAGTCCGCCAATCGTTGAACCGATCGTAATCTTTTCCGCTAGCACCACGGCGGCAAGAATTGTTGCCACGAGAGGATCTAGATAGGTTAGAATAGCTGAATGCTGAGCTTTTATCCTGCGCAGACCCGTGTAAAAAAGAGTGGTCCCAACTGCCTGGTGCAGCAATCCCATCAGCGCCAGCAAGCCAAAGTTTCTCCAGCCGCCAAACCCGCCTGCTGTCAGGGAAAAAGGAAGAAAGGCCACACAGATTAAGCCTGAGAGAATCAGGTTAACGATGAAGCCAGGCAGCGCTGCCGGAATTTTTTTCACATAGGAAATGATCAGCCCACCGGTAATCCCCGCCAACAAGGCGTAGATATCACCTTTTAATTCTGCCTCGCTAAAAAATGTAGTATTGTAGCCCATAATTGCCAGCGCTCCAAGCAGGGCTAAACCGAGGGCAATGGCAGATTTGGGCTCAAGCTTTTCCTTGATAATAAAAATTGCGAATATAATAGTAAAAACAGGTGCAGTATAGGTCAGAAAAGCGGCATTGGCGATCAGGGTGTGGTTAAGCGCGTAGGTATATAACAACCAGGAAAAGCCGGTTAAAAAGGCCGGCAGCAAAATCATTCTTGTATAAGGCAGGGAAGATCTAACCCAGCCAAACCTGTGCCTGGCAATAGTAAAACCAAGCAACCCGGTGAAACCAAAAAAATAGCGGGAAAAAACTATCAGCAGGGGTGAGCAGTCAATGGCCTTGACAAATAGCCCGTACGTACTCCATACCAGGGCTGCGGCAATAACCAGAATAAAACCGAATTGAGTCTCATTTACCTTGTGCAAGTTTTTGTGTTCAATCCTCCGCCCCTTAATGTCAAACAAGATTAATAGTACCATTTTTCAGCCGGGATGCAAGAGGCAAACATTAACTTACGCGGACTCATTTCTTAAGGTCTTCCGGTGTTGCACTTCACGGTTTGATTTGCTTTCGGTTTAAAAATACTCATACTCATAGGGTCAGGTCTTGAAATATCACTGTTTTCATGGCTGGTCCATGATTACTTCCGCCGCCA
>CAZAKI010000085.1:0-5245 GCA_964485855.1 uncultured Syntrophomonadaceae bacterium | reverse complement strand
TAAAGAGTTTCGATGTATTCCTTGCCCTTAAGCAGAGCTTTATTTATGTCGGGGGCAAGTTTTTGTTTTTCAGGCGGCAAAAAGGAGCTGACTTCAGCTGTAACCCGATCAAAGTCGAGGAGGCCGGTCTTAGTGATAAAAGCGCCTAACATCACTAAATTGGCCATTTTTTCGTTACCCGTTTCCGCTGCCAGGTCTCTGGTAGGAACCATAAGTGATGTGATCCCGTTGTTACTGATGGTTGCAGGTGTGTTAATCAGTGAACTATTGAGCATTAATAGTCCATCGGACGACAGTTTGGATTTAAATTTATGAAGAGCAGGCTCGCTCATAGCAATCACCGCCTTTGGCTTACCGGTGACTGGTGCTCCGATCTTTTCCCTGGAAAGAACAACTGTGCAGTTGGCTGTTCCCCCGCGCATCTCAACTCCGTAAGCGGGCATCCAGGTAACATTTAAGTCGGCTTTCATTCCACAGTAAGCGAGAAGTTCACCCATCATTAGAACTCCCTGACCTCCGAAGCCGGACATGATTACTGAGTATTCCATTGATAGTACCTCCTTTTAGATGCTAAGCCACAGGGATAGTTCTATTGGCTACCCTTTGGCTTTCGCTACGCTGCGGGATGCTCGAACTGTCCCCATGGCGTTGCTCATTTTAACCAGGATCAAAACTGATAATTTAGTAGTCTTTATAAATCCCGAGCGGGAAGGCTTTAATCATCTCATTTTCCATTCTAACCAGCGACTGCTGTGGAGTCATTCGCCAATTAGTGGGACAGGCAGACAAGATCTCAATTATGGCCAGGCCGCGTTTTTCTACTTGGGTCTGAAAAGCCCTTTCCATTGCTTTACGCGCGCTTTTAATATGTTTACTGCTGTGACAGGAGACCCTGACTGAATAAGCAGTTCCATCAAGTGAGGCCAGCAACTCGGCCATCTTGATCGGGTAGCCGTCTCCAGCCGGGTTTCGTCCCTGGGGAGAAGTGGTAGTTTTCTGTCCCACCAGGGTGGTCGGGGCCATCTGGCCGCCGGTCATGCCGTAAACACTGTTGTTAACAAAGATAACGGTGATGTTTTCCTGGCGATTGGCAGCATGGATAATCTCACTGGTCCCGATCGCTGCCAGGTCCCCATCCCCCTGGTAGGTAAAAACAAAAGAATCGGGGTTGGCCCGCTTTAGTCCAGTAGCAACAGCAGGAGCGCGTCCATGGGGTGCTTCGCAGCAATCGATATTAAGGTAGTCATAGAGGAAAACCCCACAGCCAACACCGATAACACCGATAGCCCGATCGGCTAATCCGAAGGAGTCAATTGCTTCTCCTGCCAGGCGGTGAACCAGGCCGTGGTGACAGCCGGGGCAAAAATGAAAAGAATTTTCAAGCAGACAGGATGGGGCAGAAAAAACTTTTTTTTCGGCTAGGTTTGACATCAGTTCCGCAGTTCTCCTTTTCCGATTATTTCGGCAATTTCAGTCTCTATTTCTTCAGGAGTGGGCACCTGACCACCAGGGTAACCTTTAAAGAAGATCTTGCTGCAGCCGTCACAGGCCAGGCGGACATCATCGACCATCTGGCCGGTATTCATTTCGATTACCAAGGCACGGCCAGCGGCAATAGTTGCTTCGCGGATCGTCTCTTCCGGAAAAGGATAGAGGGTAATTGGTCTGATCAAACCGATTGGTAGTCCCTTTTGACGGGATCGATCGACGGCGGTACGGACGATGCGGCTACAGGAACCAAAGGCAATCAGCACCAGGCTACAGTCCGGTGGACAGTCAGATTCGACCATTGTTTCTTGTGCTTTCAGGTGTTGATATTTTTGGTCCAGTTTCCAGTTGTGGAAGGTCATTTCGCCGTCCTTTAAGTAGAGAGATTTAACGAGACGGGGTGGTCTTTGATGCGCGCCGGAAAGAGTCCATTCTGGATCTGCAGGGGGTGTGCACGCTTCGCGCAGGATGACCGGTTCTTTCATCTGGCCTAAGATGGCATCACCCAAGATCATTGCCGGGTTGCGGTATTTAAAAGCCAGGCGGAAAGCTTCGCCGGCCAGGTCATACATCTCCTGGACCGAGTTAGGGGCTAGAACTATCAGGTGATAGTCACCATGTCCACCACCGCGGGTTGATTGTAAATAATCACCCTGGGTGGGAGCGATCCCGCCCAAGCCTGGTCCACTGCGGGTAATGTTTACTACCAGGGCAGGTAGTTCAGAACCGGCCAGGTAGGAGAGACCTTCCTGCATTAATGAAATTCCGGGCCCTGAAGAAGAGGTCATCGCCATTTTACCGGCAGCAGCGGCGCCAAGGACCATGTTAATCGAGGCCAGTTCGCTTTCAGCCTGGATAAAAACGCCGCCGGCAGCCGGTAAGGCGGCAGAAAGATACTCGGGAATATCATTTTGCGGTGTAATCGGGTAACCAAAGTAGTAACGGCACCCGGCATCTATGGCACCCTGGGCGAGCGCCACGCTGCCTTTTAAGAGCTGTTTTTCAGTCAGAATGTCTACCTCGCTTTCGTTTTGAACTCCATACAATCCGGGAAGGCTTAATTACCGATAAACTTCGATCGCTACGTCCGGGCAGCACTCGGCACAGAGGGCGCAGCCATTACAATCCTGATCAGCATTAAGAGCTGCCGGAGAATAACCATGACAATTTTGCCTGGTCTGGTCAAGATAAAGATTGTCTTTTGGGCAGACATCAACGCAGTAACCACAACCCTTGCAGCGGTCTTCCTTAATTAATATTCTGGCCACTATTTTTCACCCACGATGCTTATGATTAATAAAAAACCCTATTGTCCCGATTAAGAGACGAAAGGGTTATTTCCGCGGTACCACTCTTGTTGGCCATCAAACTCTGAGACGGCCCTCTTTTTAAGCGATAACGGTGCTTAACCGGTTCAGCTTACTTGCTTGGTGTTGCTTTCTGCTTTCAGTGAACTGCTCACGGGTGAGTTGGTACGGTTGGGGGTGCTACCTTTACAGCGAACCGGCAGCTCTCTATGACGCCCGTTAATCCGATTATAAGCCCGTTCATTGCGATTAATAAAATTAAATCTTAATATATTTGATTTAAGCTGCTTAGTCAACCCCAATGAGCTTATTTCGTTCACAGCTTAAATAATCATAGTTAAAAAGTAACTGCTATTATGCGAGTTGCAAGCCTTTATTTAGATACTGTTGTTTACAGAGCGAGCGTTGCAGCTTACCAGAACTTGTTTTAGGCATCGTTCCGGGTTTGATTAAAACAATATCTTTTGGCGGCACACCACAGACGCTAAGCGTCCGGTAGCGAATATTCCGGCGGATTCCCTCGTGGTCATCACTCTTTACTTCAGCTACCACCACAATTACTTCCTTGCCTTTATTGCTGTCGATGCCGAAAGCGATTACGTTACCGGGGCGCACTCCTTCAACCGATCCAGCAGTCCGTTCAATATCCTCAGGGTAGATGTTGCGCCCGGCAATTATAATCACGTCCTTGAGGCGGCCACAGATAACCAGTTCTGGCACGTCGCTACCTGGAGGGGTAACAAAATAACCGAGGTCGCCGGTCCGTAACCAACCATCTTTTAGCAGCTCTGCGCTTAAGTCTGGCCGCTTGTAGTAGCCGGTAGTTAAGGAAGTGCCGGTAATCTGCAATTCGCCGACTTCTCGTTCAGCCAGTTCCTTTCCGGTTATTGGATCACAGATCCGCATTTGCAAGCCAGGCAAAGGGGAACCCAAGAGTGGTAAACGGCGAACAGGTTCCAAGTCGGATTCAACTGGTCGGGCTATTTTTTCTTCTTCCAAAATGCTGCGGTTGACAGTATCACAGAGCATGCCGCGCATCACGGGGGGGAAAGTACCGCCGATGGAAACTTCGGCCATGCCAAAAGCGCAAAATTCAGCGCCTGAGCGAAAACTGTGCTTGCGAGCAGCAGAAACAAACTTTTCAAACGCATCGGGGTCGATTGGTTCTGCTCCACTTAAAGCCATGCGTACTGAGCTTAAGTCAAGCAGTTCATCGTTTTCGGCCATCCGTCTCAGTGCTCGAGTGGCCAATACATATGAAAAGTTAGGACCGGCGGTGATGGTGCCGCGGTACTTGCTCATCCAACGCATCCAATCTGCAGGGTTGGAGAGAAAATCCTGCGGGGCGGCAAGAACCAGGTTACAGCCTTTAAGCATACTAGTCGTGAGCATGCCAATTAAACCCATATCATGATATAGAGGCAGCCAGGATACAAGAACATCTTTTTCAAGGTTTAGCCGAATGGCCTGATCCATTGCATCGATATTGGCGCAAATAGATCGATGGGGCAGTTTTACTCCTTTAGGTACCGAGGTGCTGCCGGAGGTAAATTGTAAAATGGCTAACCTTTCAGGATCATCTGACACCGGTGTATAGTCAGCAGCTGATAGCCCGGTAACAGCAGGTGCCAGCTGGTCAAACAGGATAACCGGTGGATCTCCGGGTTCGCTTTCATAAAAGGAAGAAAGACCGGGATCGAGCAGCAGTATCTTGGTGTCGCTGTAGAGGATATTAGCGCGGGTTTGAGCAATAAATTCAGCAATTGAACTCATCCGCATGGGGATCGGTAACACAATCACACAGGCGCCGGCCAACCAAATACCTTGGATCGAAATGATCAGCTGTTTACTGGTTAGACCCAGTAGGGCTACATGATCCCCGGGTTTTAGTCCTTTTTGCTGTAGTGCGGCTGCAGTTGCAAAGGCTTCGCTGTGCAAAGAACTCCATGGAACGATACTTTCCTCACTACTGCCTGCTGCTGAACCGACAAAAGTAACACCATTAATGCCCGCTGCTGCCTGACGGATGCGGGGTAGTAGACTTTCAGTTCCGGTTGAGGTTAATTGTTTTCCTGGCATAAACATTCCTTTCTGGCTATTTTATTTTCGATGTGTAGTACAAATTGTGTTTACACTAACCCTGCTATTGTAGCTGATAGTTTGTCAGATTTCAAGCTTAAAGTTGTCTTTTTTTGAATTATAGCGGTGTGCTTAGCCGATCCGCCGTCACTTCCTGTTTGCTCGGTCAAAAAAGCTGAAATAAGAGGCGATAAACGCTACTCTTATTTCAGTTTGCGGTAAATGGTAGAATTGTTCTCAGTTATTTTTTATCCGGTGGATCGTAGCTGATCCCGAAGGTTTCAACAGTGATCTGTTTGATCCGCTGAGCTTCAAGTGGTTTATCAGTTTTATCCCGTCGGGTGCTGACGATTTCATCGGCTGTTTCTATG
>CAZAKI010000084.1:0-5346 GCA_964485855.1 uncultured Syntrophomonadaceae bacterium | reverse complement strand
TGTATCGGATGAAAAGCAGGCAATTGCAATGCTAAGCAGGTGTTGAATTAGAAACTCAGAGAAAATACAGACGGACCGGTTCTGCAGTAAACCTGATCAGCTGCCCTTGCTGAAACAATAATAATTTTCATTGTTCCTTCACAGCTTTTTAGTATTCAACTTCCTACAGTAATCGATTTCCACATTTGCTGTTTCAAGATCAGTTTTCGTTATTCCCAGCTTTTTCATTACTGCCTCCGCAGTTACGAAATCACCCTTACCAGCGCTTTCCGTTCTTTCTTTAGCTTAAGCGAGTAAGCGGTAATCTTCAAGTGCTTCCCTGATTTCTTTAAACGTTTCAGGTGACAATCGAACACATTTAGGCCGATTGTGCTTAAAAACTATTTTAATCCCAGTTTCACAAACCTCCTGGAAAACTTTTATCCCATAACACTGGAACAGATGGCAAAGTCACGATCAGATTTGGGGTTCGATTAAACTGTGCACAAACAGGAAATCATCTATAGAATTAATAATATAATAATCAGGAATCCGATGTTTGTGATTAAAGTTGTTATTAATAATCTCTTCAGCAAAACTTGTCAAATAGTGGAACCGGCATGTAAATACTCTCGTTAATTTAGGAATAGATGGCTAACAGAAAAAGGAGAAGATAAAATCAGATGAAATTCTTTTATAAAACAGTGACTCTTTCATTGTTGTTGTTAATACTATACATACCATTAGCATCCTGCTCTACTGAACGATTTACGGAGGACCTCTCAACTGTGTGGGAAGAGCAACCCAATGAAAAGCTTGTTTTCATGTCAAAGGCAGACTCGCCTGAAGGAGAACTCTACCTATCGGACAAAGACAGGAAGACCACAAGGTTAACAACCAACAACCGCCATGAGAATAATCCGGCACTTTCCCCTGACGGCACCAGGGTCGCTTTCCAGGCAGGTGATTCAGCCAACATGTTGACCTGGGAGATATATATCCTTGACCTGGAAACTGGAATTGAATCGCAGCTCACAAATAATAACATTATCGATGCCCATCCCGACTGGTCACCTGATGGAGCTAAAATTATATTTAGTTCGTTCAGAGATACCAAGGGCAACCCTTCGGGCACTGCTGATATATTCGTTATGAATATCGACGGTAGCGATCTTGTACAGCTAACTGATACCCCTTGGGAAGATAATGATCCGGAATGGTCACCGGATGGAACAATGATCGCATTTAAATCGACACGAATGACGCAACAGCATGCCCGCGAAGAGATCTTCGTCATGAACAGTGACGGCTCGAACCTTCGCCGTCTAACTGTAACCGAGAGCATGCAGTCAGACCATGACCCGAGTTGGAGCCCGGACAGTAACTACATCGTGTTCAACCGTTATGAGAGTGACAGGCCTTGGACCGATATCACGGATCCATCTATTTTTACAGTCAACTGGCAGGAATTGATTCCCTGGAACATCTACAAGGTAGATCTGCATGGGGTAGTGGTAAAGCTGACCGATGTTGATTTTACTGCCGGGCTACCAGTTTACTCAGTTGATGGGTCTAAAATTTTATACCTTGAACTCGATTTTATTCTGCAGGATAACCGTGTAGTCGGCGCACAGCACCGGCTCATATTGATGAATGCCGATGGAAACAGTCCAGTCCAAATGATCCCAGATGACCGGCATACGCCGACATTAGAATACTATGACTGGTAACATCGCCCGGGAAAACAGAATTAGAAGAGGTTGTGATCATACCACTCTAAACAACGCATATTCTTTTGCAGAATGCATTATCTCGTATCATAGCCTATCATTTTATATCATATGACATTATTTAACCCATTTGCATATCATTGCTTCTCCTGATTTATTCCTTAATGATCTTCACTAATACCTTGTTTTCGCTTGCCATTAAATTCACTATAGAAGATCTCTCCCAGGGGCCGAAATCCAACCTGCCCTCGGTCGCAGCCATCACCACTTCCCTACCCATTACTGAACGTTTTAGATGTGCATCGGCATTACCCTCATATCCGTTGTGCCGGTACTGCGCATGGGGCTTTTCCGGCGCCAGTTTCTCCAACCAAACTTCCAGATCATGATGCAATCCCGCTTCATCGTCGTTGATGAAAACACTGGCCGTGCTGCACTTCAAGCTATCCCGAATAAAAAAAGGCATTACATCATTTTAGCAATAATATCATCTTCGGTACTGCATGGGGATATAACATACCCTTGCTCTGTTTGTTCGCCATCGGTATCGGTAAATCCTAATTTGCGATAAATCGCTGCGGCATATGGAGAGGAGTGGACCGTGATGGTTTCAGCGGTACTGTCGCTTAGAACCGCTTCCCACAACTTTCGCCCGACTCCCTTCCTCTGATATCTCTTGTCCACAAAAAATAATGCTATATGGCTACCCTCGTTTCTTGTCGCGATCACACCAGCAAGCTCCCCAGTTTCATAAGCGCCATAGATTTCAAGACTATCGGTTTGATTCTTATCAGTGACAAAATCCCGGAAAGTCTTAACCCCTTCTCCCGTATAATCGGGAGCTTCAAATTCAACAAACACCTCCCATACCAGGTGCATGGCATTCGCTTTTTCGGCTTGGGTCACTTTATATATTTCCATTACGCTTATCAATTCTCCTTACAACCGAGGGTATCAGCACACTTTTTCCTTGTTCCATTTACATTCCCTAATATATTACCCAAAAAATAATTTCTTCATCCTAATCACAACTACCTTTTCTTGGGATGAACAATCCGGTATTATCCCTGTAGTTCCGGTAAGTATCTCCATAACGAATGACTAGATCCTTTTCTTCATAAAAGCACATCAGAGCAAATATGGGGATATACACAAAAGACCAGATAACCAGGAATGGTGAATTTAGAAAAAATGCAAAAGCCCACCACAGGGTTACTTCTCCCAGTGCCTGAGGATGCCGAAGATATTTGTAGATCCCGCCATATAAGGTGTGTCCTTTTTTGGGTACCATGGTTTCTTCTCCAGCATCTTTTATGCCTCTGAACATCAGGCTTCCTCCAAGTAAGCTGATCAAGACACCTATGACAATGGAAATCGTCCATCCCCATGCAAAGGTTTTGGAAAGAGGTAAGGGAAGAGGATAAAAGTAATACAGAATATAATTAGCAAAGATAATAAACATTAAGATGCTTGCTGCTATGCGATATTGACCTGCTTTTTTATAGGCTATCTCACCAATTTTCTTTTCCATGGCAGCCGGGCTTACACTTTTAATATACAGGAAGAGAAATATTAATGAAGAGATAACAAGGCTTGCAAAATTTAGCCATGCAATCATTTCTATTCCAGCCTCCTCATAAGATTTATAGTTTTTCAGCTTCAACTCTGCAGTAAAATGGTTCTATCCTGGGTTTCTCTCTGAATTGTATATATAACAATGCAAGATCTGACCCCAACTGTGCAAAACCTGACCCCACTTGCTTCCTCAGCAAACCCTAATTACATACATATGAAATTTTGCATTGTATTCTGGGTAATCAGTATAGCCTTCTAGTAGAACCTCAAAAGTTGCTCTACTCTCTTGTATAGCGCTTTTCAATTGTATTTCTCTTTTAGAGCCCTTTTGCATGAAATTACAAATAACACCACCGGGTTTTATTTCCTCAGTAATTCTTTTAAGCAGCTTCTTCTCTTTTTCAAGATCATTTTTATAAAAGTGAAATATTGAATCTAATAAAACCATATCGTATTCACTTGTAATCTGAAATGTATAGATATCTGCAACAAGGCCTTTGACTTGAAGCTTTTCCTTTTGTGCGGTTAAGTTCAATTGTTGAATGCCAACATCAGAAATATCCACACCTATTACCCGATATCCAATTCTCCCCAAGAACAACGCATCTCTACCCTGACCACATCCAAGATCCAGTACAACATTTCTATCTGGGTAAGTTTCAAAAAAATCAACCAATCCAGGGTATGGTTTCCCAAAATATGCTTCTTTTTTATAGTGTTTATTGTATGGTTTGCGCATTATATATTCCTAAATTCCAAGTCAAATCAAAATTTCCTTTATCTAAGCTTTGTTAGAATAGTCAAGCAAAACAGCTTCTTTTTCCTCGCGGGAAACCCTAAAAACGGCCAATCCCTTAAGGTTATCTTCCCTATCCGGACGTAATATCTGAAATTAAGAGTATCCGCGACACAATTGGGTTGTCAAGGGGGGCTGCCCTTTCCTCAGCTTGCCGAGAAATCCTGTGAAAAGACAAGTAATTTCAACCGTTTGGGTCGGGGTTTTTGTTCTGAGGTGGGGCAGCAAATGCAAAGGGATAGCGGCACCGGTGCAGAAACAGCAGTTGTTTCCTGTTCTTGATGCTAAGGGGAGTTACAGATGGAAGCAAAGGAAACAGTGAAGATTCTAAAACCAATCATCCGTATAAAAGGTTTGCATTCAAAGTGATTAAGGAACAGGAAACTGACTTATTCATGGTGAAGGAACTGTAAAACTTTATATCTTTGATCCTGAATCAGGCTCGGATGAACCGGTGAGATTACTCCCTGATATGGAGGTCTATATTTTGGGTAGCATGGAGATATTCTGGTTTTCGGGTAGCGGCAATTCACTTGCCCTGGCCAGGGAGCTTGCTGCTAAAACAGGCGCAAAGCTCACTGCACTTGCCCCTTTGATTAAAGCTGAAAGGATAAGCAGCCCCGCTGATGCTGTTGGGTTGGTTTTTCCGGTGTATGATTTTAAAGCGCCCGCATTTATGGAGGAGTTTATCTCCAGGTTTGAAGGGTTAGAAAATAAGTATATTTTTGCTCTCTGCTCCTACGGCATTAGCCCCTCAAAGTGCCTGCTGAAGCTGCAGGAGCAATTAGCAACAAGGGGCGCTAAACTGGATGCCGGCTTTGCAGTAATGATGCCGCATAATGCTGTTGGCAATACCAGCTTTTCCGATAGAGATCGTAAGATTACCCTGAGTAATGCAAGCAGGCGGATTGAAGAAATTGCCTGGGTAATTAACACTCGTAGGTCAAGTAAGATTGAATCAGAAACCTGGCTTTCTGCTTTGCTCTTCCGGGGACTCTTTTTTAAGGTTATTAAACCGGTAATTCCA
The DNA here is from genome assembly GCA_964485855.1 of uncultured Syntrophomonadaceae bacterium. Taxonomy (GTDB): domain Bacteria; phylum Bacillota; class Dethiobacteria; order DTU022; family DTU022; genus UBA993. The sequence continues at coordinate 239 of CAZAKI010000084.1, read as the reverse complement.
ATGCTGCTGTATGCTGTCAGGCATGGATGGGAGGCACTTGCTTTTACAGCTAATGACCGCTGTACCGGCTGCGGCACCTGCGTTAAAGTATGTCCTGTTAAGAATATCACTCTGGATAATGAACAACCAACCTGGGGCCCTAACTGCTTAAGTTGTTTTGCCTGCTTACAGTGGTGCCCCAATGAAGCGATTCAGCTTGGCACAGGAGAAATCAGGGTTGAACCCTATCATCATCCTGA
>CAZAKI010000083.1:0-5350 GCA_964485855.1 uncultured Syntrophomonadaceae bacterium | reverse complement strand
TTAAATGGTTCTGCCGACCCGGTAGCCTGCCTTGGTAGCTTCAAATACACCGCCGATTGAAAAAGCATCCCCAATATGCAATATTTCAGAGGCAGCCATACCGCTAACAAGTTCCTCATAGAGGCGATCATCGGGCACAACTCCGCAGGCCAAGATGACCAAATCAACTTCAAGTTTCTCCATTTTTTCTTTTAGCCTAATCGGCTTCTCCAGGGGATTTTTAATATTGTCAGGCAAAACCGGCGCCCAGGTATTGTAGGGATAGGGAACCGTGGGTGAAATATTTCTAACCACCGTAACTCCCTCTTCTTCTATCGCCTCTACCCTGGCACAGTTCCAGAGAATAACCCCCGCTTTTTGAAGCGAATGCAAAATATGACCCCGGTTCGCCGTGCAGCTATCTTTCATCAAATAAGGAAGCATCTCAACAACAGTAACCTTCATCTCCTTTTCACAGGCCAGGTAATATGCCGTTTCACACCCCACATCGCCGCCACCAATGATCAGCGCGGATTTTTTCCCGATTGCCAGGCTAAAGTTTTTCAACAAATCGGCAGCCTGAACGACATGCGGTAGGTCAATCCCCTGAATAGGTAACTTACAGTTCCTGGAACCGGCGGCTATAATAATGGTGTCCGGTTTTAAACCGGTAAGCAGCTCCAGATCGGCGGCACGTTTAAATTCAACTTTCAAGTTATATTCCGCCTGAGTCTTCTGAAGGTTATGGTTCAGGTATTCGACATAATTTTTAACATCGTACTTAAAACGCGGCACCGAACCGGCTAACAAAGCTCCGCCGGCCCGATCATTTCTTTCAAACATTGTCACCCGGTGTCCCCTGGCCGCAGCAGCACAGGCACAGCTGATTCCGGCAGGACCGGCGCCGACGACAACCACATCTTTAACCATCGCAGCTGGAGGAAGCTCCCGGCTAAAAATCTCTTCAAATCCGGTCCTGGGGTTGACCGCACACTGGGGATGACCACCGTGAATAAATTCGTTAATACAACCCTCCTGGTCACCAATACAGGGCACAATATCTTCAATTTTTCCGCTGTAGACCTTATTTGGCCACTGCGGATCGGCCAGAAGCGGTCGGGCCAGCATTACCAAATCACACTGTTTTTCACGCAACGCCTGCTCTGCCAGATCTGGATAACCGAGCTTACCGACGGCCACAATTGGCACTTCAAGGCCGGCGTTCGTTAAAATCTGCTGGTCGGTAAAATATTGTTTTACCAAGCCTGCCAGCTGCAGATAACAGCCGGGAGGCATGGATGCCGGCGGATGAGGCAGCCACCAGTTATCATAAGAGCCAAGGTCAACATCAAAAATATCCACGCCTGCCTTCACTAAATTCGCCATATAGTCGAGAGTCATCGCGACAGTTCTTTCATTAACGAATTTTTTAAGAGATTTAACCTCTTGCATCTTCTCACCATAAGTGGCTTTCAGCGCCAGTGAAAGATCAATGCGGTACATGATTGGGTATTTCCGGCCACAGCTGCGGCGAATTTCTTGCACCAGGTCTATACCGAACTGCTGCCAGTCGGCATAACGACCAAATTTCCGGCGGTTAAAAGCCGGGTTGGTCATTTGCTCCAACAGGTAGCCTTCATGGCCATGTAAATATACACCATCGATTAAAAGCGCCCTGGCGTCGGCCGCCAACTGGCCCGCCGAGCGGATAATTTTCTTGCACTGTCCGTCAGTCAAAGGTCGACAGGGGATGGATGGAACATAAAAATTGGGATTCCACGATGACGACACCGGCATTTTCAACTTTTTTAGCAGGCATTCGGGAGACCCTACCCGACCCAATCCAGGGGTTAGCTGAATAAAAACCCTCGAACCGTAGACATGACAACCTTCCGCCAGGTTGCGCCACCCGACATAAACTGTGCGCGATCGATCAATGCGCGGGAAATAACTGCGATCGCCAAGTTCTGTTACCGAAGGATCGATGTAGTGACTGATCGGCACCAACCCGGTTGTAATCAGACCGGTTCCGCCCTTCGCTCTTTCCACAAAATAGCTGATCATCTTCTCTGATGGTCGACCCAGCTCGTCTGCCATCGAGATATTGCCCATGGGACCCATAACAATTCTATTTTTTACTTTTACACTATTGATCAGGAGTGGTTTAAACAATTCCTTGTAAGGATAAAGCTCTTTGGTCATTTTACCTTTTGTCATCGCCTGTGGATCAGTAAACCATGAAGAAAATCCCTGTACCATTTCGTCCAGCATCGATTCATACTGATCACCGTGCATCTCCCTATTCAAAACCGCATCCCCTTTCAGGTAAATTGTTTCAGTCTATGTCTGACAACATGAACATACAGGTTATTATGTTTATATTACACCTTGAACAGCTAGACAACAAGCATCTTGATCAGTTGAAAAAAGTTTATTTTATAAGGTATTATATCATCGCAATCATGCATTTCGTTAAAACAGATTCACTACAAAATACAACAATGAATGGAGCAGACTAAACAACCATGAAAATTAATGCAAAAAAAGTAGTAATCACTGGAGCATCATCGGGGATCGGCTTAGAGCTGCTTAACTTGTTACTGGAAGCGGGGGCAATAGTTGTTGCCGCTTCACGATCGATTGAACAATCACAACTAAGCCATCCGAACTTAAGTAAGATCAACTGTGACGTTTCAATCCAGGAAGATATTGAAAGGCTCTTTACTTTTGCCCAGCAAGAACTTGGCACTATTGACTTATTTATTGCCAACGCCGGTTTTGCCTACTATGAAAAGCTGGGCGCTCCCGACTGGAACCACATTAAGGATATCTTTGCTACCAACACTACCGGTCTTTTTTATGCCGCCCAAAAAATGAAAATAATAAAAGGAGCCGCCCCTTACAACTTTGTAGCAACTGCCAGCGCCATGAGTTTTTTATCATTACCCGGTTATGCCCTCTATAGTTCAACAAAGGCAGCGATCCGCGGTTTTGCCGATGCCTATCGCTTTGAACTGAATCAAGGCCAATATTTCCAGGTTGTCTATCCTGTAGCCACAAAAACCAACTTTTTCAAAATAGCCGGCAACAACCCGCCTGTTCCCTGGCCCACCCAAAACGCCGCAGAAGTAGCGGCGGCAATCATCAAGGGCATCGAGCGAAACAGTTCTAACATCTTTCCTTCTTTACTATTTCGGCTGACCAATGCTTTAGACAGGTTTGTCCCGTTAATCAGCTATTTTTATGTGCGCAGTGAAAACAAAAAGTTTCAAGCCTGGTTGCAAAGAAACAATCCTGTAAAAGCTTAGAAAATAAAGATAAAATGGTGAATCCAGCTTGGTTAAAATAATTTACCTTCAATGCCGGTTCGCTTTCAGAAATCAATATCTACGGCTACCCTTTTATCCGCCGACGATTTTTTCATTGTAACAACCAAGCAGTTTAAATCCGGCAGTCTGTTTTTCAGCCTGCTCAAGAGTTTTGACTACAGCCGGATCTTTAATGGAACCATCGAAATCGAGGAAGAATGAATAATCTCCCGGCTCGTTGGGAATTGATTCGATCCTGGTCAAATTGATGCCGGAGCTGGCAAAAAGTTCAAGCACCCCGAAGAGGGTTCCTGCCTTGTGCTCCGTGGTGAAGGTAATCGTGCACTTGCTGCCCTCTGTAGCAGGCACACCCTTGGCCAGCAACAGGAAGCGGGTCCGGTTATTGGCCAGATCTTCCACATTTTCCTTTAGTACTTCCAGGTTATACAGTTCCGCCGCCAGACGACCGGCTATGCAGGCCGCGCCGCGAGGCTGCTTTTCAGCCAACATTCTGGCTGATCCGGCTGTATCAAAGTAAGGCATGGGCGTTAAATTATTGCGGGAAAGAAAGCGCCTGCACTGGGCCAGGGCCTGGGAATGCGAATAGACCTCCCTTATTTCCCGATGGTCAGTACCGGGAACCATCAACAGGCAGTGATGAACCGGCAGATCAATGGCGCCGACAATTTGCAGATCGGTATTAATTAAAAGTTCATTAACCGGGCCTACTATTCCACCCAGGGTATTCTCCACCGGAACGATTCCGTAATCATACATCCCCGAATTGACCCCTTCAAAAACCTCGTTAAAGGTTGTGCAGGGCAAAGTAACGTAATCCTTATTGTACTGACGAACCGCCTCTTCACTGTAGGCACCGTGTTCCCCCTGAAAACCGGTAATCACCAGTTCGCGGCCCTGCAGCTTTTTGCTCTGGCTGAAGATAATCCTGTAAAGTTCTTCACTAAAATCCTGATCGATCAGGGCATTGGGATTGTTCTTAACTCTTTCCATAAGCTCTTTTTCACGCTGGAGATCTTCAATTTTATCTTTAAACCGCTTGGCCAGTAACCCCTGTTCCATGCGGTCGTTGAGCAATTTTAAGATCTTCGAGTCAAGCAGATCTATTCTGTGTCTGATTTCATCCAGTTTCATCGTTGATCGCCTCCAGTAATTGAAGTATCAAATAGCGGATCGGACATACAATGATTCAGCTTAAGAATTTTTTGCATCAGTCTTTTAAATTGCTCCGGGGTTAACTGCTGCTCGGCATCACTTTTTGCTTCGCAGGGGTTAATGTGCACTTCAACCAGCAACCCGTCAGCGCCGGCAGCAATGGCGGCGAGGCACATTTTTTCCACCAGGCTCAGCTTGCCGGTGCCGTGAGAAGGATCAACCATCACCGGTAAATGAGTCAGCTCCTTGAGAGCCGGTACCATACTTAGATCAAGAGTGTTCCTGGTATAGGTTTCAAAAGTTCTGATGCCCCGTTCACATAAGATAACATTAGGATTGCCTTCCGCTAAAATATATTCAGCGCAGTTTAACCATTCTTTAAGCGTTGAATACATGCCGCGTTTCAATAAGACCGGTTTAGCAGCCCGCCCCACTTCTTTCAGCAGTGAAAAGTTCTGCATGTTCCGGGCCCCGATCTGTAAAATATCGGCAAACTCACAGACCCAGGATACATCGCGGGGATCAATCACTTCTGTCACGATGGGCAGACCGGTAAGCTCCCTGGCCCGGGCCAGGATTTTCAAGCCGGCCAGACCAAGCCCCTGGAAATCATAAGGGGAAGTGCGTGGTTTAAAGGCACCTCCCCTGAACATCATTCCTCCGCCTGCTTTCACGGCCTCGGCAGTCCTTAAGGTTTGCTCCTCGCTTTCTACCCCACAAGGACCGGCGACCACAACAAAACCTTCACCGATTACTACATCGCCAACTTTTATCTTCGTTCTTTCACCTTTTTTGCCAATACTGGCCAGCTTCAAATTTTGCATGGGTATTCTCCGTTAAGCGCAATTGTTTGAGCAATGATAACACAGCTTAATCAAAACGGTCAATTG
>CAZAKI010000082.1:0-5506 GCA_964485855.1 uncultured Syntrophomonadaceae bacterium | reverse complement strand
TATGGTGGGCGAAGTAGGATTTGAACCTACGGCCCCCTGCTTGTAAGGCAGGTGCGCTCCCGCTGCGCCATTCGCCCAAGTCTTTTGACTGCTTCATTATTATAAAGGCTTTTGCAAAAGATGTAAAGGGCTGCCAAGAGACCGCTGGATTGAAGCGGCAGCGGCCAGCGTTACCTGCTTACGCTGTTATTCGAGCAGGTTGGTTTCGATAACCTGGTTAACCGAAAAATCATGCGCCTGTAGATAGAACCTGACAAGCTCTTCCAGGGCGTTTAAAGGCACGGGGCCGACAAATTCAGCACCGGCGATCGAAATCCCGTAACGTGCGGCCTCTGAGCGAATCGTTTCCATAACCCGGTGAATCGGGGTTTTTAAATAATTGGTCAGGTTCATCGAGACCTGGACCAAGCCCAGTTCAGTCAGATTCACCCCGATGGCCCGCACGTAGCGATATCCACCATTCAGGTGGCGCACTCCCCGGGCAATTTTGTTGGCTAATTCCAGGTCTTTGCTGTTCAGGTTTACATTGAAGGCAATCAGGGGAAACCGCACTCCCACTGCCGTGGCCCCGGCTTTTGGGTTAAATTGTGCAGGACCGCTATCCGGCGCCCAGGCCGGATCTTTTAGTTTTGCTTGTAAAGCTTCATACTGACCTTTCCTGACCGCAGCCAGGTTTCTGCGGCCTTCAACCGTAGCAGCATCTTCATAATAATAAACGGGAACACCTTTACTGCCAAGATATTCACCAAAAGATCTGGCTACAGTCAGCGCCTCGTCAGTAGTTACATTTCTGAGGGGAATAAAAGGCACGACATCAACCGCCCCCATCCGGGGATGATCTCCCCTATGCCCGGTCATGTCGATTCCTTCGATAGCCAGGTCGGCAAGTTTTTTAACGGCTTCAAGCACCTGATCCGGTTCGCCCAGGAAACCGAAAACAGACCGGTGATGATCACTGTCTGAAGAGGCCTCCAATAATTTTACTTTTTCCGTGCTGCTAATTGCAGCGGCAATTTTATTGATAAAGACCAGGTTTTTACCTTCACTGATATTGGGAACACACATTAAAACCTTCATTAGTTCAGCTCCTTCCAAAATTAGCAGCAATTAAGCTGTGTACTATTTAATAAAGAGTTCGCTGATTTTAAAGTCTTTCCTCTATTTTACAGCATTTATTATCCAGGGTAACTAATGTCATACAAGTAAAAATCACTATCAATATTATTTGCAGGAACTCAAGAAACATTGCGAGAATATTATTTAGGCACAAGCTTTCAATTTTTTCAAGCTGAAAGAAGTAATCTGTAAATGGATAAAGATATAAAAAATTTTAAGATCCAATCCCACCTTGATCTGGAATCTTTATTCAGTCAGAGCAGGGAACCTCTGCTGGAAAATCTATCGGTCCAGGTTGCCTATCTGGATCCCGAAATGCATATTATCTGGAACAATACTGAAGCTGAAGAAGTACATCAGCTTGAATCAGGCAGCATGATTGGGCAGAAATGCCACCAGGCATTTTATGGTTTAAACCGGATTTGCACCGACTGCCCTTTAACAAAGCTGCTGGAAACAGGTAAACCCTGCAGGGGAGTCCACCAGGATCCTGAGCAACGAATATGGCAAATCTCAGCTTCTCCCCACCGGAATAAAGAGGGCGTACTGCTTGGTATTATTTACATAACCTATGAAATCACCGCCATCAAAAAAACTGAAGAAACATTGCTTCGTAAAGCAGTCATGCTACGCAATCTGATCGACCATTCGCGCCGGATGATCTTTGCCAAAGATCTTGAAGGGCGCTTTATCCTTGCTTCCAAGTCAATGGTCGAGTTCCATGGCTTTGAAGCTGCCGAAGAACTAATCGGTCTGACCAATTATGACTTTTTGCCAAAAGCAGAAGCCGACCGCTTAAAACTCGACGATCAGCAGGTAGTTGAGCGCGGTGAAGCAATGCAACTGGAAGAACAGATTACCACTGCAAAAGGGACTTATACTTTTCTGACGATTAAATTTCCGCTCTTTAACGAACAAAACCAGGTATATGCAGTGTGTGGAATTTCTGCAGATATAACCGACCGGGTAATCCTGGAAGAGGAACTGAAGAGATACCAGACGCTGCTTGACACAACAGAAAAAATCAGCAAGGTGGGTGGCTGGCAATATGATGTCGAAAAAGAAAAAATCACCTGGACAGCAGAGGCCTACCGTATCCATGGGCTGGAACCCAAGCTGGCTCCGCAGGATGCAAGTCTTTTAATTGAAAAAAGCATCAACTGCTACCGGCCGGAAGACCGGCCAACAGTCATGAATAATTTCAAAAAATGCTTGAAACACGGTGTGCCCTACGATCTGGAGTTCAGATTTACCAATTTTAAAGGCCGCGAGATGTGGGTCCGCACGATAGCAGAGGCTGAATTTGATCAGGGGGAAATAGTCAGGGTCAGCGGCAATATTGCCGATATAACCGAAATTAAAGAAACACAGGATGCTCTAACCCACCTTAGTTACCATGATCAGCTGACCGGCCTCTACAACCGCCGTTACCTCGAAACTGAATTGAAAAGGCTCAATACCGCGCGGCAGCTTCCACTGGCTATAGTTGTGGCCGACATCAATAATTTGAAGGTTATCAACGACCTTTACGGGCATAAAAAGGGTGACGATTTGATTATGGCAGCCGCCGCTATTTTTAAAAAGTGCTGCCGGGAAGAAGATATTGTAGCCCGCTGGGGCGGCGATGAATTTGTGCTGCTACTGCCGCAAACCAGCCGTAGAAAGGCTAAAACCATTTGCCAGCGGATCAGAACAGGGTGCAGGGAAAAAGCAAAACCTGATCTGCCGCTATCCCTGGCTTTAGGCCTGGCTGTAAAAACCAAGCTTGATCATAATCTGACCAGGCTGTTTGGCGAAGCTGAAAAGATGATGTATCATGACAAACTAAAGTCCAGAACTGATACTCAATAGTCCTTTAGTGTCCTGACCTAATTTACTCCAGTCATCAATCAACTCCAGGAGAAAAAGAGAAAACAATGCCGGCAGGATAGCCAGGATTATACCGTTTTCTCAATTTAAGTTATAATAAGGCAAAAAAAGGAGCCCAGATTATTAAATCTCTATTTTTATACGAACTAAATGAAAGCCCCCCTCCTTTAAAAACCGCGATCTATGGTTTTCAGTGGTTAATTTTTTCCCTGACTGTTTGTGCAGTGATCCCCGGCGTGGTAGGGACCGGTCTCGGCTTAGATGCGGTAGAAATTAGCAGCTTTATTCAACGCACCTTTTTATTCTGCGGTTTATTTTCTATTGTCCAGCTCTACTGTGGACACCGCCTGCCCCTGTTTGAGGGGATTGGAGGCATGTGGTATAACGTCCTGATCATCATCGGCCTGGTAGCCCCCCAGATCGGCAAACCGCTCTCTGAACTAAGGGGAAACATTATTCTCAGCATGCTGGTAGTCGGGGTAATTTATATTTTGATCGGCGCTTTTGGCCTGATTAACAAGATCATGGTAATTTTTACCCCGGCAGTAAAGGGCACCTTTTTCCTGCTGATGGGCCTGCAGATCAGCGGTTCAATTGTCAAGGGCATGCTGGGCATTTGGCCGCAGGGCGATCAGATTAATCTGATCGGGACGCTGATCTTTATCTTCATCACGGTTTTGATTATCTGGATTTCTTTAAAACAGAAAGGCTTTCTGCAAAGTATCGGGATCTTTATCGGAACAGCAGTCGGTTGGCTGCTGGCTCTTTTAGCGGGCCTGGCCGAGCTCCCCCGTTTTAGCGAAGAATTAGTTGCTTTGCCTGCAATGTTGCCCTGGGGACCACCTTTATTTGACCCCGGCATCTTTGTAATCATGCTGATCGTCGGGTTCTTCACCCTTTCCAACCTGGTAGCCAGTGTTAATTCGCTTTCTGAATTAATTGGTGAAGAAGTTACTGCCTCCAGTTACAAGCGCAGCACAATAATTACCGGGATTGGCAACGTTTTTGCCGGACTTTTTGCCTTGATCGGCTTTGTCCCTTTTGCCTCTTCAATCGGTTTTGCCCGCGTGACCGGGGTTGCCTCACGGCTGCCGTTTTTGGTTGGCGCGGTGCTAATCATGCTGCTGGGTCTCTTTCCCGCTATCGGCGCTCTTTTTGTCGTCATTCCGCCCCAGGTAGGATTTGCGGTTATTCTCATTATGTTCTGCCAGATATTATCGGTTGCGTTCAGCGAATATCGCAAGGTTAGCTTCGATAACCGCACCGGTTTTATTGTCGGCATTTCCGTCTTGCTTGGGGTGGGGATCATGTTTATCCCCCCCGGGGCCATGGCCCTGATGCCCATCTTTGTGAAAAGTTTTGTCGGTAACGGCTTAACTGTGGGTCTGATAATCTGCGTGCTGTTAGAACAGCTGCTGCTGCCGGAACGAACAGAAAAAGTCTAACCGTTGGTTCTATCGATTAATCATGAATGTAAATAAATCGGGTTTGAATAGATCCAGGGACGGGGTTTCCCAAGCAGGGGACGGTGATATACTTCTACCCGGTATAATCCCGGTTTATCAGGTTTAAAGTTGAAATCCTTTTCATAAGCGGCAGCTACAAGCCGGCCATTGCAGATTACCCTGATTAACGGTCTGCCGGCCGGGGCTTCAATCTTTAAAAGTGTCCCCGGCTGATATTTCAGCCGTTCCCCCATTAAGCGGGGCTCTTCTTCGCCAGGCAGCAGTGCCGTGTATTGAAAACCGTGACCTGGATTGAGACTGTCATAAGACAGGTAGCAGCTTCCAGATTGAAGGGTGTTATAGATCTGTTTTTTAACCTTGGTAAAATCAGTGCTGAGCTGCTCTTTCAACACCAGGTAGGTATTAATGGCGCCAAATAAGTACTCGTAGTCGAACAATATCGTTTTAATTGGTCCAAGCCGGTACCTGAAAGCATGGGCATCACTGCTGCCGATACCGACTACCCGCTGTCCGTTTAGGTTGTAACAATCCCAGAGCTTCAAACCATCAGCAGGCGGTCCGGTCATGGCACCCTTGCGGTTAATAAAAAACCAGTAAAGCGCCCTGAAAAGTGAAGGGTGACAACCCCGCCAGTGTGAAGAAAAATTCCAGATTTCCATCCCGTCAAAATTAAAGACCGGCCAGTATTTCCAGGGATAAGCAGTTCCTTTTTCCACATAGCGACAGCCGATTTCGAAGGGATGAGCAATAAAGCCCAGGCCGCCGGCCTGACGAACCTGATCAATTACAGCCTGGGGATTGTCGGCATTAGATGGCACAGGGCTTTCCAGATTCAGGGCCAAGTAGTGACTGTGAGGCCGGTTGATTTCCATGCCAACCAGGATTGCTACCCCGTCAATAAAACCTTCCTCTGCCCGCCCATCCATATTCTCATGATCGGTAATGATAATATAACTCAAACCGGCAGAGACAGCCGCTGCTGCAATTTCTTTCACGCTTCCTGTCCCGTCGGAATAGTGACTGTGGATATGGATATTGCCGGGATAAGTATAAAT
>CAZAKI010000081.1:0-5534 GCA_964485855.1 uncultured Syntrophomonadaceae bacterium | reverse complement strand
TCCAGCCAAAGTGTTTCCAATAAAGGCGCATCATTTCATTGATCGGAACCGCTTTTCCTTTCAGTGGTCCTGCTTGCAAAGGTGGTTTTCCGGCCAAACGGTCCGGCATGCGGAAAGAGAAAGGTTCCACCCCCTCGCGGACGTTAAACTGCTGCCTCAAAGTCTGGATCCGTTTGCCGATCTCCATGTACTGATCGGGACTCTTCTGCCAGCCGGTGCTCGCATTGAGCCATTTAAATAGCGGCCAGTGTTGGATGCCGCTCATTGCAGCAAAGAGACAGCCGCCTGCTCCGTCAATTACTTGTTTAAAACAGGCCTGGGCTACTGCTTTTAATGCTTCCTGATCCGATGCGATATATTCTTCATCTTTGTTGTGACCGGTTACCGTCGGAGCCCAGCTTACCTCTTCCCAGAGGTGCATCATCTGGTAATATTGTCCGCAGCCGATGGTGTGGCGTCCGGGGGTTGGGTCGGCACTAAAGTGTAGGCCTAAAAGCGGGTCAAAGCGCGGGTCGTGCATACCCGGCTCTTGTCCTCCGGCATGCATGGCGTATGGAAGGCTTTTTTCACCAAGTTTTCCTGCCGCCGCCTTAACACCATCTGCCAACAACTCGCCGATTGAACCTTCGCGGGTAATCATCTTCTTAACCAGCCTGATAATTGCTTCAGCATTACCCCATTTCAAATCAAGCCCGTCAGTATCTTCCAAACTCAACAGCCCGTTTTCAAAACATTCCAGGGCAAAGGCTACTGTGTTGCCGGCTGAAATGCTGTCCATTCCGGCCCGGTTTAGCAGTTCGTTGATGTAGAAAATTGATTCACGATCGCTATTCAAGAGCAGTCCGCCAAAAGCGGCACAGGTTTCATACTCCGGCTTGTGGGTTTCTTTAAATTCACCTCCGGCAAGATCATCAATCCGGCAAATTCCGCCGCAGCCAATCACACAGGAGTAACAGCTGTAATTCTTTTGCTCGCGTTCAATAATCAGGTCGGGATTCAGATGCCGGTAACGGGAACGGCCAAAATCAAGGACTGATCCGCTCCAGTTCTTAATCGGCAGATCGCCGGAGGTAACTCCTAAACTGTTGCTCATCGGAGTACCCCATTTCTTTAGGGTTGGCACCAAAACCATCATTCCGTCCAGGGCGATCACTCTTTTCATTTTAGCCATTAACATCCCGGCATATGGTAAGAGCGAACCCTTGAAGAATCGGGGCAGAGAAACCTTCTTTACTTTTGCAGCGTATTGTTTACTTAAAGTGCGGACAGTATCCCGATCGGCGCAGTCAATTTTGTCGTTGCCGTTTAAAACTATTGCCTTCAGTTTTTTAGAGCCCATTACAGCGCCGACACCCGAGCGGGCTGCGATGCGTCCACGATCATTGCAGATGCCGGCAATCAGCGATAGTTTCTCACCGGCGGGGCCAATAACAGCTACGGCAGGGTCTCTTGTCCCGCGGTGTTTCACAGTCAGCCGATTTTCAGTTTCTACGGCATCTAACCCCCAAAGATCTGTGGCATCTTCCAGGCGAGGCTCCTTATCTTTATCAATTACCAGGTAAACTGGTTTCTTGGCAATCCCTTTAAAGAAGATTCCATCATAGCCACACTGCTTGATGGCCGGTGAAAGGTTGCCACCGCAGTTGGCATCACCCCAACCGCCGGTTAGCGGTGACTTGCAGACCACCATCCAGCGGCCGGTCAGCAGGCTACCGGTTCCGGTTAAGAGACCGCTCATGAAGCCAATGATGTTATCAGGTCCCAGCGGATCTGCCCCGGCGGTCATTTCACGAGTTAGAATATAGGTGCCCAATCCTACCCCGGCTAGGTAATCTTCGTAGACCTGGTCGGGAATTACTTTTTCTTCAAATATACCGCTGTTCAGATCCACAAACAGCACTTTACCCATGTAACCACTCATTTCAATTATTACTCCTTCGCTTATGATGTCTAGTGTTGTCTGATCAACCACCTGAGATCAGGGAATAGAAACTAACGGTATCGCCATCTTTAAGTATATTTTTTAAGCTTGCTTTTTCATAGTTCAGTCTGCAGAGGTGAATAGCTCCTGTTGAGAAAGGAATGTGTAGCATTAAGAAAAGATCTTTAAGCGTAGAGCCTTTTTCGATTTGGGCATAGCCCTGTTTATCTAGCTGGGGACGCTCCAGGTAGGGGGGCAAATAAACCCTTACCCTGATCATCTTTTTTTCAGGCACAACTGGAAACCATCTTTCTGCATTAAATAAATTAATTGAAGAACCGATATTCATTTCTGATCAATAGAATGCCTCGCCTAATTATAAACACTGTCATTAATGATTTCAATGCCAGGAGGGCAGGTCGCAATAATGAAGGAGAGTGATCTTTTCTTGCCTGCTTAAGCATTTAAGCATAGAATAGAAACATCTTGCCGCCTGAATAGGGGCTTTGGATAGGAGTAGTTAGATGACACAGACTAGTGCCGCCCAGATGGGCGAAGAAAGCATCGGCAAACTATTGATCCGTTTTTCTGTTCCGGCTACGGCCGGAATGCTGGTGATGGCTACCTATAATATTGTTGATACTATTTTTGTCGGCATGCTGGGCAGTAGGGCTATCGCTGCCCTTTCGGTTGCCTTTCCCTTCCAGATGATTCTGGGCGCTATTGCTGTCGGAACCGGAGTAGGTGCTGCTTCACTCATTTCTCGTTCTTTAGGTTCCGGTGATTCCAGTCAGGCTGTCCGTGCAATCGGGCAGGTAATCGGGCTCTCATTGATTTACGGTTTTATTGTGGCTTTTTTGGGTTTTACATTTTTAGAACCGCTGCTGCATTTTTTTGGAGCGACGCCGGAAATAGCAGATCTCACAGGTGAATATGTAGTGGTAATTACCTCCGGGTCGGTGATGTTTTTTTTGATCATGGGTTTAAATAATATTGTTAGGGCTGTTGGTAACCCTACCCTTTCGATGAAAGTGATGATCATTTCAGCACTAACTAATATTATTCTCGATCCGATCTTTATCTTTACTCTTAAGATGGGGGTGCGTGGGGCGGCTGTCGCAACGGTGTTAGCAAAAGTAATCGGGGTAGCGATCATGCTGCACTTTTTTACTTTAGGAAATAGCGATGTCAAGATTTCGCTTGCCTGTCTTAAGCCCTGCCTGCAGACGATTCGCAAGATCTATGTGATTGGTTTGCCGGCGATGGTACTCCAGATCTCTACCAATATATCTCTGATTGTTGCCAATAATATCCTGGCAGCATATGGTCATCTGCCGATTGCGGCACTTGGTCTAATCTTCCGTCTCTTCATGTTCGCCTTGATGCCGGTGATCGGTGTTTCTCAAGGATTAATGCCGATTATTGGCTATAATTACGGTGCCGGGAAGATGGGGCGCATCCGCGAAGCGCTGGTCAAAGGAACTCTGGTAAGCACTGTGATCGTAACATTTTTCGGGGTGCTATACTTTATTTGGCCGGGATTATTTGTCAGCATTTTTACGAAAGAACAAGAATTAGTCAACCTAACTGCCAGATCGTTACGAATAATGGTGCTGATGTTTCCCGTGATTGGAGCACAAATAGTATTTTCCACCTATTTTCAGGCAGCTGGCAGAGGATTACCTTCTCTGCTGCTTTCTATTTTACGTGAAGTTCTCCTGTTTATTCCCTTGCTGCTTATTTTCTCTAATCTTTTTGGTCTGGATGGAGTTTGGTTTTCCCGCCCCGTTAGCGATTTTTTGGCTTTTATCTTCACTTCCTACCTGATCACCCGCGAGCTTAAGAAGAATAATCTGTCTCTGCTTAGATGATTGAGTAAATTATCTTTACCTAGATCTACCGGTGAGTGGTGATGATAGATCTCTTCCCTGCCAAGGAGAGGAGCAAAAACCCCTTCCCCTGGAGGTTGGGGTGGGGGGTAAGGTTGATTTATAAACTGTAATTGATTAACTGCTCGACTAACTAAGCCAGGCATCTTCGAAAATATGCAGATGGTCGGGACTTAGCACCTTGAAAGCTTCCACTAGCTCAGTTCCATTTTCAGCTGCCAGAGCAACAGCCCTGGCCTGTAGCAAGTTTTTAAGTTTTTCAGCTTTTATTCCGGAAAACTGACTAACATGGCAGTCGATGGCCTGCATCTTAAGCGCCCAGGTATTAGTTACATCGATCAATGTATTCGGGTAAGCAGTGTAATAAAAAGCTACTATCTTAATGGCATGCGGTTGTAAGCCATTTTCAATATCCGAATGGCAGAAACTGGGCATGTTGGCTAAATAAGCTGCTTCGGCCGCAGCCAGTCCGGTTCGGATATGATCAGTGTGAACCTCATACGGCAACCAGGGATCGCAGACCATCAATGTGTCAGGTCTAACCTGCCTGATGATGCTAGTTATGGCTGACCGTACTTCTTCGTAAACCAAATTGCCCCCGTCAGGAAAATTTAGCCAGTGCAGATCACTGAGGCCGATTATTTTAGCGGCAGATTCACTTTCAGTTTTTCTAATGGCGACCAGTTGTTTCCCACTAACATTACCATCGTAAGTACCGGCCGAGCCGTCCGTAACCGTTAGACACGAAATCTTTTTACCAGCCTGGATAAGTTTAGCCACCGTCGCCCCGGCCCCGATCTCCAGATCATCGGGGTGTGGTTGGATTACCAGTAAACTATCGGTTTGCATCAAATCAGGAATCGGAAGCAGATCACAGATTTTTCTCATCAATATTGCAACTCCTAACATGATCAGATTTACTGATCTTCATTGAACGGTTATTATCATAACACGGCTGGAAACTGGCTGCTACCAGGAGCCATCATTTATTTCTGAGGGAACCTGCGATCGCTGAATCCGAGAGTAAAAACCCTCTTGGGATGAACCCTGGTTCAGAATACTGTAAACAAGGTTAATATGATAATATAGGCCTGTAGATCATTCTTAAAATCAAGAAAAATGACTAGACTTAGCCCAAGGTTGGGAAAGATGAGGTCTTGGCGTTGCAAAATTTGACAGAGCGAATTAGAAACAAAGCAGAACAAAACCGGGATTACCTGGTCCAATTGATCCAGGAGCTGGTAAGAATTCGCAGCTATTCAGGCGAATCAGAAGAGATCCAGCGTTTTCTGCAGGATAGGCTTATGCAGCTGGGTATGGAAACTAGTCTGGTCAAGGTTGAACCCACCAAGCTGGAGCAGTATCAAGGGTTCAGCTATGATGGTTTCCCCTATGAACACCGCTATTCTCTACTGGGCTGCAAAAGAGGTCACCATCAGGCAGGTGCGGGTAATATTCGGTCACTGCTTTTAAACGGTCATATTGATGTAGTTCCGCCAGGCGATCTCGATTGCTGGGAAGATAATCCACTGAGCGGCCGCTATGTGGATGGCAAAATTTACGGGCGCGGTGCGCTCGATATGAAAGGTGGTCTGGCAGCCGGGATTACCGCCTTTAAACTGCTGCTCGATC
Organism: uncultured Syntrophomonadaceae bacterium; assembly: GCA_964485855.1. Classification (GTDB taxonomy): domain Bacteria; phylum Bacillota; class Dethiobacteria; order DTU022; family DTU022; genus UBA993. The sequence continues at coordinate 92 of CAZAKI010000081.1, read as the reverse complement.
TTGGCTTTATTAACAGCGGTGATCTACTGATCAGCAGCGTTTGCGGTGAAGAAACCGGTGGTTGTGGCGCCTTTGCCCTGGTGGAAAGCGGG
>CAZAKI010000080.1:0-5535 GCA_964485855.1 uncultured Syntrophomonadaceae bacterium | reverse complement strand
CCTGAAGATAAGAAAAGAAGGCGCTTCCCCTCTTTTTTCGGAAGCGCCTTGATCAGATCAATCGTCAGATCTTCAGTTCCCACTTCAACCGGAAAAATTTTCAGCTCAGCATCAGGCCAGCATTTGGTTACTTCCTTAAGCAGGAGTCGAAAATCGGACCGGCTTCGTTCATAGTTATCCACGAAATAATCATGCTGAACAGTCATGCTCAGCCCCCTTTATATCTAATACACCGAATGCTAAGCAAAATGTTCGATCACCGTGATTATATACCAGAAATATTATGCAAACAATAGCCCGCGCTCACTCACTTGCAGTATTTTTTTATATATTGTAATAAATACTAACGATCCAAGCATTTTACACAGTATAAAAGCTTTGAAACCAAGGCCTGTATTTGCGAAGTACAAACAGTTTATATAAGTGATCGCAGATTTAGGTTTATAATATGATACTATTGGTATATTAAAAATAATACTTTTATAGAATATATATTGCGTTCAATTTATACAAGGAGGCAATGTTACCATGAATAGAAATCTTCTTTTGCTACTTCTATTCCTATTCTTGCTCTTTCCCAGCTTCGCATGTCAGCATCTTATGCCAGATACTGAAACGAAGACGGAAACTAACCCCCAAGAAACAAAAATTGAAACAGAGGTTGAACCAACTTGTACGCCCATCCTTCCTCCGGTAAAACCAGAGATTGATAAGTATCAAACTATTGTTGAGCCTTTTGAAATAATCGCTCCTTCCGGAAACCGCCTCTATGGTTTGATTCGCCGCCCTGATCCTAACTTGTATGCGGATTTTTGTTTTCCAGCCGTAGTTCTTGTTCCTGGAGGGATTAATCCAGGAAGGATGATGGCCTATGGTCGCGAAGCCAAAACCCTTGCTGGTTCAGGCATGGTCGTAGTTACTTTCAATGCAGAAGGGCGCGTAAGCGATTTGTCTGATGATCTTCGCTCGGAGGGAACAGAAGACTTCAACGGCTACCGCCATCAGGATGGCTTAATTGAGATTATTAAATACGTCATTGCTAAACCCGCAGTGATCGCTAATAATGTCGGTATCGCTACACAATCCTATGGCATTACCATGGGAGCTGGCTGTGCTGGTAGATATCCGGACATTCCCATTAAGTACCTTATCGATGGAGAAGGTCCGCCAGACAGTTTTGTCACTTGTCATGGCCCCAGATTCCTGGCAGGAGATACGCAGAAATATACCCGGGTAAAAGAAATTTTTGGTCGCTTGGCTATCTGGCAAGATTCTTCTGAAGAGAACTTAGCCTGGTGGTCTGAGCGTGAAGCAATCCGCTTTATCGGTGATTTTCGGGGATATTATCTTCGTTTGCAAGCAAGGTGGGACCATGCTCAGCCTCCGGAAAAAGAAGCTGATATTTCTGCGTTTGACCATCCGGAAGGCTGGCCTGGTGGAGGCCCAGCCTGGTGGCATAACAAACATAGCGCTGACATCGTCAATGCCGCAGTGGATGGTGGCGTACCGTGGGTGCGAGTCAATTTATCACTCCAAGGAAACATGATCAACACTGTCTATGATACCAACAAGATGCCAGTTTTCCTTCCGGGCCAATTGGCCGATAAGCCATGGGTCGTTCAGGCTATTTTAGAAATGGCTCGAAAAGGAGAATAACTCGGCTTTCAAAGAACAATAAAAACTCAGATGACAGCTTAATCCTGATTAGTTTGAATAATTAATTTCTAATAGGCAAGAAAGAGGTTATAAATCCCTTAACAGCCAGACTTCCAGAATTGATTGCTTCAGAAGTTTTTTCAGCTGTTTTATGCAATAAAACCAACTTCTTCTAAACTAAAAGTGGAGAAGCTGATAAAAACACAAAAATATTGACTCCTAAATTCTGTCGCAGTAATTTCAGAATTACATAACCTGACTTAAAAATTACAATAGTTGAGCATATAATGTTAACAGATTGTAATGATATGACATTGCGGTATCTTATCTTTTATACAATTCAAGATAACCTGCCGGCTGGTTGGATAGTCAAAGTTTCTTAACAATGAGCCGTTTACCGATAATAATATAGCCATAGGAGGTTAATCAGGATGGATTTTAAAGACAAGGTGATCTTGGTAACCGGTGCTTCAAGCGGTATCGGTTTTGAAACCGCGAAGTTGTTCCTTGAAAAAGGTGCACGTGTTTTTATGAACGGCCGTGATATTGATAAGCTGAAAAAAGCAATCTCATCTATAAATCATTTATCTGGTAAGGCTGAAATCTTAGCGGGTGATGTATCGGTGGTAGGACAGTGCGCAGCGATGCTCGAAAAAGTGCAGAAAGTGGCAGACAGGCTCGATGTGCTAGTTAATGCCGCCGGGGTCTGGGTTGAAGGCATAAGCGACCAGATGACAGAGCAACAGTGGGATAAAACAATGAATATTAATGCCAAGGGCACCTTTTTCATGTGCCGTTATGCTATACCGCTGCTTGAAAAATCAAGTGGGACAATTGTCAATGTCAGCTCTGATTCAGGCTTGGTCGGTAATAACGAAGCAGCTATCTACTGTGCTTCAAAAGGGGCTGTAACCCTGCTAACCAAAGCCCTGGCGGTGGAGCTGGCACCACGTGGAATAAGGGTTAATGCTGTTTGCCCAGGTGATGTCGAAACGCCTATGCTGGAGAAAGCTTGTCGCGATTATGGTGGAGGAGATCGCAAAACCTATTACAACTCTCTGCTCTCACACTATCCGCAGGGTAAAAAAAGCCGTTTTACTCAACCCCGCGAAGTAGCCGAAGCGATCGCTTTCCTTGCCTCACCGTCTGTGCAGGCCATAACCGGAGCCTGCCTCTCGGTTGACTTCGGACTGACCGCAGGTTACTGATTCACCGTTACATTGATAGTCTTCAATATTAAGCACCTCGCGTGCGTTTTCAACTGGAATGAAATCTTCCGCTTTAGCTTCTCGACTTCTAGAGGATCTTAAATTATGATCTGAATAAAAATCCGGCGCTAAAGGCCACCAATGAACCGGCGACGGTAAAGAAAAGGTAAAAGAAAAAATTTTTCAGGTCTTTTTTTTGCAGCAAATTAAACGCTTCTAAGCTAAACGTGGAGAATGTGGTAAAAGCGCCGAAAAACCCAACTCCAAAACAGAGGTAAAAGCTGCAAGTATAGAAATTATAAGCTAACGTTTGATAGAATTGCCCTAAAAAAAGACCAAGACCACCTGCACCAATAATATTGACGAAGATAATTGCCACAGGCAAATCTGACCGTTTTTTCCTTTTTTCGATCGAACTGCTTAGAAAGTAGCGCGATACTGCGCCCAATCCTCCTCCCAGGGCAACTAACAGGGTATTCAATCGAGATTGTCCTCCCATTCCCCAAAACTCTTCCGGGAACCAAGTTTACTACCGACAACAAAACCGGCAAAGACCATTAATAATCCACCAATCAGCGTCAGCGATAAATACCCAAGTGCATTGGTAGGCGAAATCAAATTAAAGATCGAAAAGGTGTCGGCCGCTAAAGTTGACATAGTGGTAAACCCACCCAGCAAACCCACCCCTAAACCCAGCCGCAGCCATTCCGGAAGTGTCCGATGGTAAAGCCAGCCGGCCAGGCAGCCCAGCAGAAAGCTGCCGGTCATGTTTTCAAACATAGTTGCGTTTGGCATATAACTAAAAAACTGACTGACATTAAGATTGTATCTGAGTAAAGTGCCAATTACACCGCCTGCTGCTATTGCAGCGAAGTTGTAGGTTTTCGAAGTCATTTGCGGTTAACCTCCAACGACAAAACTAGTGCAACATCTTAGAAATAAAAAAAATCCTGCCATTAGCAGGAGCCATCAGCTTAGCAATTCGGGCAACGTTGCCCGGGTGAGCCCCATCACCCAAAGGTTATTCGTAAAACATCACTTAATATATAGAAACGATTGTAATCTGTCAAGAAAAAAAGCTATACTTAAAAAGCAAAAAGCTAACAGGCTATTGTGAAGTATAGCGGTTTATAAGATCGGAAGACACTGAGCGGGGGAACAAGTGATACAAACTACAATCTTTTTAATCAGGCACGGTGAAACAAGGTGGAACAGCGAGGGAATCTTCCGGGGGCAAAGTGACATTCCTTTAAACGAAAGGGGTTTGCAGCAAGCCCGGGCTACCGGTGAATATCTGCAGGCCATCGATTTTGATGCAATATTTTGCTCTCCCCTCTCCAGGGCCAGGCAAACTGCCGTTGCCCTCTGCCGGGACAAAATGATCCAACCGCAACCGGTTGATGCCTTTATCGACATCAGCTTTGGCCCCTGGGAAGGCCAGGCTTACAGCAAACTTGAGGCTCTTTACCCCGAAGCGATCAAGATCTGGAGGGAAGAACCTGAGAATCATCAGCTCGAGGGCGCAGAAACTTTAGACGAAGCAAAATCACGCGCCTTCGATAAACTGGTGCGGTTGGCCCGGGAAAACATCGATAAGACTATTGCTATTGTCACTCATCGGGTTATTCTCAAATTACTGCTTTTAGCCGCTGTTGGTTTAAGCAGTAGTGCTTTTTGGAAGGTTAAGCAGGATACCTGCTGCATAAATCTCTTGGAATATAGCGTGGCCGGAGGTTTCATAGTCGTCAGCCTTAATGAAACTTGCCACCTGCAATCATATGGCAAAAGACATATGCAAACTGATTTTTAATATCAATTATGATCTGTGCCGCAAGTTCAGCGCTGACCGGCTTCGGTAGTTTTCTGATCAGATTTAGATACAACTCCTGAAGCACCTGAATACTGATTAAACCCTGTCTGGATAGCCACAGTGAGGAGATCAACTGCTGGGCTTTTTCCTTTATTTGCGTAATACACAACAAAAATAATTACTACTTGGAGCCAAAGACAGCGCCAAATTAAGCTAGAACGAAAGCTTATTTACTTATTGCGGCAGATAGTGTTATGAATCGGCTTTTTCTAAAACGCAATAGCTCAAATGACTAAACTTGTACAATGATTTCTCAATAAATTTCATAGCTTTATTTGTGCTATTGAACTGCTTACTGCCATAAAGGATAAATAGCTACTCTGTAGAAAAAAACAAATACGGCGGCCTGATTTAAATGGCTAGCAATATAATTTGTAAAGGGATAATCGATGCGCATTTTAATTGCACCTGATAAGTTTAAAAGTTCTATGAGCGCAACTAAAGCAGCTGCGATGATCGCTGCAGGAGTAAAAGCAGTTTACCCGGATGCTGAAATCATTGAAATGCCTTTAGCAGATGGTGGAGAAGGCCTGGTAGATGTTTTAAACGTCGGCAGTAATGGCCAATTGCAGCAAACTATGGTAACCGGTCCGCTTGGCAAAGCGGTAAATGCTCGCTGGGGCTTGATTGACAAAGGTAAAACGGCTGTCATCGAAATGGCCGCAGCTTCCGGTTTAACCCTGGTGCCAGAAAAATACCGCAACCCGGCCCTAACTACCACTTACGGAACCGGCGAGTTGATTAAAGCTGCTCTTGATAAAGGATGTACCAAGCTGATTATCGGAATCGGCGGCAGCGCCA
>CAZAKI010000079.1:0-5900 GCA_964485855.1 uncultured Syntrophomonadaceae bacterium | reverse complement strand
TTTCTGGTGCGCCTGGGAGGATTTGAACCCCCGACTAACGGATTAGAAGTCCGCTGCTCTATCCCCTGAGCTACAGGCGCCGATTCCGACTCACTAAATATATTATACCGAAAAGGCTCATAAATCAATGACTTGATTTTTACCTTAAGATCAATACCGGTTTGGCCGATTGCCTGACAATTTGATCGGCATTACTACCGATCACCAACTCATCAACCATACTGCGCCCTTTACGGGAAATGGCCAACAGTGATATTTCATCCTTCCGTGAAGCCTCAATGATTACCTCGGAAGCAATGCCGACAACAACCTGGGTTTCAACTTCAAACCCCTTATGTTCAAACTCTTTTTTCCAGTCATCCAATCTGGTGTATGCTTTTTCTGTATTCCGCTGCAGCTGTTCCTCGGTAAAACCTTCGTCAACTACATTATAAAGAATGATCTTGTTAAATATTCCGGCATGCTCGAGAAAATTATCAAGCACCCGTAGTGAGCCTCTTGAAAAATCTGTAGCTAAAAGCGCTGTAGCTGGTGTTCCTTCCTGGAAAATTGGTATCCGGCTGAAACAACCAGCTGAGCGCAAGTATTTCTCGACCAGGATCGGCTTTTTAGTTCCCCTGATGACATCAGCAACGGTGCTTCCCAGAAATAGCTTGCGGACCAGGCCGCCTTCACCAAAAGAACCGATTGTAATCAGGTCCACATTTTCTTCTTCGGTAATACTGATTATCTCTTCGGTTGGATTGCCAACCGGCTGCATAACCCTTACCTTGATGTTCTTATCCTCCATGTTTTTAACTTGCTCTTCAATTTCTTGCAGAAAGTTCTCCCGGTGCTCACTAATCCCGATTCCTACTTTTTCTCTGCGGATTACATGAACAATAATTAGTTCTTCTAAACCAAATCGTTTTAGATCGTCAACAGCATTCAACAATTCTTTTGAGGGGCCGGATAAATCGATAGCGACCAATACTTTTTTGAACACCTGATCATCCCTCCGTCACTGATCATCTAGTAATCTGTTGCCAATAAGAATTTAAGTACTAACTTTCAATTTTAAGGTGAAACAATTATTTTTCCGTTTCTGTTCCATAACTTGACCGAATTGTTTCATAGACCTGGGTAAAAACTATTTTAAGCACGGTAAAAATCGGAACAGCTAAAATAATTCCGATCAGGCCGCCCAGGCGTCCAGCCAGTAAAACTACCAGGATGATCGCCAATGGGCTGATCGCCAGCTTGCGCCCAACCACCTGTGGCCTGATAACCATTGCATCGAGCTGTTGAACAATGACAATAACAATTATCACTTTCAATACCATTAGTGGTGAATTAATGGCACCAACCAGAACCGCCGGCACAGCGCCAATAAAAGGACCAATGATTGGAATTATATTGGTAATCAAGACAAACAAGGCAAGAATCATCGCAAATTCAATATCAATTATTAAAAACCCAATATAAGCTAATATTCCCACCAGCAGGCAGACCAGACCAACCCCCTGTACGTATAGGGCCAGTTGACTATTGATTTTAGCAATTGATTGTTTGGTTCTTTCAGCATGCATGCGCGGAGTAAGCTTGTTCACTACTTTGGCGACTGAGCCGCTCCCGCTTTCCGCAAGCATATAATAGAGGAGAAAAGGAGTCACTACCAGCGTAATAAAGAAGCCGGTGACAAAATCCAAAACCATAGTAATACTGTTTAAAGTATAGTTTAATGAATTGTTGATGGCATCCGGGATCATTTCAGATAGTTTTTCGATGTTGAAAGCTTCAAGATGAAAAAGTTGCCCGATAATCGCAGTATCCTTCAGGGACTCAAAAAGAGCTAAAAGCTGATCAATCCTATTCGGCAACGTTATTAAAAGGACCGTAAACTCCTCCTGCAGACTCGGACCAACCAGGACCACGATACCGGTGACTACTGCCACAAAAACAAGATAGGTAATGACCACGGATAGTTTTCTGGGGACCTTGTGTTTAGCGAGCCAGTCAACCAGGGGGATCAGGGCATAGTACAAAGCGCCAGAGATCAAGAAAGCGTAAAAGAAAACTTCAAAAGTAATAATCAGGGGTTTGAAGATAAATGAAATCTGATTGCCAACCAGGATGATCAGAAAGAACAGCAGAATTGCTATCCCGGCTTTAAATAATTTGGAATCCCACATCTGTGATCTTTATATCCTCTCTTTAATGGTATTGGTTTCAAGCTAAAACCCTAAAAACGTTATGACAGTTATTCGACACCGGCTGATGATTACCTGCCGTTATTAGATACCTGGTGTAGTATAACGTATATCGTCACCCTTTGAAATAGGAATTAAACATGCTTTTCAATTGATTGACTTAATATACAAAATTATGTTATCTTATGGACAAGATTTGTTAACTTTATTAATATTTTTAGTGAGACGGAGGGGTTGTCCGATGATCGTGAAAAAAAGCCTGGTGGTAATAATTATGCTGTTGATCTTGGTCTTAGCAACCGCTTGTTCAGGTGGTGGACCAGAAGCTTACAGCGATCCTGCCGAAACGATTAAGGTTAAAGCAAACGATCAGTTTGTAATTGCCCTGGAATCCAACCCGACCACCGGGTTTGCCTGGGAAGCGGAATATGATAGCGAGATGCTTACTCTGAATGAGCATAGCTATCAACCAGATGAAAACGCTGAAGAGATGGTTGGGGTTGGAGGAACAGACCTGATGCAGTTTAAAGCTTTAAAAGCCGGTAGTACGCAGATTAAACTTACCTATTCCCAACCATGGGAGGAAGAAGAAGGCGAGTATGACAAACATTTAAATTTTAATGTTGAAATCGAATAAATTTTAACTTTTAAAGTTTAGTGATTAAGGCGGAGGTTCCAAAAGGAACTTCCGCCTTTTCTGATGCTTTTATGGTCATTAGTTGTCTAGTAAATCAGCGAATCGATATAAGCCGGGTCATTATATTTAGATTCTACTTTTTCCACAAAAGTTTTATCGTCTTCATCACGTTCTTCCTTCAGCCGATCAAGGGCTTCCTGCCAGGCCTGCACCACTTCATCTTCCACATCCGTGCTAAAGGCGATAAATAAGTTGGCATGAATAATAATTGCCGGCACCTCCACTAACTCAGCCGGATCAACACCAGCCTGGGCAGCAACTATTGACAACCCTTCCCGGTTGCCAAACCACAAGTCAACCTCGCCATTAGCCAGGCTCTGTAAAGCTTCAACATCGGTCGGTTTTATAGCCAGGTTATTAAAGCCCTGATTTTGTAAATACCGGGTCCCGGCATCACCTTCATAAACGGCTATCTTCTTGACTTTCTTGGCCTCCTCTAAATCCTTTAGCTCGGTTTCTGACTCTGCCAGGGTATAAAATACCTGTTCATAGACCCCGATCGGTCCCACCCACTTGAAGAGCTCTTCTCGATCAGCAGTATGGTTTAATGAATAAAGCGCTACTCCGGGACCAGTTTCGGCTAAATCCAAAGCTTCTGCCAGGGGTAAGATTTCTATTTCGCTTTCAACCCCAAGATCGTTCATAATCTCCTGGACAATTTCGGTGCTTTGCCCGGTTATCTCACCATTTTTATCAACAAAGTTGTAGGGTGGATAATTTTCTGTAAGAATCCTAAGCTGCTCGTAATCTTCCGGGACATCAGCCCCTGAACATCCGGCAAGCATCATTATTACCACTAAAATTAATAACAACCGCTTTTTCATGGTCTCATTTTCCTTTACTTTTACTTATTCTTGCAGGCGGCGACCGGCTCCGGTTTTTATCGGTAGCAGCGGCTAACCGCCTGCCTGCAGAACTTTAATTTGAAGGCATTATATCCTCTTCATTATCCGGATCGTCTAATGGACCGGGCAGCGGGTCCGGCAAACCGATAAATTCAAACTCGATCGTAAAGTTGATCTTGCCTCCCGGAGGAAGGTAAAGCGAAGAGGAAACTACCCTTGAGAATCGTGATTGTGGTGGTCCGCCACTGTTATATTCGACACTGTATTCACCGGAAGGAGAATCGCTGAAGCTACGCGGCACCCTGCTGCCCGATTCAACATAGGGCCCGTAAACAACATAGTTTAATTCTCCATCCCAGGGTTCACCATTGATAGTGGCGTTTACATTAACAGTCCCCTTCTGCTGCGAGGAAAAATTAAGGGTGTAGGTAACTGCGCTCCCTGCTTTTAAGGTTTGATTTGGAGCTGGAGATATTCCGGTTAACGTCGCCCCGGCCGGTCCACCCGAATTGTAGCTTAGGGTATAAGAACCGGTAGGCATGCTGCTGTAAGTATTGGGGATGCTGTTATCGGAATAGTAAGCCGGTCCACTTAAGGAGTAGCTGATTGAACCTGCACCCATTGCCGTTTCCCAGGGTTGCCCATCCAACACGGCGTTAACGTAAATTGTGCCGTAACTGCTCTTCTCCACAAACTTCAGGGTAAAAATTACAGTTTTACCCTGTGACAGAGACTGGGTCGAAGCCGGACTGATCTCTACCAACGAGGCATTTTCCGGTCCGCCGCTCTTGTACGATACGGTATATTTACCCACGGGAGCGTGATCATAAACCCGCGGCAGCTGGAAGTCACCCACATCCATTGCTCCGCTGACCACAAAATCAACCGGACCAGACCAGGGCTGGCCATTTAAGGTTGCCCGCACCTCAACTTTACCAGTCTGTTTTGTTGTCGAGTAGTTGAGGACAAATCCACCCGTGCGACCACTGTTTAAGGTGATCGTCTGCGCTGGATTAATGTTATTCAAAACCGCGCCCGAGGGACCCCCACTTTTATAGCTGATTTTATATTGTCCGGCCGGAGCGTTTTTAATCTCGATCGGCACAGAATCGTAAGTGCCCGATAGCGGGCCGCTGATTGTATATTCAGCTGGACCAGACCACTTTTGGCCATCCAGCTGGGCTCCGATGGTCAGGGTCGCGCTCTTTTCCGTTGTAAAGTTAAGCGTATAGGTTATTGTGCCTTTGGCGGCTACATCCTGCACTGCGGCAGGAGAGATGTTTTTCAGCACCGCCCCACTTGGGCCACCCTCTTTATAGGAGAGCGTATACTCACCCGCCGGCAGTTTGGTCAGTGTTTCGGGCAGCAGCTGAACAGTTTCGCTGTGAGGACCCTTGACGGCAACGCGGATGTTGCCGGACCAGGGCTGCCCGTCAAGACTTGCGTTGATCTTAATTGTCGATGTCGACTCCGTGGCAAAGTTCATCACAAAATGAATATCTTCACCATCAGCCAGATCAAGGGTAGCAGCAGGTGTTACCCCGGTCATCACCGCTCCGGACGGTCCCCCGCCTTTGTAGGTTAAAGTGTAACTGCCGGCGGCAACATCTTCAAAATCCCAGGGCACAGAACTGTCTGAATCAGAAAACGGCCCGTTAATCATGTAGTGCAGATCACCTGACCAGGCTTTACCGTCAAGCTTGGCACTAACCCGGATATTGCCACTGCCTTCCGGCAGATCACCCGGAGTGTAAAACTGCCAGGGATCAGACCAGGAAGAACCCTCCTTGCTGCTGACAGCCAGCACCTTCCAATAATATTCTTTACCCCCCTCCAGTAATTCTGAAGGAATGACATACAGATCTTCTGCCAGGTTGTGGGCATCAAGCACCACATCCTGAAAATTACTGTCAGCTGAAACCAGTAAACGGTAACTGGCACCCGCCGGTCCACCCCAGGTTAAAGTAGGTGTAAGCGAAGCAACGGTACTGCCATCTTGCGGGGTGGAAAGCTGCAAGGCTGCCGATTGGTCTTTAGCACAACCGGCAATTATCAGCAAGACAACGAAAAAAATGATCGGCAATAACTTTCGCATTTCGTACTCCTTTCAGCAATAATAGCTATTGTAATGATTATTACTTTTATCTCTGTTTACAGAAAAGTATTTAG
>CAZAKI010000078.1:0-6106 GCA_964485855.1 uncultured Syntrophomonadaceae bacterium | reverse complement strand
ATCTGCGAAAACTGGTAGGCAAGTAAAACGCCTGGGATTTTTCCAGGCGTTTATTCCTTCCCCCTTTTCGATAACAGAGGAGATTTTTATGAAGTTTATTCGTTTTTATAGTCATGGCCGTCAGCGCTATGGTTATCTTGAAGCTGAAGATGTTATCCAGGAGATTGATAACCCTGGTGAAGACTGGTGTCAGTTTGAGCCAAGTACAACCGGGCGTGAATATAAACTAAACGCTGTAAAACTGTTAGCGCCTTGCCAGCCTTCAAAAATAATCTGTCTGGGTCTTAATTATCGCAGCCATGCCGAAGAAATGAAATTTGAACTGCCCAGAGTGCCGATTATTTTTATTAAACCATCGACATCGGTTATTGGGCCGGGGCAGGCTATTCAATGTCCTCCGCAAAGTCGCAGGGTGGATTATGAATCAGAATTAGCTGTGGTGATTGGACGTATTGCTCATAAGGTAGAGAAGAATCAGGCCCTGGATTATGTTTTCGGTTATACCTGCGCCAACGATGTGACAGCCAGGGATAAGCAACCGGCGCAGGGTCAATGGACTTATGCTAAAAGCTTTGATACCTTCTGCCCCCTGGGTCCGGTTATTGAAACTGCTATTGATAACCCGGAAAAGCTACAGATTAAAGGGTTTTTGAATGATAACTTGGTTCAGGAGAGCTCAACTGCCGATCATATCTTTACCGTGGCAGAGATCATCGAGTTTGTTTCGGGGTGCATGACTCTTTTGCCCGGTGATGTTATTATCACCGGAACACCTTCAGGAATCGGACCACTGGCGCCGGGAGATCAATTCAGTGTTTTTATAGAGAAAATCGGAACTTTAACCAACCCGGTGGAGACTTCCGAAGCATAAAAATTTCTCATAATTTTAAAGGAAAATGGTGTTGTCAGCAACAATAAGTTAGTATATAATAAAGTCAGATCATTAGACCGGGCATAAAAGTAGGTTATAATTCAATTAAGCAGCCTTTCCGGTCTGGTATAGTTTTTTTAGTTTTTCTCCCTGATGAGGCAGCGTAGCCGCTGTCTCTTTTTTTAGCTGAAAGGCAGGTATTGCTAAATTGCATATTGTTATCGTCGGTGGCGGTGGAGTTGGTTATGAGTTAGCTCGTAACCTTTCTGAAAAACAACAGGATGTTGTTGTTATCGAAAAAAACATCATTAAAGCCAGGCGGTTTACTGAACCGCTTGATGTCATGGTTATAGAAGACAACGGGGCCAATGCTGCGGTTCTTGAGCAGGCAGGTATTAAGTCAGCTGAAATGCTGATTGCTGTCACGCATGTCGATGAAGTGAACATCATTGCCTGTATGCTGGCCAAACAATATAATGTGCCGATTACCGTAGGCCGGATTCGCAATATGGGATATAGCAATGAATCATCTATATTGACACCAGGTCAACTTGGTATAGACATTATGATCAATCCGGAGCAAGTCGCCGCGATGGAAATTTCAAAAATGGTCCATTTTCCCGATGCCACGGAAGTTGAATATTTCAACCAAGGTAAAGTGATGATGATCGGTGTTGTCGTTGATGCGGAAGCAGGAATTACTGATGTTCCCCTGCACAAACTGCCGCTCGGCCCAGATTGTATTGTCGTTGGTATTAGTGATAACCAGGGAAAATTTATGATTCCCGGCGGGCGTGATGTCATCAGGCCAGGTAATAAGATCTACCTGCTTGGTGATTCCAGAACTTTAAAAGATATCAGTTCACTTTTGCATTATGAAAAAACCATGATTAACCAGGTCACCATCCTAGGTGGTGGGATGATTGCTTACCATTTGGCACGACTGCTTGAGGAGAGCAAGCATAATTTTAAGATCAAGTTAATTGAAAAAGATGAGAGCCGTTGTGAGGGGCTGTGCAAAACTCTGCAAAAGACCCTTGTATTGCAGGGTGATGCTACCGAAATTGCCATGCTGAAAGAAGAAGATACTGATCAGGCCGATGCGATCATTGCTGCTACCAGTGATGACCGCAATAATATCGTTGCCTCCCTCCTGGCCCGCCAGTTTGGTGTTAAGAAGATTATCTGTGAAGTGATGAAACCTCACTATGTTCCTGTTTATAAAGCTTTGGGAATCGACAGCCTAATCAATCCCCGGCTTTTAGCTGCCGCCCAGATTCTTCGCCTGACCCGCCGTGAAGAGGTCGTGTCGTTATCAATTCTGCAGGATGAAAAGGCTGAAGTAGTCGAAGTGGTTATACCGGAAACGGCAAAAGTAGTCAATCATAAAATTGCCAATGCGGGATTTTCGCGGGGCATGCTGATTGGCTCACTAATCCGCAATGGTCATGTCATTGTCCCGAATGGTGACACAATTCTTCAGGCTGATGATCACCTTATAATTTTCTCCTTACCAAAGGTAGGAGCGAAACTGGAACGCTTTTTTGCTCCTCAGGAAAACAACGGCAGCAGAGAACAACTGCGCAACAAGCTTTTCTTGGCCGAATAGCGTCTTTACGGTAAGATAGGGTTAGAAGATTAAGAGGGGGTCTGAGGGTGCGCCGGTTTCGTCTATTCTACCTCATTGGGATATTAGTCTTATTTCTTTCCCTCACTATGCTCATACCGCTATTCTGGTCAATACTAGCCCAGACTGCTGATCGGACTGCTTTTATCAAGGCGTTTCTGATTACTTTGCTCTTTGGTGGTTTTTTTTATTGGTTTTTTTCAAAATCACGCGGTCGGGAGTTAAACATAGCTGAAAATTTTACCCTGGTGGCGATGGCCTGGTTTTTTGCAGGCATTTTTGGAGCCTTACCCTTTCATTTTTATGGTGTTTTTAATGGTAGTTTTATTGATGCTTTTTTTGAAGCCGTTTCCGGATTTACCACAACCGGGGCAACTTTGATTGCCGATGTTGAATCACTGCCTCAGCCGCTATTATTCTGGAGAGGTTTTACTCAATGGCTTGGCGGCATGGGGATAATTGTTCTTTTCCTGGCTATTTTACCAAAATTTGGTTTTAGAAGTATGACCATGTTTAAAGCGGAGATCCCGGGACCAATTGCCGAGAGAGTTGTTCCCCGGGTAGTAGAAACCGCCCGCAAACTTTGGCTAATCTATGTCTCGCTGACCATTGCCCAGATTGCCTCCTTGATGATCTGTGGAATCGGTTTTTTTGATTCCCTTGCCCATGCCCTGACAACCATGCCTACCGGTGGCTTTTCAACTTATAATACCAGCGTTGCGGCCTTTAATAATCCTGCGGCTGAAATTGTGATCATCTTGTTCATGCTCCTCGCCGGCGTAAATTTTGTGATATTTTTTCGCCTGATCAGGAGAGATTTAAAAATATTCAACAACCCTGAACTGCGTTTTTATTTATTTGTGATCGGTTTAGCAACATTACTGGTGGCAGCAAACATCTACAACGAAGTCGGGGGAGATTTTTTGCTGATTCTTCGTCAGAGCGCTTTTCAGGTTGTATCCATTACCACTACAACCGGTTATGCAACTGCAAATTTCGATCTCTGGCCTCATTTTGCCAGACTTTCTTTACTGCTGTTAATGTTTATTGGTGCCTGCGGTGGGTCGACCGGCGGTTCAATCAAACAGGTCCGCTGGATGCTGATGATCAAATACTCTTTCCGCGAACTTTACCGCCTGATCCATCCCTCGGCAATTTCTTCAGTTAAAATGGGAGAGCAACATGTTGAAGAAGATGTGCTGAGATCAGTTATGGCTTTTGCCATCTTCTATTTAGTCCTTACCGCCTTTGCGGCACTGACCCTTTCGTTTATGGGTTTGGATCTGGAAACATCAATTTCAGCAGTTGCCGCGACTATCGGTAATGTTGGTCCCGGGTTGGCCGCTGTCGGGCCGTTATTTACCTATCAGGTAGTTCCTCCTTTTGGTAAAATAGTCCTATCAGTAATGATGATCGTTGGCAGGCTTGAGGTATATACTGTACTTGTTTTATTCCTTCCCGAGTCAAGAAGAATTTGGCTGCGGGCTTTGAAGGAGAATTTATAGTGATAACATACCAGGCAGCTTTAAAAAAAATCGAAGCGCAAGAGTTTTCCCCCACCTACCTGTTTTTTGGCCAGGAAAGCTATCTCTGTGAAGAGTTGGTTCGAAAATTATATCAAGCCTATGTTGGTGAGCACTCTGCTTTCGGTTATGAAAAAATAGATGGTTCATCGTTTGATCTCCAGGGTTTGCTAAATAGGGTTGATGAGGGCGGGTTATTTAGCAGTAAGCGACTATTAGTTGTTGATAATCCTCCTTACCTGGCCGTAGCGCGTAAAACAAATCAGAAAGCTGAAGAGATTAATGATCAGCAGCAGGAGTTGGAAAAAGCGGCTGCACATCTATTAAATGCCTATCTTGAAAGGTTGGGTAATCAACTTCCTGAAACAATCATTGTTTTTATCTCAGCCGGGATTGATCGGCGGAAGCGAATTTATAAAGTAATTGACCGTAATGGGATGACAGTAGAGTGTTTGCCGCTTAAGGGTGATGATCTGCTGCACTGGATTAACCAGAAGGCTGCTGCACTGGGTAAAACTATAGAACGATCGGCGCTAGATCGGCTTTTAATGGCTGGTGATCAGAATTTACACTATTTCTCTAATGAACTTGAGAAATATGCGACCTATCTTGATCAAAAGGAAACAGTGATTACCGGTAAAGTTGTCGATCTGCTGTTTTCAGGAGATTTGGAAGGAAATGTATTCAAACTGGCAGATGCCATGGCCGAAGGATCGCAACTCCGGGCTTTAGAATTACTGGAGCTTTTACTAAGCAAGAATGAGAAACCACTGGCCATTTTTTTTATGCTGGTTAGACACTACCGGCTATTGTTACAGGCTCGCAGCCTGGTCGAAGAGGGAATCCCCTTAACAGAAATTACTTCCACCCTGGGAGTCCACCCCTTTGTTGCCCGAAAATTAAGAGATCAGGCGTTGACCCTTGAACGCAGGGTCCTTGAAAAAATATACCTGCAATTCCAGAAGACAGATCTACAGATTAAAACCGGTGTTTTTGATCCGGTACAGGCTTTGTATTTAACAGTAAACCGGGTTGATTTATTGCAACAAGTTTCAACCTGAGAGGAGGTTTAAAGATGAAAATCCAAAAAGAATTTGATCGGGAACAGTTACTCAAAGAAATTTACCAGCGCGGATATGAGCTTGAGCAACGCTATTATGGTTGTGCCCAGTGTGTGGTTGCTGCAATTCAGGATTTTTTTCCGGTCCCCGATTCATTGTTCAAGGCATCTACCTCATTTTCCGGTGGTTTAGCCTCAACCATTGAAGGACCTTGCGGTGCGTTGACTGCCGGGGTCATAGTCTTAAGCCATTTTTTTGGAAGATCCCGTGATGAATATGCAAATATTGGCTTATTGCGTCGACCCGGACCGCTGGTCAGGCGGTACTGGGAGAGATTTAATCAAGAATATGACGGCGACACCTGCCGTCAGGTGCAAATGTATCTTTTTGGCCAGGCTTACCATTTTTTAGACAATGATGAATATGCAGAATACGAATCGCTGGGTGGCCATCACGATAAGTGTCCTTCAGTGGTTGGACAATCAGCGGTTTGGCTGGCCGAGATGCTTCTCGATAATAATATACCAATTCTCCGGAAATATGATTAAAAACCGGCTGCAATCCGCCAGGCGGATAGGCCGGTTTTAAAGACCAGGTTTACATTACCACTTAAACAGCTGAACTCTGATTGAAGATTCGGCTCAGACGTGATTTTTTCCGGGCCGCGTTATTCTTATGGATAATTCCCTTCGTAGCAGCTTTATCGATCTGCCGCAGAGCATGATTCAGCTTATTTTTTGCTTCTTCCATGTCATCGCCCTGCAGGGATTCTTCAAAACGGCGGATTGATGTTTTTAAAATACTTTTTGACCGCCGGTTGCGTAGTTCGCGTGTTAAATTCTGCCGTACTCGTTTTTCTGCCGATTTAATATTGGGCAATTCATTAAACCTCCTTTCTCAGCGTAAAGGCATAAAAATCTTACCATCACTGGACTTAAAAAGCAAGTAGTACTTCTGCTGATGGCCATCTGTTAATCTGATTTGCCAATTATTCAAGTTGGTTTGTTCATCCTAATTGCAGGAT
>CAZAKI010000077.1:0-6114 GCA_964485855.1 uncultured Syntrophomonadaceae bacterium | reverse complement strand
ACAGTGGACGACGATGTAGCATTTAGTTTGGGAAATTTACGCCGCATTATTGTTGCTCGCGCTGGGCAATTTTTTGTAAAATCTCTGCGTATTTTTCCCTGGTAATCGGGTAGAAAGAAAGCACGATAATCCCGATTATAAAAAAGATAATTGGGATCGGTCCACAGAGCAGTCTAATTCCTAAAAGCGAAAGTTCACTCTGGGGTACATCGGGAATATAACCAAATGCACTAAGCGTCCAGCCGCTTAAGGCGATGGCAAAAGCCTGCCCAATCTTGCTGGTTAAGGTCCAAAGTCCGTAGAAGACCCCTTCCCTGCGGATGCCGTTTTCAGCATAATCATATTCCACAACATCGGGAACTATCGAGTAAGGCATTACATACTGGGTCGCAAAACCGAGACCGGCAATAGCCATGATCAGATAAGACAACTCCATTGGTATCCGGTGGCCGATTAAAAATAAAACCAGGACTGCGGAAGCAACAATCAACATGCCCACATTGTAACTTTTTTTCTTGCCAATCTTTTTTGAAATAATGGTCCAGATGGGAATAAAAATCATCGAGCTTAGTAGCAGGGCTACCAACGCCAGCTGAAAACCGGATTCATTTCGGTAAAGATAGAGGTAATAATAAAGCAGTGCACCCTGGATAATGGTGATGCCGGTAATATGCATCGTCCAGGGAATCAGGCAGGTTAGAAAAGGCTTCATGCCAAGCACCTGAGCATAAGATTTAAAGATATTTTGCTGTGGTACTGCTTCGCGGTGAAGCGGCTCGCGCACTGAAAATACTGTGATCAGACCGGTAATCATCATAATCGCGCCCATTACTGTTCCGGTTAAAGTCCATCCGGCCCTTGTTGTAGCGGCAATGGCGACAATCGGCAGAACCAGGCCGGCGCCGATTAAGGTTCCGACAACCGCGCTGCTCATCCGAAAAGCATTGAGAACTGTCCGTTCATTATAATCTGTGGTCAGCTCAGGGGTTAGTGCTCCATAAGGAATATTAACCAGGGTATAAGCGGTGCAGAGCAAGCAATACATGATTGCTCCCCAGGCAAAAAGCTGCCCCTGAGCGCTGTAACCAGGAGCAGTGAACATCAGGATCATCATACCGAAAAGTAAAAATGAACCGACAAACATATAGGGTCTGCGTCTACCCCAGCGTGTTACGGTGCGATCGGAAATATAGCCGACAGCCGGATCGGTAATTGCATCCCAGATCTTACCAATCATCAGAGCTGTTCCAGCCAGACCGGCAGCCAAGCCGACTACATCAGTCATAAAAAACAATAGATAAAAGCCCATCATGGTGAAAAATAAGTTGCCGCCTAAATCACAAATCCCAAAACCCAACTTGGTACCGAAAGAAAGTCTGCCACCGTGAATCTCAACTGCCTTAATTGGATCGGTCAATTCTTCACCTGCTTTCTGCTTTAATAGCTCTTTTTGTCAGTTAATCCTACCCCCGCTAATTTGTCAATACAATATTAATTCCTAATAGCAGGATTTAGCCCGGCAAAAGCGAAGTATCATGAAGTATTTTGTTAATATATGGATTACTTGCAATCCTACCCCCAGTAAGGAGGCTATTAATATGCGCTTAACCGGCGGAGAAATAATTGCTCAGACCCTGATTAACAGTGGTATACCGTGGATAGCCGGTATCCCCGGACATGGCTGTCTGGCCCTGGTCGACGCTTTTTACAAGCACCGTGATGAGTTGCCCCTTTACCTGGTACGCCACGAGCAGAGTGCCGCTCACATGGCTGATGGCTACTACCGGGTAACCGGTAACCCGGCTGCCGTTTTTACATCGATTGGTCCCGGCGCCTTAAACCTGGCAGTCGGACTGGGTACTGCCTATGTTGATTCAACCGCGATCCTTGCATTAATTGGTGAAACTCACACTCACATGTTTGGACGGGGTGTTTTACAGGAAATTGAGCGACAGCGACCGGCCGACTCACTGCGGGTGTTTGAACCTTTGACCCGCTATTCACATCTGGCTACCGGTGTTGAACAGTTGCCCCATGCCCTGAATCGTTCTTTTCAGGCCATGCAAAGCGGCCGTCCCGGGCCGGCAATCATCGCTCTGCCAATGGATGTTCAGGCTAAGGCAACGGATATTAATCCTGAGCTGCTTAACTACCGGGTTTCCGACTATCCAACAAGGCCCGACCCTGCCGACCTGATCCGGGCAGCCCGCCTCCTGACTGAAGCAAAACGCCCGGTTATTCTGGCCGGTGGAGGAGCTTTACGAGCAAAAGCCTCAACAGCCCTGGTTAAGCTGGCTGAACAAATCGGGGCAGCAGTGATCACAACGATGGCCGGAAAGAGTGTTTTTCCGGAAGATCATCCCCTTTACGGCTGGCACGCCGGATCCAAGGGTACCGGATGCGGTAATCAACTGGCTGCACAGGCCGACCTGATCCTGGCAGTGGGCTGCCGTTTTGCCGATGAAAGCACGTCTTCATACCGGCCCGGTTCGAGTTTTAGTATTCCCCCTGCCAGATTAATTCAGATTGATATCGACCCGGCGGAAATTGGTAAAAATTATCCCGTTGAAGTTGGCCTGATTGGTAATGCCTCGACAGTGCTGGAGCAGCTGGCCGGTGAAATCGGTAAACCGGTTCCTGATCTCTATAACAGACCTTACAGTATCGAAATTACTGATTGCCGTAACCGCTGGCTGGCAGAGCTTGCAGCTTTGCGTGATACCCAGAGCCAACCGATTAGTGTCTCCCAGGCTTTACTGGAAATAAGAAGCGCCCTGCCTCGTGATGCTTATCTGGTAACATCGTCCGGGCACAGTCAGGCCCAAATTCTACAGGAATTTCCATTCTATGAGCCGGGAACACTGGTCACAACCGGCGGCTTTTCAACGATGGGCTTTTCCCTGCCGGCTGCACTGGGTGTGAAGCTGGCCTGCCCCGAAAAAACAGTCGCCCTGGTCGTCGGCGATGGTGATTTTCTGATGACCGCCCAGGAGCTGGCTACCGCCGTGCAGCACAATCTGGCTGTAATTGCCATTGTTCTCAACAACCAGGGTTTTCTTTCCATCCGCGACCTGCAACATGATGTTTATGGTGAGACAAGACGCTATGCTACAGAGTTTACCAATAAAACCGGCCATCCGGTTTCACCCGATTTTACAGCTTTAGCCGGTGCTTTCGGGATCAAGGCAGAAAAAGTCTCAAAACCGGGCGAAGTTGTCTCCGCCATTAAAAGAGCAGTAGCTGCAGCACAACCTTACCTGGTTGAAGTAACTGTTAACCGGGAATACCCCAAATCAGGCGGAAAGGCTACTGGCTGGTGGGATGTACCGATTCCGGAATACCTTATTGAAAAGCGTAAAACATACGAAGAAGCCAGGCTGGAAGAGAAACTTGACCGCTGAAAGGAGCACAATTACCAATGATTAATGCTGTATTTGCCGGTTGTGGCCGGATCTCTGATCTCCATGCCCTTGGTTACCAAAACAACCAACAGGGCCGGATCTACGGAATCTACGATCCAGACCGCCAAAAAGCTGAAATTAAGGGTGCTTTGTGGCAGGTGGAAAAAATCTACGGTAGTTATGAAGAAGTGCTGGCCGATCCCGCTGTCGACTTGATTGAAATATTAACACCACACCACCTGCACTGCGAAATGGCAGTAGCTGCAGCCCGAAACGGTAAAAATATATCGCTACAAAAACCGATGGCTCTAAACCTTGATCAGGCCGATCAGATAATAAAAGCCGCTGATGAATCCGGGATTATATTGCGAGTCTATGAAAATTTTGTTTATTATCCTCCCTATATCAAAGCACGAGAACTGATCACAACCGGTGAAATCGGCGAACCACTTTCCTTTAACTTGAGAGTGCGCTGCGGATGTGGTGCCGGAGCCTGGGATATTCCCCTCGAAGCATGGCAGTGGCGGTTTAACCCTGAAACCGGCGGCGGCTGCCCAATTATGTTCGATCATAACTATCATAACTGCTCACTGGCCCTTTATTTGCTGGGATCGGTAGAAAAGGTGTGCGCCTGGATTGACCAAAGTGAGGTAATTCCCGGCAGCGGTTTAATGGTCAATGTGCCGGCAATAGCAATGTGGAAATACCGGTGTGGAAAAACATACGGCACCATGGATGTTGTTATGGCTCCCGAGCTGGAGATCTCTACTGAACATTATGCCGATGAAAGCCGCCTGGAAATTACGGGTAGCAAGGGAATTATCTTTATCAATCGCTGCACCGGAAAATTGCAGAACCGACCTCCTGTGGAATTATACCGGGATGGAATAACAACTGCCTTTGAAAATCTGGCAGCCGGATGGGAAGAAAGTTTTATCCTGGCTTCCCGGGATCTGCTAAGGGCCATGAACGAAGGGCGGCAGGCCCGGCTTAGCGCTCAGAACGGAAAAGCTGTGCTTGAACTAACCCTGGCCATTAATGAATCGGCCTGCAGCGGTAAAACAACTTATTTACAAGAAATTTATGAACAGGAGGAATGACTGCCATCATGGTCCAAAATAAACAGAAGCGGCCGAGTTTAAAGCTGACCAGGGGAACCGAAAGGGCCGCTCACCGTGCGCTGTTGCTTGGCCTGGGGCTTAACCGCAGCGACCTCGAAAAACCACTAATCGGGGTAGTCAACTCCTTTACCGATTTGGTTCCCGGACATACTCATCTGAATGAACTTTCGGCAGTAATCCGTGAAGGTATTGCCGCTGCCGGAGGCATTGCCCGGGAATTTCATACCTGCGCCGTCTGCGATGGCCTGGCCCAGGGCCATGGCGGAATGAGTTACTCCCTGCCAAGCCGCGAAACTATTGCCGATACTGTTGAAATAATGGCCCGGGCCCACTGCCTTGACGGTCTGGTGTTGCTCTGCGGTTGTGATAAAATTGTCCCCGGACAGTTGATGGCAGCCCTGCGCCTTAATCTGCCGGCCATTTTGGTTACTTCCGGTTGCATGCCGGCCGGAAACTGGGGGGGCCACGAAAACATTACCCTGAGCAGTATGCGTGAATTTGCCGGCGCCGCTGCCACTGGCCGGATTAGCATGTCGGATTTAAAGGCCATTGAAGAAGCGGCCATACCGGGAGCCGGCAGCTGTGCCATGCTGGGAACAGCCAATACCATGTCACTGCTCGGTGAAGCAATGGGGATGACTCTTCCCGGAATGGGCAGTTCTCCGGCACGCAGCTCGGCCAAACTACGCCTGGCCCGGGCATCAGGTGAGAAAATCCTGGAACTGGTCAGCCAAACAATCACTCCGGGAAGAATAGTGACCAGGGAAGCACTGTTAAATGCTGTCACCATCGATATGGCGCTTGGTGGTTCAACTAACAGTATCTTGCACCTGCTGGCCCTGGCCAACGAAGGTGGGGTAAAACTCAGCTTAGATGATTTTGACCGTCTGTCGCAAACGGTGCCCCATCTCTGCAATCTGCTGCCCGCTGGGCAATACCCTCTTGCCGATTTTGATCGCGAAGGCGGCATTCCAACTTTGATGCACGAACTAAAACCCTTGCTTAATCTGGCTCAGACAACCGTCTCGGGATTAACAATTGCTGAAATTACCGAGAAAGCAGCCCTAGACCGGGGCGCTAGAACTAACCGTCGAGTCATTCTGACCCTTGACAAACCGCTACAGCCTAGAGGCGGTCTGGCCATCCTATTTGGCAACCTGGCTCCTGAAGGAGCAGTGATTAAAGCGGCAGCAGTTGATCATCACAGCAGCATTACCGAAGGTGACGCACTTGTCTTTGATTGCCTGGAAGATGCAGTTGAAACAACTCTCGCTGGGAAAGTGAAACAGGGGACAATTATTGTTGTCCGCTATGAGGGACCGGCAGGCGGACCGGGGATGCGCGAAATGCATATGCTTAGTTCTCTGCTTTCCGGTATGAACAGCGGAGCAGCGGTGGTTACTGATGGGCGCTTTTCCGGCTCAACACGGGGACTGTGTGTCGGCCACGTGTCGCCCGAAGCGGTCGCAGGGGGACCACTGGCTTTGGTCCAAAACGGTGATCGAATCTTAATCGATCTGCAGACCCGACGCTTAGAACTGCTGGTCCCACCGGATGAACTGGGCAAACGCAAACCAAGGCTGCCTAAAAAA
>CAZAKI010000076.1:0-6304 GCA_964485855.1 uncultured Syntrophomonadaceae bacterium | reverse complement strand
GATATCCTGGGCCAAGATTGCTATATCTTCACCCATTGATACAATCACCAGTCGCAACCAGGTCGGTTTTGAAATTATCTCGCCAACATAGACTTCTTCGATAATTTTAGATTTTCCTGAATTGGCTACATCAATATATGCTTTAAAAATTGCTGTTCCACTATGGTCTGGCAAAAGGTCCAGAAGACTTTTCCCGATTACTTCTTGCGGATCTGTTCCATTAATATTAGCGATTGCTTGATTTTCGTAGACCCATGTAAAGTCAATAATCTCAGCTTTCTCGCTACGCACAGGTCGAAGAATAGTGAATCCATCGGGAGAAATTTCCTGGGCGACCCTGAATTTTTTCTCGCTTTCATGCAAGCTTTCCTGGGCTTTTCTTTCCCGCTCTAGGTTGTTTAGCCAGTGCTGAACTTCGCGTTCACTCTTTTTATGGTTAAGGTATTCCTCAGGCTCAACATAATAGAAGTTGTGGTAAATATGACCACCCCTGATTAACAGCGGGTGAGTCAGCACTACTCCCTTGATAACTTCGGGATCAAACTTCCAGCGGTCGTACTGGCAGATGGCTACGCAGGGGTATTTCGGAAAGAGATCTTGGTTGAGCTTGGCTTCGTACTCTAAGACTTTATCAACTCCGCTATAGTCGCGTAATGCCCAGCTCATCTCACCGGTAACCCTTAGGGCAGGATAACCTTCTTTTAGAGCGATTTTTGTTTCTTCGATCAGCAGGGCAATCATCAGGTCGGGGTCAAAATAGCCTTCCCGGGTGTAGGTATCTCTTTCATGAAGGATGCTGAGCTGCCCCTTGCTTTCGTAATCATCAACCGCAAGACCTGCTTCTTTTAAGATCTCTTTGATCTGACCGGCGGTATTGGCATCAACAACATAGATGCATTTTTCGCCTTTCTTTAGGCCGGAGGAGATAAAAGGTACAACTGTAGCCAGCCATTCTTCACGGCTTTCATAGATCAGGCAAAGATGATCGTGTGGTTTTAGATCGTCAATCAAATCAGGTAGCTTTGAATACTTTTGCCCATCCTTGTCGGTCATACCGGAAGCCCCCCTCCACGATAATGCTGTTTATAAATCAATAGTAAATATTATTCGGAGCATTCTACATCTATTAGGCCGATCCTTTTTGCCAGAGCACTGTTTATTATTGCTACAACGGAAAAGAGGAAGTTGGCACTGGCTGTTTATTTATTTTTCAGCATTTGCTGCTACACCGTGTATCCAGTTATTTGGCTAACTGCTTAATTCTGATTCAAATCAGGCCATGACTACCCGGTTGCGGCCGCTGTTCTTGGCCTGGTAGAGGGCTTCGTCAGCCCGCTTAAGCAAACCATCTAAGCTTTCACCTTCCATCAGTGTCGCCAGGCCAAAACTGGCGGTTATTTTCAGCTGCTGCTCTCCGATAGTTGCCTTCTCCACCTGCAAGCGCATCCTTTCAGCCTGACTGTAAGCCTGTTCAGCATCAGCAGCTACCAGCAAAACACAAAATTCTTCTCCACCGTAGCGAACCGGCAAATCCTCCTCGCGGCAATTTTCCTGTAAAAGTTTGGCGAATTCAACCAAAGCCTGATCACCAACCTGGTGGCCGTGCTGATCATTTACCTCCTTAAAATGATCCAGATCAGCCATCACTAGGGAGAGCGAACTATGGTGCCTGACGGCGTAGGCCTGCACCTTCTGATAATACTCTTGAAAATAGAGGCGATTGGCAATGCCGGTCAGGGCATCAGAACGGAGCAGCTTATTGATCGTGGCATTCGCTTTTTCCAGGGCAATATTCTTCTTGTTCAGCTCGCGGGTCATGTTGGCCAGCTGATTATTAATCATCGAGATCTCCTCAAAGATCTGATCTTCGGTGATCCAGGCTCTCTCGCAAAATAGCAGGTACCCGCCTGCAGTCCGGGCCAGATAGCCAACCATATTGTTCTGATCCCCTATCTCGCCGGTCAGGGTAAACCTTAATTCCTGAAAACCTTCCTTAGGCGGGGCTACTTTCAGATTACGATCCTCGGCAAGCAGGTATGAATCAAATTTCCTGCCCACCGGCCCTGAGCCGTCGCCGACAATAGTTTTGAAGGCCCTGTTACAATCAACAATGTTTAGCTGCTCGTCAAACAGGACTGCACAGATCGTGCTAACCCGGTCCAGATAACTAAATACCAGGTTACAGTTAGTCTCAAATAAGCTGCCCTCAGGCATGCTGCCACCACTCCGAGGCCAGCATAACTGCATCACGGGCTGAATCGCCCAGCGCGTCAACCCCCAAAGCAGCTTTAGCCTGCCTGCTCATTTTAAGGGAGTGGCCGCCAACCATGATCCTTGTATCCTTCAGTTGCGGTTTTTCACGGATCATCTTTACCAGTTCCTGGGTTCGATCAATGTTAAAAGGCATGCCAACTGAGATCGCAATAAAAAAGGGGATTTTCTCCAGTGCCAGGTCCAACAGATCCTGGGGCGGCGTATTAGCTCCGGTGTAGTCAATATCCCAACCATCGATCTCCAGCAGGTCGGCCACCATGCGAGGGCCGATTTCATGAAACTCGTTTGGGGCAGCAGTAACTAGCGCATGCCCTTTCGATTGCTCAATCACTATATATTTTGGATAGAGAGAAGCCATCACCCTGGTCACGATTGCTGAGGCCAGATGCTCCCTGGCCACGGAAATCTCTCCCTTCTCCCAAAGATTCCCGATTTGATACATGGACGGCTGAATAACCTGCAGGTAAAACTCAGTCAGGTCGGCCGCTGAATGCACATTGTCGTTTGCCAGCTCGATCGCCCTGCGGTGACCACCGATAATCAAAGTAGCCAAGAAGGTTT
Source organism: uncultured Syntrophomonadaceae bacterium (assembly GCA_964485855.1). Lineage (GTDB taxonomy): Bacteria > Bacillota > Dethiobacteria > DTU022 > DTU022 > UBA993. The sequence goes on along the minus strand of CAZAKI010000076.1, from coordinate 3,469 downwards.
CTTTCAGTTCCTGCCATCTTTGTTCAACAAAAAGGGGAGGCTCCTCCTGTTTAAGGGAAGCCTCGATCAGCATTTCATGATTTTCAATGATCCAGCGATAAACCAAAATCAGGGGTTCTGTCTTAGCCGGGTCCAGATGTTTTTCAACCGCATCAATCCAGGCCTGCATAGCAATAGGAAAGTAGTCATAGGCAAAGCCCTGAACATGATAAGTATGATAGACCCAGATGATCACACGGCTCATCAGTTCATAATCATTTAGCTTAAAAACATTACTCATAAACGCAGCATGGTTTTTATGGTTGTCATAGAGTACCGAAAGTGGCTTCTGACCGATTAACAGCTTAATATCAGCACGGGCAGTCAGTTCTTTATTGACCTCGTCTACCAGGCGATCCTGATTTTCACTGTAATCAGCAGCCGCGCTGAACGGAACTGCACTAATTGCTTGGGCTTTACGTAAAACATCTTCCGACATGAACGGCACCTCACTTATTTTTACACTGTGTATCAAGTTATCAAGTTATTTAGGAGCTGATGCCAGAAATATCTTAAATTGATCCACCAGCTGTGGGTCGAATTGAGAGCCGGCGCAGCGCTTCAACTCGTCTAGAGCCTCGGCCGGTTTAACCTTTTGCGCATAGGGGCGGTGATTGGTCATAGCGCTAAAGGCAATGATGATCGCCAGGATCCGGCATTCGAGATCAATTTCTTCACCTTTCAAACCAAGAGGGTATCCGCTGCCATCATAGTTTTCATGATGGCGTAAAATCAGATCGGCCACCACGCTAAGCTCCGGGGAAGAAGCGGCAATACGGTAGCCAATTTCCGGGTGACGGCGAATCGCTTCCCGTTCTGCGTCGGTCAGTTCGCCAACTTTCTCTTGCAAGCTGCTGTGCACCAGCTGGTCGGGCATATTGACTTTACCGAGATCGTATACTTTTGCCAGCAGCTGCAAGTTGCTTAATTCTTGTTCCCCCAGCTGCAGGTGCCTGCCAAAGCGGTCAGCCAGATCCTGAACCTGGGCGCTTTTACCTTCACCAAGGTTTTTACGGGTTGACAAAGCATTAACCAGAGCATCAACAATTCCGGACCGCGCCAACTGGCTGCGCTTAAGTTTATCTTTATACATAGCGTTATCTGCTTCCTTATAGGTTTCCTCAAGCGAGCTTTCCCTTACCGGACTTACTGCCAAGCCGATCGAGATACTAACCGGGATCTCCTGCTGTTGATCATTATAGCGATCAATACGGGCTCGCAGGCGGGCAACCAGATCTTCAGCAGCCTCGCGATTGGTACGCGGCAAAATAATGGCAAACTCATCACCACCAACCCGGGCCAGGATATCTGAAGCGCGCAGGGTTCCCTTCAACAGGTTTGCCCCAGCCTGAAGATAGTGATCACCCTCAGCATGGCCCAGGGTGTCATTGATCAGCTTCAATCCATCGAGATCAGCTGAAATTAAGGTGATGGGATAATCACGCGAAAGACTGAGCCTTTTCAACTCATTTTCAAAATAGTGGCGGTTGTACAAGCCGGTCAACTGGTCATGCAGGCTGATCCGCTCCAGTTCAGCCAGGTAATTTTTGCGGTCCGTGATATCACGAACAATCGACACTACTTCCTTATTGCCGATCGGCGCCAAACGGGCTTCAAAATAATAATCGTTGCCATCAACGGGATAAGTGTACTCAATAACCTGGATCTCGCCACCTGCTAAAGCCTGCCTAATCCCGTTTAACAGGGTTTCGGCTATCTCTGCCGACAGCACCTCATTAATGCTTTTTCCGACCAGCGCTTTACTTTTATGCAGTTGGCGAGCTTTTTGGTGCAACAGATTTTCGTCCTTGATTACAGCATCAAGGTAAACTCCGTCAATATTATAGCGAAATAGCAGATCGGGGATCGCTCCGACCAGGGCCCGGTGACGCAGCTCGCTTTCTTTGAGCTGTGCTTCAATTTTTTTACGATCGGTAATATCTAAGATCAGCCCATCAACATAAATCACATTGCCTTCCTCATCTTTAACGCCCCGCCCTCTCTCATGCACCCAGCGGACAGCGCCATCTTTACGAATGACCCGGTACTCTATATCCCAAATTTCGTCAGTTTCAATCGCCCGGGCAATAATCTGATCATTGCGGTTATCATCCTTGCAGATCACACTGGCGTATGATCTAACTTCATTGTTTATAAAATCTTCTGAGGGATAGCCGGTGATGTTATCGACATCGCTGCCCATGTAAATCATGGTCCAGTGCTGATCATACAAACAGCGGTAACTCGTTCCGGGCAGGTTATCAATCAGTGACCGGTACTGCTCAACTACTTCGCGCAGCGCTACTCCGACCCGGAAACGAACCAAGGCTGAAGCAACCATCGCCGCGTAGATTTCTATGATTTTGGGGTTAACCAGCTTTTTGTGGCGAGGCATAAACATAATCATGTCACCTAAAGTTTCTTCCTCAAAACGCATTTCAACCACATAAACGCTACCGGTACCGGCCAGGCGCTCCAGCATCGAAGACATGGTAGGCGAAACTGCTCCAGACGTTGAATCACTGAGATTTTTAAAGTGTAGCAGCCCGCCCTCTTTGATCGCATTAACTCTTTCGGGAATAATGTCCCATTCTTTACCAACCAGAGGAAAACCAAGTAATCTACAAACCTTTTCAACAATAGTACTGATACCGGATACAGCCCTGGTTACTGACTTCTGACGTTCTTGTTCATAAAGATTAACCGCAGCGAATTTAGCTTCAGACAACTCCAGCAAACCGTCTGCAATCACCTGGTAATCCAGCTCACCGGCCGGGAAATGCATAATGTCCTGAACCCGTTCAACCAGGCTGGCAAAAGCCTTATTTTCATTTTTCTGGGTGGTTACTTCTCTGAAAGAAACTGCGAAATAACCAGGACCATCGGAAAAGGCACTCACATCATACCAGCGGTCTGCCGGTTCAAAATACTGCTCGAAGCGAATACTATTTCCTTCACCAGCAACCTGACCATAAACACCGATCCAGTCAAAAGCCGAATCGCCGATCTCCGGGTGCACCTCGGTTACTTTCTTGCCGATCACCTTATCCCGCTGCAGCCCGGTGAGCTGTTCAAAAGCATCATTGATTTCAAGAAAAAGATAATCTTCCGGGTTGCCTTTCTGATCATAGATAACCTGGTGATAGGCAAAAGCATCGGGCATCTTGGCAAACAATTTGCGGTATTTTTCGTTATCAAGTTGCATCACGATCAACCTCGTTTAAAAGATTCTGCTGATTAGTACTTTCATATTTTTAAAGCTATACTCATCGTTTTTCAGACCTGCCGGTTCAATTCTTCTACCCGGGCAAGGTAAAGTAGAAGGTAGCGCCCTTGCCTACCTCGCTCTCAGCCCAGATCCGCCCGCCGTGGCGATTGATGATCCGCTGCACTGTTGCCAGGCCGATGCCAGTACCGGGGAATTCACCCA
>CAZAKI010000075.1:5130-6431 GCA_964485855.1 uncultured Syntrophomonadaceae bacterium | reverse complement strand
GCAGCAGCTGTATCCCTGATCACAGCAATAGCCTTTTCAGCGTCATCAACATAACTGATGCCGATGGCAAACTCGAAGCGGCGCACCGGGTTAGCTGAAAAATTAGTAATGCTTGAGGTAAACACCGTTTCGTTGGGAATACGGATATAGAGACCTTCTAAAGTCCGAATGGCCGTGGAGATAATCTGAATATCTTCAACAGTGCCCAGGTTACCGGAAATTTCAACCAGGTCACCAATTTTTACCGGGCGTTCGCCCATTAAAAAAAGTCCGGAAATAAGATTGCCGATAATGCTCTGACTGGCAAAACCGACAGCCAGGGCCACTATTCCACCGGCAACCATCAGGCCGGAGGGCTCCAAGCCAATCATCGGCATGATCCAGAGGGCAGCAATGATCATGATGGCGTAGGATATTAGCTTGATCAGCATCTCCAAGTGTTCTTTGGACAGTTTATCTTTAAGCGATCGCCTGAGCTGAATCGACACCAGTTTGGATCCAAGCAAAGCACCAAAAAAACCCAGCGCTGCTGTAATCAGGTTAAACCAGGTTACCGTACTGTAGACTGTCTGTTCAAGCCATTCAAACATTTAGTAGCCCTCCTCCATGACCAGGCGCCCGGGCAATTTTAGCAAACCAGCGCTGAATTGTTCGGGGGCTTTGTGCATGCCCGTTTTGAAAGGTTCATCAATAACTGAAGTTTCTGCCGTTATTTCACTGTTGATTTTCATTGTGGCCTGCATAGCTACCAACTGTTTATTGTAGTAGATCTTCATCGCCTGGGCGCTGAAAAGTGCCTGCTTAACCTCAGACCAGCGGTTGCCGCTGTTGTTGATCGTGAGCGGCATCACCCCTTCGACAGCAGGATTAAGGTGTGGTATATCGTGATGGATGACGCTCTGCCAGTAACGGCAGACCAGGCCGTGCTTAAGGCTGCCGTAAAGAGCTAACTTCGGTGGTGTAAAGCTAAATATATCAAGGGCAGTTTCACCGGATCGTTTGTGGTTAAACATTACGGCAATCTCCAACGGAAAAGTAAGGTTTATCTTATCATTGGAACGTGGGGCGAGAAGTACCGGCTGATCAAACTCCAGCAGTAGGTGCTGGCTGATCCCGGCTGGGTGATGAAAGGGCTCCACCGGGCAGAGATATATTTCACCGTTACCGGCCAGCAGCGTTTTTTCAACACTACCTCCCTGACCTTCACGGCGGTAGAGATATTGATTACCATTTTTTACAAGAGAGATGGCAAGGTTGTCCAAGACCAGTTTAAGCGGCAACCTGTGCGGTCCCCAGGGAAA
>CAZAKI010000075.1:0-5030 GCA_964485855.1 uncultured Syntrophomonadaceae bacterium | reverse complement strand
CCGCGCACCCCGGCGCTGGTGATAATTTGGGCGTGATTAAAAGCGCTGTGATCAAGATAGCGCGGGTAGTGGCCCCTGATACCCAGGGGGGAGACTGCCCCCCTAATGTAGCCGGTTAGCTGCTGCACCTCTTTTAGCGGCACCAGCTCAACTTTTTTATTGCCGCTTAAGCGGGCCAGGGCTTTTAAATTAAGCTCAGTGTTGCCCGGAATGGTAGCAATCATCACCCCGTTTTTATCACCGCGGGCAACCAAGGTTTTAAAGACCTGTTCCAGCGGCCGACAAAGCAGGGCGGCAGCTTTTTCGGCGCTTAAGTCGCTTTCATCAACTGCAAACTCCAACAGCCGGTAGCTAATTTTTAAGCTGTCGAGCAGACGGACGGCATTGGTTTTTTTCAGTTTAGCCATGGCCATCATAGCCCCCGCATAAATTCGCTTTTTAGTGTTGCCGGCGAGCGCTCAGCAATAATCCGGTCGAGCGCTGTCAGCAGCTGTTGCTTGTCGCGGGAGAGAGTGGCTTTTAGCGGCAAGTAGTTGGAGGCATGATTAGCCCTGAACACCGAGTTAGTTAGAGTTAGCCCTTCGACCATCATCCTGATCTCCTCCAACAGCTGCCAGGGATTTAAGGCGGTCAGCTCACCGGACTTAAAGAGACGATGCATAGTGGTGCCGGGAACGGTAATCAGGCTGAGCAGGCCGATATATTCAGGGTCCATTTCGCTCAGGATTTCAGCGGTGCTGGTGGCGTGTTCTACGCTGCCTTCAAGTCCGGCCAGCCCATTTAAGACTGTTACCGATAAGGGGATGCCCGTTTTTTTTAACTTGGCAGCGCCTTTGATCAGATCGGCCGGGGTAACACCCTTTTTAATCGCCTCCAGAACCGCGGCGCTGCCGCTTTCCATCCCTAAATAGATCATTTTCAGGCGGTGATCACGCAGCTCTTTTAATTCATTTTCGCTTTTCCGAAGCAAATCCTGGGGATTACCATAGAGGGTGATCCTTTCAAGCAGCGGAAAAGTCTTGTTCAAGCTGTCCATCACCGCTACCAGGTCAGCGGTAGCCATCGCCAGGGCATTGCCGTCGGCTAAAAACACCCGCCGGGTGTGAGGAAAATAGGCGCCTGTAGTAACTATATCAAGATTAATCTCCTCTAAGGAACGGACGCGATATTTTTTCTTTTTATACATAGCGCAGAAGGTGCAGCGGTTATGTGAACAACCAATCGTGGCCTGCAGGATCAGGCTGCGCGCCTCACTGGGCGGGCGAAATACATCACCTTCATAGCTGATGGGCATCATTTTTTTATTCCCAACCTTTCAGATCAGGTTTATCGATTCTGCTAAATAGCTGTTAGTGAACCATAGTGCCAATTCTTTAGTTTCAACATTGTCCTTCAAAGAAAACCTGTCTTTAAACTATTTATTTCATTATTCGATGACCATCTTTCAGAAACCTGCTGCAAAGAGAAAGCATTAGTCTTTATATTAAGATATAATAGGCGAATAGAACCATAAATTGATATTTCACTGAGGGAAGATCAGCTAAGATGGAACATCAGTTGCAATCCTTTTTACCGATAAACAGTGCGGAGCTTGCCGCCCGCGGCTGGAAGCAGCCTGATTTTATATTGATCAGCGGTGACGCCTATGTTGACCACCCTTCTTTCGGGGTGGCCATGATCAGCCGCCTGCTTGAGGCTTACGGTTTTAAAGTGGCGATGCTCGCCCAGCCCGATTGGAAAAACCCCGCTCAGTTCAGCCTGTTAGGAGAACCACGGCTTGGGTTTTTAATCAGCGCCGGCAATATCGATTCGATGGTCAATCATTACAGTGTGGCTAAAAAGAGGCGCCGGGTTGATGCCTACAGCCCCGGAGGTAAAACCGGTCTACGCCCGGACCGGGCATTGAGCGTTTATAGCAAAAACGTACGTGCGGTTTATCCTCAAAGCGCAATCATCATTGGTGGAATAGAAGCCAGCCTGCGGCGGATGGCTCATTACGATTACTGGGTCGACCAGGTGAGACCTTCAATCCTGCTTGAGGCAGAAGCAGATCTTTTAATTTATGGCATGGGTGAAAAAGCAGTGCTCGAGGTAGCCGAGTCATTGGCCAGCGGCATTAAGATCAGTGATCTCACTTATGTGAGAGGCACAGCGGTTTGTGTGAACGAACTGCCCGACCCGGCCGGAACACTAATCCTGCCTTCTTTTGAAGATGTTACGGACTCTAAACAAAAATTTGCGGAAAGCTTTATGGTCCAGTATGAAAACAGCGAACCACTAAAGGCTAAAGCGTTGGCAGAGCCCTATCCCGGATGCTATCTGTTGCAAAACCCACCGGCCGAACCGCTGACCGGTGATCAGTTGGACCAGATTTACCGGCTGCCTTTCACCAGGCAGGATCATCCTGTATATGAAAAAGCAGGGGGAGTTCCCGCATTAAACGAGGTCAAATTCAGCCTGGTCAGCAGTCGTGGCTGTTTCGGGGGTTGTAGTTTTTGCGCCCTTAGTTTTCACCAGGGCCGAACCGTTCAGGCCAGGAGCATTGAGGCGATAGTAGAAGAAGCTGAAAAACTGATCAGTGACCCGGATTTTAAAGGTTATATCCATGATGTTGGCGGTCCGACAGCCAATTTCAGACAGAGGGCTTGTGAGAAACAGCTAAAATCCGGCAGCTGCATTGATCAGTCTTGTCTTTATCCGGAACCATGTAAAAATCTGATTATCGACCACAGCGATTACTTAGAACTGCTACGCAGACTGCGATCGCTGGAAGGAGTAAAGAAGGTTTTTATCCGTTCCGGAATCCGGCACGATTACCTGCTCTACGACTCTGAAACCTCTTTTTTTGAAGAACTGTGCGCACATCATGTTAGCGGTCAGTTAAAGGTGGCACCTGAGCATGTGGCACCGGCGGTCCTTGAAAAAATGGGCAAACCGGGCCGCGAGATATACCTGGCTTTTAAAAAGAAATACCGGCAGATTAATCAAAAGTTGGACAAGGACCAGTATTTGGTGCCCTATTTTATGTCCAGCCATCCGGGTTCAGATCTTAACGCAGCAGTGGAGCTGGCTTCCTTTATCCGTAAGCATGAGCATCTGCCGGAACAGGTGCAGGATTTTTACCCGACACCGGGCACTTTATCCACCTGCATGTACTACACCGGCCTGGACCCGCGTACCATGGAACCGGTATATGTGCCAAAGGACCCGCATGAAAAGGCGATGCAGCGAGCCCTGATCCAGTTCCGTAATCCGAAACTATACCGTCTGGTGTTCGAAGCGCTGATTCGAACCGGGAGGAAAGATTTAATCGGTTATGGGCGACACTGCCTGATCAGACCTCCTGGGGGTAAAAAAGATAAATACACTGGTTCTAACGGTGGAAAAGGTTGTAACCGCAGAAAGAGCAATCTAAAACAGAAAAATAAGCAGGAAGTCGGAAAGAAAAACAATGAGCATAGAAAATAATAAAGTTAAACTCCGCAGAACCATCTTACGCTACGTGGCACTCTTTACCGGTCTGTTTGTAATCGCCAACGGGATTGTCTTTTTAATCAATGCCAACTTAGGAGTAAACCCCTGGGATGTGCTGCATATCGGTTTGGCCAATCTGATCGGGATTACCATCGGACGGGTTTCCCAGCTGATCGGTCTGCTGCTGATTGTGGTTAGCTACTTTTTTAAAGTCCGCCCTAATATCGGCACTATTCTCAATATGATCTTTCTAGGCCTCTTTATCGACCTGGTCATTCAATGGGGCTATATACCGTTACCGGTACCGCTGATTAATCGAATTATTTTCTTTATTATTGGCATCGTTTTGTTCGGTTTTGGCGTTGCTTTTTACATCAGTCCTAATTTAGGAGCAGGCCCCAGGGACAGCCTGATGCTGGCCTTAACCCGGGCTACCAAACTGCGGGTCGGCCTGATCAGGACAATCATGGAGGTGGTAGTAGCCACAGTTGGCTACTTTTTAGGCGGGCCACTTGGTATCGGTACTGTTCTCTTTGCTCTGACTCTGGGAATCTTCATGGAGAAAGGCTTTGTCTTCGTTCGCTGGATACAAAAGACCACCATCTATAATTACATCTGGAATAACGCCTGATTATTGCTATCCTTTAAATAAGATCTGCAAAAGATCACTCATTTACTTCTCCGAGAAAGCCTCTAAAAAACGATCTTGGTGGTTTGAAGGAATTTTGATATTAGTTATCTAATTTATCTTCAAATAAGCTTGCCTTAATATCCGAATACTGAAAGCAGGAAGGGTGTGGATTAATGAGTGCTAGCAATTACGGTTTAGCCGGGAAAATTGTTGTCGTGACCGGCGGCAGCCGGGGCATCGGTCTGGAACTGGCCCGCCACCTGCTCAGCGAGGAAGCGAAGGTAGCAATCTGTGCCCGTAAACAGGAAGGCCTGGATCAAGCAGCTGCCGAGCTCGGAGGCGGCGATAATCTGCTAACCGTACCCGCTCATATCGCCCGTGAAGATGATGTTGATTTGCTATTCGGGCAGACTAAGGCTCGTTTTGGCCGGATTGATATTTTAATCAACAATGTTGGAATGAATCTGTTGACTCCTTCAATGGTCGATACCGAGACGACAACCTGGCAAAAAATTATTGATTCTAACCTGAACGGGACCTATTACTGCTCCAGGGCAGCTGCGAGGCTGATGAAAGAACAGGGAGCCGGTAAAATCGTCAGCATTTCATCAACCGCTGCCTGCCGCCCTGCCCCGGGCATGGGCATCTACAGTATCGCCAAGGCCGGGATTGAGATGTTGACCCGGGTGCTGGCCGCTGAGCTGGCTGCCGATAATATTCAGGTTAACGCTGTCGCCCCCTGCATGGTCAAAACCGGTTTCAGTGCTCCTTTCTGGTCAAACCAGGACGTACATGACGAGATCGTCAAGACTATTCCGGCCGGACGGCTGGCCGAAATTAGCGATGTTGTCGAACCAGTCCTTTTTCTCTGCTCAAGCGGTGCCGACTTCATCACCGGCCAGATCCTGACCGTCGACGGAGGCTC
>CAZAKI010000074.1:3662-7278 GCA_964485855.1 uncultured Syntrophomonadaceae bacterium | reverse complement strand
CTGCCTTACCTGGCCGGATTGGGAATCGCCCTGGCCTGGGGTTTATCTTTTCTCTTCACCAAAGGAGTATTGGATTATCTTTCACCTTTTCACCTGCTTGGCTTAAGATTTGCTGCGGCTTTCTTGACCATGTTTATCCTCAAGGCCTTAAATCTAATCCGCATTTCTCTTACTGGCGGTGATTATATTCGCCTGCTACCGCTGGCGATCTTTCAGCCCATCCTTTATTTTTCAGCTGAAACTGCCGGTATTATGCTCACTTCAGCTTCCTATGCAGCAATGATGATTGCCTCCATCCCTATATTTGTAGCAATTTTAGGAACAGTAATGCTGAACGAACATCCAAACCGGATGCAGTTTCTATTTATCTTGGCCTCCGTAGCAGGCGTGGTCTTTATTATTATCATGGATAATCAGGCTGTAACCACGATCAATCCTTTAGGAACAGTTGCATTACTCGGTGCAGTAATTGCTGCCGCTTTCTATAATATTTTTTCACGGAAAGCTTCGGCCACCTATACCCCCCTGCAAACCACCTGGGTCATGATGATCGTCGGCGCAATCTTATTTAACCTGATTGCCCTGACCCAAAATTACTTTTCCGGGACAATCAGCCTGTATTTACAACCACTGGGGCAAATCTGGCCTTCAATTGTTTACTTAGGGGTTGCATCTTCCGTTGGAGCATTTTTTCTCTTTAATTACCTGCTCAGCAAGGTTGCCGCTTCGCAGGCCTCTGTCTTTGCCAACCTGATCACTGTTGTCGCCATTGCCGCTGGAATTACTTTCCGTGGCGAAACTTTTACCTGGTACCATCTAATCGGAACCGCTGCCATCTTGGGTGGGGTATGGGGAACCAACCATTATGCAGCAAAAAATAGTCCAAAGGTTGACCAGGCAGAATTTCCAGAATCTGATCGGATCACCACGGTATCCGGTTCCCAATCTTAACAAACTGGCGTTCAGAAAACCGGTGGTCTAACGCTTAAAAGCAGGCAGGGCTTCACAGGAAGCTTTTAGATCTTTACGATCAGTTGAAATAATCCAGCGGTAAAAGATATAAGCCGTAATCAGAGCGGTAATAAATTCAGAAAATAGCGGGGTAATCCAAATACCGGTTAATCCCAAATAATTCGGAAAGACAAGCAATCCAACCACTGTAAACAGCAACCCCCTGGATAGCGCAACGAGCAGAGACTGGCCGGCCTTTTCGAGCGCTGTGAAAAAGGCAGCACCGATGATCCCGACCGGCATGATCAAAAGGCTCCAACTGATAATTTCGGCTGCACCCCGGGTTAAGAGCGTTGCCTGCGGATGATTTGGGATAAAAAGAGAGATCAAAAACGGGGCCTGCCACCTGATCAGGACAAACAGCAGGGCAGAAACCAGGGTTGAAGCAACAACAGTAATCTTTAATGTATCCTTTACCCTGCGAAGATTACCGGCCCCGTAATTATAGCTTAGGATCGGCTGAGAGCCTACACTGATCCCGAAAATTATGACCGATCCAAACATGATTAGATATTGAACCAGGGCAAAAGCTGCTACCCCTGCGCTGCCGGCATAGGCAAGTAAAGCCCGGTTAAAGAGAAATGTGGTTAATCCGGCGGCCACGCTGTTCAGAAATTCAGAAGAACCATTGTAGGCAATCATTTTTAAGGCAGGTAAACCTCCACCAGGTATTCCGATGCGTAAACCAGGTCTGGCTTGCACTTTTTTCCTGATAAAATAGCCAATGAAAATAAGTGCCCCCAGAGACTGGGAGAGACCGGTAGCCAAGGCAGCACCACTGATCCCCATTTTTAAAGGGAACAAGAAAAAGTAATCAAGCACAATATTCAGCAAGGCCATTGCCATCATCACTCCGGTCGCCAGATTGGGGCGACCATCGTTGCGAACAGTTTGTTCCAGGATAAAGATCAGAATCATCGTAGTATAAAAGGGATAAATCGTTTGGAGGTACTGACCGGCCAGACTGCCAAGCGATCCGGAGGTGCCGAGCACTTTTAGGATGGGGGTAAAGGCCAGAATAGTAACCAGGCTGCCGGTAATTCCCAATAAGATTCCCAGGGTTACTACCAGTCCCAAGACCTGCCGGGCGTTAGTGGTGAAACCTGCTCCCTGCAGCACTGCTACCCTGGCATTTCCGCCAACCCCAATCATCGCTGCCAAACCAATAAAAAAAGCCAGAATGGGGTAGAGGATATTAACCGAAGCCAACGCCTCGGGGCCGAGACTGCGACCAACCATAATGGCGTCTGCCACGTGATAGAGAGCCATGAAAAGCATTGATGCTACCGCCGGGAGGGCATTTTTCAAAATAAGGCTGCCCAGGGGGCTGCTCAAAAAGAACTCCCGGGCCGGGTCCGCTTCCGGTATTATTCTAGTTAATAAAAGATCTTTATCCAAGGCAACCTTCCTTCACTCAGCCATTTTATCATGCCTCAAAGGTCAAAACTAGATTATCACCTCGCGGCAGCGCAGAAGAGGATCTTAGGGATGATTTGAGATCATTCTCAGGGCTGATTTATCCGGTGAGAAAAGGCTTCCGGTCCTTACGGCAAATAATCTGGATGGCATGACGCCCGGTTAACATCGATCCGGGTAGCCCGGCCGGCGGCGATACCCACTGTCCGGCCAAATAAAAATCCTCAAGACCAGGTAATTTACGGGGAATGTTAAATCTTCCGGCCGCAGGAGGAATGATCCAGGCCATGTAGGCTCCCTTCCAGACAGATGTATAGTGCTGGTAAGTATGCGGGGTAACTACATCGGTCACTACGATTTGATCTTTAATCGCCGGATACCTTTTCATCGCCACCCTGGAAAGTTTTTCAGCCAGCTGCTCTTTCTTTTCCTGGTAACGCTCCCTTTTAGCGGCTGCACTGTCCCAGTATTGATAAGAGGAATAAACCATCGCTGCTAAAACACTTTTTCCTGATGGAGCTAAAGTTGGATCAAAACTATAGTTGGTCAGATATACGAAGCGGTTTGGACCGGAACCGAGATCGATCGGATTATCCAGCCTGACAACCAACTTATTTGGTTCAGCGCTGAGATCTGCATCCACTCCTAAGTAGATTTGGGCTGATGTATAGCAGGAAAGATTGGCAAAGCTATCTTTGATCAAAGGGGTTAAGTATTTTCCTCCCAACAAATCATAGAGAGTACTGTGCAGATCGGCTGCTGCAATAACATAATCACCCTGCACTTCAGCGCCATTTTCCAGCAGCAGGCCCTGTGCTTGGTCTGACCCGACCAAAATCTGTTTTACCCTGCTGTTATAGTGCAGCTTACCGCCAAGATCCAGAAAACATTTTTCCAAAGACCGGGCCAAAGGCAGGGAACCACCCTCCGGAAATCCGGCATCCCGGCTGTGCAATGAAGCCAGGGTCCCGATCAGGCTGGTCATGGCATAATTTACGGGTAAAACCTGGGCCAGAGCTTCTTTCACAAATGGATTCTTTAACTCATCCAAGAATTCGGCAATGGTTATTCTGGCAAAACGACCTAAAACCTTGAAGAGCGGCATCATTTTGACCATCATCACCGGAATATCCCAAAACCGGAAAAATTCATCCGGCTTTTCAAGCGGCATCTTCAGGTTAGACATCGT
>CAZAKI010000074.1:0-3562 GCA_964485855.1 uncultured Syntrophomonadaceae bacterium | reverse complement strand
TCAAAAATCTCCACCTCATAGCCATTACGACAGGCATGAACCCCCGCCGAAAGACCAGCGATGCCGGCACCGATAATCAATATTTTTTTCGCCATCTTAATAACCTCCAGTAATCATCGATCATTATCCTGTTACTAACTACCCGGCAACAACCCTGTCTCTGCCCAAGAGTAAATATAAAACCGAACCAAAGAGCACAATTGCAATAATAACCAGCCATGCTGTTTTCGGCAGATACCTGACTTTATCCCGCTGGAGCAAATCGGTTACTGCCCAGGCAATACAGGCCAGGTTAACCACAAATACCAACGCCACAATGATTAAGAATGATGAAGACAAGACTTAAATACCTCCCCTCGATAAGTCCTGATCAATTAGGCTATAATTCTCTGATCGAGGTCAAATAACCTTTTAAGGCATCCTTTTTTATCAACTAACATTGATTATGAAATGTTTGACTTTTTAGCATTCATCTGCCATAATTAATAAAAATAAACGACTGCTAAAGGCAAAACCGCTGAAAAGTGGTGACGCAAAGCTAAAGGGGCTAAAGCGCGGAGGCTAATGCCAGCCAGCTGCCGGTAAATTATACCGGTCTCGTCTGACTCTATACAGACGGGATTTTTTATCCCCAGGGGATCATCATGAACGGTCAAAACCGCATCCAAAAATTGAAACTCACGCTTATCCTGACTATCCTGCTATTAGTCCTTTCCGCCGGAAAAACTGATGCCCTGATGCTAGAGCTAAGCATCGAGGAACTTACAGCTGAAGCTGATTCGGTAGTTGTCGGCAGAGTTGAGACGGTTTCCAGCCAGTGGAATGAGGAGCATAACGCTATCTATACGACAGTTACCATTGCAGCAGATAGCATCCTGAAGGGAGGAACCGTTCCTGATCCACTGACCGTAGTTGTACCGGGTGGCAGTATTGATGGCATCACCCAGTTTGTCTCAGAAACGCCGGCCTTCGTTACTGGTGAAGAGGTGCTGCTATTTTTAGAAGACTTGCCCCGGACAATCATTGCCCGACAACAGTTTCAGCTCAAGCAGTATGGTATTTACGGCAACTTTCAGGGCAAAAAAGAGGTTATTGATAATACAGTCGGGGGATACCCGGTCGATGAAGTTGAAGCAGTAATCCTCAATCTTCTGGAAGAGGGCCATTACGAAAATGCGATCAGCAGCAAGGAAGAAGAGCAGGTTTTAGTCAGCAATAATCAGTACACTCCCCTGGGCATTCGGTGGCCCGGGTCCTCTCCATTGGTTGAATTCAAGGTTAATGCAACAGAGGATCGAAATAATCATCTTCAAGCCGCCGCCAACTCCTGGAGCAGTGCCGGAGCCAATTTTGGCTTTCGCTATAGCGGCAGTCATTCGCGCAGCGGAACTGCTTCCCTTAATCAGCAAAATGAAATTATGTGGGCCGATCTGGGGACCACGAGCGCCCTGGCCCTGGCAACAATCTGGTTTTCCGGCAGCACCATCCTGGAAGCCGATATGGTGATGAATACCCGGTTTAACTGGACAACCAATCCCGATAGCTATCATGATGTTCAGACTGCTGCACTCCATGAGTTCGGCCACTGGGTCGGCCTGGATCATTCGCCGGTCTATGAATCAATTATGTATTATCAATATAAGGGCACTCAGCGTACCCTGGCCCAGGATGATATTGCCGGAATCCGCTACATTTATGGAACGGCAGCCGATCTAGTGCTTCCTGAAAACGATTCTTTCGCTTCCAGGATCGTATTAGGCGGAATTAGCGGTCAGGCTGCCGGTAATAACCTGAATGCGACCAGCGAAGCAGGGGAACCGCTGCATGCCGACCTGCCTGGCGGCGCTTCAGTCTGGTGGCAATGGACTGCCCCCGAAACAGGCGAAGTTAGTTTTGATACATTTGGCAGTGACTTTGATACAATTCTCGCCGTTTACAGTGGGCAGTCATTAGCTGCTTTAACCCCGATCGCCGCTAATGATGATTATGGTAACACTGATCAGAGCATGGTAACCTTCAGTGTTACGGCTGAAAACAGTTATAAACTGGCAGTTGATGGCTGGGACGGTGCTCAGGGTAATATCGTATTAACCTGGCAGCTCACCCCTGTTTCGGCTGAAGAAGAAAGTGAAGCTAACGCTGAACCAGAAGAGCAGGCGGATCCGGGAGATAATAACCAGGAAGATGATCAAGAAACAGGCAGTGGCGGAGAACCTGACCAACTGGAAAACAGCGAAGATGATGATCTAACCGAAGATATAGATGACACTGGGACTCCTGCAGAGGATGCTGATACTGCTGATGAGGAACCGGAAGAAAGTCTAGATTCCGACGAAGGGGATCCGGAAGATGATGAAGAGCCCGGGACTGATCCTGATTCAAATCAATCAGATCCGGAAATCATTGCCGTACCCCAACCACCATCCGGAGCGATTTCCGGTTACGTTAATAACCTTTATCTTTATTCTACTGTGCAAACAACCTGCCCGGATCAGTCGGCTGCCCAGTACCAGTTTGACTGGGGAAATGGGCTCCTCTCCGCCTGGCTTGACGAAAATCAGGCTGTCCACTCCTGGCCATTGGCCGGCACGTACCAAATCAGAGTCAGGCTGCGTAGTTCGGTTAACACTGACCTGCAGTCTGAATGGTCGGAACCCCAGCTAGTTACTATCGCCGATTATCCAAATGCCCCGGCTCCTAACCCGTCACCCGCACCGGGATCAAATCCGCAACCGGTGCCTTCCCCGCCAATCCCACCACCCAGCGCTCCACTGCCGGTACAATATACCCTGACCATCTCAATTGTCGGTGAGGGAACAACCAACCCGCTTCCGGGTACAGCCAGCTATAATCAGAACGCGGAAATCGAGATCACGGCCAAGCCGGCCCCTGGCTGGAAATTTGCCAAGTGGGTGATTGGGGGCAGAGAAGTTTTAACCACGAGCACCCGATTGCTGGTTACCGAAAATATTGATGCTACCGCCTATTTCACTGCCCTGGAAAGAGGCGACCTGACCGGTGACGGCAGCATCAATGTCGCTGATGTCTCCATGGTCGCCCGTTACGCGGTGGGGCTTGTTTCATTAGATCATAGCCAGCTTCTCTCTGCCGACATTAACGGCGATGGAACTGTCGATGTCCGTGATACCGTTCTGCTGATGCGTTTTGTCCTGGGTCTAACTAGCAGCTTATAATGACCCCAGCAGAAAACAGGTTCTTATCGCTTAGAAGGAAATTTCTGATGAAAAAAACTCAAATAGTTGGAGCGTTATTAGTCGGTTTGTTATCTGTTGTTGTACAGATTGCCGTGTTTTATGGGCGCTTTGGAAAATGGAATGCCTATTCCACTGGATTAGATTACATTTTGTTCTTCGTAGCAGGCACATTAGGCGGATTGATTTTGATCTATTTTCTGAATCGCCAAACTTCAAAAACAGCATGGTCTTTAACTTTGCTCGCCTTTCTGCTGGCCTCGCCTATTGCCTTGGTGATGATGCTCGGCGGAGGTTTGCTAGGCTCAATTGGCGTGCTGGTTTATCCACAAATCCCCTGGACGCTGTTT
>CAZAKI010000073.1:0-7373 GCA_964485855.1 uncultured Syntrophomonadaceae bacterium | reverse complement strand
CTAAATAAAGGGGATTTTCAGGATGACAGAACGCAATAAGCAGATCCAAATACTCCTTGAATCCTATCAAGAAGAAGCTGAAGCGACAGGATGGTTTGGCCCGGAAGTTGTGTTTGGTCTGTCCTATGCTTATGTAAAAAGTAGTCATTTATTGCTTGATATCGGTATAGGAACCGGTTTAGGTTCCGATCTTTATAGAAAAGCCGGTCTCAAAGTTCATGGGATGGATGTTTCACAACAAATGCTTGATGCATGCCGCATCAAAGGAATAGAGTCATTACAATTACATGATTTAACAATTTCACCCTATCCCTACGAATCAAATAGTTTTGATCACGTAATCTGTACAGGCGTTATGAATTTTTTTAACGATTTGTCGGTGATATTTACAGAAACATCCCGAGTAATTAATCGTAGAGGTATTTTTTCATTTGTTGTTGGCGATCGGATTCACAGCGAGCCAGCAGCAATGATTGTCGGGCCGGAACATACGCACACAGATGAAGAAGTGACCATGTATCGCCATAGCGGGAAAGAAATTCATAGTTGGGTTGTAAATAATAGCTTTAAGATAATGAGAAGTTTACCCTTTACAATGTTTTTAGATCGTGAACAAACTAAAAGGGTGGAGGCAAAAGCATATGTCGTCCAAAGAGTGTAAAATAATAAGATAGGTAAGACAAGGGGTCATTTCATCCGTCTTGTTTTCAATTAATTTTAGCTGAAAGATCTATACACGAAATATGAATCAAAAAGAACAGATAATAATCTACCTGATTATTTAAACTTTAGAGGGGAGATCATTAAGTGAATTATTCATGGTTAGATCATTACTGTTGTTCGAAACTGGGAGTAGAAAAAGATTTTAAGGAAGAGTGGAATGCCACCTGTTACATGTTGAACGGAAAGATGTTTGCCCTTCAGGGTAACGATAAAAGCAGTAAAGCTATAATAACTCTCAAACTTGAACCTTCGCACGGACAATTGCTAAGAGAAGAATACGAGGATATAATTCCCGGCTATTATATGAACAAAGAGCACTGGAACTCTGTTTATCTTGACGGAGATACTCCAGAAGAACTTCTACGGGAAATGATAGATGAGTCTTATGCGCTTATTTTTAAATCATTAAGCAAGAGAGAGCAAAAAGATATTAGCGGTAACTAAATGAAAATGCTGAAGAAGAAATGGGCGTTCAACTAGATGTAGTTGTGCAGTATGCCAAATTTTTATTAAGCGTAGCAGTAAAAAAGTTACAAAGAACAAGACAGATGAAACGTCCCCCTGTCTTGTTCTTTGTATTTAACGCTGGGGAGAAAGGGTGGTAACATAGGAAAGAGTTTCTTTGGGGCAACTGTCAACGCAGTGGCCGCAGCCCACACAATTTAGATTAATCACAGGTTTACCTTCCTGGGCGCAGCACAGGATGTCTATCGACATTGGACATACTTGATTGCACTTGCCACAACTAATGCATTCCGTTCGATTCGTTTCGATACGCTGACCGGTTACCCGGCCAAGTAAGCCGGTAGCTGTGCCAAGCGGGCAATAATAGCAGTAACCTCGACCGGTGAAGAAACTCCAGAATAACAAAGCAGCTATTAAATCGAATAGTAGATATTTGTAAATTTCAACTTGACTATATAAGCTAAGATTGTTGAAAAGATTCACCCCGAATACCTGCAGCAACCAGAAAAAGCTGAAAAATACTGCAATAGCGAAAAAGAACCAGCGTAAAACTATAAAAACTTTAATCGCCCAGGGACCTAATTTTTTATGCTTTCCGATCAAGGGAAAAGCTGGAGCAAACACCTCGGACACAAAGCCGCTAAAAAGACAAATGGTTGAACATTGCCATCTTCGACCTTTGATTAAAGTGCCGACCAAGACTACCGCGCTTATTGAAAAATAAAAAATCAGCACAGTCTTGAAAGCACTTATTCCTGGATACTCTAAAAAGCTTAAGTAAAAATCACTACCGGGCACCAAAAGCTGTAGTGGTTGATTGGTCCAGGGTAGAGGCATCGCAAAAAAATATAAGTCTGGATAGTGAGTAAGGTAAGGGCCAATAATATGAACAACCATAGCGAAACCGATAAAACCGAGAAGATTATTCTTGCGCATTTTTGATCGACCATTTTTTCTGATTAAGCGTAAAGTCAGGTAACTACCCAAAACTATAAAGATAGTCTTCAATTCATTTTCGTAAAAATGCCAGGAGGTCTTGATCAGAGCAGCAATATGTGCAGGAGCCTGCTCAACATAACCAAAATTAAGTCCTGCCAGGACAAAAGCCAAAATAATGTAAAAAGCCAGCATAAACTTTAAAATAATCACTTCGCTGCTTTTTCTTTCACTCATTATTTACGATCACCTAGATTTTATTGTTGATAACTTTGTTGGTACCTCTAAGTATTTCTTCATCGTTAATAATCTTCTTCAAATCATTCTAACCTAAAACTCTTGTTGAAGCTATGCTTCTTAATTGAATTTGTAAAAACAAAATAGCCATAATTTCAGAAATAATATAGAATATAAAGCAAACAGGGAATCGGAATAATTTAGAGGAGTGATATTATGAACCAATACAGCAAAATTTATCCAGACGGATCGCGTTACGAGGGTGGCTGGAAGAATGGGAAGAGGCATGGTTACGGGCTCTGGATTAGACCGGATGGCACCAAGTATGTTGGCGAATGGAATAATGATTTACCACAGGGATCTGGCATGCTTACCATTGCTGATGGTACCTTGTTCAATGGGGAATGGAAAGGTGGAAGAAGAAACGGGAAAGGAATGCTGACCTATGCCGATGGAACCATACTTTCAGGAACCTGGGCTGACGGGCGCTATGAAGGCCAAGCAGCACAGGTTGAAGGAAAGGAAGATAGTTGTGCAGAACTGGAACAAACTAACTGGATGCTGCAGCAAAAGATTACAGAATTGGAGGGTGGTAAAAGAAAGAAGAAAGGCAGGCAGATCACTTTTGCTTATTTAAAACGTTTTAACCTAGTCATGGGTCTCCTACACTTAATCCAGGGTTCCTTAATGCTTTACTTTGCCCTTTCAATTGATCAAATAAAGGCCTTTAAAACCCCAGTCTGGTCTTACTTCCTAGAATTTAACCCTGAAATCATGCGCCTGGTAACCAAACCTGAACAAATTGGTGAAGTGCCTTTTGGCCTGTTTGTATCGTTCTTTCTTTTTTTATCAGCTCTCGCTCACTTTATAATCGTGATGCCGAAAACCAATGCTATTTATAACCGCGATCTGCAAAGAGGGATCAATATCTTTCGGTGGTACGAATACTCACTCAGCTCATCGCTGATGATTATTCTAATTGCCATGCTTTTTGGAGTCTATGATATCGGCGCCCTGATCTTGATCTTCATCCTCAACGCGTCAATGAACTGGTTCGGCCTCCTGATGGAAAAAGTAAATCAGTATACAGAAAAAGTCAGCTGGTCACCGTTTATTTTTGGCAGTATTGCCGGTATCGGCCCATGGATTGTCATTATCATGCACGCCCTGGGCAATGCTGATCCAGCCGAAGTACCTTGGTTTGTCTACGCCATAATCGGATCTTATTTTGTCTTCTTCAACTTATTCCCGATAAATATGATTTTGCAATATAAGAAGGTTGGCAAGTGGGCAGACTATCTCTATGGCGAAAGAGGCTACATTATCTTAAGCTTAGTGGCAAAAAGTGTTTTAGCCTGGCTTGTATTTTCTGGAGTCATGCAGCCTTCGTAATAAATTGGACACGACATAATTTATGCTCACAGAGCTATTCTTAATCAGGCTTGGTGAAGCAAGAATAAACAAGACAGGGGGACGTTTCATCTGTCTTACATTTCTCCGAATGATATAAAAAAACTATGCATATTGAGTCACGTTTCTTGGCATTAATTAGATTTAAAACTTAGCTGTATTTGGCTAGCTATCAAGCAAACTTGTAAAACAAGACAGATGAAACGTCCCCCTGTCTTGTTATTTAGTAAGCTTATGTAAGTAGCTTATACATTACATGAGCGTCTACCAATCCGAACCGTCTGTGTCGGAAAGATTTAGGCAGTGTTCCGATAATTTTAAATCCCTTTGACTGCCAAAGGCGAACTGCAATTTCATTCGTTGAAACAACCAGGTTATATTGCATCGCTAAAAACCCCATGGCAACAGCCTGAACCTGCGAATGATCGCACATCAGAGAGGCCAGACCTTGGTTGCGGGCATTTTCTGCAACAATGTAACCACAATTGCATACGTGCGCGCCTAAAGTTGGTTGGTTTGGTTTTATATAATAAGTCCCTAAGATGGTGTCGTTTGCATTAACCACGACGAAACTTGCTGCCGGGGCTACGATCCAAACCTTGTAGGCTTCTTCAGCGGTTAAATCTGGAGAGAATGCATAAGATTCACCGGCTCTAAAGACTGGCTCGATAACCTGCCAGGTTTCATTCCAGTCCTGATCTTGGAATTTACGTATTGTAAACAAGTTCCACCTGCCTCTAATTAGTGTTAAAATATTAATCTTTATAAATTATAATAGCAGGTTATCATTTCAGCAATATGGAGTAATCCAACCTAATCCGAAAGAAATAATAAATTCTGATTACCAGAAACCACATGTGAAGTTAACAATCCTGCCCCATAAAAAACTTAAGTCTACATCACTTTTGGATATCGGTTATACTAAGAAGAGATGCGACAGATGAAGATGATCAATTCAGAGATCTAGCGATAAAATAAAAATGTTTAGCCGTCAGAAAAGAGGAACGCTTTAAAATGGTGAGCTATCCTAACTGGGTTATCCTGCACGTACCTCATAATTCAAAATATATCCCTCCCGCATTAAGAGATCAGTTTATCCTAACCGATGAACAACTAAATCGGGAACTGATCCTAATGACAGATGAAGGGAGTAATGAGCTTTTTAACCACCAATGTGAAAACGCCCGCCTGGTTCAGGCAACAGTCAGTCGCCTGGTAGTCGATGTGGAACGTTTCACCGATGATAGTGAAGAAAAAATGGCCGGAGCAGGGATGGGGGTAATCTATACCAGAACCGCACACGATCAGCCGCTGCGTAAAGAGCTAACTGTCAGCGAACGTAACAAACTCTTAAATGATTACTACTACCCACACCACGAAGCTCTTGAAAAGCAAGTAGAAGAAGTTCTTAATAAATACGGTCACTGCATCATTATCGACTGTCATACCTTCCCTTCAAAGCCCCTGCCCTTTGAGTTGAATCAAAACCCAGAGCGGCCGGATATCTGCATCGGCTCTGATGATTGCCATACATCCAAGCGGCTTAAAAATAGCTTTATTAATGCTTTTAAAGAAACTGGTTTTAAAGTGTTTCATAATGAACCCTATGCCGGTGCCTTGGTTCCATATAAATATTACGCAGCTAAGGAAGCCAGGGTTCAGTCGGTGATGGTTGAAGTAAACCGTAAGCTCTATATGAATGAAAACACAGGGCTTAGAAATGACACTTTTAAAAATACCGCCAGGACCATCACAGCTACCTGCCAACAGGCTATGCGGGAAGTTTTCGATTAATCATGAAAATTATCATTGATGCCGATGCTTGCCCCAAAGCAGTACTTAACATCTGCCTCAGGCTAGGCCATCAATATGCTATTCCGGTCTGGACAGTAGCCAGCTATAACCATAACATTGAATCAGATTATCACATCGTTGTGGGCAATGCCTCCCAGGAAGCCGATCTGAAAGTGATCAATCTGGCCGAAAAAGGAGATCTAGCCATAACCCAGGACTGGGGATTGGCAGCTATGCTCTTGGGTAAAAAGGTCAGATCACTTAATCCTGATGGCAGGGAATTCCAACCAGAAACAATTGACTTTATGCTTGAAGAAAGGGAAACCAAAGCTAAATTCCGGCGCAGCGGTGGACGGACAAAAGGACCTAAGAAGCGTACCGAGGAAGACAACCGTAAGTTTTTAATATGTCTTGAGCAAATCATCCGGGAAGAGCTTATTGATTGCTGATCCATACCATTCATACTATCAACCCAAAAAGCAATTAAATGGTTGAATAATTGCAAATTTATTACATTGACAATCTATCTAAGCCATGCTATCATAATAAAGCTAGGTTCTAAGAAATTGGAAGGCGAGCCAGGTCTGACAAAAGGGGAAAAGCCAGCTGAAAAGAAAGGCGCAAGCTTCGATTGGAAACTGGAAGGATCCAAAAGAGTCAGTCTGTCGCAAGGCGCCGGAGTAGAAAGGCGAAGGAAAGGGTTAAACCTTAACTAAGTCGGGAAGCACCGGAGTACCTGCACGAAGGAATTTGTTAAACTGGTCTGAAGTTGAATGGGATTGTCTTTAGAGGCACTTGATTTCAGCTGTTGATGGTCAGCGAGGTTTATTCCCGAGGCAAAACCTGAAGGTTTGTTGGAACCTAGCGTTTTTATGTACATATCCCTATTATATAGGGACCACCACAATATAAATCTAGATAAACTCGATTACAGCACTTCCAAATAATGCCGGAATTGTTTCAGTCACGAAACGCCATAAAGGTGAAGTGTAAAAATATTTTCTAAAAAGAAAATAAGTTAATGGGAGGGGCAGTGATGAAAAAAAGCTTTGATGATACGATTATCTTTAATTTATCAATACCGGGAAAGTTAATTGATAGAATCGATGATTTCAAATTCGAGAAGCGTTTTGTAACCAGAGCGGCCGCGATGCGTTATTTAATGACCTGGGCACTGGATCAGAGAGTCGAATGCAGCTCGCAGAAACCGCAGTAGCATAAGCCGCCAAAACTACAAATTTTAATCAGCGCTACTGTGTAAGAAAAGCAGAAAATTAGCTGTCAGAGTGAGCTAAATAGCTTAAGCTGCAATCATCTGATCGGCGGATATGAGATTAGTAACTGTTATAGTAAAGAAGCAGGATGAGTCAGTATGGGATTATCCACGACCGCCCCGGGTTGAGACTTATCCCGGGTTAATAGAGGTGCGCCACAACGGTTTTGAGTTAGCGAAAAGCAGCAGCACTCTTCGAGTGCTCGAAACGAGTCATCCCCCTGTATTCTATATTCCCTCTAAAGATATAATAATGGAATTACTGCTTAAGACAGTCAGGACTAGCCGCTGTGAGTTCAAAGGAACGGCAGTTTACTTTGACTTGGTGATTAGCGTTGACAAGATTAATAACGTGGCCTGGTCTTATGAGAATCCGGAGCGCGATTATGAAGCAATTAAAGACCATTTTGCTTTTTATCCATCAAAGCTTGAGGCCTGCTATGTTGATGGGGAAAAGGTTAAAGCCCAGAAAGGTGATTTCTATGGAGGCTGGATCACTTTCAACATCAAAGGGCCCTTCAAAGGTGGACCAGGC
>CAZAKI010000072.1:2613-7583 GCA_964485855.1 uncultured Syntrophomonadaceae bacterium | reverse complement strand
CCAGTTTCTGGGTCAGCTCGCCGGCCTTTGCCGCGTTGCATTCAATAATCGCTCCAGCCAATGCTTCAAAATCTGCCATCTGTCAATCCTCCTTTACTAATTTGATCGAGAATACTTAATTTTTGATTATTCCCCCCTCCAGTAAAGAGAAATTTGGCAGGTTACCAATTAATTAAATTATAATTAACATCTGAATAGTTACAACTGTCATAATGTATGTTTTCCTTTATTCTTATTAGGCAATTTGTCTTTGAAAATGTTAATATTTATTATATGCTGTAGATATTACTGTGTGTTTTGCGGAGATTTGTTTTATAATGAAACTAACTTGGCTAGTAAAAAGAACCATAATTTAAAACTTAATCAAGAAACTGCGCCTAAATCATGGAGGATAACCATGAATGAAAAAAGTATTTTAACGGTCGAAGAAATTTTAAAGCTCCCTCAGTTCAAATATGCTACTGTTATTGGTGGTAAAGATGGTTTAAGCAACAAAGTTGTTTGGTCTCATGTTATGGAAGTAACCAATTGCCGGGATTATATCAACGGTAATGACTTTATTCTTACTACCGGGGCAGGCTGGAAAGATATTGAGGATTTCCATCTATATTTTAAACAGTTAATTGAGGCAAAAGCGGCAGCGCTTTGTGTTCAACTGGGGGCCAAATTTAATTTTTTTGATACTATTGACGATATTCCCGAAGCGATCATTAAAGAGGCAGCACAAAATAAATTTCCAATAATTGTTTTCCCCAAAAATCATGAATGCCGCTATATAGATCTAATCCGTGATATCCATGCGCTGATCATTAATTCTGATTATAAACTTTACCTGGAACAAGAATCATTTATTAACGAAATAAATGAAATAACGATTAAACCCCATGATCTGGAAAATTTATTGCACTATGTTTATTACAAATTAGATGTAAGTATCGCTTATATCCCCATTAGAGGCAGGGCAGTATTTATTCCAAATCTTGATAAAGAGGAAAAGGAGGTATTGCAAAAGAAAGTAAGTGAATTATTTTCCGGTACGAATCCGGCGAAGTGCTTGCTCAGTTCAAATAGCGCTTACTACAGGATAATGGCTTACAATCATGATTTAGCTTACCTGGTTGTTACTTCTCCCAAACGAGAGCTAAAAAAATCTGATTTATTGATTCTTGAAAAATTTTCAATCATTCTCACTCAGGATCTTTTGGCAAATTTCCTGTTAAAGGAAAAAGAACGGCAGGCCAAAGAAAACTGGGTAGCGAGATGGTTCTCGGGAAGATTAAAACAATACAAAGTCCTCCAGCATTTACAGGAAACAGAACCGCACGTTAGACCTACTGGCTGTATTGCCTTCTTAGTTAGTCATTCGATGGAATACATGAGCCAGATCCAAAAATCGGATACTCTCTTCAAAGCGATCGCAATCATCAGGTCTTTTTTGGAACAACAGGGTTTTTATTTATTTTGGGCGATCTCAAATCAACGATTATTATTTGCGCTGATCGATATTCAAGATGGTAATACATGGAAAATTAGAATAAAAAAAGCGCTACATAATATTGAAATAATGCTTTCCGCAGACAGTTTTGACGAGCAAGCCAGAAACCTTTCCTTTGCAGTTGGTAAGAGGTATGTTGAATTAGACCAGTTAAGCCAAAGCTTAGAGAATGCCAAAGAAGCTCTCTATATGAGAAATATCATTAATAACGGAAAAACATTCTTTTATGATGAATTGCACGTATACCGGATATTAATGCTGCTTGAAAAGTACTCCAGCATTGAGGATTATGTTGGAGAATACCTGGGACCGATATTGAAATATAAAAAGCAGGAAAGCAATCTGGTTGATACCCTGACAGCACTTCGAGATTGCCAATACCATAAAAAAGAGGCTGCCGAGCAGCTTCTAATAGCACGACAGTCTTTATATCAGCGGATTGAAACCATTAAACAGTTAATTGGTAATGAAATATTTGATCATGCCGAGATCAGAATTTGTGTTGAGATCGCGCTTTATGGGTTAGAGTATATAAACAATAAAAAAGCGTCTAAAATAGAATGATTTATTCACTGCAAAACCAGGATCTACAGGTCTGTACTACCACTAAAAGGAGTTGCTTCAATGCGGTTTTTACCGACTATGCGTGTTATTGGCGAAACTGATTATCAAAGAATACACGATGCCTCACTTAAAATACTCCAGGAAACAGGAGTCAGATTCGACAGCCGGGATGCACTGGATATTTTTAGCAGCCATGGCATTAAAGTAGAAAATAAAACTGTATTTATCCCCCCCAAATTAGTGGAAGAATCAGTGGAAAAGGCGCCTGCCAAATTTAAATGGACAGCCCGCAATGAAAAACAGTCGGTAATGCTCGGAGAAGGTTATGTGGTTGAGCCTAATGTTGGTTGTGTTTTTGCTCAAAGTATCGATCGTGGGCGCTGGCCCGGAACCAGGGAAGATTATGCGAACATCCAAAAATTACATCAATCAAGTATTTTACCCACAGTCGTTGGAGCAACCCCGATCCAAATCAGTGATGCCGGTGTTAACGAAAAGCATCTCTATATGCTTTATGAAACGATTAAACATACTGATAAACCTGTTATTGGCATTTGTGAAAGCAAGGCTCATGTTTTTGAGAATCTAAAAATGATGGAAATTGCCATGGGTGAAAAAAGGTTCTCTGAAGATATCTGCCTGGCAGTAAGCGTTAACCCGCTGAGCCCTTTGGCATATGGCACAGAAACATCTGACAGCATGATTCAATATGCCAAAAAGGGCCAGGCTGTTATGAGCTTACCCTGCATCATGGCTGGAGTCTCCGGACCGATCAGCATTTTTGGCACAATAGTTTTACAGAACGCTGAAATCCTGGCTGCGTTGGTGTTAACTCAGCTGATCAATCCCGGGAACGCCTTTGTCATGTGCCCCTGCTCCTCCACTGCTTATATGAAACGTGGCAACTATGTTACCGGTGCTCCGGAAATGATGTTAATCGATATTGCCGGCTTACAGATGGCTCACGATTTTTATCATCTGCCATCGAGACTGATGACTGGTATGACTGATGCAAAAGTCGTTGATGTTCAGGCAGGCTATGAAACTATGCAAAATTTAGTTCTCGGCATTCTTGCCCGTCCCAATATTTTGCATGAATGTCACGGTGTGCTGGAATCAATTATGACTATATCCTATGAAAAATTTATTATTGACGAAGAATTGATCGGCAGGGTGCTCAGGTTTGCTGAAGGTATTGATACGTCAGATCAAGCAATGTCTTTGGATTTAATCATGGAAATTGGCCACAGCGGATCTTATTTTACTCATGAAGAGACATTCCGGCGTTACAAGGAATTGTGGGAGCCAAGCATTTCTGACTGGCATGCTTACAGCGAATGGCAGGAGAAAAATGAAGATCGGGACATATTGTTCAGGGCTAATCAGGCATGGAAAAAACGGTTGGCAGATGCGCCTGAAACGATGATCGATAGTGAATTGGACAGATTATTGATTGATTATATGAAATCAATCCGCGCATAATCTGCAGCCGGGACAAATTGTAACAGGTAAGCTTGTTCTCTAAATGAAATCAGCAATAATAATCAAGGCCGGTGACCCTTTGAGTTACAAGGTTAAGGCCTTTTTTTAGTTTGCTTGGTTAGCCAGGATCGATTGATCTTTACGCTTTGTACAATAATAGCTTCTAGAATATGACGCTATGTAAATTGAAGCAATTCTGAAAACCTTTATAATTATAAAAGAATATTCCCGGCATTTTTTGTGATGAATACGGAGGTTATTAGATGAACGACTGGATTACCAAAAAGCTCGTCCATTACACGTATGCAACTTCATTTGAACAGCTTCCAAATGCCGTTGTTGAAAAAGCCAAGGTCCATATTTTAGATAGCATCGGTTGTGCTTTAGGCGGTAGCCGTTCAGCAATCGGTCGTTCTGTTTTAAAAACTTTCAAAGCGATGGGGGGGCAGCCAGAAGCAACTTTAATCGGGGGAGGAATGAAGGTGCCTACCATTCACGCTGCCTTTGTAAATGGCACCAATGCCAATGCGCTGGACTTTGATGATGCTTACCTTTCAAATGCCATTGGACATCCCGGATCATCTACTATTCCGGCGGCATTGGCCGCAGCGGAGTGGAGGCCTGTAAACGGTCGACAGATTATTAATGCCATCGTCACCGCTTATGAGGTTGGCAATAGAATTGGTCTTGGCATTCAGCCGACCAAAGAACGCCTTGACAAGGTTTGGGGTTTCGGAACCTGGCAAACCTTCAGCGCCGTGATCGCTGCTGCTAAAATTATCAACCTTAATTTTGAACAACTCTTCAATGCCTTTGGAGTTGCCGGGGCTACAGCACCACTGCCCTGTACCCAAAAATGGGGTTGGGATATTTCAGAACGCCCGATTCACTGGGTTAAAGAGCCGACTGGCTGGCCTTGTTGGACCGGCACCCTGGCTGCTATCCTGGCCGAAAATGGCTTCATCGGCAACCATTATATTTTAGATGGCGATAATGGATTCTGGATTATGGCCGGATCAGATCAATGTGATTACGATAAAATGATTTCCGGTTTAGGCGAGAAGTATACAATTTTGAATGACATGAGCATCAAGCCATATTCATGCTGCCGTTGGCAGCACCCGGCCCTTGATGGTCTCAAAGCGATTATTCAAAATAACCATCTAGCGGCGGAAGATATCGCCGCGATTGACATCCATACCTTTTATTGGGTAAAAACCCAGGAGATTTATGAGCCTGCCGGGGTTGTCGATGCCCAGTTTGCCATTCCATTCACTGCGGCTATGATTGTTTTAGGTAAGAAACCGGGGCCGGGTTGGTATGCCGAGGAAAATCTAGTGGACCCAATGATTAAAACTCTTTCCCGGAAAGTAAAGGTAAAAATTGATCCGGAATTAGATCGTATTTATATTAACGAAGGGGAGCAAAC
>CAZAKI010000072.1:0-2513 GCA_964485855.1 uncultured Syntrophomonadaceae bacterium | reverse complement strand
GAGTAAAAATATAAAAACATAAAAAGGAGAGTACTATGTCACTAAAGGGTAGCTTATTCATGGGGCCGGAACGAGTCATATTTGGGTGTGGAGTAGTTTCCGATACCGGGACTTACGTTGAACAACTTGGCGGTAAAAAAGTCTTTCTGGTAGCCGGAAAAACCACTTCCAAAATGGAAAAATTTAATGAAATTGAAAAATCACTGAAAGAGAAGAATATCGATTACTATCTTTATACGGACAGCGATGTTAATCCTACCGATAATCAGATCGATAACGGCTGCCGGATTTACAAGGAAGAAAAGTGCGATGTAATCATTGGCGTGGGTGGAGGCAGCAATCTTGACACGGCAAAGTCTATAGGGATTATTGCGACTAACCCGGGTTCGATCAGGGACAATTTTGTGCCCAACTATGTAACCAACCTTTACGATACACCAAACAAGAATGCAATTCCACCGTTGATTCTGATTCCAACAACATCCGGGACGGGAAGTGAGGTTGGGGCCTGGGCGGTAGTAACCAATACTGCAGAAAATTATAAAGGTTTTTGCGGCGGTTGGATGTGCTTACCGAAGATTGCCCTGCTCGATCCCGAAATGACAGTCAGCATGCCTTCAAAACTAACCGCCTCAACCGGTTACGACGCGCTGATTCATGCCCTGGAAGCATACTACCATCGTTACAAGATGCCGCAGACAGATCTCTTTGCCCTGTCGGCTGTGAAACGTATTTTCAAATATTTAGGTCGAGCGGTTGCAAATGGAAATGACATAGAAGCTCGAGAGCAGATGCTTTTGGGAGCTATGGAAGCGGGTTATGCCATGAATACCGGATGCGCTTTAATCCATTCTTCAGGCTTACAGCTCACCTCTAAATTCGGTCTCAGCCATGGGGAGACCTTGGCGATCATGGCCGGACCGGTTATTAGATACAATACCATGGCCTGTGTGGAACGCATGATTGAAGTAGCCGAGGCTATGGGGGAAAATGTTGAGGGGCTGGGAATGCTTGATGCGGCTGATCTGGCGGCAGTAGCAATGCAGAAGTTTGCCCGCTCGGTTGGATTACTGACCACGCTTAACAAAGCTGAACATGACCCGGCAAAGATTCCGGTCATGGCGAAGATTGCCCTGGAAAATGATAATACTTATGGTAATCCGCGCATTCCGACCATTGAGGATCTCGAGCAGCTCTATCGGGATGCCTATAGCGATCTTGAAGCTTAAATCGCCCTGTTACTGCAATCAATAATTGCAGCAACAGCTGAAAAGTTAAAGATTATCAATGAAGTAATGACTATTATTGTGGAGCAAGAATATCTTGCCTGCAAGTAATTATTGCGCCACAGGATGATATAAACCCCTCAATCGGCCTGAAAAAGTTTAAAAAAGCTTTTTCAGGCCTTCTGTTTAAGCTAACCTTATGGACTCTTGGCATCGTTTTTGCAAAGGATTATCAGGTGAGATTAATTCCAAAGGAGGAAAAAACTAAGTGTCAGACATGAGTTACTTGCAGGAAAAACCAGTTGCAGTGCTTGGAGCCGGCGCTGTGGGTAAGGCCCAGGCGGCCGATTGTGCCCTTGCCGGTGCCAGGGTGCGATTCTGCGATCTGCCCCCCTTTTCAGCCAAAACCCTCTTCGGGGTTCGGGAAAGCGGGCTTAATTTTTACGGACCCCAGTTGAATCTTTACAGCTTTGAACGTTCAGGAATTGCCAGGATGGAATTGGTGACCGAAGATATTGCCGCAGCGGTTAAAGGAGCCGGCCTGGTAGTTGTTGCAACCCCGGCTTTTGGACACCAGGTATTTTTTAAAAAATTGATACCCTGTCTCGAAGACGGCATGGTTATTCACATCTTTCCCGATAATTTTGGCTCCCTGCTGCTCAGAAAAATGATGGCTGAAGCCGGTTGTACCAAAAAAGTGATCATCGGTGGCTGGTCCAGTTCGCCGTACGGCAGCCGGGTCGATATCAAGGGTGGTGTTGTGCTGCCTCGGATTAGGGTTTACTATCGAGCCATTACCTTGCGCGGCGCTGCCATGCCGATGGCCGATCAGGATAATTTTTTAGAAAGCGCCAAATACCTTGGTTCAATGGATTGCATCACCCAAAACAATGGGCTGGATTCCGGTGATACTGCTCTTGATATTGGGTTCAGTAATGTCAATCCCGTTTTACATTGTCCGGGGACCATCCTGGGGGTCGGAGTGATGGAGAACTGGGGTGTTATTTATGGTAATGATAAATATGACTATTCGATCTACTCACACGCTTACTGTCCTTCCATTGCCAAGGTTCAATATTCCTTTTACCTGGAACAGTGTGCTATTGCTGAAAAAATAGGTGTAGGAATTCAGTCCTTTAAAAAGGAACAGTTTTTCCATCGTGAAAGTATTCTTGGCGCCGAATATATGGGACCTGATTATGTGATCCCCTTTAATGAACAGGATTACATCCAGTACGGAACCGGTCCCTTTGATATTAACAACCGCTATATCACTGAAGATATACC
>CAZAKI010000071.1:0-7704 GCA_964485855.1 uncultured Syntrophomonadaceae bacterium | reverse complement strand
GGAATTATCGAAAGAGGATATCCGCTATTAAGTCTGAGTGTTTTCGATTCGCTTTATAAAGGTAGGGCAAGGCCAATGCCGATTAAGCATTAGCCTTGCCCCACCTTTTGTTAAAGTACTGATGTCTCTAATTGGTACAGTTTAGCATAAATTCCCCGTTATTTGAGGTCATTGGTAGTGGTGTTATGATGTTCACTCTCTCCCATAAAAAGCCTGTGCCTGGTCCTCCACAGCCAATGGTCCAATCGTCCTTTACTTTCTTTGTTTCTGCTGCATTGAAGATCAATGTTTCGACCGGGCTTTGAACTCCATCACTGCGCTCCCATCTGTAAGTCACAGTACATGGCCCGTTAGTAGTAATATCAGCTTCAAAATTAATTTTTACCGGACCGGGGCCCGTGTAAGAATTAGGGTTAGCGTATGCGACAACCTGGGTAACATGTGGAGGTCCTGTCGCACCGCCTCCTCCTCCCGGTGGTTGTTGTGGCGGTTGAGGTTGTGGTGGTTGCGGTTGAGGCGGTTGTTGTTGTGCTGACCCTTGCACTTCAACCGTGACAGTTTTAGTCTTAGTCCCGCCGCATCCGGTTGCGGTCAGGGTATAAGTTGTTGTCGCCGAAGGTGAAACATGTCTTGAACCCGGAGAGCCGACTTCACCAAATCCTCCGGGTGAGAGCTCAACAAATTGGACCAGGGGACCGTTCTTACCATTGGTAATCGGACCCCATTCAATCATTGCTGTCTGGCCGGGGGAGATGGTTGGGGGATGGGCCTCAAAAAAGGTGAAAGTCGGCGGTCCATCGCAACCATCAGGTTCGGGTTCAGGGGGAGGTGGTTCGGGATGTGGTTCCGGTTCGTGCTGCCCGGGTTCTGCATGTGGATCTGGCTCCATGTGTGGATCTGGTTCACCATGTGGATCTGGTTCCATGTGTGGGTCTGGTTCACCATGTGGATCTGGCTCCATGTGTGGATCTTCAATCGGCCCTTCCGGGGACGATTGACCAAAACCGAGGAAACCACAACCGGTTAAAAGAATTGATAATAAAATCGCCAAAGTTACTAAGTATAAACTTTTCTTCATATTTTCTCCCTTCCTTTCATCAATTTTTAATTGCATGCCTTAGAAATAAACTCGTTCGATTCCTTGCACGTACTTGGAACTGCGGGTCATACGAAAAGGGAAGAATCCGGAAACACGGTCTGAAAAGAGCTCATCATTTTCGCCGTATTTTAATTCAACAACCAGTTCTCTGCAGTTAAGCTGCCGATGGGCCAGTTGGTTTAAGCATGTGCAGTTAATTCTGTAAAAACTCAGGTTGTTGTCAATGGTTACCCGGTAGGCGCCATCACGCGAAACATAATAATGGCGATAATAGCGGTTCAGTAAAACTGCATTCATGGTTTTTAATTCGTAGCGGATGATCTCCGGGACAAGCTTTTTATCAAATAAGCTGTAAAGAGTGTGGTCATTAAAGGTCGGGGTGAAGTCGAAATCATCAAGTGAAAAAGATAATTTTTTCCCGACCAGACCATTTTTAATTTTTATTTCCAGGATAGGATTTTTGATTCTTCCACGTAGTTCACCATACCAGCGTACTCTCATTTTTCGCCGCTCTGCTGATCCCTGGACATTGTCGTAGTAGTTTTCAAGTTCGATAGTATCCAGGTAAAGGCTATTGATGTAACGAGGTGGATAAGCCTGGTAAAATAATTTGGGATGAGCTTTGATTACTGCTTTAATTTGCGGCAATGTAAGTTCTTCCACCACATATTTACGCTCATAGCGGTAAGTTAGGAGCGGAGTGTAGCTTTCCGGTTTTTCAGTTGCAGAAAAATTCATCACCACACACCTTTGTTGTCAAGAAATGATATTTCGATCGAAGGTGAAAGTTTTTCCAGTTCGCGCTGCAGTTTGTTTAGATCTGATGTGTGCCTGAATTCAACTACAAAAGACATTTCCAAAACGTCGTGGTTTTGATCGTAACGTAGTAGCCTCATTTTTGAACAGTAGCGACCTAATAACGCACTCACTTCCTCAATGTTCAGGTGATGAGGATCGGGGCTGCTGATTGTCAGATGTAGGTTTGTATCGGCCTGGGTCTGTCGAAACAAGTGTGACAAGCCGATGACGATGATTACTACCGCGAGAGCCAGTAAGGTTGCTGTTCTCTGGTTATCTCCCAGCCCAATGCCCAGGCCAATCGCTAAGAAAAGGTAGGCCAGTTCCTCTGGTTCCTTAATAGCGGCTCGAAAACGAATAATAGATAACGCACCAACTAAACCTAGAGACAAGGCAACTGACGAGCGCACTACTAAGATAATAAAGGTTGTAGTGACAGTAATCATCATAAAGTTTGCGGCAAATTTGCGCCGATTAGATAATGACTTGCCCCAGAAAATATAAGCACGGCTAAGCACGAAGGAGGTAAAAACAGCCAGCAAGAGGTTAATGGCAAATACTTCAATTCGGAAAGTGTTACCTTGATCACCGGATAATGATTGCAGTAAAGTTAAGAGGGAATCTTCACTGGTAGACGGGGCTGATTCTGTTATATCCTCTCCGGGGATTTCTTCAGTTACCTCTGAAACAGGTGGTTCATTTGTTTGAAGTGGCTTTATTTCCAAGCTGTCGATTTCCAGGATCCTTTGCCCATGGGCAGCAAATAAGAAGTTGCCATTTAAATAAGGGTTGGGGTCTTCGACAGCAATTAAGCTGTTGCCGTCTATGCTAATATTATGGGAATTGTTCTGAAAAGCAATTGTTAATTCAAACCATTGATCTTCAGCAAGCGTCTCAATATTGGTAATGGCGAGCTCCGTAGGGCCCTCACCCTGCATTTCTTTTAACAGCAAAGCCTCATTTTCAAATATTATTAAGTTATAAAAACCCTTTTCTGTTGACTGATACTGGATTTGGAGTTCTCCGGGATTTTTGTAGCGCATCTTGGCTTTCATTTCAAATTGTTGCCATTCTCCGCTAGGAGCTGCAAAATTTGCTGGGCCGATCTGCAGTATTCCCCCAGTTACAATTGCTTCCGGTGATAGGTCCCACTGTGGTAATTGGGTCTCATCAAAATTTTCTAAAAGAGATTCGGCGTATGTAACGGAAACAGGTAAGAAAAGCAGTAAGAACAAGATAAAGGTAAAGCAGACGGCGTTTGCAAATAGTCGGCGCATGATTCGCTTCCTTTCGTTTAGATTATTGATTGCTGCTTAAGAAGTCATTCAGGCTCTTTTCTAAATAGATACCGCGATTTTCTATGAACGAAATAAGTTCCTGCCAGGAATTATCGAACTGATTGTTATTAAACATCGGTTCTTCTCCAAAGAAAGCCTGATCGCCGGTTGATTTATTAATGTATGGTTTAATCAGACTATGATAATTCTTGATGTGTTCTGTCATGTAAGCAGGATTAAAACGGTGGCGGACTATCAGATCAACGTAAGCGGCGTAGCGCGTTTGGTAAGCCTCGATAGCAAAAACCCGATCAAAAAGGGGAGCACTGCCAATAATTGATTCTCCAGTTTTGCCGAACAGCGGGGCGTTAGCATTCATCCCCCAGGTTAAATCCCAGGGGATCCACTCAAAACGATCGGTTGTAGGATTATTAAACAAATAAAAATTATTACCTGTGTAGGGATAGCTATCCCAGTTGTCAAGAATAGTGATTACAGCCATGTACCGTAAAAAAGTATCAACATTAATAACTTCTTCCAGGGCAGCCATAAATGATTGATCATCGCTATAACTATTGTAGTCAACTACCCGGCAAAGATTGATAATATCACTATAGTCAGCTTCGTCTTCGTTGTTCATTTTCCCATAAGCGTATTGACCATCCTGAAGGGGGTAGTCGGTAATCGATTCCCCATAGTAGATTAAATCCATCGGCCCACGCTGGGCATGGCTGGCTTTGTATAGATTGCCACCCTTACTATCTCTGCCAAAACGGTTGGCAATATACTTATTGTCAACTCTTTCGATCAGCGTATAGATACCCCAGTAGATAGGCTCTTCATTGTCATCTAGTAGATCAACCCACAGTTCAACATAGGCAGTATGACTGGCCGGCACTCCGGCAAATTCCATCAACTCGTAAGCCAGCTTTTCTCTCAATAAACTTGGATCACCAACATTATTGATTAGAAGCAGCTGCTTAAGATTTTGGTATTCCTGATCGGGGATATAGGCGTCCAGGTCAAACTTCCAGGGTTTTTTACTTCCGGACACACGCAGGGAAAACTGGCCGCGCATCCGAAAGCCGACATCCTGCAGCTGTCTGCCGAATATTTTCAAGTCTGCTTTCGCCTGATACTTTGCTTCCGGCTCAGACCAGATTTTCTCCCAATCAATGCTTAATAAACTGACATCGATCCGTCTTATCAGGCTGTCATCAAATACAGACCAGTAGTCAACACTGCTTGAAGCTGGATGTTTGATATTGATAATCAAACTATCTGTAGCGGTTTTTCCTTCTTCGTCGGTCACCCGTAGGGTGATTGTTCTTTCGCCGGTTTTAGAATAACTGTAAGAGGCATAGCCATTTTGGGCGGTAGCATCATAATCAAACCGGCCATCACCGTCGAGGTCCCATTCATAGCTTACTATTTTGGAATCAAGAGATTTGCTTCCAAAGGCGCTGAAATATATAGTGTGAGGAGCCCAGCCATTGTGAGGCATAGCTGTTGCTATTGCTGTAACCAGGGAACTTTCTTTGGAATTATTATTAAGATGATCATTTCCGGAAGATAGTCCAACAATAAACATTACCATTGCTAAGACAAGACAAGCAAAAATGGAGGCTTTCTCAAGCCCTTGTCTGATCCTTGATCTTTTTAAGCTCAGTTTGCTGGCCATCCGGCATGCCTCTGTTCAGTATTCTATGATAGGATGGAAATGGATTTTATTGAGATATGATACCAGATAATAAAGCAATTAGTCAATTAATTGACAATAATTATTACATTTAAAGGGCAAAGATTAGGGAAAGGTTTATTATGAATAATAGGTTAAACGTATGTACATTAAAAATATAAGGACTTGAAGGCGTAAATATTATTATCAGTTCATTATCATAAAAACTGAGGTGGCAATTTGAAAAAAGGGTATGTGCAGGTTTATACGGGAGACGGTAAAGGCAAAACCACAGCTGCCTTGGGTCTGGGTTTAAGGGCTGTTGGCCGTGGGCTGAAAGTGGTGATGTTTCAGTTTCTTAAAGGTGCACCCAGTGGCGAGCTGGAGAGCACGACCATGCTGGACGGACGCTTTAAAATCATCCGCCTGGCTGAAACCAAAAAGTTCTTTGGTTCGATGAATGACGTGGAAAAGTTTGAGCTGAAGACCAGGTTAAAGTCGGAAATAAAACAGATCGAAGAAGTTTTGGACAGCATGGCCTGTGATATCTTGATCTTCGATGAAATCATGGCTGCTTACCATGGCGGACTGATCAGTTTAGAAGAGATTTGCTCCCTGATCGACCGCAAACCCCCAACCATGGAGCTGATCCTTACCGGCCGTAGCGCTCCTGCTGAAATTATTGCCCGGGCCGATTTAGTTACTGAAATGCGTTGTATCAAACACTATATGGATCAAGGAGTTTCCGCCCGCATCGGCATTGAAAAGTAAAAATGTAGATTTGATCGGGATAACACAGGGGGACGGTTCTTTTGTGTTGTTTCTAATTCTCATGTTTGTATCAGATGGTTTAAACAACACAAAAGAACCGTCCCCCTGTGTTATGGTGATGCTGATTATGCTTCGCGGCCACCCTGTAGTTTATCCTGAAGCTCTTTCAGGGCATCCATCTTGCCTTCTGCGGCCAGCGCGGCCTGTTCCGGCCAGGTTGTTGGATCGGCAATAGCGCCAATGCCAGCATCATCCAAAATCTTTCTCAAGTCCCCGGCGCTTTTCAGGGCCATGTGAGCAAAGGTGGTAATTCCTGCCTCGTTCAAAACACTGGCAATCTTGGGGCCGACTCCTTCGATAATCTTCAGGTCATCTGCTTTTCCTGGAGTTGCCGGTTGTGAAGGTAAACTGCTTTTGGTTCCGCCGCCTTCCTTTAGCTTGTTACCAAAAAGGAACCAAAGAACTACTAAAACAATAATAATTAATAAAATCCAAATCCAGCTCATATTTTTCCCTCCTTGAATAAATTGATCGGTAAATAAATAATACCATAATTTTCTATCAATAGTCAAAGTTTACTCAGGTTCGAAGGATTATGAAGTTAGCAGGAGAATAATAAATAAATTACACATAGTGGGGGCGCCGGTAACTTTGACAAAATTAAAACAAGAAACGAAACCTTCAACCGTGGGGAAAAGAATTGCTTCTTTAATTTTGGCTGTAATAATTCTATTACTGTTCATTTATTTGCCATCAGATCTGTTTAACACAGAAAATACTTCGGTTATCCTGACAAGTGAAGGCAAGATGGCGTTAGGAGTTCTTGCTTTTGTGATCATTTTGTGGATTACCGAAGCGCTGCCTTTTGCGGTAGCGGCATTAGCCGGTCTGTTGCTGGTGCCGCTCTTCGGATTAATGCCGTTTAAAGAGACAGTGGCGTACGGTTTTGGCAATTCAGTCGTGGTCTTTTTCATAGGAGTATTGATTCTATCAGCCGGATTGACTCGTTCCGGTCTGGCCGATCGCCTGACGGCTCTTATGATAGGCAAAGTCGGTTTTGAACCACGGAGGCTGGTGTTTATTTTTATGGCCGTTGGGGCCTTTTTATCAATGTGGATTGTGAACATGTCGGTTTCGGCCATTTTACTGCCGATCGGCTTAAATATTTTGCGCCGGTGCCGTTGTGAGCCTTTAAAAAGCAATTTTGGTAAAGCACTGATGATTGCTGTTGCCTGGGGTCCGGCGATTGGCGGCATTTCTACACCGGTTGGTAATGGGGCGAATATTGTTGCTTTAGGCTATTTACGCGAGCTGGCCGAAGTGCAGATTGATTTTTTGCGCTGGATGATCGTCGGCGTGCCGGCAGCGCTGCTGGTTTTACCCCTGGCTTTTTTAGTTTTGGTCCGAATATTTCCGCCAGAAAAGCTGGACCAGGATATTTTTGATCAATCTTCCCTGCTGCAAGCTTTTCCTGATGGTCAAGCCAAGCTGAAAACTACAGAATTAAAAGCCCTGGTGATTTTTTGCCTTGCGGTTTTATTTTGGGTTGGCGATCCCTTGCTGCTGCATTTTACTGGTATTACCATTCCCCTGGAGGCAGTGGCTCTTGGGGCAGCAGTACTCTTTTTCCTGCCGGGCATTGATTTACTGAAGTGGAAAGAGGCTCAGCAGGAAGTTGACTGGGGTGCCATTGTATTAATTGCCGCGGGTCTTTCCCTGGGAGCGGTAATTTTTGAAACAGGAGCGGCCGAATGGCTTGCTTCCATCGCTTTTTCACCGCTTGGGGCGATGAGCATGGCAGTCCGTATTTTCCTTGCTGTTTTGGCAGTTGAATTTTTAAAAGTCTTTTTTTCCAGCAATACGGTTACCGGGGTAATACTGGTGCCGCTGGTTATAGCGCTCGCAGTACAAATGGGCCTCGATCCCTGGATGCTAGCCGGACCGGTGGCGATCGCCACATCGCTGGCCTTTCTACTCGTAACTTCGAGTCCGACTAATGTTATACCTTATGCCTCAGGCTACTTTTCAATCCGTGATTTTATCAAGGCCGGTATTCCCCTGACCATCATTGTTCCCTTTTG
>CAZAKI010000070.1:0-7753 GCA_964485855.1 uncultured Syntrophomonadaceae bacterium | reverse complement strand
CTTCCGCCGTTCTTTCCAGTCGGGCATCAGCCCACTTAAGCAATCGTAAAAAGCTTTGCTGTGATTTTGATGAATAAAGTGGACCAGCTCGTGCAGTACCACGTAATCGATTAAGGCCGGGGGCATTTTGACTAATTCTAAGTTAAGGGTAATCTTCTGCTTATGAAGCGAACAGGAACCCCACCTGGTTTTCATTTTTCTGATTACAAGCGCAGGCTTGGCAATCTTGTGCCCGGCAAGCAAAGGATAATTTTTCTCAAGAGACTGGTTTAAAATATAACCGGCTTTTTCCCGGTACCAGCGATCAATCATTTTATCGCGATACTCACGGCTGCGATTAGCACGGATAAGCAAATATATTTTATCCTGATCGGCTAATACTTCTTCCCTTTGAATAGCCTCTTGAACCTGGAGGGTATAGGTCCGACCCAGATAGTTTAGTTGATCGCCATTTTCATAAAACAGGACTACCCGATCTTTCTGCTGATGGGCGTAACGATCGAAATGCTTCAAAATCCATGCAGCTTTTCCCCTAATTAACTCTTCAATTGCCTTGAGTGGTACATGGCTCGCTGCAGAAACCGCAACGCTTTGATTGCATCTGATCCTGAGATTGATGTTTTTTACTCTTTTACGGGTCAGGACTACAGGAATAAAATCTCCACCGCAGTCAACGGTAAACTCTTTTGTGCCGCTCCCGAAATTCATTTCTCGCTTCACGTAGATGGCAGCTCCCTTACCAACAATCGATCGCAATCCCAACTTAACCATGGATATAATTTAAGGCACCGATATTGATAATCAAACCACCCGGAATGATCACCCTCAGGCAGGGCAAGCGGCCTGCCCTCTATGCTTTCTATAAAGCTATTCAGCCTGCCAGACAACTTCACCTTTAAAAATTGTGGTCAAAACTTTAGTTTTATCAATACAAAGCGGATCGATCTCGAAGAGATTCTGTGAAATAATAATAAAATCAGCGCTTTTACCGATTTCAATACTGCCGGTCTGATCTTCCCGGAAATTCTGAAATGCTGAATTAATGGTGAAAGAGCGGATCATATCGATCAGGGAAACCCTCTCCTGCGGCGCCAGCAGCCAGGTCGGATCGTCAATATCCGTAATATCGTCAACTTCGTAATAATCGGCATTATTCAGGTTACGGGTTACACCAACTTCAATCGCCCAGAAAGGATTTGGATACGGAGTAACACTGTGGTCAGAAGAACTAACAAGCAGCGCACCGGCATTGATTAAAGATTGGGCCGGGTATTGCCATTCAGCTCTTTGGTCACCAAGTAGCGGCTGATCAACAACCTCCCACCAGTGAGGCTCTTTAAAAGCCCAGTAAAGCTGTAAGTTTGCAATGACACCTAATTGAGCAAAACGGGGGATATCTTCGGGATCGACCAGTTGCAGGTGCGTGATTAGATTACGATAATCACCCTCACCATTTTTTTCTAATGCGTATTCATAAGCGTCAAGCACCTGCCTGGTAGAGGCATCGCCAATTGAATGGACATGAATCTGAAAGCCTTCGGCATTGACACGCGTAAAAGCTGCTTTCATCTGCTCCGGGGTCCAGAGCGGCGCCGAAACAAAACCGTCGCCTGCTACTGCTGCTTCAGCATAGGGTGAAAGCAAGTATGCCGTCACTCCTTCAATTACCCCATCGGCAAAAAACTTACAACTGCCGTAGCAATATAGTTCTGATTGGTGAGCTTCCCGGTTGGCAATCGCCTTTTTAATCTGCGGCTCCAGATCGGTATTCGGGTCCATAATTGTATTTTTCATAACATAGAGCTTCAGCTCGCCGTTTCGATCCATTTCGGCAAAAGGATCAGCGGACTCAGCGGCGAGAATACCTGACCCCATATCTGTCATGCCGACATAGCCAAGACTGTGCATATACTCCTGGAAAGCCATATATGCAGCACGTAGCTGCTCACCATTAAATTCCTGGGAAGGAATCAACCCGATAGCCGCTTCCTTTAAAGTGCCCCACAGATCACCAGCTGCAGTTTTTTCGATTAAGCCACCTGCAGGTGATAATGTATTTTTGGTTATCCCAAAATAATCAAAGGCTGCGCTGTTTAACCAACAGCTGTGGCAATCATAAGATAAAATCATGATCGGCTTATTACTGATCGCGTCTAGTCTTTCCTTACGCGGTCCTTTTGCCACTTCTTCTCCTGAAAATGCACCAACAGAAAAACCGCTGCCATAATAAATTTTAAGAGTGGGGTGTTTAGCAACAAATGAGGCGATCGTTTCGATGGTAGCCGCTTCAGTCTTGATTCCGTTTAAATCGATCTGGTATAGCCGGGTGAGGATCGTTCCTGGCGCATGGATATGGGCATCAGTCATCCCGGGCAGAATCATTGAACCTTCCAAATCAACTAGATTTGTGCTTTCATCGATGTAAGACTGAACAGCTTCGGCACTGCCGACAAAGATAATAATCCCATCTTTGATCGCCACCGCCTCGGCAAAATGATCCCCGGCATCGGCTGTAAATATTACACCATTTGTCCATACTGCATCTGCAATTTCCGTGATC
The DNA here is from genome assembly GCA_964485855.1 of uncultured Syntrophomonadaceae bacterium. Taxonomy (GTDB): domain Bacteria; phylum Bacillota; class Dethiobacteria; order DTU022; family DTU022; genus UBA993. The sequence continues at coordinate 5,193 of CAZAKI010000070.1, read as the reverse complement.
ATAACCACGCCCTCTTCTTAAAATCCTGTAGACAGCTTTTTAAGCTCCATCCTTGATGGCTAGCTTAACCACCTGAACCATTGACCGGCCGCTAAAATATTCAACAGATGTTTACAATCCCCTGCATCTTTAGCGGTTGTTTTTTTCCTTATTAGAGCCTGAAAGTTGTTTCCCGCTAATTAATACGGGTGACCCGTATTTTTTTTGCAGCCTGTCTTTAACTGCCAGCAGCTGCTTCTCCTTCTCCGCTTCCACCGCTGGTTCCACCAAAGACAGCTGCTCTTCTGCTTCAAAACCGGACGCTTTTACTCCTACCAGGCGCCAGGGAGCTTTACCGCAATGGCGCCTGAAAAGGGCAAGTGCCACCGCGTCAATTATCCGTTCGCTGTCGGTGGCTTCAGGCAGGGTTCTGCTGCGGGTAATGGTCGTAAAATCGCTGAAGCGCAGTTTTAAAGTTATTGTTCTGGCCTTAATGCCGGCAGAACGCAAGCGGAAACCTACACCGGAAGCCAGCTCCCTGATTACGGCCGGCAGATAATTTTGTCGATCATAAATGTCTTCAGGAAAAGTAGTTTCCTCCGAAATTGATTTCACTTCGTGCTCTTTTTCCAGTTCCCGGTCATCGAAACCGTGGGCATAGCCGTAGATAAAATCACTGTTACGGCCAAAAATTTTTCGCAGGGTAGCCTGCGGACAGTGCGCCAAATCTTTTACCGTCTTAATTCCTAAATTATGCAACTTATCAGCCGCCTTTGGACCAATACCGGGAACAGCCCTAACCGGTAGCGGCCAGAACAGCTGCGGGACTTCTTCCAACCATAGCGTTTTCACATTATCGGGTTTTGCCAGCTCGCAGGCCACCTTGGCCAACAATTTATTGGAAGAAACACCAACGCTGATCGGCAGGCCGGTTTCCTGCTTAACTGCCGCGTGAATAGCTGCTGCCGTTTGCAGCCCCTGGCCCTTTTTCAGGGCCAGGTAGGCTTCATCAATCGAAACGACTTCCAGATCGGGGGTGAAACGCTCGAAGATTGCCCTGACCTGCCTGGACACTTCAGCATAGCGGGCCATATTACCCCTGACCACGATGGCCTGAGGGCATAGTTCGAGCGCTTTTTTCAGCGGCATCGCCGATCTTACCCCAAATTTTCGGGCTTCATAAGAGCAGGTCGAAGCCACACCGCGCCCGGCCGGATCACCACCAACGATTACCGGTTTGCCACGCAGTTCAGGGTGATCCAACTGCTCAACCGAGGCAAAGAAGGCATCGAGGTCGCAGAGAAGAATGTCGCGCTCTTTACTCATCCGTTTTCCCTCTTATTGTTTTTCTCACTCTTTGTTGCCTGTCTACAGCCGGAAACTGGGTAATGCGGATATTAGTTGATCCGTACGGCACCAGGGTTATGGTTCGCGGCTCAGAAATGAGCAGCTGAGCAGGGTATGGTCCGGCGCTGTTCTGCTTCATCTTCCAGTTTTTAATTTCAACCCCGCGGATCATTACTTCCAGCGGTGGTGCGGCCGGATCAAAAGGTTTTTCCGGAATGGAGTTTCGACTGACCTGAACGATTTCAACTTGGCCTCCATCAAGCAGGGGAGCAAGGTTCCACTTGGAACGGGGCAGGTACTGGCGGTAATTAAATGGTTCCTCTCCTTTTAAAATTTTCAACTCTGCTTCAATTTTTAAAGCCAGCAGCAGGGAACCTTGCCTGATGCTGATACTATTATCCGGGTTAGTAACAGCCTGCAGCGGTGCGTCAAGCTTTAACTCAATGCGGTCACCACGGTTAAATTTTCGGTGCAGCTCAAGCAAACCCGGGCCGCTACTGCCCACCTGAACACTGTTGTAAAATAGCTCTCCCCTGGTCAGGGCTGGCACCCGAAACATAAGCTTAAGATCAAGATCATCAGCTTCAATTACGACAAACTCTATAATATCTACAAAGGGATAATCGGAATTCTGCTTGATGCTAAAAATCCTGCCGTCGGGCATCTTCACCGAAACCCGGCAGGGCAGATAGACCATAAAAGCCAGACCGGTTTCAGTTTTAAGACAGCTGCAAAGCGACAATTTCGGAAAACCCTGGTGCAGGTTAGCTGTGCAGCAGCCGTAGTTTGGCTCCAGCCCGTAAACATTGGCTTCGCTGTTCGCATCATAATACTGCCGCCGGCGCTTATCGGCTGCCACCTGGTTTACCTGCTGGAGGTACTGGTGACAACACAGATCAGAGGTGAAAGTGGCCGGCAGGGCATTAAAGGCAAGCAGTTCAAGCAGATCGGCATAATGTGGATCTCCGGTAATTGAAAGCAGTTCCTCGAATGTATAGAGCAACTCCACCACCGTACATAATTCAATTCCTGCAGTTGGATTGTTGCCGTTTAGGTGCTCATCGGCGCTGAAGAGGCCGGCAGCCAAGCCGTGACAGGTCATTAACTGCTCGTAAGCCTTCAGGGGTAAATTAAAATCTTCATCCTGCCCGCTGAGCAGCCCGTAAGTTACCGGGTACTTTAAGGCCATGGCAATATTTACTCCATGAGTAAAGCTGTAGGTTTTCACGAGCTTCCTGCGGTTAAAGGCGAGAATTTTCTCCGCAGGGTCAGGCTCTATAATTTTGCGATTCTTTTTAGCCCGCTGATCGAGCCAGGCCAGTAATTTTTTAGCCAGGTTAAAGAAAGTCCGGTTAAGATAGGCCCCTGTCGGCTGACAATAAGGCCAGTTTCTAAAATGGCCGAACCAGTCAAACATGTAACTTTGTAGTTTAACTGCCAGCTCAATAATCGCTGGATCGCCTGTTTCCTGGAAGACAAGCTCCAGTGCCTCGGCTGCTTCAAGCGCCCGGGCTGCCGCCCAAAAATAAAGGGGTTGCCGGTCCAGTTGCGCCAGCTGAAAATGCAGATACTTTTGCATGAAGGGAATAACCCGTGGATCGGCTGTCGTTCGGTAATAGGACACGAGCGCCTTTAGCACTACCGCTCGCGGCCACCAATCGTGGTTCCAGGGCGGTCCGAAAAAACCGCTTTCCTGCTGGCTAGATAGAATGCTGTCTAGCCATTTTTGAGCTTCACTGATTAGCGTTTTGTCATCCAGCAGGTAGGCTAACGGAATCAGACCATCAAGATAATAAGGGCCTCGTTCCCAGGATTCACCCTTCCCGCCTAGCCAGGCCGAATCGTCAGACAGGTCAGGCCAGATTTTAGAAATCTGCCCGCTTAGTCCGGCAGCCTGCAGCTCCAGCTGTCTTTTTATCCAGCCTTCCGGCAATATCTCCGGTGGCGTTAGTTTCTGCAGCTTTCTCTTCAGCATGGAAACTGATAATCTCCCTCTATTCTACTCAGCTTTCCTCTCTAAACTATAACAAAACAAACTCTAGTTGGTATATAATAAACTGGATCTTCGATCTGCGGTGGTGAGCTTTAATGAGTTTTATCGGCAACATATTATGGTTACTGCTTGGCGGCCTGATCATGAGCATCTTGTGGTTTCTGGCCGGGATTTTGGTCTGCATCACCATTATTGGCATTCCTTTCGGAATTCAGTGCTTCAAATTTGCCGGTTTTGTGCTCTGGCCTTTCGGCCGCCAGGTCGATGCCGGCCATTTTGGCTTTGGCGGCCTGCTCGGCAATATCCTCTGGATTTTACTGCTCGGCTGGGAACTGTGCATCTTGCACCTGACCCTGGGCCTTTTTTTATGCATTACAATCATCGGCATCCCCTTCGGCATCCAGCACTTTAAACTGTCGCTCCTGGCAATCCTCCCATTTGGGGCAAGAATCACCAGCTGATCACCCAACAACACAGGGGGACGGTTCTTTTGTGTTGTTATTTAAATGCTAAAATTAGATTTGTTCTAAAAAAGTATTAGCTCAACCTATTGTTTTTTTGGAAGAGGACAATCCGATTGGTGTTGGTGCCTTGACTGTTATTATTAACACCCCAGATATTTGCGGTCTTCGTGAACGATTGCCGGTTGATCAAAACCCCTGCGCAGCTGAAACCGGCTTTTCCCCCCAGATCAATGACATATTCTTCAAGCTTGATCTTGCCTTTTCGCACTTCACCAACCTCAAAAACCACCCAACCACCCGGCACAGTAATCCGGAAAAGTTCAAGAAAAACCCGACCCATTGCTTCCGACCAGGCCTCGACAGTTTTGGCCATGGTCAATCGCTTCTCGATTGCAGCACTGTCCAGACCGTTAAACCAGCACCTGAGCCAGTTATCTTTTGAGTACTGAACGATATCTAAAAAGGGGGGCGAAGTAACAGTAAGATTTACTGAATTGCTTTTAATTTCCGGAGTTGCGGCCGCATCATGCTCAAGGAAAACAGCGGTTTGCGCAGCCTTTTTCAGGTTGCCCATCTCCTCCCGCTTAAGGTGCTTAACAAGGGAAGCGGTTTTACGGACGATAATTTCTTTAACATTGCGATAATCCGGGCTTTGATTTCGCTTCAGGTTGATTTTCTTCTGCCTTTCGGGCGAAACAGCCTGATTAGGTGGCAGGGTGTAAACTGAAAAGAAACCGCTGGAGTGTCCGGTCAGACGGTTGGTTGCCACCATGCGCAGCCAGCGATCCAGATCATCTTCTGCATTTTCTGCTTTTCGCTGCCGGAGATAATTTCTAAGGGCGATAATTTCTGCTTCAGTAACCGGGTGGTAAAACATTGATAAATCAAGATCAGCTTTCAAACCTCTCGCGAAATCCAGTTCGGCAAGCCGAAACTTGATATCATCAATTTTCGGCACTCCCAGGCGGGGCCGGGCAAGGATCGCACTGAGCGGGTTGACATCATTGGCAATAACTTTCCGGCCCAGGAGGGCAGCCTCGATCAGAGTCGTACCCCGACCGCTAAAGGGATCATAAACCAAATCACCCGGTTCGGTCAGCAAATTGATAAAAAACCGGGGCAACTGTGCCTTGAAACAGGCCCGGTATGATATTTCATGAATTGATGAAGCCTGCCGCTGTTTAGCGGTCCAGAATTCATTAATAAAAAAGGGAATCCGGCCGCTAAAGCCAGCCGGATATTCAATAACCGTTTCTTGATGATCAGGGAAAAAGGACCAGTTATTACCTTCATCGAGAATAAATTCCTGTAAAAAACGGGTCACTGATGCTGAATCCTGATGCAAATATTTCACCTGCCGGACCAAGCTTTGATAGTGTTCTACATGCTTATTTTACCATGAAAACCTGT
>CAZAKI010000069.1:0-7778 GCA_964485855.1 uncultured Syntrophomonadaceae bacterium | reverse complement strand
ATGATCAATGCAATAAAGACGGCAGGAATGTCGCCAGTTGTGGAAAGCTGATCAGGATAGCAAGACAAACAATAATCGCCATTAAAAAAGGCCAAATCCCTTTGAAGATCATTTCCAATGGTACAGTTTTAGCCACTCCTTTAACAATGTATACATTCATCCCCACCGGTGGGGTGATAACGCCCATCGCAACCACCATGACAATAATCACTCCAAACCAGATCGGGTCGTAGCCGAGCACCGTGACCGCAACCGGCAGAAAAATCGGGATAGTCAGCAGGATTAAAGCCAGGGCATCGATAAAACAGCCAAGCACCAGGTAAATTAGTAAAATCAGGGCGATCACTGCAAAAGCAGGCAGATCGAGAGCAGCTGCCCAATCAGCCATGGCAAAGGGGATGCGGCTGATAGCAATAAAGCGACCAAATATTACCGCGGCGGCAACCAGCAGCATAATCATCGCTGTAGTCCTGGTAGTATCAGCCAAAGATTTTTTTAAAATTTGCAGGGACAACCTTCGCTGAACAGCAGTTACCAGTAGGACCCCGGTTACCCCTACCGCCCCTGCTTCGGTTGGTGTAAACCAGCCGGCAAAAAGCCCTCCCAGGGAGAGAGCAAAAATAACCAAAACTTCAAGCAAGCCGCCGCCCAAAGCGCGAATCCTTTCACCCCAGGAAAACCTGGGACCAGGAGGCCCAAGCTCAATATGGCGGCGAGCAACGATATAAATCGTGAGCATGTACAAAATCATCAGCAGAAAACCGGGGATAATTCCCGCCAGGAAAAGCTTACCCACAGATTGCTCCGCAGCAATACCATAAACTATAAAGATAACACTAGGCGGAATCAAAACTCCAAGAGCGCCGCCGGCAGCAACACTGGCGGTGGAAAGTGACGGATCATAATGGTACTTGTGCATTTCAGGCAGAGCAATTGCTCCGATAGTTGCCGCTGTTGCCGTATTTGAGCCACAAACTGCGCCAAATAAAGCACAGGTCGCCTGGGTAGCGATAGCCAGGCCGCCAGGTAAATGGCCAACTAGCTTGTAAGCCAGGTTGTAGAGTCGGGCGCCTATACCGGCATGATAGGCTAAAAAGCCCATCCAGATAAACATGGGAATCACACTCAGCGAGTAATTGGAAAAGGCTGAAAACAGATCGGCAGATACCAGGGCAAAGGCTGCCGGTATTGTTGTCAGGTAAGCAAAACCGACAAACCCAACCAGGGCCATGGCATAAGCAATGGGCATCTTAAAGGCAATTAAAATAAAAAAGACAAGAATACCGAGCATTCCTGAAGTTATTGGGTTCAACGGCTTTCACCTCCGGCAGCAAGTTTGATCAGCTTTAGTAATACGGTTAAGGCCAGCGCTGCAAAACCGATTGCCACTAGGTAGACAAAGGGATAAAAAATAACCCGGGTTGTCGAAGAGACAACCCCGGTTGCAGCCAAACGAGATCCGTATACAAAGAGGTTAAAGGTGGCAAAAATCAGAAATGCCAAAGACGGCAAACCAATTAACACTTCAAAAACATTTTGTAGCCACTGAGGCATTTTATCGGTAATAAAACTAATAGCAATATGACTATTTTCCACGGCACAGCGGGCCAGGGCCAGCCCGACTGCCGCTGCGGTTAAAAAGCCTACCATCTCGTAGGTCCCAACTACCGGTCGGTTAATGATTACCCGACCCAGGATGTTAACTACAATCAGGCTAGCTGTCGCAGCAAGAATCAGACCAGCCAGAAGATCAAAAGCCCGGCTTATTTTTATGACGATCGTTTCAAATAAAGACATCGTTAATTAGATCCTTATTCCCCTTCAGCTAAACGTTTTACAGTCTCGAGGATATCGTCACCCGCAAAACCCAGCTGGTCCATACGCATCACAAAATCTTCCTGGATTGGTGCAGTTAATTCCAGCCAGCGTTCGGTTTCTTCTTCCGAAAGGGTGATCACTTCCTGTCCGGTTTCATCGATCGCCCACTGCAGGGCTTTTTCATTTTGCGCGTCCCACAGCCCGGCGGCCACTTCTTCGAAAAAGCTTTCATTAACCGTAACAAAGATTTCCTTTAAATCTGCAGGCAGTGATTCCCACTGTTCTTTGTTCATGGTCACAAAGAATACTGCATTGTAAAGAAAAGGCGTTTTCGTTACATAATCGGTAACTTCAGCATGTCGCCAACCCTGGAGTACCTCTACCGGGGCAAGGTTTCCTTCGACCAATCCCCTGGCCAGAGCTTCATATGCTTCAGGCTGAGGCATCGCTTCCGGCACTGCGCCCAGTAAGGCCAGTGAATCTGCACTTAATCCGGCGGCCCTGATCTTCATCCCTTGTAAATCTTCAAGACTGCTTACCGGCCTGGTAGTAAAAAGATCACCGGGTCCGGTAGCCAGGACAAACATTAGCTTGGTATCCTGAACTTCTTCAGGATCAAGCTCTTTAATCCCTTCCCAGGCAACCTTGCTGGCGTGATAGGAACTATCGAAAACGATGCCAGGCAACTCAAAGGCTTCCAAAACTGGGAAGCGTCCACGGGTATAGAAAAAGGCTGACATACCAATATCCGCAATGCCGGTGACAACCCCTTCGTAGATATCGGGAGCCTTGATCAATGTCTCACCAGGATAACTGACGATTTTAATTCTTCCCCCGCTGGCTGCATCAAGTGCCGCAGCCCAGCCTTGCACCAGTTCGGTCTCCGCAGGATGACCAGCCGGGAAAAAGTGAGCCAGCGATAATTCATAAATTTGCTCATCAATAACCTCACTTTCCTCATCAGGCTCAGGATCAGGTGCTGTCGGCTGGTCAGCAGTTGAACAGCCAAAAGCCAGAAACACCAATATCAACAATCCAAGCAGTAATAACTTCTTCATCTTTTTCCTCCTTAAGAATTTTGCTCTAATAGCGGTAAGGGCAAAAATAAATACTCCAATGGGAGTATGGCAAATAAAAGCATGCCGGCTCTCTGGCCGGCATAAATTTTAGCTTAACCCTGCCGTCCTACCATGCTACGCCAGTTTCATTTCGCCATTCATGGTAAAAATCCTTCTAGACGACTATATTTTTTTATTTAAAAAGTAAGAATGGCATCTGCTTCGAGCGCCAGATCGTTCAACGTCGCCGCCCCGGCAATTACCGCTTCCGCTAAAAGATCTTCCTTGGTAATAGTTCCGCCAAAAAGCTGCATGCTTTGCTGGCAGGCCATAATTTTAACACCCTGGGCTGCGGTTTGTTGCAGCACTTCCAGGAGATCTGGGAATTCTCCGATCTTTACTTTTTCGGCTTCCCTTTTTACCAGGTTTTTCAAACCCAGGCCAAGGAAATAGACTGTCGCTTCCTGCCCCATTGCCTTCGCAGTCTGGGCCAGGATCAGGGGCGAATAGAGGCGCTCCGGGGTATCGGTCCCACTGGTTTGAACGTATAGAATCTTTTTACTTTCTGCCATTTTATTAATCCTCCTCGCAATCCTTTTGAATTAAGAAACGGTATTCGTCTCCATCCTGGATCATGCTAACCAGGCGGTGGCCGCTTCTTTTCGCCCAGCGCGGGATATCCTCGGCCGCAGCCGGATCATCGGCAATCAGCTCCATCAAATTACCTTTATCCAGCAGGTCAACTTCCTCTTTAGCCCGCATCACCGGAACCGGGCAGTATAGGCCGACACAATCTACCCTGTGGATCTTAAGCTGACCATCGTTTTTACATCTGTAGCGACCATCTTGCGGATCGGGGCAGATTGGTTCGTCACAGAAAGGGCAGCTGCAAGAATTACCCTTTTCTATTTTTTTTAGTTGTTCAGCACTCATTTGATTACCTCCCTGTTTCGAATTAAAGCATAGATAAGGTTAAGAAATACTTTAAGCTTTTAACCCCTGTTTTTCCATGTAATCTTCGATAGCCTTGTGCAGGGCATCAGCACCGAGATTCGAACAATGCATCTTGTTCCCCGGTAGGCCTCCCAGCTCTTCTGCTACCTGTTTATTAGTTATCTTCAGGGCTTCTTCCAGAGTTTTACCTTTGGCCATCTCTGAAACCATACTGGAAACGGCAATCGCCGCTCCACAGCCAAATGTCAGGTATTTAACATCTTCAATCCGGTTATCCTTAACTTTAATGGTAAACTTCATCATATCCCCGCAAACCGGATTTCCCACTTCGCCAAGGCCATCCGGATCATTGATTTCGCCGATATTGCGCGGGTTTGAGAAATGTTCCATTACCTTTTCACTATATTCAGGCATTATCTTGAACCTCCTTCAGATACTGATGATAAAGTGGTGACATCTTGCGTAAAAGATCGGCCACGGCGGAAAGTTGTTCGGTTACATAGGGTATCTCCTCCGCCTTGTTTTGCCTTCCCAGAGTAAAAGAAAGTGAGCCCTGGGCAAGTTCAGGCGGCAGGCCGATAGCAGCCAAAACATGAGACGATTTTAAAGCTTGCGAAGTACAGGACGAGCCACTGGAAACATAGATTCCAGCCATATTCAGACGCATCAGGAGCGCTTCACCTTCAACAAATTCTACTGAAAAATTTAAGTTGTGCGGAAGCCTCTGCTGCGGATGACCATTTAAGTGCAAATGCGGCACATTTTTCAAAAGACTCTCTTTCAGCTGCTCCCTGAGCTCGCTAATTGCCTTAGTCCTTTCTTCCATCGACTCAGAGGCCAGCTTTGCCGCCAGGCCAAGACCGACCAGAGCAGGAATATTTTCAGTACCGGCCCGTAGTCCTCTTTCCTGGATTCCGCCTTCAATTAATGGTTTAATCCTGGTCTTTTTTGAAACAAAGAGAGCTGCGGAACCTTTTGGGCCGTAAAATTGGTCTCCAGCCAGGGATAGCAAGGCCACCCCGGTTTTTTTCACATCAAATTTTATCCAACCGACAGCAGCAACTGCATCGGTATGAAAGGGAACACCTTTACTTTCAGCTACCGCAACCAGCTCCTGCAAAGGTTGGATAGTCCCGATTTCCGGATTGGCTGCCTGAATTGATACCAGGATTGTTTGATCAGTTATTGCCTGCTCCAGCTGCTTGGGATCTACCAAACCGTAGCGATCAACAGGTAAAAGAGTAACCGAAAAGCCTTCTTTTTCAAGGGTTTTCAGCTGGTTAAGTACCGAAAAATGTTCGATAGCTGATGAAATAAGATGATTACCTTTAGCGCGGTTAGCAGCCACCAACCCTTTAATGGCCAGGTTATTTGATTCAGAGGCAGATGCAGTAAAAATTATCTCCCGCGGCTCTGCATTGATCAATTTGGCAACTGCAATCCTCGCTTCCTCAAGTGCTCTCCGAGGCTCATTTCCCAGTTCATGACCGCTTGAAGGGTTCCCATAATGTTCGGAGAAATAAGGGATCATAGCCTCCAACACAGCAGGTTCAACTGGAGATGCAGCTGCGTTGTCGAGATTTATCTTTTTCATCTTTACACCTTCTTTTAATTCAGATTATCTGACTTGACAAGTTAATCATCTAAGAATATAATTCCTATAAGAATTATAGGATATCAATTTAAAATTGTCAACTCCAAATCATTGGAGGAAATCAACTAAAAAAGTTGAATAAAAAAATACTTAAAGAAGAGGAGAGATGCAGATGAAAACTAGTGAAAATTTAATGGCAGCGTTTGCCGGAGAATCTCAGGCAAACCGCAAGTATCTTGCTTTTGGCCAAAAAGCAGAGCAAGAAGGCTTTAAGAATGTAGCCAGGATTTTTCAGGCTATAGCCGAAGCAGAAACAATTCATGCCCTGAAACATCTGGCGATTGCCGGAAAGGTCGGCGATACCCTTGCGAATCTGCAGGCAGCGGCGGAAGGAGAACATTACGAGTTCTCGGAAATGTATCCGGCATTCATCGCTGCGGCTGAAGAAGAGGGGCAAAAGGATGCCCTCAGAACATTTCAATTTGCCAACGCAGCAGAAAAAGTGCACGGAGGCATCTATAGCGAGTTGAAAAAAAGTGTAGCCCGAGGTGAAGATGCCGACGATCAAACAATTCATCTCTGTCCTGTTTGTGGTTGGGTCGGATTTGACCCAGTGCCGGATAATTGTCCGATTTGCAATGCAGCCAAAAAAACATTCAAACAATTTTGAAAGGGGAACCGCTGATGCAAAGTTATGTTTGTGAACTGTGTGATTACACCTACGAACCGGAGAAAGGTGATCCGGAAAATGGTGTAGAACCCGGAACTGCTTTTGAAGATCTTCCCGATGATTGGGTTTGCCCAGTCTGCGGGGCTGACAAAGATGATTTTCAGGCAGTACCGGAAACCGCCTAATTTATTTTTGACAGAAAATCAGAAGACCCGGCTGTGAACAAAACACTAGCCGGGTCTTCTGATTATAGTTCGGTTACCGAGAAGCTACCGAAAATCCAAAAACCGATCCAGTTTATCTGAAAACCCTTTCCTGTTAAATCGCTGCGAATAAAAAATGGGATGCCCTCAATTTCTTCCTGCATAAAATTTTCTTTATTTACCGGTTCACCTGCATGCACGGCAGGCGTAACATAAGAACCGCCTCAGCCTCCCCTTGATGCAAGGTATAAAGTATAAGCCCGACCTTCTTTTTTCATCTTCTGCAGTGCAGAAGGACTTATCCTGATTTTTGCCATTAACAATACTCCTCTCGCTAGCAATGATAAATCTGATTTATAACTCGGAATCATTATTATTATATCACACAAACACTTATTTTTCTGATCGCTTAACTTTTAAGGGACTTAGCATCAGATTTTTGAAGTCCAGCTGACAAGATGCTAAAGGGTTTGGTATCCATCCAAGCTCTGCCAATCTAATTTAATCAATGTACTCTTCAGCTTTCAAAATTCCGGTAAATGCCTGACGGGCATCCTGTAAAGCTTTTTCACGCCAGCGCTTTTCAGCAGGGAAGAAAAGTTCACAGAAATCATGCCGGGCTTGATCGGCAACCTGCTCAGAAACAGCTCCGTAATGGCTGATCCGGTTTTCATTAATCATAGCTTTAAGACTCCTGATCACTGCAATAAAGGAGCTGCCCAAGGTGCCAAACTCAAAACTGGTAGCATAAAAAGATTTCCCGGGAAATTTTTCAGTAATTAGCTGATATAAATAGTCAATCATGTCACCCTGCATCTGGTAAAACTCATCCGGGTCTGCCTTGGCTACCAGGGGATAGCTGAAAGCCGCCTGCAGATCTGTGGAGTCTCTCTTTTCGTGGATTGAATTCACAATGGTCATCTGGTAACGGGGACCGTAACCGCTGTGCATATCGAAGAGCAAAAAACGCTCGCAGGAAGCAGCTGCCTCCTTAAATAGTCTGCTCAATACTTCAGTCGAGCGTTCAAAACCCGAACCACCAAAATATAGACCCTTTGGAAAACGATACTGCCCATAAAGTACCGCCTCCCTAAAATTGGCGGGACCCATGCGAAGAATCAGATTAAACAGCCTAAAATAAAAAATCAGGCTTGTTGCTGAAGATAAGGGTTTTTGCGGGTTAAGAAAGCGGTTTGCTTGATCGTAAGCCAGGTTAACATTCTTAAACCTGGAGTTTTTTTCATAAATAAAGTTACGGTTCAGGTCAACATTGTTTTCATTGACCCGCCTGCAGTATTTCATGCCCCAGGGGTTAATGGCATGAACCAAATAAAGACCGGTCTGATCAGGATTTAGTTGAGGGAGATATTCATTGATGAACAACTTTAAAGCAGCGGAACCAATGTATCCCTCGACACCGTGCAATCCTGAAGATAAGAAAAGAAGGCGCTTCCCCTCTTTTTTCGGAAGCGCCTTGATCA
>CAZAKI010000068.1:6351-7797 GCA_964485855.1 uncultured Syntrophomonadaceae bacterium | reverse complement strand
AATAGCTTCTGCTCTAGTTTTACCTTGCGAGATACAACCGGGCAGGCTGGGCGCTTGGACTACGTAAATGCCGTCTTCGTCTTTTTCTATAATAACTCTGTATTTCATGATTAACCCCTCCGATTGCAATTATACATTTAAACAGAGTTTTTGTCAGCGCTAAAGATTGCCTACAATAGTTCTTGAAAAAGCTATAGCCATTTCTGTGCTGCTAGTTTACTCGTCCTAAAGGGTGAGGAGTTATTTCCTGAATAATGAATATCAGGTACAAGCTGAAATCGATAAAATACGCTACAACAAGGATTGATGAATTGAAAGTACTAGTCGACAGCATTAGTCCATCGATTTTCCTGCAGTGTTATCTTTAAGAGATGTTTATGATAACACTATCAGCCAGGCCTGCACCTTAAATGATATTTACGTGGGCAGCTCCCGCGAGGCTAAATGGGGAAGGATTATCAATATCACCACCGACGGCGCCTGGTGCCATGCTGCTAATGTTTCATATGGCGCCAGCAAGTTTGCCATAGAAAGCTATTCACGTTCTGCCGCAACCGAACTGGATCCCTATGGGATTACTGTCAATGTAATATCACCGGGTGCGGTGCAAACCGGGTGGATGCCTTCTGAATTGGAAAGGGAATCGCATGTGATGTTCTCTGTCAAGTATTCAAGTATGGTTGCTCCTGATGTCTGTATAGTGTAAAATATTGGTATATGATTGTATGAGTTTTAAGAGGATGAGTCTATTGAAAATACCGGATGATTTACAGGTCTATTTTTGGGATGTTTCACCAGATACAGTTGATCTTAAAAAGCATAGTAACTTTGTTATATCCCGCCTCTTAAATGAAGGCAACCATGAAGCGTTAATCTGGTTGTTTCAAATATATGATGAGCAGACAATTGAGCTTACTGTGCGAACAACGCGCGACCTGACAGCTAAAACGGCCAGGTGCTGGCAAAATTATTTTAACTTAAAGGATAACGAACTATGCTGCACTGGTCTACACTCGAAGTAGAGCAAAAAGAAATACTTCAATTAATTGTAGAGCAAATGCCTCTTGCGGGAAGTTACCTGGCTGGAGGAACTGCACTGGCTTTGATTTTAGGGCATCGTAAATCTATAGATCTCGATTGGTTTTCACCCTCAAGTTTTGATTCTGAAGAATTGACCCGGCAACTATCGAATATGAAGCCTTTTGAAGTCAATGAAGCAAGCAAGAGTACTTTACACGGAATACTTGAAAACGTTAGAGTAACCTGGCTTTTTTATCCAAACCCTCTTCTTGATCACTTGATAACTTCATCTGAAATGCCCAATCTTAAACTAGCATCACTAAAAGATATTGGTGTAATGAAATTAGCTGCTCTGAGTCACCGGGGCTCAGCTAAGGATTTTGTTGATTTATACAGAATCCGGCAGGAAGGTCTTGAATTTGAATA
>CAZAKI010000068.1:0-6251 GCA_964485855.1 uncultured Syntrophomonadaceae bacterium | reverse complement strand
AGAGGGGGCCAGCCTGGATGCATAAACAAGCCGTCACCAAGATCAGCAGGCGAAACTGGTTCCTGGTTATATTTTTGGGTGTGGCAGGCCAAATTGCCTGGAACGTCAACAATGTTTGGTTTAATACTTTCATGTCCTCCAAAATAAATCCCGATCCCCACGCCTCTCCTTTTCCAGGTCGCCGGTACAATGGGGCTTTTGTCGTTAATACCTTTAATCGTGATCAGACAGGGCAGGGAGAAGGATGCCCGGCAGCAGAGGAGCGCTTAGGATGATCAAGGCCGAGTGGCGGATCCCGGATGGCAGCATGCTCACCAGGTGGGCTAAGGATGTAGACCCCACAAATGTCCTGCCCGAATACCCGCGACCGCAGATGGTCAGGGATAAATGGTTAAACTTAAACGGCCTCTGGGATTATGCGATCAGGCTGCTTGGGCAGGAGGAAGCAGCGGATTATGATGGCCAAATACTGGTTCCTTTTCCCGTTGAATCGGCTCTCTCGGGGGTAAAAAGCCCGCTTCTGCCTGACCAGCAGTTGTGCTACCGCCGCACTTTTAGGGTGCCGCCGGCGTGGCAGGGCGAGAGGCTACTGCTTCACTTCGGCGCTGTCGACTGGCAGGCGAAAATAGCGGTTAACGGCCACTTCGTTGGTGAACACAGGGGTGGCTTCTACCCCTTCAGCTTCGAGATAACTCCTTTTACCAGGCCGGGTGAAAACGATCTGGAGGTAACGGTCTGGGATCCAACCGACTCCGGCCACCAGCAAAGAGGCAAGCAGGTCTTAAAACCGAAGTGGATCTTCTACACCGCCGCATCGGGTATCTGGCAGACAGTCTGGCTCGAAGCGGTGCCCGAACTATATATCAGGGCCTTTAAACTGCTGCCCGACATCGACAGGCAGGAATTAAAGCTGGCAATAGATTACTCGGGCAGTACGAATGGTCTTTCTTTCGAGGCAGAAGCTTTTGACAGAGAAGGCAAGAGAGTGGCAACCTGCAGGGATGATCAGGCAAACCTGGTTTTAAAGATTGATAACCTTAAGCTCTGGAGTCCTGAAATCCCTTATCTCTACGACTTAAAACTGCGCCTGGTCAGCGAGGGAAAAATTGTCGATGAAATAAAAAGCTACTGCGGTATGCGCAAATTCTCGATCGAAAAAGATAGCCGGGGCTTTAAACGGCTATTTCTTAACAACCGGCCCCTTTTTCAAAACGGGCCTCTCGACCAGGGTTACTGGCCCGATGGTCTTTTTACCGCCCCGACCGATGAAGCCCTTCGCTACGATCTTGAGATAACCAAGCAAATGGGCTTCAACATGATTCGTAAACATATCAAGATTGAACCGGCGCGTTGGTATTACCACTGCGACCGGTTGGGCCTGATTGTCTGGCAGGATATGCTAAACGGCGGCGGCAGATTCAATCTCTATCACCATGTGCTGGTCCCGAAGTTTTTCCCCCGTAAGGTCGTTAAAGATAATCACTACAGGGCGATGGGCCGTACGGCAGGGCAGAACAGGGCTGATTTTCAGCAGGAGCTGCAAAAGATGGTTGATGCTTTATACAATGCGCCTTCGATCGGCATGTGGGTAATCTTTAACGAGGGCTGGGGCCAGTTTGATGCCGAACAGTTTTTCAACTGGCTCAAAGTATACGATCCGACCCGTTATATTGATCATGCCAGCGGCTGGTATGATCAGCAGATCGGTGATCTTAAAAGCATGCATATTTACCTGAACAAGCTGGCCATGCCCGCGGACTGCAGGGATCGCGCCGTGATCATTTCAGAATTTGGTGGCTACTGTCTCTCCCTGCCGGGGCATCTCTGGAAAAAGGGCAGGCTGATCGGGTACCGGAAGTATCCTACCCCGGAGACTTTCAGGGCAGCTTACCAGGCTTTAATCGGCGATCAACTAAAGCCGCTAGTTGCGGAAGGGCTGGCCGGGGCGGTTTTTACCCAGCTAACCGATGTGGAAATAGAAACAAACGGCCTTTTAACCTACGACCGCGAAGTGATCAAGATCGATCTGGAAACATTGTACCGCTTAAATTCGGCCTTAATCTGAACCCATATTTCTTCAGAGATGGGCAGTGGAACTGATTCGTCATGCGCGGCGGGGCTTGTTTTTCGCTGCCTGACAACGGAGCGGGATCACCTTTAAGCTAAACGGTCCTTCTGATGGGAGGTATTATTTTGAGCTGGCTTGAAGAACGGCCGGTAGTAATCGAGCGCTGCCGTGGGCTGGGCGGCGAACTGCAACTGCAGAAGCGTGGCCTGCAATATGAGATAATTTATAATGGTGTATTCCTGATGGCTACTTATAATGGTGCTTCCGAAAAAGCAGCGGTCAGGGAAGCTTTAAACATGGCGGCTGCCAGGAACCAGGGGCCGCTAAATGTACTGCTCGGCGGGCTCGGGATCGGCTATAGCCTGCAGGAAGCTTTGGCCTGTAAAGATGTGACGCAGGTGGTTGTGGCTGAAATTGAACCGGCGGTTATTCGCTGGAACCGCACGGTGTTCGCCGGGTTAAACGGTAATGCCCTGGCTGATCCGCGGGTAGTTTTGGTTGAAGCCGATTTTCGCACCCTGCTCGAAAAAGAGACCGTTCATAACGGCCTAAGCATTGCCGGTAGCTATCACATGGCGATGATCGATACCGATAACGGTAGCAGCTGGCTCAGCCGGCCATCAAATGCCTTTTTGTACAGCGATCAGGGGCTCAATTTGTTAGTCGAGATCTTACAGCCGAAAGGTGTAGTCTCTTTTTGGTGCTCAAGCCGTGAAGCAGACTTTGAAGCTCAACTGCAAAAATATTTTACCGGGATCAGGTTTCGCTGCGTGCCTGAGAAAACCGGTCAAGAGGGTTGCTATTACTTAGCCCTGCGTCGTTAAAGTTTTGCCTACGGTTATTACCGGGCAAGATCACATTACCTGTCAGGCGGTCCGGTTATTTTAGTAAAGAACATTGAAAGCAGTTATTGTATAATAATGAAGCAAAAGAGATGAAAGGTAAGGGGAAATGAAGCACGAATTAATAGAACTTGCCTACCGGGCCGGTCGCGGTGTGATTGAAGCGGCGTTGATTCCGGTCAATGAGGTAGAGGTTGTCGATCAGCTGGCCACGATTTGCCGCGACCCGGGTTGCCCCAATTATGGCGCATCACCGGGCTGTCCGCCCCATGTAGCTGGCCCACCTGCTTTCAGGACCTGGCTGAAGGAAACCGAGGCGGCCCTGTTTATTAAAATTGAGGTGCCCATGGAAAGTCTTCTATCACATGAGTACCGCGATATTATGCGGCTTTTACATGAAGTGGTGGCTGATATTGAACAGGAAGTGATCCGGGCCGGTTATGTAAAGGCGAAAGGCTTTGCCGGTGGATCGTGCAAAGAGCTGTTCTGCGGGGCCTACACCGATTGTAATGTCCTTGAAAGGAAAAGTGACTGCCGCAACCCTGGGCGTTCACGGCCTTCAATGTCGGGCTTTGGGGTAAATGTTACCAAGCTGAAAGAGATTGCCGGCTGGAACCAGGCTGCCCGCATGGAGATTGGCCAGGGGGAAGAGCAGCCGCTGGGAGCTGTTTATGGACTGGTCCTGGTTGGATGAACGCGTTAGTGATTGCGAGCATCAGGCAATCCCTGGCTGGATAAAGAAGAGGAGCTGACCTTGGTTACTACAACGCACAGGCTGATAATAGAAGATGCAAGGCATATGGAACAGCTCAAGGAGCAGAGTATTGACCTGGTTGTCACTTCTCCGCCTTATCCAATGATTGAAATGTGGGATGAGCAATTTTGCAGCATCAATCCTGCGATCAAAAAAGAGATCGACTGCGGTAACTATAATGGCGCCTTTGAAGCGATGCACCAGATCCTTGACGGGGTCTGGCAGGAACTATGGCGGGTGATGAAAACAGGGGCGATTGCCTGCATTAATATCGGTGATGCAACCAGGACTAACAACCAAAAGTTTCAACTCTATGCCAACCATGCCAGGATTCAGCAGCAATTTCAAGCTCTCGGGTTTGATACTTTGCCCCTGATTCTCTGGCGCAAACAGACCAATGCTCCTAATAAATTCATGGGCTCCGGGATGCTGCCGGCGGGCGCATATGTAACCCTGGAACATGAATATATCCTGCTATTCCGGAAAGGAAATAAAAGGCAATTTAACACTGCTGCGGATAAGCATCAGCGGAAGCAAAGTGCTTATTTTTGGGAAGAGCGCAACACCTGGTTTTCGGATCTCTGGGATTTCAAAGGGGTGCGGCAGGATACCAACAATAGGGAGCTGCGCAGGCGCAGTGCCGCTTTTCCCTTCAATCTGCCTTACCGGTTAATTCACATGTATTCTGTAAACGGGGATACCGTGCTCGATCCGTTTGCGGGCACGGGCACAACCCTGCTTGCGGCGATGGCAGCAGGCAGAAACAGCGTTGGTTATGAACTTGATCCTAATTTTTTACCGGCGCTGCACACGATGGTCGAGCAAAACATTTCATACCTGCGGCAGGTGAGTATTGAAAGGATTGAAAACCACCTGAAATTTGTCCAAACCCGGGTGGGGGAAGGCAAGAAACTAAAATATCTCAATTCTTATTTCGGCTTTCCCGTAATGACCGCCCAGGAACAGGATCTGCAGATCCTGTTTGTCGAGCAGATCGAAAAAAGCGGGGAGCAATCTTTTCGCGTATCCTATTTCGATCCGCAATATATAAAATCAATCGCCCCAGAGGATTTAGCGATCTTAAACCTAAAATAAAAAAAGACAGGGGGACGTTTCATCTGTCTTGTTTTATTTTTTGTCAGCGGACGAAATGATAAAAGGCCAGAGGTTAGCTTAAGTTGAAAAACTCTTTGAAGAGAGCTGCTGTTTCAGCCGGTTTTTCCATTGGAATCAGATGGCCGGCGTCCTTAACCAGCTTATAGGTTCCATTCGGCATTAGTGATGCCGCTTTTTCCAGGTCAATATAAGCGCGGTTCTCGGATTTTTCGCCTTCAAGGACCAGGGCGGGACTGGTTATCTTATCGAGCAGCGGCCACGGGTTATAGCTGAGACCGCCCATAAAGAGAGCAGCTTCACGCCTGGGTGAACAGGCAAGTGTAAGTTCGCCCGATTCACCGGATGCCAGACCGTATTGCAGGTAGAGTTCTAGGGCTTCAGTGTCCCATGAAGCGAAGAGCGGTCGTGATTTGAGGTATTCAAGGGCTTCATCACTGTCTGCCCATCTGTTACGTCTTCTGATTGATTTAGAGGCCAGGGGATGCTGCTCTAAGCTAAGACCGTTTGAATAGAGCTGCTCGGGGAGGTAGATTGGCTCGATCATGATGATCTTTTCCGCGGGAGAGCTGTAAATAGCGGTGGCAAGGGTGATAATGGTTGCGCCCATCGAATGGCCGGCCAGTAAAGGATTAGTTATATCCAGAACATTGCAAAGTTCGCAGAGATCTTTTGCCAGTGCAAGCCAGCTTACGCCACCATCTTCAGGTTCATCCTGCCTGTGATCACAAAAGTACGGGGCGATTATTTGGCATGAACCGGCGATTCTTTTCGCAATGGGGTGCCACAACCAGGGTAAAAAACCGGTTGCATGAAGCATGATGATCACCGGCCCGTCGCCTTCATAATAAAGGTATTCAATTTTTGAACCGGCTAGATCAGCATGTCGAATTTCCGGCTTCATTTCCATGATCTGAACCTCGTATGTTTTTATCTGCTCCTTTTGCTTTCGGCTGCTATTGTTGGTTTGACAAATCTGCCTTTAAATACTGAGGCGGTATTAAAAATATTATGTGGACGGCAGACGCAGCAAATTCTTCACACAGCAAATTCTCCAGTTTTAAACTGGCGGGGTCAAAGAATTTTCTAGTTCGGCCGGGATTATTACGGCCACCAAGATTTCATTGCGCTTGATGAATCCGGGAACAAAGGGCGGATTATATCTTGCCAGTTCGAAAGAACCGGCAGTAGTAATTTGTTTTTCGCTTAACCATGCGGTTAACTCTTGCTTTTTCTGCTCAATTTTCAGGGGATTGATATTACCGGAAAAAATTAGCGCTGCGACTTGACGTTCCTGGATTTCTTTTAAGTGCAGTTCTGTGTCCATTGGTTGGGGTAAGTCTTTCAGGTTGTATGCTTTTGGCATCACGAAAGCTGTTGTCTTTTGTTCACCTTCAAGCTGATTGATCACCGGCGCTGTCATGGCGATTTTTTTTGATTCCCGGTTTTTTCCACTGATATAGTTGAATAGTTT
>CAZAKI010000067.1:3807-7872 GCA_964485855.1 uncultured Syntrophomonadaceae bacterium | reverse complement strand
ATTAGAATCCTGACCATCGCCTTCAGGTTGAAGACCGGGCTCCTCAACGTTAATGATCAGGGTTACCTCTTCTTCTGAGCCGTCAGCATTGCTGATCATAATGGTAAACCGATCTTCCCCGCTAAATCCCGGACGAGGGGTGTAAACCCAGTTTCCGTCTTCATCGACAGTGGCAATACCATTAGGCGGGAAATCCCCAATCCTCGGGACTGAATCATCGGGCAGATCTACGCTGCCTGATTTCTCCTGATCCTGCTGGGTTGTCTCGTTTACTGTTCGCGTCCTTCTCTGCCCGGAATCATCCGGCTCAGGCTGCCTATCCTCGTCATCAGATGACGAATCACTGGGATCAGGTGGCGACTGCGAATCATCAGGCCCGGACGGATCAGGCTGTGGCTGCTGCTGTTCCGGTGATGGTGGTGTAGGCTCCGGTTCGCTTACCGGTTCCTGAGGCGATGGTTGGCTAGGCTGAGATGGTTGAGTCGGCACCGCAGGGACCACTGGTGTTGTAGAATGATAGTAAGCAACATCTGTGTCACTGTAGGGACTGTTATTATGACGACCGCTTGCGGTGGCCGTGTTAAAATGTTGGCCATTAAAAGCTGCTATGCTGGAAAGATTATGAGTAAAGGTGGCTCCCGGAGCCAGCTCGGCAGGCAGTATGACCCCGCTTAAATCGTAAACGCTATCGCTTAAAGTCAACTCTGTCAGCGGAACATTACCACTGTTTGTGATTACAAACCTAAACCGCACTTCACTCCCGGTAATCGTTACCGGTCCGGGAGCAGTTTCAGCATCCAACCAATTGTTGCCCAGGTCGACAGATACATATTTTTTCAAAATGATTTCAGGGCTTGGAGTTACCGGAACGGTAGGTTGAAGATAATCCACCGTCTCGTCGTCTTCCGCCGTTACATCTTCACCAACTGAAGGAGTTCCCGTTACCTGGGCGGTATTATAGATCTGATTACCGCTGCCGATATCCGCTGCCGTAACCGTATATGATGCCGTTGCTGTTCCAGACTGGCCCGGGGCAAGGGTCGAAGGGGTTGTAGCCAGATCGGTTAGGCCCAGCCGGGCATCGTCGATCTTGACATCTCTCAGGGTCACATTGCCCGTATTAATAACTATAAAACTATAATTAATAACTTCTCCTGCCATGCTGTACGTTTGAAGGTCTGACGATTTGTCCAGGGCAATCGACGGCACCTGCTCGGGCCCGTTGACCGTGACCGAATCCAAATCATCAATATCATTTTGATCGGGATCTTGAGCCGTAACTACTGCTACATTTAGAATCCTGCCTTCATCAATATCAGCCTGGGTAACAGTATACAGGGGGGCGCTTACTGTTTCTGACTGACCCGGGGCGAGACTAACTGCGACCTCCAGTCCTGAGATCATCAGTTTGGCATCATCTAAAGTGACATCATAGAGAGTGACATCCCCGGTATTCTGAACAATGAAGCTATAATTAACCTGATCACCAACCGCACTGTAATTTGAAATATCTACAGTTTTTTCAATATTCACCCCAGCACTGATATCCCTGGCTGTAGCTGTGGCATCATCTTCAGCTTCAACCACACTGCTGTCCGGAGCTGTACCTCGGGCCGTTGCGGTATTATTAATTGAACCGTGATCTAAATCAGCCTGGGTAACGGCATAGGGAAATGTTAATACCCCTTTTTGCCCCGGTTCCAGAACAGAAGGACTTACCGCAACCCCTGAGATACCAAGCAGGGAATCGTCGATCTCGACGTTCCTGAGGGTAACATTTCCGGTATTTTCAACTTCAAAATAATAGTAGAGCACCTGGTCCAGGCTGGAGTAAGAAGCCGGCACCGCCCGTTTCACCAGGTTTATTGTTTTAGTTTGATCCGCAGTGATCGTTACCGAGGCACTGTCAGTTAAATCTGTACCGCCCGGGCCCTGATCACCAGCCGTTGCGCTGACAGTATTGGTCAGATACCCCTGATCCAGATCTGCCTGGATTGTTGTGTATGTTCCTGTAAATGTTTCTGAGGCTAAAGGTGCCAGGCTTTCGATCATCTCATCAAGACCGATCAAAGAATCCAGCACAACAACATTAGTCAGGGTCACATTTCCGTTGTTAGTGACAACTACGGTATAAGTTAGGACTTGATCAGTTTGTGAAAAGCTTTCCACTGAAGCCGACTTTGTTATGCTAAGATTTTTTTCCTGCTGAGCTTCAACGGTTACCGCGGCGCTGTCCGAGACCGCCGATCCATCAGGATCTTCCGCTGAAACACTCGCGGTATTAACTACACTGCCTGTATCAATATCATCCTGGGTAACCTGATAAGATGCCTGACAAGTCAGGTTTTGGTCAGGTTGCAGCGACACCGGCTCCGGGGCATCGCTGCCATCAATTTTACAATCAAAGAAAGCAGATAAGCCAGCTAAAGGATCAGCCAGCATAATATTATCCAGGGTCACATTACCATTATTGGTGACTGTAAAAGTGTAGGTGATCGTTTCACCCTCAATCAATTCAGTTTTATCGGCGCTTTTGGTCAGACTGATAGAAGCATTGGGGGTTAAGTCGACCCTGGTTTCGGAAGAAACAGGATCGAGGTCAGTCTCGCCTAGTTTCGCGGCAACACTGGCTTTATTGTCAACCTCTCCTGCATCAATATCATCCTGGGTCAGGGTATAGATAGCGCTATAGGTTGCCGACTCACCGGGCTGCAACGTTCCGGCGGTACTACCCATGGTAGAAGATTGAAATGCCGGCGTGGTAAGATTAACATAAGTTCCGCTAAAATCTGTTTCTGCCTCACTGACAGTTACACCGGTTAACACAACATTACCTGTATTGGTAACCAGATAGGTGTAGCTTATCTGATCGCCCGCATTGACAACACTATCACCATTTGTATCACTATAGCTACCCTCTTTTACGATCTGGATCAGCGGGTTGGCATCTAAATCCTGGGTGTCGGTATCATCGCTGGTGACAGGTTCTCCTGCCGGTGGAGTCCCCGATGCGGTAGCCTTATTGAAAACGGAGCCTTCGTTGATATCATCCTGGGTCAGGATGTAGATAGCAGTGTAGGTTGCTTCTTCATTCGGCTTCAGGGTTCCAACTGCACTTCCCATCGTTGAACTGCCAGGAACATACTGCGGAACAGGAAGCACACCCGCCCCGGTGAAATCGCCACTTATTTCAGTGACCGAAACATCTGTCAGATCAACTATCCCGGTATTCCTGACTAGATAAGTATAAGTGATGGTATCTCCTGCCCGGTAGACTCCATCGCCTGCGCCACTATTTAGCAAGCCGCTTTTCTGCAGGGAAATACCTTTTCCGTAAGTGTTTGTAAATTCTACCACTGTAATAATAATTTGGTCTTCGACAATCTCGAATTCTATTTCTTCGCTGTTGCTTTCATAACCCGGAGCAGGAGAAAACTCTTCAAACCGGTATAACCCTGGGGTAAGATTATCTAAATAAATTTCACCCTCAGCATTGGTAGTATAGTAAAAAGTTTGCTGATCACTAATCCTGATCAAAGCAAAAGTGGCCCCTTCGATCGGCTCACCAGTTACACTGTCTGTTTTGATCAACCTCACTGCCTGCAAAATTTTGTCGTTCCTGATCGATACTGTAAGCTCATTGTTAGGATCGACACTATCAGTACTAATTTCTATTTCCGTATCTTCTACGGCATAAAGATAACCTTCCGGAGGAGTGATTTCTTTTAGGATATATACTCCGCCAGCGAGGTTAGAAAATTGGAGCGTACCATCTTCACCGGTTATGCCGGAAGAAATCATGGTTACTTCTTCACCCGACTTAAAATAGAGTTCAAATTCGGCACCGGGCAATAAAGTGCCTTCATCTTCAGCACCATCAGAAAATGATTGTTTCTCAACAATCAGGGTAGCCGGGGTAATCAGATTATAGGCTCCCCCTGCCCCGGTGGTAATACTTACAGTTACGGTTTTTATATTTTCACGTGTCCCAATTTCAAGCCCGGTAGCCGAAAGAGTGACTTTATTCTTGATCGGATCATCATTATTATTAGCCAGGACAAAGGT
>CAZAKI010000067.1:0-3707 GCA_964485855.1 uncultured Syntrophomonadaceae bacterium | reverse complement strand
AGTCGACTGTCCGCCATTTATCTCTACCGACCAGCTGATAATCCTTGATCCCTGGTTGTAAACAAAGCTCTTATCAACATATGTATTTCCTTTGGGCACAGTTACAGATGCCGGTCCATAAGTAAATTCTACAGTGGAGCCGCCTATTTCCCCAGTGAGGGTGGCAGTGTTGCTGTACGACGCGTCTACAAATAGATCATCAAGGCTGGTTTTATACTCGATAATATAGGCACTGTTAATCGAGTCTGGAAAAGATATTTCAAAAGATGAATTTCCTGCTCCGAAGCTTAAGCTAAAATCTGTCGTATCATAATCGATCGGATCACCACTCTTTTGCGGTTCTCCTCCGCCGGCCGGCAGGGTAGCAGCATAGATCAAAACTGAATCAGCGATTAGAGTTTGGTTCCCCACAATGTTATCGCTGACTGCACCATTCGTGATGGTCTGCAGGTTATAGTTGACTCCGATAGTCCAGGTAATTTCTTTATCTGCGGCATTATAAACCCCGCCCTTAAAACCATTGTCCGCGGTAAAGGTATTCGGGTTAAAAGTGCTTGTTATCGGGCCAAGGCTTTTTCCTATTCCGGCAACGGTCCAAGTTAAATTTGCCTCATTACTAAAGTTATTGTCCTTTATGCTTAGAGCCTGGTAGTCAAAGTAAGTGGTGTAAGCGATGGTTATCTGGTTTGAAAAAGTGGTAGCGGGATCAAATTCAACCCTGAATCCAGAATTATCTTCATTGATGGAATAAGCATAGTTCGCCGGATCAGCAGTAATTTCTTCGCCGGTAACGGAAAAGGTTCCTTCCATGATTGTCAGCCCCATGTTGGTAAAATCATCGACTAAGTAAACTGCTTCCATCGATGACTGGTCACTGTTGATGGTAATAGTCCAGTCCAGCGTTTTTTGATCATAATCTGGATTGCTGTAATTTTTCACCATAATCGTCTGACTGATGTTTTGGCCGGCAGTTGCCGTTTTGCCATCAAATGCCACACTATTTGTAAAGCTGGTGTTAACCTCAATCCGTTCTATAGGAATAGTATCGTAAGTTATTTTATAAGCGTCGGCAGTTTCGCCCAGGATGGTTAAGATATAGCCGTTTTGATAGGAGCCATCCTTAGGGGCCAAAGTATAATCTGTGTCCTTCGTGAGCAAAACTTGATTTAATATCTCACCAGTTTCATCGTTAATCTCTACCCTGAAAACTTCGAGGGAATTTTCATCCAACTGATGATTGCCGCTCTCAAAAGTATCTGTCACCACCAGTTGATCTGTCCCAAAGCTTTTCTTGTTGTAATTAACCCGTACTTCCCAGCCGGCAGTCTGGGGACCTCCATAATCTACCCCTGCGCCTTCCTTTTCCAGCGGAGCACCCCGATCAACACTAACCGTAGCAGTGCCCTCTTGTGAATATTCTGCGCCGCCGACAGTTCCGGTGAGGGTAGCGGTGTTCGAGTACACAGGCGATGGAGTTTCCGCATCATTGTCAGTGATCAGCGTATTAAATGTAAGGCGATAAGCCTCGCTAAGCGAAACAGGGTCCCCTGGGGCAGTATAATTGGTAAACCTGATTTGAAAATCTTTAGCGCTTCCATTGTCAGCAGTTTGCTCCAGGACAAAATCCAGGTTATCTTCACTTAATAAATTAACAAACCCTGCACCCTCATCACCGTAAACCAGCGTAGCGGGTGACTGTATTGTCCCGTCCAGATTAATCACAAGTTGATATATATTGATCGAATCCGGCACCAGGGAAAGGTTTGGATCGAGTGGATCTTTGAGTACAGGGTTCACGATCGTTTTTAATTCCCGGTTAAATTCTATTTCCCAATCTATATTTTCGGTATTATAAAGCCTGTTGCCGCTACCCGATTTTGTTACTTCGTTTTCCTGATCTTTAGGTTCAAACCTTAAGGTAATAGAAGCTTCCTCGCTGATATCCTCAAATGTAATAATCTCTTCAAGGCTTGTGATGTTGGCCTTAATAATTTTTGTATTGAATGAAACCCAGCCCAGGGTCTGTAAGCCTAGTTCCCCTGACCTGATATTTTCATTAAACGTGAGTGTAACCTTGCCGTTTTCTGTAGAACCTTCCTTGTATTCGAGCTTATAAGTACCATAAACTTTTTCTCCATCCGATAAATCCCCTTCAAGAGGCCCATCAGGCAGGAATACCTGGAATTGATCAGGAAGATCGAATCCAAAAAAATCTCCATTATGATAATTATGCCCTTCAGGCAGTTCAAAATCGTAGTGAATTCTCAGATCCAGCAGCTCTTCAACATCATAGGGATTAGGCATCAGACCTTCTAAAGCTTGGTAATCATCAAAACTAAGCGGGTCGGTTACGCCTTCCTTGTATTCATTTATGGTTAGGTTTACATCCGTTAAAATATTATCGACAATTTCGTCCCCGCTGGCCCAGGTAGACCCCAGCATCTCAATATTGGCAACCAGGGCAATTAAAATCAGCAGCAGCGCCAGGTAGCGCAACCACACCAACCAGGATACATTTTTTAATATTTTCAAAGCCTCTAGCCTCCCCGTAAAACTTTACAAGCGCTCGCTTTTGCGTCAGCAATCATTACCCGAAAACACCAGCTCTAGTGGTAACCATCCAAGCCTATTAATTTCTGACAAATAAAAAAACCTCTTTCGGTAGCCTGGCGGCCATACCACTATTGCGAGGTTTAGGCCCAGTGCTTTGCGCCCCTGCCTTTCGGCAGGTCTGCCTTTATCGTCAGGTTTTTTCTAGATCTACCTTTAGAGATTTATGCCTTCATCTATAGTTATACCGCAAAACAAAATTTTTAGACACATTTTCTGTATTTTAAGAAACGTTTTTAGAATAGATTAGCTGAGGTAAGCAAACAAACCGCGCTGAAAGGCTAGTACTGCAAAACAGCGCCTTCGAGGGGATCAAGCAGCAGCTCCTCTTTAACTGCTCCGGCCTGGCGTTCCGCAATGGTGGAGAGTAACAACCGTGGTTCTCCAGGCAGCAGGTTTAGATTGAACTGCCGTTTTTTTCTGCTAATGTTAAGGGCAACCAGGAAACGCTTGCTATCAAGTTCCCGCTGAAAAAAGTAACAGTCAGCCGGCACACCTTCCACAACACTGGCATATGAACCGACCTGCAGGGCCGGGTTTGAACGCCGCAGGTTGACCATTTGCCGGTAAAAATTTAAGAGTGAAGCCGGATCCTGATCCTGGCTGGCCACATTGCGCTGATCAAGCTCGGGGCCGATTGGCAGCCAGGGCTTGACTTGAGTAAACCCGGCGTTTTTTTCGGAGTTCCACTGCATGGGGGTTCTGCAGCCATCACGGCCCTGGTAGAACGGAAACCACTTCAACCCTACCGGATCTTTGATCTCTTCGCGCTTTAACTTGGCCTCTTTCATCCCAATTTCTTCGCCATAGTAAATAAAGGGGGTACCCCTGAGGGTGAGCAACATCATCGCCAGCAGTCTGGCTCGTTTATCGGCTTCACCTTTCCGGCCGTAACGGGTAATAGCCCGCATGATATCATGGTTGCTGAAAGTGTAGGCCGGCCAGGCTGTTTTGGGTAAACTCTTTTCCCATCTTTCAACCGTCCGCCGAAAAGCGCCTGCTTTCCAGCGGCACTGGGCCAGGGCAAAATAAAAATTCATGTGCAGTTCATCATTGTCATTGCCATAATAGGCAGCCACAATGGCCGGATCTTCACT
>CAZAKI010000066.1:0-7874 GCA_964485855.1 uncultured Syntrophomonadaceae bacterium | reverse complement strand
CCAGAAGCTGGCCGGCTAATGAAAAATGATCTTAAACCAAGTGAAGAAAGGAGAGTTTGAAAAATGAAAAGTAGTTACCGTGAACAGGAATCAAACTTCCTGCGTGTTCTTTCCAATGCCCAGTGTCGCAGAATGATTGCCGCGGCAATGGAGGTTTTAGAAAGGACCGGAGTTACATATTTAGATGAAGAAGCAGTCGACCGCATGAAAAAAGCAGGCTGCTATGTAGACGGCCAGCGGGTGCGGATTCCCTTTCGCCTGGTAGAGAAAGCTTTAAATTCTGTTCCCCGCAAGGTGACCCTTTGCAACAGCAGAACTGGTCAACGGGTGATGGAAATGGAAGGCGGAAACGCTTATTTTGGCACCGGATCTGATACTCCAAATTTCATTGATCCCTATACCCAGGAGAGGATCAAGGCCAGCCGCAAAACAGTTAGCATGGCTGCCAAGGTAATTGATGCCCTGCCGAATCTTGATTTTGTTATGTCGCTAGGCATTGTCCAGGATGTTCATCAGCTGGTATACGATCGCTATCAGTTTGAGGCGATGGTGTTAAATACCTCCAAACCAATTGTAATCACCGCTATTGATGAACCTGGATACGGTGATATAATCAAGATGTGTGAACTGATTGCCGGTGGTGAGGAAGAACTGCGTAAGAACCCCTTCCTCACCCTTTATGCTGAGCCGATTTCACCACTTCAGCACCCTAATGATTCAGCCCGTAAGCTGATGCTGGCGGCTAAAAAAGGCCTGCCTGTCGTTTACACGCCCTGTATCATGGCCGGTGGCACAGTTCCGGCCACCTTGGCAGGAGCGATGGCTAACGGCCTGGCTGAGAGCTTGAGCGGTCTGGTTTTGAACCAGGTCACTTCGGAAGGCAGTCCCTTTATTATGGGTGGAGTTTTTACTGTGATGGATATGCAGACAACGATCTTCTCGTATGGATCACCTGAGTTCGATCTGATGATGGCTGCTCTGGCTGATATCCATCATTTCCTCGATCTGCCCATGTTTGGCACCTGCGGATGCACCGATGCCAAGGTGGTTGATGAACAAGCCCTGATCGAAGGAGCGATGTCTATCCTGCTTACCGCCCAGGGAGGGGCAAACCTGAATCATGATGTTGGGTACATCGAGCATGGTAATACTGCTTCGCTCGAATACCTGACCATTTGTGATGACCTGATTGGCATAGCACGGAAGATTGTCAGCGGCATCACTGTAAGCGATGAAACGCTGGCTCTTGACGTGATTGATCAAGTCGGCCCTGGTGGGCACTTCCTGGGTGAAGAACATACCATGAAACATTTTAGAAATGAAACTTGGTACCCCCGGCTATTCCAGCGCCAGATTTATGAAAACTGGGCCGCTGACAATTTCAAAACCCTGTTCGACAGAGCCAATGACCGGGTGATTGATATTCTTGAAAACTATGAACCCGAACCTCTGCCGAAAGATGTTCAGCAGAAAATGAAAGATATCATCGCTACAGCAGAATCAAAATTGAACAAGTAGCAGAACTAGATGACACAGGTGGTAGATGACTAATGGCAAACCTGGCTTTAGGGATTGATACCGGTGGAACTTTTACTGATGGTGTAATCTTTGATCTGGATCGAAAAACAGTTGAAGCAACAACCAAGGTTGAAACAACCCGGCATAATTTGACGCTTGCGATTAACTGCTGTCTTGACAACCTGGTTAAAGCTTTAGCAGAACGAAACCGCGATCATCTCGATATCAGACAGGTTAAAATGGTTTCACTTTCTACTACCTTAGCAACCAATGCGATAGTTGAAGGACAGGGTGCTGAGGTGGGTCTGATTCAGATCGGTTTTGAGCCGACTGCAGGCCTGCCTACCCCTTACTTGGCTGTGATTAAAGGTGGCTGTACAATTAAGGGGAAGATCAGGGAAGAGGTTGACTTAACGGCTGCTAAGGAAGCAATCCTGGCCATGAAGGATCAGGTTGACGCTTTTGCGGTTTCCGGATATTTAAGTATTCGCAATCCCGTCCAGGAGCTGGCTGTGGGTGAACTAATCCGTAAGCTGACCGGTTACCCGGTAGTAGCCGCACATCAACTTAGCAGTGATCTTGGGATGCAAGAGCGAACCGTAACTGCTGTCCTCAATGCCCGCCTGATGCCTCTGATTACTTACCTGATGGATTCTGTGAAACAGGGAATGGAACGTCTGCATCTTGATGCTCCTTTGATGGTTGTTCGTGGAGATGGCAGCCTGATTAACGAATCAAAGGCTCGCGAAAAGCCGATTGAAACTATCCTTTCCGGTCCGGCCGCCAGCATAATCGGGGCTTTGACCCTGACCGGGGTACAGGAAGGCATCGTGATTGACATGGGTGGCACGACAACCGATGTGGCTGTATTAAGTGAAGGTCGTCCGGCTTTAAATCAGGAAGGAGCTGAAGTGGGGGGCTGGTTGACCAGGGTAAAGGCAGCCAAGATTACCACTATTGGTCTGGGCGGCGACAGCCTGATCCAAGTAACCCGCAATGCGGTTATGACCATTGGTCCCCAGCGGGTTTTTCCTCTCTCCTGGATTGCAACTCAGTATCCCTATCTGAACGAGGAACTTGAAAATATTGATCCGCTTGACTATGCGACGATGGATAGCCAGCCGGCCACAATCCTGACTTTTATCAGGGACCCGATTAATATGAAGCTGACTGTTACTGAACAGCAGATTCTTGATCTAATCAGGGAAGGTCCGCATACCCTGCACCGGATCAGCCGTAAGCTAAATAAGGAGATCGATCTATTACCCTGGCAGCGCCTGGTAAACACCGGATCGATACACCGGGCATCGTTAACACCAACTGATATTCTGCATGTCAGCGGCCAGTTAAGTCTTTGGAATAAAAAAGCAGCAGAGTTGGGTGCAAAGATGCTTGCTCAACGTTACCGGGTTAGCACCGGGCAATTTGTTGAAGCTGTAATGGCAGAAATTTTGTATAAGCTGGCTGCGTTGACTTTTGATCGACTGTTGGCAGAAGAAGGGTTGTCCTTTAATTTAAGCAGTGAGCGTAGCGGAAAGTTTATAATCAGGAAAATACTGAATAAAGATCAGTCAGATTTAGAGCAACAAATCCTTTTCAGTTCAAAGTTAAGACATCCGATTATCGCTGTTGGCGCTCCAGTCGAAGCCTACTTCCCGGTTATGGCTCAAAAAGTCGGCGCTGAATTGTATCTGCCGCGCTATGCCGAAGTGGCCAATGCCGTCGGAACGGTCAGCGGCAAGGCTGTAGAAAGGATTAGCATCCTGGTCAAACCGGGAGAAGGCGGTGGCTTTATTGTGCATACTCCCAGGGAAAGAACAACTTTTGTGATCTTTGAAGAAGCGGTTGATTATGCCTGTCGGGAAGGGCAACGGCTGGTTTATGAACAGGCGATGGAAAGCGGTGCAGTTAATATTGAGACCCTGGTAGAACGCTATGATCGTTACAGCGCCCTGGCTGCAGCCGCAGATAAAGAGAATCCTGACCAACGGTTATTCATTGAGAGTATCATCGAGGTTTCTGCTGTGGGCCGTCCCTGGAGTGATTAACCCTGGATGAAATTTTTGACCCCATACTTGTAGAAGAAAATGATTATGGTATTATTTATCTCATCACTTAAAAGGAGGCTTTGCTGCCGGGATTGTTTCCGGTAAGGACGCAAATGATTGTTATTGGAGAATTAATTAACTCAACCCGTAAGGCGATTAAGAAGGCGATTGATGAACAGGATATCAAGTATATCCAGGATCTTGCTGTTAAGCAGGAAGAAGCTGGAGCCGATTTCATTGATGTCAACGCCGGAGCCTATGTCCATGATGAGGCCAAACACCTGGTTTGGCTGGTCGAAAATGTGCAGGCTGTGGTCAGCAAGCCGCTGGCTCTTGACAGTCCTGATCCCAAGGCGCTGGAAGCAGCCCTTAAAGCGCATCAGGGAGTGCCGATGATTAACTCAATCAGCCTCGAAAAAGAGCGTTATAACCAGGTTGTTCCGCTGGTTAAAGCATCAGGGTCCAGTGTTGTTGCCCTCTGTATGAGCGACGAAGGGATGCCCGAAACTGCCGACGATCGTCTGGAAGTTGCCAAGAAGCTGTTGGCTGATCTGGACAAAGACGGCATTGATTTAACCAAGGTATTTTTAGATCCCCTGATCAAACCAGTTTCAGTTAATGGTGAATACGGTCCGCAGGCTTTGGAAGCAATTGAAAAAATTAATAATCTTAAATCCGGGGTCCACATTACCAGCGGCCTGAGTAACATTTCTTTCGGTCTGCCGCATCGTGCCCTGCTGAACCAGGCCTTTATTGTTCTGGCCATGGGACGCGGCATGGATTCGGCGATTATCGACCCGCTTGACAAGAAAAAGATGAGTCTGGTAAAAGCCGCGGAAGTAATCTTAAACCTTGATCCCTATGCCATGAATTACCTGAAAGCCGCCCGTGCCGACATGTTGGTTTAAGGATCCGGAAAGCAATAAAACGAGGCAGTACTAAAACTGCAGTGATGTTAGGGGATACCCCGGCATCGCAGGAAGGATGTCCTCATGATTACGCGTGAAATAAAACCGATCGACTATCTTAAGCCGAATGCTTTGGAGAAGATTCATCAGGCGGCGCTGACTATTCTTGAGAAAAACGGCGTCGAATTCCATTCTCCGGAAGCTAGGGATATTTTAAAAAAGAACGGGGCAAAAGTAGAAGGGGAGAAGGTTTATTTCCCTCCACAATTAGTAATGGAAATGGTCAAAAAAGCTCCGTCAGAATTTACCCTTCATGCCCGTAACCCGGAGAAAAGTGTCACTATTGGCAGTAATTATACTGTTCACGCTCCCGGGTACGGTTCTCCCTATGTTATGGATTATGTTAAGGATACCAGGCGTAATGCCAACTATGAAGATTACATTGCTTTTACCAAGCTGGCCGGTAACAGCAGCTTTATTGATGTTGTCGGCGGGGTGCTTGTTGAGCCAAACGATATTGATGATTACATCCGTCATGCAAAAATGTTTCATGCTGCTGTCAAGTATACCGATAAATGCCTGATGGGTAGCGCTATGGGTGGCAAAAAAGCGATGGAATCAGTTGAAATGGCTTCGATCATTTTTGGTGGGATGGATGTTGTTAAAAAGAATCCGGCGCTCATTTCCCTGATCAATACCAACAGCCCTTTACAGTTTGATCCCCGGATGCTTGATGCTTTAATGGTCTATGCCCGTCACAATCAACCGGTGATCATTGCCGCCCTGGCCATGACCGGAACCACATCTGCAGTTACCCTGGCTGGTTCCCTGGTTCAGCAGTGTGCGGAAATCTTATCGGGCGTGGTATTTGCCCAGATGGTTAATCCGGGCACGCCGGTAGTTTTTGGCTCTGCGTCCAGCATTGTCGATCTGCGGACCGGAAACCTGGCAATTGGCAGTCCGGAATCGGTTAAAATGTTCTCGGTAGTTGCCCAGCTGGCCAGATTCTACGGTCTACCATCACGCGGTGGTGGAGCCCTGACTGATGCCATTATCCCTGATGCCCAAAGTGGTTTTGAATCAATGATGGTGCTGATGAATACCGTCCTCAGTGGGACTAACTTTATTCTTCACTCCGTAGGCTTGCTCGAAAACTATATGACCATGTCTTACGAAAAATTCATTGCTGATGATGAAATGCTTGGAATGGTAAAGTCTTATGCCGAAAGTTTTCCGGTTAATGATGAAACTTTGGCAGTTGATGCTATGCTGAGAGTGGGTAGCAGCGGCAATTTTATTGCCGATGAACATACTTTCAGTCACATGAAAGATATGCGGATTCCGATGATCAGCTCCAGGCAGAGCTATGCAGGAGCAACAGATCTTAATGATACGCCACAGCGTGCCCATGAATACTGCAAAACGGTGCTTAGCGATTATCATGAACCGCAACTGGATGAAAAAATTGAAGCTGAGCTTAATCAGTACATATCATCAATCAGTTAGCTTAGATGCGCAGATAAGGACTGTCCCCTTATCTCGATCTGGGAGAGCGTCAGGACGGATTGTACCGCCTGGCGTTCTCTTTTTTTAGGTAAATAAATGATTGCCTCAAAGTAAAGCTTGATCTGTATTAAGATTACAAAGAATATGGCTTTATTTTATTAATAAATAACAAAGGAAATTTGAGATTGATGTTTAATTTATAAATAAGAGTTAGTTTGACATTTATTATAGTCAATTGCTATAATTTTCTCAGCTTTCTCTTTCTGGGATTTTAGTTTTTGTTTAAAAATATTAATTCAATGGAGGTAGCCATGGGTAAAAACATGATTGAACTGTTAAGCAAGGCAAAATGGTATGATTTGACCCAGCCAATGAGTATTTTTACACCCCCCTGGCCCGGTGAAATGCCCCTGCAGGTGCATTTCTTTAAACGGGTTACCGGGTCATATCACGGTGGACAGGGCGCTAACGGCCAACTGATCGAATGGTCAAATAACACCGGCACCCACCTGGTCGGTCCAACTGCTTTTCATTCGGGCCTCAGATCGATTTCCGATATTCCGCTGGAAGACATTTCCGGCGAAGGTGTTGTGGCCGACATCTCCGACGAGGTTTCTGATTTCAGCCTCTATACCCCTGAGATGATTGAGAAGAAGGTAAAAGTTAAGGAAGGCGATATTCTCTTCATTTACACTGGTTACAGTCGCTATGTGTATGATCAGCCGGATACCCCTAACCCGAGAGCGCAGGGTGGAATTGACAACAAGGAATTTTCCTACCTGGTGCGCCACCCGGGTCCTGCGCCCGGATTTTTCGAGTGGGCACTGAAGAAAAAACTGAAAGTAATCGGGGTAGATTGTGCCTGCGCCGAACACCCGATGAATACCAATATCCGTTATATGCATGCCCGTGAATTTGATAAAGCTGAAGCCAAGCTAAAGGAAACTTACGGTAAAACCTGGGATGAAATGTTCCCGGTTGATGAATACTATAAACTGACTCACAGCACCATGCCCAAAGCGGGCTTGCTCTTGGTCGAATCGCTTGGTGGACAGATTAAAGAGCTGAAAAATCAGCGGGCCTGGTTATTTATCGGTGCTATTCCCTTTGTTGAAGTTGAATCGGCCTGGTCAAGGGTTGTAGCCATTCAGCCCCCTCAGGGGATGGATGATCAAGATTTCTACAAGATCATGAACAAGGAAAAAATTCAGGATCTGTCAATCCCCTTTAGCGTGCGGACTCCGCAGTGGGCCAATTATATTCCGCTGATCTTACAGTATACTAAACGGGTTGGCGGCCAGTATTTTGGCCTTGGTCGCAATAATGCCCACTGTAAAGCCAGTTTCCACCTCAGCACCCACATGGACGGCGAGCCGCACTTCTATTCCAATGGTAAGACCATCGGCCAGACTCCACTCGATTTCTGGATCGGGCCGGCCGCAATAGCCGATATCTCTGATCTGGTCAGTGATACCAGTGTTTATAGCCCGGAAATGATCGAATCGGTGGTTGAAGTAAAAGAGGGCGACATCCTGCTGATCAAAACAGGTTATGCCAAATATGGCTGGAACAGCCCTGATTCGGATGAATTCAGGTACATGATCAGGCATCCTGGTCCTTCACCTGACTTCGCCGAGTGGTGCATGAAGAAGAAGATCAAGTGGCTCGGGGTTGACTGCGTGGCCATGGAACATCCGATGAATACGATCCAGAGGATCTTCCATCCGAAGACCTTTGAAGAGGCAAACCGTAAGCTGGTTGAAAAGTACGGCAAAGACTGGGATGAGATGTACCCGCTTGATAAGTACTACCAGGATATGCACCTGAACCTCTTCCCTCACGGTATTGTTCATGCTGAAAACCTGGGTAATGCCTTGTTAGACCTCGATAGCGG
>CAZAKI010000065.1:1858-7947 GCA_964485855.1 uncultured Syntrophomonadaceae bacterium | reverse complement strand
GTAAAGCTCATCAACTGGATCCTGGTCCAGGTAGACCCGATCGAGCATCTCGATTGCTTTCAGGTCGCAGGGATGCAGGCCAAAAGCGGTAATGGCTCGCTCTGTTTCCACCGCCGCCAATTCCATGGTCTGGCCGCTACATTTGTAATTTAAGTATGTTTCTTCACGCGGAAAAAAGATATCTTTCGGCGAAACAGCGCTGGTAGTGGCATCAAGGGCAACCTCCTGATCGGCTGCCCACTGTTTGAACAGCACCACCGTTCCCTCTTTCACCGGCAGGTATAGTTCTCCCTCTGCGCTCAGCCTCTCCCATAAAGTTGGCAACTTTTCTGCTGCGATCATTTTTTTCAAGATAACCACCTCACTTTTCAGAAAAAGCTGCCGGGTCTTCAGGCTTATAGGTCAGAAGCGGTGGTTCAAGCTCCGCATCCAAGCCGGCCTCGTACTGACCGTACAGCTCATTAATATCTTTAATCAGCTTGCGGTTGAGCTCCTGCAGGGGGATGCCTACCGGGCAGGCCCGCTGGCATTCACCACAATCGATGCAGCGTCCGGTGCCATGATAGGCGCGAACCAGGTGAAAAAGAAAGTTCTCGCTGGCCTGGTAAGCACGGCCCTGCCAGCGCGGTTTTTCCTGCTCGACGAAACATTCACGACAACTACAGTAGGGGCAGGCCTGCCGGCAGGCATAACATCTTAGGCAGCGGGAAAGTTCTTTTTCCCAGTAAGCAAAGCGTTCATCAGCTGACAGCAGCTCCAGCTGCTCAACGCTTTTAAAACGCTCCGGGTTATCTCTCTCACCCCTTGGTGAGAACAACAGCTGATCGTAAACCACCGGATCGGGATATTTGCAGTCACGGCACTTGGATAGAAGCAGCTGATCGCGATCAACGCTCTTTTCGCCAGCGGCCGTTTTCAAAACAACCTGCCCGTTCTTTTCAGTAACCCCTTCCAGGGCAGCTTCTCCAGCTGCCACCAGGAGGTCGTAATCAAGCATCCCCGGGCAGGGCAACCCGTATAAAATTACCCTTTCCCGCTCTACCATGTGATCCTGCAGAAGCCGGTTAAAAGCACGGGCATCGCATCCTTTAACCAACACGCCAACCTTCTGGTGATCTTTTAATTCATCCAGCAGGTAGCGGCTTAAATTAACGGCACAGAATGAATCCCAGGTTAACTTTTCCAAGTCCTGCTCGCTGGTCGCAAACAGGGGGCGGGATTGCCACCAGTAATGACCCTTCTCCCAGCCAAGCAGTAAATCGATGCGCCCGCCCAGCAGATCCTGCTTAACGGCTTCGCGTATTTTTTTCAATTCAGCTAAGTTATGCTCTGCCACCGGGCATCCCTCATCTTTCTGTTCGGCCCGAGGGCCTTAATCTTTTTCGTCATTGCTTCCATCTCTTCAGCAAACTTGTCCCCTTCCGAACTCGATATCCAGCGCACTTCGAAGCGCTCCGGCTCAAAGCCGGCAAACTCGACCAGGCGCTTAAATGCCGATAACCGGCGGCGACTGTGATAGTTTCCGGTGCTGTAGTGGCAATCACCCGGGTGACAGCCGGCTACCAAAACACCATCAGCACCGCGCTGAAAAGCGCGCAAAACAAACATCGGGTTTAAGCGACCGGAACAGGGCACGCGGATCACCTTGACATTGGCCGGGTAACTCATCCGGCTGGTGCCGGCCAGATCACCGCCGGCATAACTGCACCAGTTGCAGCAAAAAGCAACGATCAGAGGCTCCACTCCTGGTGTTGTTTCATTTAGCGCTGTAGACATATCGCATCCACCTCCGCCAGGATCTGTTCATTGGTAAAACCTTTAAGGTTAATCGAACCGGAACGGCAGATAACCGAGCAGGACCCACAACCCTGACAGAGGGCCGGGTTAACTTCAGCTACCGTGCGTTTCAGAATATCGCCATGGTATCGTTCTTCAATTTCAATGGGACTAATGGCATTGTAAGGACAAACCGCTTCGCAATAGAGGCAGCCGGAACATTCAGCCTGGTTGACAAAAGCGGTGCAGGCCTCACCCTTGAGAACATCCTTGGAAAGCAAGCCAACTGCTTTAACGGCAGCAGCACTGGCCTGGGCTACCGAGTCCGGAATATCTTTCGGGGCCTGGCAGGCTCCGGCAATAAAGATGCCGGCGGTGTGAGTTTCAACCGGTTTCAATTTCGGATGCGCCTCATTAAAGAAATGATAGCTGTCGCTGTTGATGCCCACTATCCTTCCCAGTTCAGGCGCGTCGGCCCGGGCGATAGAAGCGGCAGCCAGCACGACCATATCGGCCTTGATATCGATTACTTTGCCGCTTAGCGAGTCTACGCCATGGACAACCAGGTGGTCGCCTTCGGGAAAGATTTTACCCACCTGGCCACGCAGGTAAGCCACATCGTATTCTTCGGCCGCGCGCCGCTGAAACTCTTCGTAACCCTTGCCTGCCGTGCGCACATCAATGTAAAAAACATAGCTTTTGGCATCAGGTACTTTCTCTTTCAGTAAAACAGCCTGCTTGGCGGTAAACATGCAGCAAATTTTCGAGCAGTAGTTCATCCCCCGGGCCTTATCCCTTGAACCGACACACTGAATGAAAACCACTTTTTTCGGCGGTTTACCATCAGAAAGGCGGACTACCTTGCCGCCAGTCGGACCCGAAGCATTAAACAGTCTTTCAAATTCAAGACCGGTCAGAATATCGGGATGCTGTCCGTAGCCGTACTCACCGTATGCTGAAGGATCCAGCTGGTCGAAGCCGGTGGCCACGATGATTGTCCCGTATTTTCGTTCAATAATCTCGTCCTGCTGTTCATAATCGATTGCCCCGGGAGGACACTCCTGGGCACAGATCTGGCAGCGGCCCTTACGGAAGTAAAGACAGGCATCACGATCGATCACCGGAACCATGGGAACTGCCTGGGGAAAGGGCACGTAAATCGCCTTTCTTTTGGCCAGACCCATTTCAAATTCCGATGAAGCTTTCGAAGGACATTTTTCCCAGCAGATTCCACAACCGGTGCACTTAACGGCATCTACACTGCGCGCCTTCTTTCTGATTTTTACATCAAACTGGCCCACAAAACCGTTAACTTCTTCAACTTCCGCATAGGTGATCAAATTTATATTCGGGTGCTGGGCCGCTTCAACCATCTTGGGAGTGAGGATGCAGGCCGAACAGTCCAGGGTTGGAAAAGTCTTTTCCAGCTGGGCCATCCGTCCACCAATACTCGGTTCCCTCTCCACGATGTCAACAATGTAGCCGGCTTCAGCAATATCAATTGCCGCCTGGATCCCGGCGATTCCTCCGCCAATGACCAGGGCCCTTTTCTCAACTTGCAGTTCAGGGGCATCGAGCGGGCTGTTTAGAGCTACTTTAGCCGCCGCCGCTCTCAGCAAAGCAATCGCTTTCGGTGTTGCTTCTTCAATATTACGATGCACCCAGGAACATTGTTCCCTGATGTTGGCTACTTCCAGCAGATAGGGATTCAGGCCGGCCTCCGCTGCCGCCTTGCGGAAAGTTCCTTCATGCATCCGCGGCGAACAGGTGCCGACCACCACCCGATCCAGCTTGTTCTCTTTAATTGCATCCTTAATCAAATCCTGTCCCATCTCAGAGCAGAGATAGCGGTATTCATCCGCATGAACCACCCCGGGGAAGGTGCGGGCTGCTTCCAGCGCCTGGGAAATATCCACAGTGCCGGCGATGTTAGTACCGCAGTGACAGATAAATATTCCGGTTCTTGGCATAGCTCCGAACCTCCCTTACTTGTTATATTTACGGAAACCGCTAACCAGGGCCTGCTGAGGCAGCTTTGCCAGCTGTTCAGCGGTCAGGTCCGCGGGACCAAATTTATTGCCTTCGCGGCGGCGCAGCAGGGTCAGGCGTATACCTTCCATCATCCGCGCCAGATCTAAATCACGGGGACAGCGAGCAGCACAGGTGAAACAGGATGCGCAAATCCAGGGAGTTTTGCTGTTAACCAGCTCTTCCTCCAGGCCAAGCTGCAGGTAGCGGATCACCTGGTGCGGCAGCAGATCCATCGCCGCCGTAACCGGGCAGGCTGCGCTGCACTTGGCACACTGGAAACACTCGGCTGGATCCTGGCCGCACTGTAAAACCATCTCGTCGATTAAGCGTCCCTTGCTTTTAGTTGCCATCCTTGTTCCGCCTCCTCTCCAGGGCAGCTGACATCAGCTGGTCAAATTGCAGGCCCATCGCTTCAGCCAGCAGTTCACTGAAATAGTAAACCTTAACCGGTTCTTTTCCTTCCTGGCTGGCACAGTTTTCAAGGTTGTAACGACAAAGGGGGCAGGCGGTGATCAGCGCTTCTGCGCCGGCGCTGCGGGCCGAATCAATTATTCTGCTGACCGTATCTCTGGCCACGGCTTCCTCGGTTACCGACAGGTAGGCGCCACAGCACTCAGTGCGGTAAGGAGTTTTTACCACCTCAGCACCCAGAGCCTTGATCAGGTCTTCCATGATCGTTGGATTTTCAGGATTATCAAACTGCATGGCTTTTGAAGGTCTTAATAACAGGCAGCCATAATAAGCGGCGATTTTCCTTCCTTCAAGCGGCTTCTTGATCATCTCAGCCAGCTTGTCAAAACCGAGATCGTCGCGCAGCACTTCCAGAAAATGCAGAACCCGCCCTTCACCCTGGTAGTCAATTTCAAGATAGTCGGTTACCTTGTTGCGGGCATCCTCGTTGCGTTGCATTAAGTCCTGGGCTCGCTTGAGTACATGATGGCAAGCAGCACAAAGTGATACTAACGGCTCGCCTTCTGCGGCAGCCAGGGTGCGAACCGGCGAAAGCAGAGAAATAAGCTCGTCTTCATAAAGCGGGTAGACCGCACCGCAACACTGCCACTGATCAAGCTCTACCAGCTCGATACCCAGGGCCTTGGCAGCAGCCATGGTTGTATTTTCCATGTTTTTGGCCTGCCCTTTCAGGGTGCAGCCGGGAAAATAACGATAGCGCACTTCTAGCGCACCTCCTCTGAGGTTTTTAGAAACGTCATCAAAAATGATTCGACACCTGGTGACAAACCCCTTTTTAAAATTTAAAATAATTATTATAAATTTTAGAAACGCTACTCTTTAAACCAAAAAGGACTGGTTAATAGGGCGGAGCGAAACTTATAGCGTAGATCCGGGTAGCGGTCGGTCAGTTCAGTGACCAGGACAGCCATCTCGTTGCGCTTGGTATGACCGCTTATCGGGCAGGGGTTCTTGAAAAGGGGCAGGTTTTCCCGGCGCACCAGGGAGGAAAGCACACTTTCAGGCAGCTGAATCAGGGGGCGGATCAGGTAAAGGTCACTGCGGTCGAGGTAGGTCACCGGCTTGAAGGTCCCCATATGACCGGTATAGATCAGGTTCAGCATGAACGTCTGGATGGCATCATCGAGATGATGACCCAGGGCTACCCGGCTGCAACCGAGTTCTTTGGCGGCCTGGTGCAAAGCGCCGCGACGCAGGTTGGCGCAGAGGGCACAGGGATTCTTCTCCTGACGGCGTTCAAAAACCACCCTGGCAATTGCAGTCTTCTCGATGTGCAACTCAAGCCCGAAGCCGGCTGCCAATTCATACAGGGGAACCGGTTCTGACGGCCAGCCGAGATCGACATAGATAGCAACCAGATCAAACTTAAGAGGTGAATGTTTCTGGAACAGTTTCATGATGTAGAGCAGGGCAGCGCTGTCCTTGCCGCCGGAAATGCCTACCGCCACCCTGTCGCCTTCGGTAATCATCTGATAATCATATATTGTTCTCTTCACCCTGGTCAGAAACCATTTGCCATCGCTGCTGCGCATTACTATTTCCCCTTATGAACCCTTAACTGGCAGACTATGATCAGTATACCACCTTTTACTTTTATCCTGACGCCAGGAAAATAGATCTAAAACGGCAGCCG
Organism: uncultured Syntrophomonadaceae bacterium; assembly: GCA_964485855.1. Taxonomy (GTDB): domain Bacteria; phylum Bacillota; class Dethiobacteria; order DTU022; family DTU022; genus UBA993. The sequence goes on along the minus strand of CAZAKI010000065.1, from coordinate 2,036 downwards.
GTCATGCTATAATCAGGGTCAGTAGTGAGTGTAGAATTCGATAACAGGAGGAAATCAGTTTGGCTCAGCATTATAAAAAGAAAAAAAAGACCAAAATATGGTTAACTTTATTCATTGTAGCCGCCGTAGCCTTTGTCCTCGGCTATCTTTATGCTACCGGTTTCCCTGGTATCTAGGT
>CAZAKI010000065.1:0-1758 GCA_964485855.1 uncultured Syntrophomonadaceae bacterium | reverse complement strand
TTAAAGATTAAAAAGCGAGGAATACTGTCCGATTAAGGGCAGCTCTTTGGTTTCACCGGTTAGCGCATTGATCAAGCCCATCAGGAAACAGACGAATAAGAAGATGGAACCTAAAATACCAATAATCCAGCCCAGAATTGGAATAATTGTTACAGCCCCGATAATGACCCAGGCAACCAGTAAGACCAAACCCTGCTTGGCGTGAAACTGGCAGAAGGGGCTATCCTTCTTAGCTAAAAGCGGCACCAGCACTAACAAGCCCAGATAGGAAAGAGCTGCAATCACTTTATTTTCCTGAACATCATTTTCATCATAAATTTCATACTCGCTCATTTTAGAACCTCCTTGAAAATTGATTAGCAGACCAAATACATGCTAGTTGTTACTGATATCATAAGCCATTTCAAGCTGACTTTCAAGCATTTCAGCGGATCTGAAGCAGTTAATCTCCGTCTAACCTATCCCCTAACAGGCTGTTTTAGAGTTGACGAGTTTGACAAATAGTACTTTCATGAAAAAGGTGATTCCTCTATGAAATAGTTGTTCAATTACTTATATCCAGATTTGAATTAACACCAGCATTACTTTTTATTACAAACCGCCTTTCAATTATACTAATAATGCCAATCGTACTTTCGATTAAGATACTCTGTCAAAGTTAAGCCAGATCTCTTAAAATTTAGGGCTTCTTCAACCCCAATATACCGGTAATACCAGGGCTCATCTAAATACCCTATTACATCCTCGCCCCCCTCGGGATAAATCATAACCAAACCGAATAAATGAGCATTATTAGCCAGCCAAAGGCCTTGATCCGTCTCTGCAAAGGCTGCGGTCAAGTCAAAGGCAGTGCCTCCAAAATCTATGGTTGTTCCAAGTTGATGTTCTGATTGCCCAGGTCGTGCACCAAAGCGATTGGCCTCATCTGGGCCATGGCTATCTGAATAACGCTGGAAAAGATCCTCCTGGTAGCTATAACTTCGAAAAGCAGAAACTTTAAAAGCAGCTATTGATAGCAAGTTTATTTGCTTCAATGCACATTTTTCCTTTGAAAAAAATGCTGATTTTTTTGAAACACGGTTTGCGCTAACTATGGCCTTTACAGCTGGCAATAAAGATGTTCTCTTCATCCAAACTATAGATCAATCTATGCACATCGGTTATCCTTCTGCTCCAATATCCTGATAGTTCGTGTTTGAGTGGTTCCGGTTTCCCCAGGCCGGAGTTACCGTGGCGCTCGATATCGCGGATTAACTCGTTGATTTTCCTCAAAATCCGTTTGTCTTCTGATTGCCAGTACAAATAGTGCTGCCAGGCAATATCTGAAAAGATCTTATTCATCGATTAGATCCTGTTTCCGGCCTTGACCTTTTTTTAGCTGCTCAATTGATCGCAGAAGTTCATTGTAATAATCAGGGTCGCTGCGGATATACAAGTTCTCAAGCAGGTTATTATACTCTGATTCTGAAATCAACACGACATTTTCGCCACGTTCCCTGGTAACGATGATTGCCTCAAAGTCTTTCGAAGCTTTTTCGCAATAATCCTTAAAATTATTGCGCACTGTCGAATAGTTTACAGCGATCATTTCACTCACCTCCATAAAACATTGTACAATGTATTGAGCAATATGACAAGGATTTTTCCTTGCTCCAGTTGCCTAATCTAGATCTGCGCATTGGCCGCATTAAGGGCCAAGCAGATTTTTGGCCTCGGCAATAATGGCCTCCGTTGTGATGCCCTTCTTCGTCAATACAA
>CAZAKI010000064.1:0-8065 GCA_964485855.1 uncultured Syntrophomonadaceae bacterium | reverse complement strand
GCTCCTTTAGGCAAATTATACTATATTAAAAGCATCATGTTAATTGACAGGCTGTCAATTAACTTTATTTAATAAATCGCTTACTTGCATCGGTGGGCTAAGGGCTAAGGGACCAAGATGGTTTACAATTAATTAAATCTTGAACTTCGCTTATGTTATAATATGAAATGATTCCCAGTTTATCAGCAGCACTTTGATTCATAAGCAGACTACACCAGCCAGCCGGCCTGGGATATTCAAATCTAAGCTTATCCCTGGGAGATTATTTATGACCTATGAAGTTACCCTCACTCTAGGCATCCTCTTATTTGCCATTATCCTTTTTGTCACCGAACTTATCCGGGCCGACCTGGTAGCCTTACTGGTTCTGGTTTTGCTGGTTGTCTCCGGCCTCGTTTCCCCTGAAGAGAGCATCGCAGGCTTTGCCAATCCAGCTGTTGTAACCATCTGGGCTGTCTTCATTCTCTCCGCCGGCCTGGCTCGCACCGGTGTCGCCGCCCTTTTGGCCGAACAGGTTTTAAAGCTGGGAGGAAAGAGCGAAAACCGTTTACTGGCTGTAATCATGAGCTGCACAGCTGTTGTATCGGCATTTGTTGTTAATGTGGGAGTTGCGGCCATGTTTCTTCCCGTTGTTCTTGATATTGCCAGAAGAACAGGCCGGGCTGCATCGCGCCTGCTACTGCCCATGGTTTATGGCACAACTGTCGGTGGGATGATCGTTTTAATCGGCACCTCTTCAAACCTTGTTGTCGTTGATTTCCTAAGGGAAATGGATATCAAACCTCCGGGGCTTTTCGATTTTGCACCGGTTGGTCTGGTCATACTGGCAGTATCAATACTTTACATGCTGCTGATCGGCCGCCGTATCCTGCCAAACCGCCGATCTCCTTCCCTAGATACAATTAGCCCGGAACAGGATTTTAGAAAAGAATACCGGCTCCGGGAAAGAATGGCCTTAGTCACCATCCCGGAAGGCAACCCGCTTAACGGTAAAACCCTGGGTGAAAGCCGCTTCGGCAGAGCGCTCGGGCTAAACGTTCTGAGTGTGATCCGCGAAAATAATGTCCATCACATCCCGCAACCCGATTTAAAGCTTCAAACCGGAGACCAGCTATTAATTCTTGGCAAGCTGGACACGATCGATGAGCTAACCGGTAACCCGGTAGTAATCATTGGAGACGATCTGCCTGACAGCTCCTGCCTATTCTCGGAAAAAATTGACCTGATTGAGCACAAAGTGACAACAAGTTCGCTTTTTCACGGGAAAACTTTGGTTGAAACCGATGCGCGGAAAAAACTTGGCTTGACCCTTTTAGCTTTGCGCCGCGGCGATCAAATCCGCCGGACAAACTTAGGCGATATTGTATTTCAAACCGGAGACCTGCTGCTGTTTCGCGGCAACAAAAAGCTGCTTGACTCCTTCCAGCTCCAGGAGGGTTTTTCGGTGCCCGGCCAATGCAATCCTGAAGAATACAGGATTGGCGAAAGACTTCTCTACCTGCGCATCCCCCAGGGATCGCCCCTGGCCGGTATTAAGCTGAGAGAGCTGCGCCTGGCAAAAGCATATGGGATCGAAGTGCTTAAAATCAGCCGTGACGGTGAAGAACATGATCTGCCCGGCCCGGAAACCAGGCTGGAAGAAAATGATCTGCTGCTGGTGGAGGGAAATACGACCTCAATTGAGGTTTTAAGCGGGCATCAGACCCTGTCAATCGACCGCAACCCTTCGCTTGAAATGAAGGACTTAGAAACCGATGCTCTTTCCGTTGTGGAGATCATGTTGTCACCCCACACCACTTTGAGCGGAAAGACCTTGCGGCAGCTTAATTTTCGCGAAAAATTCGGTCTTTCGGTGCTGGCTATCTGGCGAGGGGACCGGGCTTACCGGACCGGGCTTAATGATATGCCCTTAGAATTTGGCGACGCCCTTTTATGTTACGGAACGAGAGAAAAATTTGAGATGGTAGCCCGCGATAATGATTTTGTTGTTCTGAACCTCGATTACCGGGAAAAACCGCTGCTCGAAAAAGCGCCGCTTTCCGGCCTGATCATGGCCGCCGTTTTAGCAGTTGTGCTGCTAAACTGGCTGCCAATCTATATCGCCGCGATTGCCGGAGTCCTGGCAATGATTATTAGCCGCTGCCTGACCGTAGAAGAGGCATACCGCTCAATTGAATGGAAAGCCGTCTTTTTAATTGCCGCCATGCTGCCTCTGGGTCTGGCTATGCACCGGACAGGGGCGGCAATGTTGATTGCAGATGGAGTTATTGGTATTGTCGGGCGGTTCGGACCAACAGCAATTCTGGCCGGAATAATGACCCTGACCATGATTTTAAACCAGTTTATCCCCAGTGCCGTTAATGCGGTGGTGATGACCCCGATTGCCATTGCCACTTCACTTGGGCTGGGGCTTTCACCCTATCCATTTGTGATGGCAATTGCCTATGCCGTCGCTGCCAGCTTTATGACACCGGTCTCTCACCCTATTAATGTTCTGGTGATGAGCCCCGGAGGTTACCATTTTAGCGATTATCTGAAAAATGGCTTGCCCCTGGCCCTGATTGTGCTGGTGGTCAGCATCCTGCTGCTGCCTGTAGTTTTTCCCTATCTACCTTAACTGTTACAGTTTTTTCCTGGAAACAACAGGTACAAAATCCCATCCCCCGCCGGTAATAATTGCGATCAGCGGTTTCTTCATTTCTGACACATCAAATCGATATTGGTATGCCTGGCCAAAACTGAGCGGATCTACTCCTTTAAAAGCATAACCGCTGCCGAAGCTCTTTGAACCGATGGTCCTGCCCTGAAACTTTTCAACTTTCATCGAGATATTGGGAATACCTGCTCTCCATTGAATGCTGTAGCTTTCTTCAAGAGCCCTTGCGGTTTGCTCGCCTTCATCAAGGTTGATGAGGATTTTGTGATTCTTCTCCATCTTTGCCGAGGCAAAAACCTCATACCAGGCAGCATCGACGATCTTCCATTCGGCCACCAGATCGGTTTCCTCGCCTGCCCGGACACTGAAAGGCACCTGCTCGTGATTAATTTCTAGCAGTTTATCGATTAAAACCTGTTTGGAGAGAGGGGTGACTCCCTCTTTAGCCTTAACAATACCCTTTAATGCATCCATCAATCCCATTATAATATCTCCTCCGATCTTTCAAACTCAATCTGTTAAAACAGTTAATAAAGAAAAGATAGCAGCAGCCCCACAAAAAGCATAATTGCCCCGTATACATTAATAATTTTGATTAAAGGATAAAGTGGTGTCTTGAAATACTCATTGGTTAAGTAGGTACACATATGAACCGGTGAACCAAAATAACCGGCATAGGAGCTTAAATAAACCAGGCCAAAATACCGGACAGTAAGCATGTCCGCGCCAAAAAAGGGAATAAGGATCGGCAGAGCAATCCCGAGAGATGCCGTATTATTTCCGGTTATAAATCCGGTAATAAAGGGAAGAACCACAATCATCACAACAAGAGGCAAGCCCCTGGCGATCAGGTAGCTAACCGCTTGCTGGAATGACTCGGCGCCCAGCATGAAATCTTTATAGACAACAATCGCCAGAGTAGAAAAGATCAGCGTCCAGTTTAAGCCCCTGAAAAGAATCTTGATCCGATTTTTCAGCTCATTTTTTCGCCCCACAGCCGGCAAATTAATAAAAAAGCAGGCAACAATAGCTATAACCAGGGCCAGAGGGAAAAACAACCCACAACCCAGGCCAAGCACAATTGCTAAAACAAAGGGCGAAGCAGAGCTAAACAGAGTAAGCAGCGCCGTTTTTTTCTGCTCCCCCGGTTTTTTTGACTGATCGGGCAAATTGGGGCGTGGGTAGCGGGCAAAAATCAGGATCGATGCAATGATAAAAACAATCAGGATTACCGGTACCGTATAACTGAGATAACCGGCGATACTTATCCCGGTAAGACCTGAAATTAAAACCAGGCTCGAATTAAATGGGGTGATTAGAACAACCAGGTGGCGATAAATAATGTTGGACATGGCCAGCTCAAGCGGGGGCATTTTCAGCAGTTTGCCGGTTTCTTCAACCATCGGGGCCGAAATAATCGCTCCACCCGGTACGGTTGAAAAAAGCGAGATCGAGGCAGGAAAAATCATCAAGAGCAGACGTGGATCGCGAATCAAGCGGCGCAGGCTGTCAACCATCATTCCCATCGCTCCGATCTGCTGATGCAAATGACCAAGCAGGGTGATGGTCAGAACCATGGCTACCAGGTAAAAAGCCATATAGCTGGTTACAGAATCATAAAGCAAAACCAGGTTTTCATAAAAAGAGTTGCCGTTACTGAGGGCCAAGATCGCAATCGCAAGCATTAACACCGTATACATCTTCCAACCGCGGCGAATCAGAAAGATGATCGTGAAAATCGATAGTAGCACTCCCCCGCCTTCGATTAAACCTGCATAGGAGCCAAGGGACAATTTTTAACCCTCCCGGTAATAATTCAGTTCGGCAACAAATAATATGGAGGCATTTTTTTTAACAATACCTGAGTAGGAGATCAAAGGCCGTAGCCCAGCGGAATATCGTGCCCGGCTAATTTTTGCAGTTTCCCGACCTGTTCTTCCTTCCCAAGCACAATCAGGGAATCAGCCTCTTCCAGGATGTATAACGGCCCCGGATTGATCTCCGTTTCCCCGTTGCTGCGTTTAATCGCCATGACAATCAGACCAGTCTGTTCGGGAATCCTCGCATCCGCCAGGCTCTTACCAACCAAGGATGAACCGATCCTAATCGAAACCTCTTCCAGATCAATCACTACCTGGCCGGCCCTGGTGATCACATCTAAAAACGAAACCACCGCCGGCCTAAGGATTAGCGATGCCATCCGGGTACCGCCAATTTCGTTCGGTGATACTACTTTATCGGCTCCGGCTTTTAACAGTTTAAGATCTGATTTCTCTTCAATCGCCCTCGAGACAATTAACAAATCACTCCTTATTTCGCGGGCAGTAAGCACCGTAAAGACATTATCAGCATCATTAGAAAGACAGCAAAGCAATCCTTTTGCCTGCTCAATGCCTACTTTGATCAAATCTTCTTCCACTGTGGCATCGCCAATCATGGCCAGTTCACCCTGCTCAATTATATGGTTAACTTTTGCCGTATCAGATTCGATCACCACAAAAGGCACCTTTCTTTTTTTAAATTGGTTAATAACATGCTGGCCGGTTTGCCCGGCTCCGCAGATAATATAATGGTCTTTTAAACGGGCAATGTTTTTTTCCATTGTTCTCCTCCGTAATATATGCCTGAACTCCCCCTCGATCACCAGCGTGCTGACCACCGTAACCGCAAACGCAGCAATGAATAATCCGCTGATAATAAGGATTATGGTAAAAAGTCTCCCGGCAGTATTTAGCTCTCTCACTTCGCGAAAACCAACGGTTGATATAGTAATCACCGTCATGTAAAGGCTGTCGACAAAATCCATCCCTTCAATCAACATATAACCAGCAGTGCCTATGATGATCAGCAGGGCAAGTAGGACAATTACGGTGATTACTTTTTGCTGCAAGGCCATTGATGCTTCCTCTCTGTAAGAAGATCAGCATTGACTTTAAGATTTTTTCCAGTATGGATCATTTAGCTAAGATCTTAATAATCTTACCATCAACTGGACAATCCTGCCAGTCAGTTCTGGCTGATCGGTTTGATCGGCAAAATAATCAGGGATTAAAGTTGATAGTACACCCAGTCAAATGGTATGATCGGTTTAGCTTATTTATTAATAACCAACAGCAAAATATACCCAAAAAGGAGCAAACATGATGAAAAAGATACTGATTATGGGTGTTGGCGCCCAGGGCAGCACTATAGCCAAGCGCCTAGACGAGGAGGAAATGGTTACAGAAGTACGCTGTGCCGATTATGATGATCAAGCGGTCCGAGAGATTACCGGCCAGCTTAAAAAAGCCAAGGGAATTATCGTCAATGCCAATAATTCTGACGAAATAGTAAAGGCGGCAGAGGGAGTTGACCTGATTGTAAATGGTCTGGCTCCAGATTTCAACATGAAGGTCATGGATGCCGCCTTAGAGGTCGGCGCAAGTTATCAGGATATGGCCTCCGGACCGGTTAATGATATCGCTTTTGTCGATGCCGTTAAGCGTATTCTTGATCGCAGCCAGGAATTTGAAGCCAGGGATCTAACCGCGTTAATCAATACCGGTTCCGCCCCTGGATTTGCCAACGTAGTTGTCCGGGATTCTGTCGACCTGCTTGACAGTTGCGACTCAATCGAGATTCTGGTCTATGACGGGATCTGGTCGAAACAGTTCATCCCGTTCTGGTGGTCGCCGCAAACTGCCTTCGGTGATATGGCAGCAGAACCGATTCGTTTTGAAAACGGCGAGTTTCGCCGAACCAAACCGTTTGATAATCCTACCATGGAGAACTTCCGGGGAGTTGGTGAACGGCGCATGGTCGACCACGAGCATGAAGAACCGGTTACCATGGGTTTATTGGCCGATAAAGCTCTGAAGAGTGTTAAAAATGTAACCTTCCGTTATGGGGGTCCGGGTCTCGAATTGGCTGAAAGCCTTTATAAAATGGGTCTTCTTTCCGAACAGGCTATTAAGGTTAAAGGGATCGATGTGGTACCAATGGAGGTTATATCGGCGCTTACCCCGCCTGCCCCTAAATATCCCGAAGAAATTAAGCAGGTAATTGATAACGGTATGGAACTGGAAGAAGGCGCTTTCGTGGTGCGGGTTAATGGCTGGAGGGATGGGAAACATTTAGAGATCGAAAATTATGTCTATGCTCCGGGATTAACCGAATCATTTGCCCTGGCCCAAATTACACATGAATCTTATTTCACCGGCCAATCAGCATATCTGTTTACCAAGATGCTGCTGAACGGAATAGTTAAAAAAAGCGGCCTTTTCCCCCCTGAAATGCTGGAGCAGGAAGAACGCAACTACTTTTTAAGCGAGGCACAAAAACTAAAGATCACCGTTGACAGAACGGTTAAAACCCGCCTGTTTTAATTTAAACTGATCAAGATGCTTCAGCAGACTGCCTGCTTACTAACCAGCGGCAGTCTGCTGTCATTTTGATTCTTTCAGTTCCTGCAGATTCTTCAATTTCTGGTTCCTGTCCAAGCCAGAAATTCAATCAAATGTAGGTTAAATTCTGCCGGGGCAGTTTCCATTGGGCAATGTCCCTGTTCTGGAAGGGTTATCAGCTGAGCAGAGGGCAAAACTGAAAGCAGCTTCTGACCTGCGTTCAGCGGCACCCAGGCATCTTCCTCGCCCCAGATTAATAAGGTCGGCAGGTTAAGATCTTCAAGCTGATCAAAAAGTGAATGATCGCTGGTCCTTAGCATCATTACCAGGCCGGCATCGGTATCCCTGATTAAAAGCGGCCGGTAGTAACCTTCGAACTCATCACGGTCAGGTGCTCTACCATAAGCAGAGGTAAGCGCCTTCAGAACGTTATCCTCAGACAATAGAACGCGGGTGGCCAGATGCCTGACCGCGCGAGCTACCGGTGGGTAATGGAATAACCAGCTCTGCCGTGTGCCTGCTGTTCCAGGTATTGCTCCGGCAGCCAAAATCAGACTCTTTGCCTGTTCCGGGCGTTGTAAAGCCATGGTTACAACCACCGAACCACCCATTGAATGACCTGCCAAATGCCACTTTACACCCGGCTCAATTGTCTCGAGTAAGTTCCAAATCAGGCTGGCCCGATGATCCGCTGTGGGCACAAATGTGACGCTGCGCTCGCTTAATCCAAACCCGGGCAGATCAACAGCGATAACCTGGTAACCCTTTGCTTCAAGCTCCGGAGCACTATAACGCCAGCTAAAAGTTGAACCGGAAAAACCGTGAATCAAAAGAACATTTCCCGCAGCACCGCCATCCTCGCCCCAGAGACGATAATGGATCTTCAAACCATCAATTTCGGCAAACTGACTGTTGGCAAAAGCAGGCTCAAAAGGCTCACCAGGTAAAGCTTTTAGCGGCAAAATATAAGGAGCGATGCTCAGCAAAACAAAGAGGAAGAGAATGATGATCGCTATTCTCTTCAACA
>CAZAKI010000063.1:0-8354 GCA_964485855.1 uncultured Syntrophomonadaceae bacterium | reverse complement strand
CGGTTTGCCGGTTGAAATAAATCTATGTAATGATTTATTTGAAACGATGCAAGTTATCAGCTATGAGTAAACGGTAAGGCTACCGATTGAAAGCGTCGCCTGCACAGGCTGATCGGAACTTTCCTTCGCCAACAGCGCAAGGTTTCTTTTTCCCGCCGGTAAACCTCTTTTTGCGGGTGATTCAAAAATATATTTGTTTTTCAAAACAACCATTTAGCAACAATCAATCAAATTAGTTTCAGGCTATTAACAATGCTGCTTGGGAAAGTCTTTTCTTCGCATGAAAAATATATTTCATAAAATAATTGTTGAAATTTTTTCATCACTATGGTATATTGTATGAAAAGTTTCTTTATTCTACACGCACTCAAATTATTCAAAGGTGGGCGCGTATGGCTTTATATAAGTATTTCATTAAAAGACTTGTTTTAACCCTGCCAACGCTACTTGGTGTCAGTATTATTGTATTTTTGCTTATCCACATGATACCAGGTGATCCCGTCGACATAATGCTTGGTGACCGAGTAACTGATGCAGCCAAGCTAGCTTTAGAGGAGAGGCTTGGACTTAATCAACCTTTACATATCCAGTACTGGAATTGGTTCTCAAATGCAGTTAGAGGCGATTTTGGTATTTCGATTAGAAGTAACCAACCTGTAATTGAAGAAATAATGCGCAGGCTTCCGGCCACTGTTGAGTTGACGGTGGTTGCTTTACTTATTGCCGTAGTATTTGGAATTTTATTTGGAGTAAGCGCTGCACGTTACAGGAATACGGCAATTGATTATTCAACAATCGGTTTTTCTCTGCTCGGAGTATCCATCCCGATTTTTTGGCTCGGTATGATGCTTATCTTTTTCTTTTCGGTCATACTCGGCTGGCTACCGGTATCGGGGCGTTTGGCAATGGGGATCTCAATTCCCCAGATGACGGGGTTGTATCTGGTCGACGCTCTTATCGCCGGGAAAATCAGTGCTTTTTGGGGTGCCCTTAAACATCTAATTCTACCAGCGTTCTCACTGGCAACAGTATCACTGGCCCTTATTGTCAGGGTAACTCGTTCAAGCATGCTGGATATTCTTAGCGAAGATTATATCCGGACGGCACGTGCCAAAGGGGTACGTGAAAGAAAAGTTATTTACACTCATGCGCTAAAAAATGCGATGATCCCGGTTGTTACTGTAATAGGATTACAACTGGCCAAGTTGATGGGGGGCGCCATATTAACTGAAACAGTTTTTTCCTGGCCTGGTATTGGAAGGCTTTTAGTAACAGCTATCGGTGTACGCGATTATCCTGTAGTGCAGGGTGTTGTCTTTTTTGTTGCCTTTGCCTTTATCGCTATCAATATAGTCGTTGATTTATTTTATGCCTACCTGGATCCGCGTATTCGCTACGATTGATAAGGAGAGTTTAGTCGGTGAACAGTGAATTTAAACAAGTTATCAGAGTATATAAGCGAAATAAGCTGGCTGTTGTAGCCTTTTTCATCGCGATCATCTTGATGGTTCTTGCTGTAATCGGCCCTTACTTGGCACCCTATGACCCGGTAGAAATTAATTTGCAACTGCGCTTTGAGCCGGGATTTTGGGAAGGCAACACCGATCATCTTCTCGGAACTGATAACCTGGGTCGTGATATATTTTCGCGTATTCTTTACGGAACCGGTATTTCACTAAAAGTAGGTTATGCTGTCATTGCCATAACTGCAGTTGTCGGGTTGTTTATCGGTTTAGTCTCCGGTTATTTTGGTGGAGCTGTTGATATTGTCATAATGAGGTTCATTGATATTCTGCTTGCCTTCCCTCCGCTTTTACTAGCTTTGGTTATAGCTGCAACCCTTGGAACCGGTATTGAAAAAGCAATGCTTGCCATAGCAATTATCTACATACCCAGCCTCGCCCGTATTGTGCGCGGTTCTGTCCTCACGGTCAAAGAGATGCCCTATGTAGAGGCCTCCAGGGCAATGGGTGCAGGTAAATTCTGGATTATTGTCGGTCATGTTCTTCCAAATGTTTTAACTCCGGTTATCGTCTATTTAACCCTGCTGCTTGGGGACGCTATTCTTTATACAGCCGCACTTGGTTTTCTGGGTGTCGGAATTGATCCTACTACACCAGAATGGGGCGCAATGCTTAGCAGTGGAAAAGACTTTTTAATTCTTGGGAAATGGTGGATTACCGTTTTTCCGGGTGTCATGATATTTCTCGCAGTCCTTTCTTTTAATCTCTTTGGCGATGGCTTAAGGGAGGCAGTTGATTCAAAGCTGAGATTGTAAATAGTTACAGAGAAAGGGGTTTACTTTTGCCTGAGTTGCCACTGTTAAAAGTAAATAACCTAAAAGTTGAATTTACAACAGATCGGTCTAAGATTCTAGCTGTTGATGGAATCGATATTAGACTGACGAGGGGTAAAACTCTTGGTTTGGTCGGTGAATCAGGTTGTGGAAAAAGTGTTACTGCCCTGGCAATTATGGGTTTGCTGCCCAGGCACGCTTCAATTAGCGGAGAGGTTTTATTTAAAGATCAGGATTTGCTTAAACTTAAAAAAAGAGATATGGCGAAAATCCGGGGAAATCAGATCTCCATGATCTTCCAGGAGCCGATGACTTCACTTAATCCGGTTTTCAATGTTGAATACCAAATGGCTGAAGTTTTCAAACTACACCGAGGAAAAAGCGGTAAAGAGGTACGGCCTGAAATTGTTGAGTTGCTTCGGACAGTAGGTATACCAAATCCTGAGAGACGAATGAAAGATTTTCCTCACCAGCTTAGTGGTGGAATGCGCCAAAGAGTGATGATAGCGATGGCTATGGCTTGCGAACCGGATATACTGATTGCTGATGAACCAACTACAGCGCTTGATGTTACCATTCAGGCCCAGATTTTGGAATTGATGAATGATCTGCAGAGGGTTCATGATACCGGCCTGCTGATGATCACCCATGATTTGGGTGTAATTGCCCAGGTTGCTGAAAATGTAGCTGTAATGTATGCAGGACACATCATGGAGCACTCTTCTGTACATGAAATATTTTCAGATCCACTTCATCCTTACACCAGGGGCTTGTTAAAAACTATACCCAGGATTGCAAGTAAAACAGAAAGACTGGAAGAGATCAAAGGAACTGTGCCTCACATGTCGAAAGTGCCGCCGGGTTGCCGTTTCCATGACCGTTGTATCGAGCGGCTGGCCCGCTGTTCACAAGAGACACCGCCTGTCAGCCAGGTTAGCGGGAGGACTGTACGATGCTGGTTATACTGATAATTTTGGAGAGAGATAAATGAATCCCCTGATTACAGTTAGAAATCTTAAAATGCATTACCCGATAAAAAAAGTTAACAGCTTTACAAAGTATGATCTTTTAAAAGCTGTAGACGGAATAAGTTTTGACCTTTTTGAGGGAGAAACCCTGGGGTTGGTCGGTGAATCAGGTTGTGGCAAGTCTACGACCCGAAAACTGTTACTTAATGTTGAACCACCCACAGATGGTGAAGTGTTTTACAGAAATGAAAACATATTTACAATGGATCGTTTAAAACTAAAGGAATACCGACGCAATGTGCAGACTGTTTACCAGGATCCATACTCCTCATTAAATCCTAAGTGGAAAGTTTTAAAACTTGTTTCAGAGCCTTTAATTATTCATAAAATTGGCAACAGAAGAAGTCGTGAATTTAAAGTTCGCGAGCTGTTATCTCTTGTTGGCTTACGAGAACAATATATTGACAGTTTTGCACACGAGTTTAGCGGAGGGCAACGTCAGAGGATTTGCATAGCCCGTGCCCTTGCCCTGGATCCCCGGGTAATAATAGCCGATGAACCAGTTTCAGCACTTGATGTTTCAATTCAGGCCCAGGTAATAAATTTATTTATGGATCTGAAAGAAAGGCTTAATCTTACTTATTTATTTATCTCTCATGATTTAAATGTAGTAAAACATATCAGTGATCGAGTTGCTGTTATGTACCTAGGTAAAATAGTTGAAATTGCCACTTGTGACAAGCTTTTTAATCACTCTAAGCATCCCTATACAAAAGCATTGATTAAATCTATTCCGGTAGCTGATCCAAAACAAAAAACAGTTGTTGCAGCCCTAAAAGGTGAAATTCCAAGCCCGATCGATCCTCCACCGGGATGTGCATTTCACACCAGGTGTCCGGAAGCAATGGATAGATGCAAAGAAGTCATTCCGGAAATGCTCTCGATCTCAAGCGATCACCATGTTGCTTGTCATCTTTACACAGGGGGTAATAAAACTGATAGGAGGGATTAACAAAGTCCAGATAATTGTTTGATCTTTATCACTACGCTTGAAGGGAGGTTAAAATCAAATAAGGACTTTTTTAAGATGTTTTAGAGGGGTATTTGTCGCAAACAGGACCGGATAACCTGATTATGATCAGCGGTGATATCCAAGTCCTGCCAATTAATTTGGAGAAAGCGGGGATAGGTTATGCGAAAGAAAGCAAATTTAATATCGCTGATAGCGGTGTTGCTGTTAACAGTTTTTTTGATAGTTGGCTGTGGCGATGGTGAAAATGGTGAACCGGCTGTTCCTGAAGAACCGGCTGAAAAGATCTTTATCATTGCCAGGGGTACTGATGCTAAAACCCTCGATTGCGGTTATGCTTATCATGAGGGTGAGATTGACCTTATGTACCATCTTTATGATGGTTTAGTCAAGTTTAAGGATGATGATAGTTTAGAGATTGAGCCGGCGCTTGCGACAGATTGGTCGGTTTCCGAAGATGGACTTGTCTGGACATTTAACCTTCGTAATGATGTTAAATTCCATGACGGAACAGATTTTAATGCCGATGCAGTCGAGTTCAGCTTCATGCGCATTCTTGATGAGAATCATCCTTATTATGGTCTTGGCGACCAGGGTTTGGCCTATATGGACTGGCTCCTCTCTGGAGCGATCAAAGAAGTAAGAGCGGTGGACGATTACGTTGTTGAAATTGAACTTAATGATGTGTTTGGACCCTTTATGATGTATATGGGCATATATTCTCAGTTTATAGTAAGCCCAACGGCTGTTGAGACATATGGTGAAGAGTACTTTCAGAATCCAGTTGGGACTGGAGCATTTCAGTTTGATGAATGGAAACGGGATGAGTATGTCCAGCTGTCGGTTAATGACGATTACTGGGGTGAAAAACCGGCTATCGATAAAATCATCTGGAAAGTTGTGCCGGATGAATCAACCCGTTTGATGGAACTACAGTCCGGTAATGTCCATGCGATTAAATCAATTTCACCGGCTCAGCTCGATACTATTCTGGCCAGTGATAATCTCACCATGATGCAGGTGGCTGGTTCTAATCTGTTTTATGCAGCCATTAACCATAAAGCAGAACCCTTTAATGATCTTAGGGTGCGACAGGCATTTATGCATGCCATTGATTTTGACGCCCTGGTAGAAAGTGTCTATGAAGGTTTGGGAACAAGGGCGGTAAACCCCATGCCGCCAACCCTTCTCGGTTACAATCATGATATCGAACCTTATGCATATGATCCTGATCTTGCGGTTGAATTGCTCACCGCTGCAGGACTTCCAGATGGTTTTGATATGGATCTGCATGTATTTGCCGAATCTAGAGCTTATGTTGGTAGACCGGTTGATGCTGCCGAGATATTCAAAAGTGATTTAGCCCAGGTTGGGATTAATGCAAATGTAGTTGTCAATGAATGGGGCACCCATCGGAGTCTGTTAAGAGAGCACGAGCACCAGGTAGGCTTTATCGGGTGGTTTGATGTGCCCCATCCGAACAACTTCCTGAACCTGCTGGTCCTTAGAGCTGTTAATAACCAGTATGAAAATCCGGAGTTGGAAGAGCTATCAGATCAAGCCCTGGCTACAAATGATCCAGCTGAGCAGGAGCAATATTACAAAGAAATGCAGGAGATAATTCTTCGTGATGTTGTAGTTGTTCCGATCGCTCACAGTGATTATACCGCTGTTGTTTCAAATGAAATCAGCGGATTCAGACTTGATTCACTGGGTAATGTCCTTGCGCATAAAGTTAGTTACTAAAGCAGACAGGGGCAGGTCTTTTTCCTGCCCCCTTTATCTTAATGTAAAGAAGGCCCGTTAAATGATTAATGTATATAAAGGCGCTGTCCTAATCGATGGCTATGGCGGAAAACCGCTTGAAGAGGCAGTGCTTGCAGTAGAAAATGATACGATCCTATTTGTCGGAAAAGCTGATAGTTACGAAATACCAGCAGAGGCGAAAGTTGTTGATGTTTGCGGTAAAACAATTATTCCCGGTCTAATCGATTGCCACATCCATATGGATCTGCATGGTATGGCTAACACAAACGACGAAAATCTTGTTGAAGACAAACTACGCTCCATCAGAACTGCCTATAACATGAAAAAGACGCTACAGCAAGGTATAACGACGATTAGAAATGCCGGAAGTGTTAACCATATTGATTTTGCTGTTAAAGCGGCAATCGAGCAAGGTTGGGTTGAAGGTCCCCGTATTTTTACTTCTGGAAAAATCATCAGCATGACTGCCCAGGGTAACGATTATTTTAACGGGATGTACAGGGAAGCTGACGGGCCTGATGAAGTGCGCAAAGCTGCTCGCGAGCAGCTCAAGGCCGGGGCAGATTTTCTTAAAGTTATGGCCACGGGTGCTTATATGAATCCCGGAGGTGTGCCCGGAGCAGTTCAGTTCGGCCTTGATGAACTTGAAGTAATTGTTGAAGAAGCTGGTAAACTTGGCCTTCATGTCGCTGCACATGCCCATGGAACTCAGGGTATTATTAATGCGGCCCTGGCCGGAGTAAAAACTATTGAACACGGCAGTTTTATCGATGATCGCGGGGTTGAGTTAATGCTTGAAAAAAATATTTACCTGGTCCCAACCTTTGTAGCCGGGTATCGAATCCTTGAAAATGCTAAGAAAAGCGGTATTCCCGGTTTTATGATTGAGAAGAACCAGGGGATGAGAAAATTACGGGCTGCAAGCATCAGAAAAGCGATTCAGGCAGGGATCAAAGTTGCTTTTGGCTCCGATGCCGGTACATGTTCCAACTGTCATGGGTTAAATGCCATGGAGCTAATACTATGGGTCAGGGAAGGGTTTATGACTCCCCTGCAGGCTCTATGCAGCGGGACGCGTATTGCAGCCGAAGCAATTGGTGCTGAAGAAAGGATCGGGACGCTTGAAAAAGGTAAATTAGCGGATTTTGCTATTGTCGAAGGAGATCTCACCGTATCGCTTGATCCGCTTCTTGATAGTATCAAGGCGGTCTACAAAGAAGGTAAAAGAATATCACTGTAGAATTATTATTAGGCCAAGGTCTGGTCATTTGATTCTGCATTCTTTTGCCTGAAAAATATAGATAAAGGAAGTTGTTGCCAGTGAATAATTCTTTGTTCGAAAGAATCAAAGAAAAAGGAGACGAATTGTCTCCGAAGCAGGTCCAGCTGGCAAACTACCTGATTAACAATTATAAAGCTGCAGCGTTTCAGACTATTGCCCAGATGGCAAAAGAGTCAAATGTCAGTGAAGCTACAGTGGTTAGGCTGGCTACGTTTCTAAATTATTCTGGCTTTCCGGAGATGCTTGAAGACCTGCAGGCTGTAGTACAGCATGAGCTTCAGGCCTTTGAAACAATCAGGCATACTTATAAAGGTGATCAGCTAAAGCGGCTTAATATCCTGGAAACAGTTGTTAATAACGACCAACGAAACATTAACAGGCTTTTTGAAAGTGTAACAATTGAGGACATTGGAAGAACTGTAGATACGATCTGTAATTCAGATCGTATCTTTGTAATTGGTTCATATTCATCCGGATATCTGGCCCAGTATTTTGGCTACAACCTGTCCAAGGTGAAAAAAAATGTCGCTACCCTTAGTAGGGATAGTACAGATGCATTTAACTTTTATTTATCCTGTGACCGCAAAACCGCTGTATTTATATTTTCATTTCCAAGATACCCACGTAAGATGCAGCTATTAGGCGAAGCTTTTCAGAAAAAGAAGGCTACAGTAGTTGGAATTACAGACAGCATTCTTTCTCCACTCAAAGCCGTTTCCAATCAGCTGCTCGTTATACCACAGCAGTACACCTCGTTTACAGATCCCGGTTGCTCAATCATGCTTCTTCTACAGGCGATTATCATGGAATATATATCTAGAAATCCCGATGAAGCTGAAGCTTACCTTCAGCAGTTTGATGAATATGTCGATTGTATTAAGTTTTTATAGAAATAAGCGGTCAGGTGCTGGCGTATTCAAAAGGCTAGACCGGGACGGTTCGATTTTTTGCCCAGTGGCGAAGGGCTGTGATCTCTTCGCTGCGCAAAACGGAAAGCGGTTTACTGGTTTT
>CAZAKI010000062.1:0-8453 GCA_964485855.1 uncultured Syntrophomonadaceae bacterium | reverse complement strand
GGCCCCCGTCAATTCCTTTGAGTTTCAACCTTGCGATCGTACTCCCCAGGCGGGGTACTTAATGCGTTAACTACGGCACAGAAAGCGTCTAAACTCCCTACACCTAGTACCCAGCGTTTACAGCCAGGACTACCAGGGTATCTAATCCTGTTCGCTCCCCTGGCTTTCGCGCCTCAGCGTCAGTTACAGGCCAGAAGGCCGCCTTCGCCACCGGTGTTCCTCCCAATATCTACGCATTTCACCGCTACACTGGGAATTCCACCTTCCTCTCCTGCACTCAAGCTCAATAGTTTCAACTGCACGCCCCCAGTTGAGCCGGGGAATTTCACAGCTGACTTAATAAGCCGCCTACACGCCCTTTACGCCCAGTAATTCCGGACAACGCTCGCCCCCTACGTCTTACCGCGGCTGCTGGCACGTAGTTAGCCGGGGCTTTCTTAAGGGGTACCGTCACTATCTTCCCCCTCAACAGAGCTTTACAACCCGAAGGCCTTCATCACTCACGCGGCGTCGCTGCGTCAGGGTTGCCCCCATTGCGCAAAATTCCCCACTGCTGCCTCCCGTAGGAGTCTGGGCCGTGTCTCAGTCCCAGTGTGGCCGACCATCCTCTCAGACCGGCTACCCATCGTCGCCTTGGTAGGCCTTTACCCTACCAACTAGCTAATGGAACGCGGGCTCATCTGAAAGCGATAAATCTTTGGTCTGTTATCCGATTAACAGACTTCATCCGGTATTAGCAGCCGTTTCCAACTGTTATCCCAGGCTTCCAGGTAGATCACCCACGTGTTACTCACCCGTTCGCCGCTCAGTCATTTCAAATAGCAAGCTATCTGAAGCGCTTCGCTCGACTTGCATGTGTTAAGCACGCCGCCAGCGTTCGTCCTGAGCCAGGATCAAACTCTCCAGTTTATAGTTATATAAACTTTCACACTCATTTTGAAAAGCTCGACCTCTGACCTTCTTACTTCAATCGCAAGAGTCCTCTCAGCCAGGCTTACACCCGACTCGAGACCCTACACCTTTCCTGCTCAGTTTTCAAAGAACGGAAACAATGTGTTCAGATGCCGCCGCGCCCTTATTTTACAAGCCTTAGAAGGGCTGAGCACGACCTTTAAATAATAGCATGGTTCATTTGCCCTGTCAAACACTTTTTGCGGTTTTTAGGAAAATATTTTTCCAAGTAAATTCCCAAAGTAAGTTCCACAGTGGACGACGGTGTAGCATTTAGTTTGAGAAGTATTTTCCCTTAGTCAGAAAGTGGTTTTGGCTTGAGAGTAGGGAAGAGGATCACATCGCGAATGGAGATGTTATCGGTTAAGAGCATCACCATGCGGTCAATGCCAATGCCCAGCCCGCCGGCCGGAGGCATTCCGTATTCAAGAGCATTGATAAAATCATCATCCATAACGTGGGCCTCATCATCGCCAGCCTCGCGCTTGGAAAGCTGTTGTTCAAAACGCTCACGCTGATCAATCGGATCATTTAACTCGGTAAAAGCATTGGCAATCTCCCAGCCAGCAATAAAGGCTTCAAAGCGAATTGTCAGGCGGGGATCAGTTTCCATTTTCTTGGCCAAAGGCGAAACTTCCACCGGAAAACCGGTAATGAAAACCGGCGAAAGAAGCTGCTCCTCGCAGAATTCTTCAAAAAAGAGGTAAAGAATATCACCCCAGCTCATCCCTTTATCCAGTTCCAATCCAGCTTTGCGGGCCGCTTCAAAAGCTGCCTGATGATCAGAAATTGCTGAAAAATCAACACCGGAATATTGGCGAACCGCTTCAATCATTGTCTGACGCGGCCAGGGCGGAGTAAGGTCTACTTCCTTGCCCTGAAAAGTGATTTTTCCCGTACCCAGTACTTTTTCTGCTATTTGAAAGATTAGATTTTCAGTGATCCGCATCATATCTTCATAATCGGCATAATTCTGATAGACTTCAACCGATGTAAATTCAGGGTTATGAATTGTCGAGATACCTTCATTACGGAAGATTCGTCCGATCTCATATACTTTATCCAGACCGCCTACCAGCAATCTTTTCAAATGAAGCTCGGTGGCAATCCGCAGGTAGAGCTTAATATCAAGGGCATTATGATGGGTGATAAAAGGACGGGCCAGTGCTCCGCCGGCGATAGTCTGCATAATCGGTGTTTCTACTTCGAGAAAACCCCACTCATTAAGCAGCTCACGCATGGTAGAGATAATCCGGCTTCGCTTGATAAAAGTTTCTTTAACCTCCTGATTGACTATCAGATCAACATAACGCTGACGATAACGGATCTCAATATCTTTCAACCCATGCCATTTTTCAGGCAACGGCCGCAAGGCCTTGGCCAGGTAAGAAAAATCAAGCACCTTAATCGTAACTTCGCCCTTCTGGGTTCGGAATACTTCTCCTTTTACCCCAATAAAATCACCAATATCAAAAAGATCGAGCAGTTCATATTTCTCAGGTCCAAGCTGGTCCTGACGCAGATAAATCTGGATCTGCCCTCGATAATCCTGCAGGTGAGCAAAGGAAGCTTTTCCATGTGAGCGGATGGAGATCAGGCGTCCGGCAACAGTTACTTCATTACCTTCGAGAGAATCAAAATGATCAATAATCTCAGTTGAATAATGACCGGCTTCAAATTTTCTGCCGAAAGGTTCAATCCCCTTATCCCGTAACGCCTCCATTTTACGTCTTCTGGCAAGCATTAACTCATTTAACTGTTGTCGTTCCAGATCCATAATTAAACCTCCAGGACTGATGTTATCTGCTCTCAGGAAACTGCTTCGATCCGATATTTAAAAAGACCAGCCGGAACTTTTACTTCAACCTGGTCACCAATAGTAAGACCAATCAAAGCTTTACCCACCGGTGATTCATTGGATATCTTTTTCTCTGTCGGGTCAGCCTCAGCGGTACTGACGATTGTATATTCATATTCTTTGTTCAAATCAAGATCAATTAATTTAACAGTTGAACCTAAAGAGATATTTAAAGTATTCGTATCTCCTTTTTCCAAAATGCGCGCCCGGCGCAGCATCTTCTCCAGGGTAATAATCCTACCTTCGATAAAAGCCTGTTCGTTTTTGGCATCTTCATATTCCGAATTATCGGTAATATCCCCAAAAGAAATGGCCTCTTTGATCCGGGCAGCGATCTCCTTGCGCCTAACGGTTCGCAGGTGTGAAAGCTCATTCTCAAGTTTATCCAGACCAGCTTTAGTTAAAAGTAACTCATCGGTGTTTTCCATTATATGCCCCCCTGTGCCTGACTTTAAGTGCCAAACTATCTGTCTTTTTTTAGTTGATATTTACCAAGATTGTCCCAATTTGATTAGCGATAAAATAAATAACGGCTTCATCCTTTAACGAAGCCTGGACATTTATTGCAAAGACTTTATTCTTTGTCTCTGCAATAGTTTAATCTTCAATTTTTGCTAGATTATAAGGTCTCTAGACCCTATTGTCAAGATAAAAAACACCGTTATAATTCATATAACTGCATAACAACAGCTAACTCTTTAGCAACTCCCCTGAGCGCCTGGTTGCTGCCATTACCGCCTTGATCAGGCAGCTTCGAAAACCCGATTCTTCTAAGACCAGCATCGCGGAGCTGGTAGTTCCCGCCGGTGAGGTAACAATATTACGCATTTCTGCCGGATGATGAACATTTTCTTCCAGCATCCGGGCAGCGCCAATTACATTTTGGATAACCAGCTTAGAGGCAACATCCCGTCTTATTCCTACCGACACTCCGGCATCAATCATCGTTTCGATAAAAAGGTAAACATAGGCCGGTCCGGTACCACTAAGTCCGGTGGCGGCATCCATCAGCGCTTCGGGAAAACGAATGATCAACCCCAGGGGCTTCAATAGCCTTTCCACTTCTTTTTTTTCTTCATCGGAGACAGTCTCACCGGCACTGATCACAACCGCACCTTCACCGATCAAGCAAGGAGTATTGGGCATCAGGCGGATTATCTTGATGCCGGGAGGCAGGATATTTTCAATAAATTTAATGGTAATTCCTGCGGCAATTGAAATGATGATCTGCTCGGGAATAACAAAAGCCTTCATTTTTTTGAACAGATCTCCTGCATCCTGCGGTTTAACGGCAATAAAGATAAAGCGGCAAACCGATACCATGGTTTCTAAGTTATCAGCCGAATTGCCGTTTAACTCCTGAGCCAGGGTATCCTGCCTTTCGCGGTTTAAGTCGTAGAGGTAGATTGAAGAAGCATCAATATCACCGGCCTTGATCATGCCCCTAGCCAGGGCAGAGCCCATTTCACCGCATCCGATTAGTCCGATTTTTGCTTTGTTCAATTATTATGCCCTCCCTAGCTAAGTCTTAGGCTGTATTCTACATGAACTACTATTATTAAACAAGAGTTTCAGGCAAGAACCTGGGAAAACCCTTACAGTTCGACAATTCTTGGTTTTAGATCAAGATCAAGCAACAGGTGGTTATACTGATCCTCTGTCAGCTCATGGTCTCCTCCGGCCAGGCAAACTAAAAGCGCTTCCATGACATTAGTGCCGAAAGATCGACCCTCCATTTCAGGAGTGGTTGTAACCAGCGTTTTTACCTTGCTTTTTCTCAAAAATTCGATATCCGAACTGGTAACCGTATTGGTTATTACTATCTTGGAAGGCAACTCCGGCGGCATGTAGCGGTGAATAAAATGAAAATCACCGGCAATAATCTCGTTTTGATCAAAGTACTGCGTAAAACGCGGTTTATTCTCGGTTTGCTTATCACCTGTCGGGTAGATCATCGTAAATGGAAGCTGGCTGACCGGCGGAGCCAGCACCCTGGCGATCACTGCCAGCGATTTCAAAGATTTAAGCGGAACTGGCAGACCTAAAATGTATGGCAGATCACCATAGGTCATTTCACAGCCAGCTTCTTCCAGCGCCTGTGCCATTCCCAGTCTGTCCATGGCACACATCAACAAAACTTTTCTCGGTTCATTGAAAATATCCGTATTCTTTACCAGGTATTCAATCGCCCGCCGTTCAAGAGTGTTCTTTAAACCCGAACCGTCGACAATCGGTGTTTTCTTTGCCGCCCGGACAATTCTTTTCGCATCACGAATTACATATCGATGGTCCACGGCATAGATGTAAAGATCCATTCCACCGAGTCCAAAGGCATCAACTTTACCGTCCATTTCGGCAATCTTTTCAACCATTTTTTTCATATCGCCATCGGTGCCAATTCTTTCAACCCGGTATTCTTCACCTTTCAACTCTACGGTAACCACATGATCTCGCCTCGATGATCCCAGACTAATTCCAACTACATGTTTCACCAAATTCGCTCCCCTTTCAGTTCTGCAATATCTGCCTTAAAATCTCGTCAAACTTATTTGGATCAACAACCCGATCCTCATTAATTGGCGTCGGCCCCAGACTGATAAAGACAATCTGCAAATTGAGCAGCGCTTCAGCCAAATGAAGCCATCTTTCCGAAGTAATCATAATTAGTGTATCGTAATCACGAAGGCTGGTTACGATTTCCAGCATCCGATTAAAAAAATCAAGAGCCTTTTGATCCTGGACTAATGCCCAACGCTCCCGATCATTTAGAACCATGATAAAATCAAGACCGGCTTCCTGGCACATCGTCTTGATTTCTTCGCTGTTTGCCAGGGGAAAACCAATCACCGCTACCCGGTTGCCTTTGCGGATTTCACCAATCGATTCCAGACGTGAAATAAAACTGCGATCTAAATGCAATTTATCAGCAGTTTCCTGTTGGGAAAGGCCCTGCTGACGCATCTCCAGCGCTTTTTCAGCCTGGCGCACTACTTTTCCCAGACTGATCATTTTTTCACCAATCCTAAAAATTCGCTCCAATGGCAATCTGCTTTTCTCCTCTGCCAAATCATGTGCACAGCTCTGTGCTCATTTGCATTTTAGCACTTAGCCGTAAAAGATACAACGCACTTTAATCCTCGGTTTTTCTGGAAAGCTGATCTAAAACAGATGCTAATTCGGAATAGTTGGAGGCATAGATCAGTTTTTGACGAACCGCTGCCGCGCCGGGCAACCCCCTGATGTAAAAGCAGCTCAGGCGGCGCATCTCGCGAGTTGCTACTGTTTCACCCTTTAACTTAATCAACAGCTGGAAATGCTTTAAAGCTGTCGCGATAATCTCATCCAGCGTCGGTCTGGCAGGGAGGGGATGCCCAGCGAAAGCTGCCGCTATTTCTCTGAAAATCCAGGGATTACCCCTGGCTGCCCGGCCAACCATGACACCGTCACAACCAGTCTCCGTCAGTAGCCTGAGTGCAGCTTGTGCAGAATCAACATCACCGTTACCGATCACCGGGATGGAAACCAGCTTTTTAACCTCTTTAATTGCCGACCAGTTCGCTCTACCGCTGTATCCCTGTTCAACAGTCCGACCATGGACAGTTAATGCCTTAATTCCAGCCTCCTCGGCCCGAACAGCAATTTCAGGCAGGGTTATTGAGTGTTGATCCCATCCCAGGCGCAGCTTGGCGGTAACCGGACAGCAGACTGCGCTGACTACAGCTTTGAAGATCGCGCTGCAGCGTTCGGGCTGGCGCAACAGTGCTCCTCCTTCGGCATTACGGGTAACCTTGCGGGCTGGACAGCCGAGGTTTAAATCAATAAAATCAGCTCCTGTTTTTTCAAGTTTCAGGGCCGCCGCCGCCATAATTTCTGGGTCAGAGCCAAAAATTTGCAGACCAATCGGTTTTTCATCACTGGTAAAATATAGCAGTGACTGATTGCGCTTATTAGCAAAAAGCAGCCCTTTAGCGCTGATCATTTCCGAAAAAAGCAGATTGCACCCTTGTTCCTTGGCGATAATGCGAAATGGATGGTTGGTAACCCCTGCCATCGGTGCCAATGACAGAACGGGCCCCAAATCAGTAGTCCCAAGTTGAAACGTCATGATAATCTCCAGGGGATAACAGTTAATCAGTATCGGTAGGAATCAGGCTCCAAGGTTAAAATCACGAGAGCGGCGCTGTTCCATCATATCGACAAAAGCTTCAAGCCTGGTCTGAATTCCGGCAGCTCCGGTTTGTTCGTCGATAAACAGGGTCAGCACCGGTATGCCATATTCTTTGCTCAGGCGAGGCACAATGCTCTTCGCCACAATTTCCGGGATGCAGGAGAAAGGAGCAAGCTGGACCACACCGTTATAACCCAGGCGGGCATAGCGGATAATATCACCGACGCTGTTTTGACCATGGCCGCCTACCTTTTGACCCAAATAAGGCATCGCCAAACGCCGGCTGCCCATATCTCCCTTGGTTGATAAGATGTCATGGTGGGTGTATCCGGACAGGTAGATACTGCGGCGAACCTCCACTCCCATATGACCCAGCTGTTCTTCGAGATAAAAGTTGGCAAAGGGCTCAAGCTGAACATAGATTTCACCAATGATGCCTACTTTTAAGGGCTGGGAGCGCACCGGATCAGTTTTAACCGCTTCGATCAAAGCTTTTGCTTCATTGCCGGCCGCAATTATTTCCGGTTCGGTTTTTGCATTTCTGATCAGTTCAAACCCCTGCTCGAAAGCCTTCGAGGTAGCGCCCCTGGTTAGCTCCAAAGGCCTCGTTTTCTGAGCCGCTAGCTCCAGGGCATCAAGAATAACCAGTTTTTTATAGGCCTTTCTAATTGTCTGCCAAAGAAAATACCACGATTTTCCAGCCCGTAATTTATTAAGCTGCCCGAAAAAATGCAAAGGTTTTCTTAAGGGCGGCCAAAAAAAGATAAATTTAAATTGATAGCCGAGATCACTTAAGATTCGATCATGCAGCTCGCCGTATAGACCAGCTCGGCAGGGACCGTAACCACCCCCACTGGCCAGAGTATCTGCCCCTCTTTCCAGGCATTCAAGATAAGTGCCCAGCACAATTTTAAAGGGAATACAGGCAAATTCAGGGGCATACTTGGCACCCCGGGCTAAGGTTTTACGAGTTGGCCGGGTAGGAGTAATCGACTCATGCCCGAGATCTTCCAAGATCAACTCCATGATCGGCGTCAAGGTGCCCATATGGCCAAAACCGACTTTCACTGTGACTAACCTCCATTACACCAGGTAGCGACGGGCCAGCTCTTTCAAAAAATCGGTTTTCAGTCTCAGACTGGCTAAATCAGTTCGCTCGTTTCGACCATGAATTGTGCTCCTGGCTGCCTGATCAAAACCGGCTGCCATCAATCCGATCCCATAAGAAGGAATGCCCGCTCCCCTCAGGAACTTGGAATCGGTCGATCCGGCAGAGATAACCGGTAAACAGATCGTGTCTTTCCCGGTTAAATCTAAAGTAACTTCCTCCATTAAACGGTAAAAAGCATCGTTGGCACTGGAAAAAGTAGGAGCCTTATACTCGTTAAATTCTATTTCAATATCTTTGCTAATCACCAATCGCAGCTCTTTTTCCACATACTCACAATCCTGTCCCGGGAGAATGCGGATATCGAC
>CAZAKI010000061.1:0-9057 GCA_964485855.1 uncultured Syntrophomonadaceae bacterium | reverse complement strand
ATACATAGTGTTGATTCTTTAATACTAAATTGCTAAAACCGAAAACCAGGGATGGGTGGATTGCTGCCGGTGCGAAAGGGATTGTTGAACGTGCTAAAGATGAAGTTCGGTCAATATTAAAAGATAGCTATCCAACCAAACTTGCGGATGAAATGAATAGCGCCTTGGATTTAATAATAAACGCATAATTGATCGCATCAGTTTGTCTGTTGTTAGGAAAAAGGGCTTCAACCACAATAGTTGAGGCCCTTAAATCATTTCCAAGCACCTTTCAGTCCTAGCTCTCAAAAAGCAAACTCCGCCGTAACCATGGCCCGCACTTACGCCTTATTTGCATCAACCAAGTTTAAGAAGAAGTTGGAACCATATTAATGGTAACAGAACTAAACTATCCCCTGACCCAAGGGCTAATAGTCGGACCGTTATCGAAAAAAAATATAGGTGTTGGCAGGGTTATCAAGCTATCTCTGCTCGGCAGTCTTCTGAGGTTCCTGTTGATGCTACTGGCTTTTGACTATCTTACCATGCTGGTTACTGTAGGTTTGTTTAATCTTTTTAATGCTCTCTTACGGCCGGCAAAATGATTGATCTAAATATCCATTTACCCTATTTAAGCGGGCCGGAAAACCACCTCAATAATTTCATCAGAATAACAAGCGTCAGCATAAGCAGTACGGCAAACATCACTACAAACCCGATCTCACCGGTTTGCAGATAATAACCGGGGCTCTGGATCATCGTATAAATCAAAGCGCCGGTGGCTAGCAGGTAAAGTTTCTCTCCCCAAAGTGTGAACTTCAGGAGCCCCCACCCACCAACAATAAGCGCTATCGCCGTAGTTAACTCTGCAGCAAGATGCAAGGTAATCCTGGCTGGCTCAGAAGTCAGTTCCGGGATGGAGCCTGTAAAATAAAACATCATCCACATCGTAATCATTGATATTCCGACGACAATTGAAAAGATACTAGCTGTTTTCCTGATCATTATAACCCTCCATCAACAAGTTACTTTTCCCTGGCGATAACCGCCTTGATCTCTTTAAATCACTCCTCAGTCAGATCGTAGCGGGTACCCATTGCCACGCTATCCGGCTGCACATCGCTCCGGCCTGCGCTGGCATTTTACCGGATAGTCTTTTCCTCAGTTATTCTCCTTCTTGATGCGTTATTAGAGATTACTGATCATTCTGCAAAGCACATTCTAATCCCTTTAAAGCCTCCCTGAATAATTGACAGTATGCACAGCAGTGCATATAATAAGTATGCAGCTATATGGTTATAGAGGTGATGTTATAGTGCGCACAACAATTAATATTGATGATCAACTGATCAAAGAAGCAGAGGCTATCTATAAAGCTGAATCAAGGTCGAAAGCAATCGAATATGCTGTCCGGGATGCGATCCAGATTAAAAAGATGGAGCAGCTGCGGTCACTGATTGGAAAAGTTGAGTTTGATGAAGAGGCCATGGGACAGTTAAGGGATAACGAGCGATGAAAAACATATTAATCGATACCTCGGCCTGGGTGGAGTATTTCAAAGGTAACCCAACCGTTGTTGCTATGGTCCATAACAGGGAAGTCTACGTTTCTTTTATTACCGGACCGGTGATCACTGAACTGATCCAGGGCATGAAAACCGAAAAAGAGAAAGAGTCTTTTTACATTTCACTGGAGAGTCTTCCACGGCTTAAAATTACCGATCAGGATTGGTCTAATGCTGGTAAATTAGGGGCGTTGTTGCGAAGTAAAGGAATAACTGTTCCCCTGGCCGATTTAATCATCTATACAGTTGCCCGGAATAACAACTGCTCGATCTGCACCATCGACAAACACTTCAAAATAATAAACACTACTCTCGGTGCCAAGGTTGAAATCATCGGAATCTAAAGGACAAAATAGAAGGCCCAGCCTTTTTGGCTGTGGCCTGTAACTATTTTGCCCCTACCCTCGGTTCAACCTTTTAAAAGGCAAACTCCGCGGTCACCATTGCCCTTACCGTCACCTCGTCGGGGGCAATCGGTGTCGGGGCCCCCATGCCCATATCGGCTGCTACTTCCTGCCTCACCGTATAGGGCGTATAATCTGTTCTTTCCTCCCTGATGCGGTAGAGTCCGCTTATCTTTTCTCCGGCGCTTTCGGCAATGGCAGCGGCCTTCATCTCAGCCTGTTCGGTGGCCGCCTGTAAAGCCTCAACTTTCAGCGCCTGTGGATCTTCCAGTTCAAAATTAATAAAGTTAATATTATTGGCTCCGGCTTTTACTGCCAGGTCAATTATTTCACCCACCTCTTCAATCCTTGAAGTTGAGACTACCACCTCATTAACCGCCTGGAAAGTGATTACCTCTTCACCGTCTGGGCGTTCGTCATACCATTCGCGGTAGCTGTGGAGGCGGTACGATCCGGTCTTGATTTCATCTTCATCCAACCCGTAACTTTTAAGCGCGTCAAAAACAGCATTGGCCAGGCGGGCGTTTTCCTCCACCGCCTGCTCTGCCGAGGAACCTCGCGTTTCCACCGCCAGGCCGATCCTGGCCAGATCAGGCTCGGCTTTCAGCTCGGCCTCACCGTAAGTCTGGATCACCATCGGTTCTCCCGTCGCCCCGGTGTTAACCTGGGTGCCGCAGCCGCTGACCACAAAAACTGCCAGCAGGGCCAGGACAAATACCGTAAACATCTTCTTATTGCTCATCTGAAAAACCCCCTTTTAAGCTTGGCAATACCAATCAACTCGTTGGTAAACCGTTCTGTTAAGAGTGATTATTTAATCGATTAAAAAGTTCCATGCAGTAACCTAAAAATCCCTAAAATAAAATTCATTCCCGGCACCCTTTCCATATAAGCCCTGTAATCGTCGCCAAACTTTTCAATCAGGTATTGGTCTTCCAGCCGGCAACTGATGTAGATGACGATCGTGCCGATCACGCCAAGCACCCCAAATAGCCAATGCGGATACCATAAGAAAGTAGTTAAGAAAATCGATAAAATACCACCGGTATATTGCGGATGCCTCACTATGGCATAAAGGCCTCGATCAACCAGGCGCGTTGTCGCTACAAACGACTTGCCTTTGGGAACACCGCCATGCCTGGGGAACATCACAATGGGCGCCATCACCAGCACCATGCCACAGGCCCAGGTAACCCAGCCGATTGCAAATAACAG
Source organism: uncultured Syntrophomonadaceae bacterium (assembly GCA_964485855.1). Classification (GTDB taxonomy): domain Bacteria; phylum Bacillota; class Dethiobacteria; order DTU022; family DTU022; genus UBA993. Next base: position 5,895 of record CAZAKI010000061.1, on the reverse strand, counting down.
GGGGTATGTTTTTACCTTGACAATTCCGGTCAAAACCAGGGGGTTAACCGGGAAACTGGCAAGGCAAAGAATGGTCAGAATGGCGCTCCACAGGATATTCTTTTGTTTCAGAGTTAGTTTAGGAAATGGCCCCTGGTCGAAGATACCTGCCACGAAGAACAATATAACGCCGGCAGTCAAAGGTAACAACTGAATTCGGCATAAATCTGCGTTCAGCATTTCATCTTTACCTTTCTGTTTTTTTACCTGTTCTGACCGGGCATACTAATCATACCTGGAAACATAATTTAGTAAATTTTCCCCGTTGTTCCTAAAGGTTAAACCTGTACAGTCACATCCAGGTTCCCCGGATAAGTATTTTCAGGCAGGCTCTGTCCAGCGGGGTAAATCCCAAATCTGAAAAGGCACTTCATATTCGTTAGCCCTGAGCAGCTCTACTGCCGCAGCTTTTTTCATTACCCCACTCCTCTAGTCAGACCAAATCCCTGTCATATCATGGTCGTACTTTAATGCACCTTATTCATTATACCTGCACTTAAATGAGAAAAACAGGTCTTTAAAACTTGCATGTCCTGCTCTTCCTATTCAGATTGCGATCCCGGGGAGCTTTAGATTAATTATGGTAAATACTAATAAAAGGAAACATTGTTGATGATGTAGAATTCTGGATGTGGGCATAAAAGTGATTAATAAGATGAAATAGATGAATGATTAATTACGCAGGCTAAACAAAATGCTTCATAAGGAGGCTCCCGATGCAGGAGAAAATAATCAGCGATGTTTTTAAGAAGCAGCGGCAATTCTTTGGAGGCGGGCAAACCTTAGATGTCAACTTTCGCCTTGAGGCCCTGCACAAACTTAAAACATCAATCATCGACCATGAAGAAGTCATCAATAGAGCTTTAACAGCAGACTTAGGCAAACCCTTACTGGAGACCTACACTTCAGAAACCGGCTTTACCCTGCTTGAGTTGAATCATGCCCTTAAGCATCTAAAAAAATGGGTCAGGCCGCGAAAAGTAAGAGGTTCCCTGGCAACCTTCCCATCAAGGAGCTATATCTTAAGCGAACCTTTTGGTATTGCCCTGATTATCGGGCCGTGGAACTTCCCCTTGCAGTTAACCCTGCTTCCCCTGGTGGGAGCTATTGCCGCAGGTAACTGTGCTGTTTTAAAAGCCTCCCGCAAAACTCCGGCCACTGCCGAAGCGATAAAAAGCATCATCAATACTGCCTTTGACGAGCAATATATTGCAGTTCTTGATGACAGCGATCAAGACGGGCAAAGACTGCTTGATCAAAAATATGACAAGGTTTTCTTTACCGGGAGCCCGGGCACGGGCAAACTGGTCATGGAAAAAGCGGCTAAAAACCTCGCCTCCATCACCCTCGAGCTCGGCGGTAAAAGCCCCTGTATCGTTGATCAGAACATTAACCTGGAAGTGGCGGTTAAAAGAATCCTCTGGTCCAAATACATGAACGCCGGGCAGATCTGCATCGCACCCGACTACCTGGTTGTTCACAAAGCTATCAAAGCAGCAGTTTATGAGCAAATGATCAGCTGCCTCCATGCTTTCTTCGGACCCGATCCGCAGAAAAGCCCGGATTACGGGCGCATCGTCAACCTTAAAGAGCTGGAACGGTTAAGCAGCTATTTAAGTGACGGCAAGATCATCGCCGGTGGCAGCTTCAACAAGGAAAAGCTTTATTTTGAGCCGACAATCATCGAAGTATCCAATTTGGAAACCCCCGTGATGCAGGATGAAATATTTGGCCCTATTTTGCCGGTCATTGAATTTGCGACTGCCGAAGAGATTGAAAAGATCATTGCCTTAAATCCCAACCCGCTGGCTTTTTATCTCTTTTCAAAAGACCGGACCCTTGTTGACAGGCTGCTCAAAAATGTCCAGTTTGGCGGAGGCTGTGTTAACGATACCCTCTTCCACCTGGTCAATCATAACCTGCCTTTCGGCGGCAGGGGAACAAGCGGTATCGGCAATTACCATGGCCGTTTCAGTTTCGATGCCTTCTCACACCAGAAAGCGATTCTCGCTAAAGGCTTCTGTTTTGATTTCGCACAGAAGTATCCACCTTACGGAAACATCCACCAGCAGCTGCGCAAACTGCTGCTCCGGTAAAATTGGTGGCTTATCGCTTTTGTTAATAGAGACTAAAGGGATCCCAGTCAGTATAAGAGAGGACGATTAACGGTTGAAAGCAGAGAACGCACGCAGAAAACGAACAGCCGAGCAGTACCGGGCCAGGATCAATCTGGCCGTTGATTATATCGAAAGTAACCTCGATGAGAACTTCACCCTTGAGGCCATTGCCTCTGTTGCCGGCTTCTCCAAGTATCATTTCCACCGCATTTTTTATACTTTTACCGGGGAGTCGCTCTTTCAGTTTATCCAGAGATTAAGGCTCGAGAAGGCTGCCACCCTGTTGCTGAACGACCCGGCCCGCCCGGTGGCCGATATTGCCCTGGAATGTGGTTTCAGTAATTCATCATCTTTTGCCAAAAGTTTTAAGCAATATTTCAATTACACGGCGTCCGCCTGGCGCGATCTTGGTCATGCTGCCTGTCTGCAAAACAAGATACCAAACGATCCGGATCGCAACCTGGGACAACTAAATCGCAACGGCGGAAAGGCAACTCCGGCAGCAAACCTCTATATTGAATACAAGAACAACATTCAAATCTGGAGGTATGAAATGATGGAAAATGAAAACAGGGTAGTTGAAGTAAAGGATCTGCCGGAAACAACCCTGGCCTACGTGCGCTATGTGGGGCCTTACAAGGGAGACGGCAAGCTGTTTGAGAATCTTTTTAACAAACTGTTTCAGTGGGCCGGGCCCCGCAACCTGTTACGTTACCCGGAAACAAAAACAATCATCATCTACCATGACAACCCGGATATCACCGATGAATCCAAGTTAAGAGTCAGTGTATCAATTTCGGTTCCTGAAGACACGGCGGTTGATGGTGAAATCGGCAAAATGACCTTACCGGCCGGCAAGTACGCCCTGGCCCGTTTTGAGCTGAGCGATACTGAATACCAGGAGGCCTGGGATTGGGTCTACCGGACCTGGCTCCCCGAGAGCGGCTACCAGCCCGATGATCGTCCCTGCTTTGAGATGTACCATAATGATCCGAAAACCCACCCTCAGGGTAAATCAATTGTCGATATCTGTATCGGTGTTAAACCCCTCTAACCTGTACTAAATCGAACCTTCAAACCAGGCGGGAAGGATTATTCCTTCCCGCTTCTTATTAATATGTGTTACATCTATGTAAAAAATATTTTATAATATGGTATTGACAATACTGTGTAGCATACACTATAATACCCCTCAGGAGGTGAAGTGATGGGCGAGACCGCTGATCAATTAAGCGCGATTGTGCTGGAGATGCGCAGAGGGGTTTTAATCCTGGGCGTGCTCAGCAGGTTGACCGTATCAGAGTACGGCTATTCCCTGGTGCAAACCTTGGAGCAGGAAGGTTTTCCCATTGAACCGGGCACCCTCTATCCCCTGCTCCGGCGGCTTGAAAAACAGGGGCTGCTCGACAGCACCTGGGATACCAGTGAAAACAGGCCGCGGAAGTATTACAAACTAAGCGATCAGGGCCAGAAAATATACGCAGAGCTGATCGTTGAGTGGCAGAAAATATCAGCCAGTATAACAGCTTTAGTTAAAGGTGAAAGGGGTAATTAAGAGTGGAGAAAGTGGAAAGATATATTTATGCCGTAACAAAAAGGCTGCCGCAAAAGCAGCGCAGTGATCTTGAACAGGAGCTGCGCAGCCTGATTGAAGATATGCTTGCCGAACAGGTGAAAAATGGCAAGGCAACCGAAAAAGATATTGACCAGGTTCTGCTCGAATTAGGCGATCCGGCCCTGCTTGCCGATCGCTACCGGGCTAAAAGAAACTATCTGATTGGACCTGAAAACTTTGAAACCTACTTTTTGGTGCTTAAAATTGTCATCGCCGCAGTTGCCTTTGGCATCACCCTGGCGATGACGATCGGCTTCTTTGTCGAACCGCCGGAAAGCATCGCTAAACTCTTCATCGATTACTTTAGCGCCCTGTTCGGAGCCCTCCTGCAGGTATTTGCCTGGATCACCGTGATCTTTGCGATTATCGAGCATCATAACGTTTCGATCAGTGAAGAGCTCAAAACTGAAAGCTGGAACCCGGCCGATTTGCCCGAACTGCCCGATAAAAACCTGGCCATCAAACCCGCTGAACCGCTGGTTGGGCTGCTCTTTGCGGTGCTGGCTCTGATTCTGTTCAATACAGCCGAGCACCTGATCGGGATCTACAACTTCAGCGATGACGGGCCCATGCGGCTAATCCCCCTCTTTGATCCCGAAGGCTTTCGCGCCCTGCTCCCCTTAATTAATATCATGCTCGCCTTAGGCATGATTAAAGAGTCGCTGAAACTGGTGATCCGAAAATGGACCAGGGGGCTGGCTCTGGCCAACCTCGCTTTCAACCTCTTATCATTCGGGTTATTCGTCCTCTTCATCAGGGGAGAAGGCCTGTGGAGTGACTCCTTCTTTGCCTTTTGGTCTGAGGTTGGCTTAATCCCCGGCGGGGCCGATCCCTCAGCGCTATGGGGTCAGGTACTCACAGGTCTTATTGCCATTGTTGCTCTGGCCTTTTTAATCGACTCAGCAGTAAACCTGTACAAGTCCTTTCGCTATCAGCAATAAAGAAGAGGGACTGCCGGCCTCATGCAGATCGGCAGTCCCTCTAAACCTTATCCAGGCCTCAGCAGCTTACCCCCGCTTTACCGGTCTAAAAAATCCTAACTGATGATCTGATCAACACCATCAGAGTGCCACTTATGTGTCGGAGAGGATTGGTATGTAATTCATAAGGAAATAGAGAAACAAGTTTTGTAGATGGAGTCAGCAAGTAGTTAAAATCTTTTGTGGGCCGGTTATATCGATGAATGATGCGAATCCTGCAACCTGGCATAATTTGTGTGGAATAATAGAATAAATATTGCGTCAAAAAAGGGAATATACACCGGGTTGCAGAAATAATAACTCGTTAATCATTTTGATGATGATCAAAGTAAAATTGGCAGCAGGAAATCTACTAACTGAGGTGGCTGAAGTGAAAAGAGTAATGCTATTTATTGACGGCAGTAATTTTTACCATAATTTAAAACAGCACTACAAAAAGACACAAATAGATTTTGCATTATTAGTAGATAAATTAACAGGAAACGATAGGGAACTCATAAGGACGTATTATTATAATTCTCCGATTGATAGGAATATGAATGAAGAAGAATATAGAAAGCAACAAAAATTCTTTGAAAGAATCAAGCGTATCGACTGCTTTGAAATAAAATTAGGCAGACTACAGAACAACGCAGATGGATCAAAAAAAGAAAAAGGAACTGATGTGAATATTGCGGTGGATATGATAACAAAAGCTTACAAAGATCAATATGATGTAGCTATCTTAATCAGTGGAGACGCAGATCTGGCTCAGGTTGTCCAAGAAGTAAAAGATTTGGCAAAACATGTTGAGTTAGTTGTAGTTCCGGGACAAAAATGCTATCACCTCAGGGACACAGTTGACAGAGTTATTACGATAGATAAAACTTATGACGACTGTTGGCTATAAAACAAGGAGTTGACATTTCGCCAACTCCTTAGGGTTAATCGGCCCACCGTTGGTAAAACCAAAGGTGGGGAGCTAATATTACCGTTTTTGCAGTGCAAAAACGGGTTTTAATACCTACGTAGAATTTTACAGGTTGTATGCTAATTAGTCAATACCATTTAAAGGGCTTAAATCATTTGGATTTTTGGATTTTTACGTTTGGATTTTTACCTGTTTATTAGGGCCTAACATGAGTCAGAAAGGGAACAAACTCTT
>CAZAKI010000060.1:0-9166 GCA_964485855.1 uncultured Syntrophomonadaceae bacterium | reverse complement strand
TGGTTTATCAGTTTTATCCCGTCGGGTGCTGACGATTTCATCGGCTGTTTCTATGCCTGCGATCACCTGGCCGAAAGCAGCATACTGACCATCAAGATGAGGTGCATCTTCCACCATGATAAAAAACTGGGAGCCGGCTGAGTCCGGATGTCCTGCGCGAGCCATTGAAATAACTCCGCGCTGGTGGACAATCCGGTTTTCATGGTTGTTATTGGCAAATTCACCCTTGATGTTATAGCCCGGTCCGCCGGTGCCCTGGCCCTGGGGGCAGCCGCCCTGGATCATAAAGCCGGGAATAACACGATGAAATATTAGGCCATTATAATAGCCGCTATTAGCCAGTGCGATAAAATTACGGACCGTGTTAGGGGCATTTACCGGGTCTAATTCAACTTTGAGCAGGCCACCGTTTTCCATTTCGATTGTTGCTAGCGGTTTAGTTGCATTCATCAAAAAAGCTCCTTCACTACAGTTTTTGTCTTGCTGAAAGTTCGTCCTGCGTTTTGCATCATATTACCATTATACCGTTGGTTGGGATGGAGGTGTATAATAAAAATAATAATTCCTATTTAATTCGCTTACACCAGGTGTTCACAAAACGGGCCTAAGATATTTAGCGGTTGGTTAAGAAGCTACTACTTAATAACATTCAGGTTAGAGGAAGGTGAAACGAATGAAGTGCGATTTGTGCAAAGATCAAATTTGCTACCAGGGTAAAAGCTGCCTGAAAGACGGCGGCAATGCGGTTGAGCTTTATGAGGCTGAAGATAGAAAGCTACACCGGGTAGCTGCACTGATTGAAGGCTCTTATTATATGAAAAAAACAAGAGTTGAGGAGCTGATCCTTTTCAGCCTGGAGATGGGTTATGAGCGTTTAGGGGTGGCTTTTTGCATTGGCTTGAAGGAAGAAGCAGCTGTGCTTTGTTCCTATCTGCGGACTCACTTTGAGGTGTTCAGTGTTTGCTGTAAAATATGCGGTATATCGAAGGATCAGCTCAATCTGAAAAAGATTATTGAGGACAAGGATGAGGTGATGTGCAACCCAATTTTCCAGGCCAAAAAGTTAGCAGAATGTCGCACTGATTTGAATGTCACAGTTGGTCTTTGCATTGGTCATGATATTCTTTTTAACCGCCATTCAAAAGCCCCTGTTACTGCTCTGGTCGTCAAGGATCGCGTCCTGGCTCATAATCCGGTAGGGGCAATATATACTAGATATTACCGAAAGGTTATTGGCTCACCTGAAAAATAATTGAATCAGTTAGTAGTTGGGCTGATCAATGGAATAAGGTGGATCTTTACCGTGATGATCATCAGAGAACAAAGGATTTTGCTGGTTGCCAACTGTCTGGCCGAACATGGTAACAGACGTTTGAAGAGGTTATATCATTTTATTGAGCTAGCCGGAGTTGATCTGGCCAAACGTTTGCTTGGACCGCATTATGGGGAAATTAACATTATGCGTGATCGGGAGGTAACCTGGCCTGATTTTTTGAAAAGGTTACAAAGTTTGTCCGGCCGAAAAAACATCAAGGCAGTAGATCTTTTTTTTCAATTGCATGGCGAACCGGGCCGAATCAGGTTTTTTGATCAGTGGGTTACGGTTGCCCAACTAGGTCGGGAAATTAACAAGGTAGCGGACGTTGATTGCTTAAGGCTGGCTTATAATCTTTGCTGTTACGGTGATTCCCATTCGATGGCCTTTATTAACGCTGGGTTTAAAACAGCAATCGGTGCGCTTAAAGTTAATGCCAGCGCGGGGGTCGAATACCCGCTTTTCTGCCGCCATTGGGCAGGAGTCGGCAAGGCTCCAGGATCTTCACTGCCGGTAGGCGAAGTGCTTTGCCGGGCAGATCGACCGCTGCCCCGTCTAGTCCAGGACCTACTGGCTCGACGCTATTTTAAAAACGTGGACAGCACTAAAAAGCTGAAAGGAAAAAACACGATTACGATCAGCAGCATTTAGATTTAACCATAAAACGCATGATAGCTTGAAATAAATGGAATATTATAGATTAGATACCAGGGAAGGGTAAGAAGCTAATAAGCCAGTCGCCAGGCATATAAACGGTTGATCTGATTGAGGCATTTTAAACATTGAAGCGGAAGTTGATGATGTCTCCGTCTTGAACGATATAATCCTTGCCTTCTAAACGGAAGTGCCCGGCTTCCCGCACTTTTACCGTGCTTCCCAGTTCATGTAACTGGTCGTAATGGAAGATCTCAGCGCGGATGAAGCCACGCTCGATATCTGAATGGATTTTACCGGCTGCCTGTCGTGCCGAGGTCCCTTTTTTTATGGTCCAAGCCCGTACTTCGTCCTCACCAACAGTAAAGAAAGAGATCAGATTTAATCGCTGATAAGCAGCGCGAGACAGGCGCTGTAAACCAGACTCTTCCAGGTTTAAATCGTCCATGAAAACAGAGCGTTCTTCCGGCTCAAGGCGGCCGATTTCTGTTTCAATGCGAGCACTTACTTCAACATGGCTAATCTTTTTTTCCTGAATATAAGCAGCAATCTGTTCCCGATGAGGATATGTGCCGCTGCGCAGTTGTTTTTCATCAAGATTAATCACCAGAAACAGAGGTTTTTCGGTCAGGAAAACCTGTCCTCTGAATAGCTCTTTTTCACGTTCATTTAAATTAACGGAACTGATCGGCTGCTCATTCTCAAGTGCGCTTAATAATTTTTTGTAAATGGGGATTTGCAGGGCGTTTTCTTTGATATTTTTTGTAGCAGTCTCCAACCGGGTTATTCTTTTTTCCAGGAAATCGATATCGGCCAGTAACAATTCAGTTTCAAAATCGCGCAGAGAAAGAAAAGGTTGGGCTTGAATGCCTGTCCCCAGATTTTCTTCAGCTTCGAAAACCTGTAAGACCTGGACCAGGGCATCGACACTACGGGCTTCTTCCAGTAAGCGAGCCGCCCTTGCTTTGCTGTGATCCATTCGTGCGCCTGGGATATCTTTTAGATCAATCCTGGCATAAGTCGTTTTTTTGGGTTGATAGAGAGAAGTCAGGTAATCAATCCGTGAGTCAGGTACAGCAGCACTCCCAAAATAGATTTCATCGGCTCCGCTGAGTCCGACGGGGTGATTACTACCGGTTAGAAGGTTAAACAGGGTTGTTTTGCCCGAACCAGGCAGACCTACCAATCCAATTTGCATCCTGATCATCTCCAATATGAATAAACCAACCCGGCAATTGTAACATATCCGGAAAAAATTGATAAGTCCTTACGATCAAAAATCAACATGTCAAAATGCAATTAATCTGGCTTATCAATTTAGCGATTTGTAGGCAGATTGATAGCAGGTCGCTTTCTTAAAAAGATAATTACCGTTATAATGATTGCAGAAAAGCACCGGGAGAGGAGTGTTGAAGTGATGGACAATGGTTTAATCAAGGCGGCGATGAATATTAAGCTGAGTGATCAGTTTTATGATTATCCATCTTTTGAGCCGGGGATCCGGCGGGCTCCGGCCCGTGATTTTACCTTAAGCCGCAGCCAGGCGGTGATTGCCCTGAAAAATGCCCTGCGCTATGTGCCTGGTGAGCTTCATGAAAAAATAGCGCCTGAATTTATAAATGAACTGATTAAACGGGGCCGGATTTATGGCTACCGCTACCGTCCTCCTGGAAATTTAAAAGCAAAGCCGTTCGATCAATACAAGGGTAACTGCCTTGAAGGCAAAGCGTTCCAGGTGATGATCGACAATAACCTCGATTTTGATGTAGCCCTCTACCCTTACGAGCTAGTTACCTACGGTGAAACAGGACGGGTCTGCCAGAACTGGATGCAGTACCGCCTGATAAAAAAATACTTAGAAGCGATGACCGATCAGCAGACCCTGGTGGTAGAGTCAGGTCATCCCTTAGGGCTTTTCCGCTCTAAGCAGGATGCACCAAGAGTGATCATCACTAACGCTTTGATGGTAGGACTCTACGACAACCCCACCGACTGGAATGTGGCCGAGCAGATGGGTGTAGCTAATTATGGCCAGATGACAGCAGGTGGTTGGATGTACATCGGTCCCCAGGGTATCGTTCATGGTACTTTTAATACTCTTCTTAACGCCGGGAGGATAAAACTTAAGCTTACCGATGATCAGGATCTAAAGGGGGTGCTATTCGTTTCTTCAGGGCTAGGGGGAATGAGCGGAGCTCAACCGAAAGCGGTAGAGATCGCCGGAGGAGTAGGAATAATTGCCGAGGTTGATTATTCACGAATCAAGACCCGTCATGACCAGGGCTGGGTAAGTGTTGTTACTGCCGAACAGGAAGAGGCTTTCAGCCTGGCCTGGGAAGCGCAACAAACCAAAAAACCACTTTCCATAGCTTTCCACGGAAATATTGTCGATCTGCTGGCCTATGCTCTTGAAAAGCGGATTAAAATCGATCTCCTCTCCGATCAGACTTCCTGTCATGCGCCCTACGATGGTGGTTACTGTCCACAGGGGCTGACTTTCGATCAAAGGACTGCTTTACTGGAGCAGGATCGCGTTGCTTTCCGCAACCAGGTCGATCAAACCCTGCACCGCCATTTTGAGCTGGTGAGAAAGCTTGTAGCTGGAGGCACCTATTTTTTCGATTACGGCAATTCTTTTTTGAAGGCCGTTTTCGATGCCGGGGTAAAAGAAGTTTCGCGCAACGGTATTGATGATAAAGATGGTTTTATTTTTCCTTCGTATGTGGAAGATATCATGGGGCCGCAGCTTTTTGATTATGGTTATGGCCCATTTCGCTGGGTTTGTCTCAGCGGTAACCCGGAAGACTTACGGAAAACGGATCAGGCGGCGATGCAGTGTATTAATCCTGAACGCTGCGGTCAGGATCGTGACAATTATGTTTGGATCAGGGATGCAGAGAAAAATCAGCTTGTAGTAGGCACCCAGGCTCGCATTCTTTACCAGGATGCAGCGGGGCGCACCGCCATTGCCCTGAAGTTCAATGAGCTGGTTCGCAGTAAAGAGGTAGGTCCGATTATGCTCGGTCGCGATCATCATGATGTCAGCGGAACCGATTCTCCCTTTCGCGAAACGGCCAATATTAAGGATGGCAGTAACGTAATGGCTGAAATGGCCGTGCAATGTTTCGCCGGTAATGCTGCCCGTGGAATGAGCCTGGTAGCTCTCCACAACGGCGGGGGAGTAGGCATCGGCAAGGCGATTAACGGTGGTTTCGGAATGGTTCTTGATGGAAGTGAGCGGGTCGATCGGATCTTAAGGATGGCAATGCCCTGGGATGTAATGGGCGGGGTAGCCCGCCGGGCCTGGGCACGTAATGAAAACTCCATGAGCACTAGCATCAATTATAATCAAGATAATAGTGGATCAGATCAGATCACCCTGCCTTACCTGGCTGATGAAGATCTGATCTTTAAATTGGTCAAGAAAGCTTTAAAATGAGGTGATTGAAAAGATGATTGCTAGTCTACTAATAAAAAATGCAGCCCAGGTAGTGACTTCGACAGGAGCTTCCAATAAAGCACTGATTGGCGAAACCCTGGGCAGGATTAAGGTCGTTGAAGACGGAGCGGTTGCTGTCAGTGGAGATAAAATTATTGCCGTTGGACCAACTGCCGAAATCCTGAAGCAGATTAAAATCGATCAGCAGACGAAAGTGATCGATGCTGTCGGCAAGATAGTGCTGCCCGGCTTGGTTGATCCCCATACGCACGCTGTATTTGGAGGGTCGCGTGAGCACGAGCTTTCTTTGAAGCTGCAGGGAGTTCCCTATCTTGAGATTCTCGCCCGGGGTGGTGGTATTTTAAGTAGTGTGGAGGCGACCCGTGCTGCTTCAGAAGATCAACTAGTTGAAAAAGGCATCAAATACTGCCGTCAGATGTTAGCTCAGGGAACGACGACTGCCGAGGCAAAAAGTGGCTACGGTTTGTCAACCGAAGCCGAGTTGAAAACTCTGCGAGCCGTACGCCGGGTGGATGAAGCCCAACCGGTTGACCTGGTGCCCACCTTTCTTGGCGCTCACGCCGTGCCTAAAGAATACCGGCAAGACCCCGATCGCTACCTTGAGCTGGTGATCAAAGAGATGTTGCCCCAAGTAGTAGAGGAGAAACTAGCCCGCTACTGTGATATCTTCTGTGAAGAAGGGGTTTTTTCAATTGAACAGTCGCGTCGCCTGTTGCTTGCGGCAAGAGAAGCCGGCCTGGAACTTAAGCTGCATGCCGATGAAATTGTGCCGCTGGGTGGAGCCGAACTTGCCGCTGAGCTAAAAGCTGTTTCGGCTGATCATCTGTTGGTAATATCCGACCGCGGTATTGAAAAAATGGCTGCGGCCGGAGTGCTAGCCGTTCTGCTTCCCGGCACTACTTTTTATTTAAGAGAAGAGCATTACGCCCCGGCGCGTAAAATGATCGAAGCCGGAGTACCGGTTGCGTTGGCTACCGATTTTAACCCGGGTAGTTCGCCGAATAATAATTTACAACTGATCATAAACCTGGCCTGTCTTTACCTTAGAATGACACCCGAGGAAGTTCTTAATGCTGTGACAATCAATGCCGCCCATGCCCTGGGTCGCGCATCTGAAGTAGGCAGCATCGAAAAAGGAAAAAATGCGGACTTAGTAATATTTGATGCCCAAAATTACGAATACCTTGCCTATCGCTATGGAACCAACCTGGTTTACCTGGTGATTAAGAATGGCCGGGTGGTGGTGGAGGCCTTTTAAATTTGAAAAACAGCCCATTTAAAAAACAGGATCAGTCGCAGTTTCAAATTTTGAAACAACCTGGCAGTGAACCCGGGTTGAAATCAATAATGCCTTTGTACCTGCTTGTTTTTACTGCCCTGCTGCTAATCGGATCAGTTCTCCAGAGTTTGCATTTTGAGTACGGGATGATTGCCACCCAGGTTTTGATTATTTTGGTTCCGGCAATCTTTTACTGGCGAAGCTTTAAGGTTGACCAAGTTGTTTTCGCCCGCTTGAAACCGTTGTCATTTAAGTTTATTCCGATCATTATTTTGCTGTCAGTTTCTTTCTGGCTGATTAATATGTTTATTGCCGTAGGCCTAGTCGGCTGGTTAATCAATTTTGGATTTGAACCAATTGTCTTGATTGAACCGCCATCTTCCTGGCAGCAATACCTGGGTTACCTGGTTGTTTTATCAGTTTTTGCCGGTATTTGCGAAGAGATCCTCTTTAGGGGTACGATTATGCCGGCTCTTGAAAAAGATGGCGTGGTTCCGGCTATAGTTTTCAGCTCACTGCTCTTTGCATTGCTGCATGGCTCTTTTCTCAGCCTGCTCAGCACTTTCCTGTTGGGAGTAGTAATGGCTGTTATTGTCATCAAGACTGGTTCCTTATGGGGCGGGATTGTCTATCACATGTTGAATAATTTCTTTGCCGCTACATATCTTTTCCTTGTTGGCAGCATAGAGGTAACCCCGGTTGAATTAGATGCTAATGCTTTTCTGGCCTTGCTGCCTTTTCTGATTTTAGGTTTGGCCGGCGCAGTGATCGGGATAATCAAGTTAAACCGGGGCAGCCAAAGCCAATCTTTATTAAAAAATAGAACAGGTTGGCTGCCTGCAGGCTGGCTTGGTTGGCCGTTCTTAATGGCTCTTTTCTTTTTTCTACTGATAGCCTTATTTGAACTGGCTGTTGGATTTGATTGGTTTGATCTTTCATCGACTTTGGGTCATAATTAGAATCATCATGAAATAAGAGGAGGAAGTTTGAGGTGGATCAATATAAAACTGTGCTGATGTTAATCGTAACCATGCTAATTATTGTTTTCTTAGTTACCGGCTGCGCTACAGAAGAGGTTTTGCCACTTCCGGAGGAAGAATCAGCTGAACAACCGGAAGAAATTGTGGAGGAACAGGATACAACCGATCAAGATCAGCTTTTTACCATGGAAGAAATAGCTGCTTTTGACGGACAGGATGGGCGTTCGGCATATATAGTGGTTGATGGAATTGTCTATGATGTAACCGATGTCCGTCAGTGGGACACTGGTTCTCATTTTGGTTTTAGCGCCGGGGCAGATGTGACCGATGCTTTGGCCAACCAGGCGCCTCATGGTGCCAATATGCTTAATCAGGCTGAGGTAGTTGGGCGAATAGCGGAATAAGACGGGTCCTAAAAAAGTTTATATTCCAGTTATTCTATAAAACTGCTTGTAATTAAATTATTAATTTGTTAACATAGATGGCAGTAAGGCATATAAATTTAGCTAACAAGAGGTGCATAATAATGCCGCGTCCACAAAAGCCACGCCGGGTAAGCGCAATGCCCCGGTATGACTATTTTAAGCCAACTGGGATTCCGAAAGGGAAATTGAAAGAAATTATTTTGACTATCGATGAAGTTGAGGCTATGCGCCTGAAGGATATTGAAAAACTGGAACAACACGATTGTGCCGCCCGCATGGGTGTGGCGCAGAGCACGTTACAAAGAATTTTGGTTTCAGCCCGCGCTAAAGTCTCAGAAGCGATTATTGAAGGGAAAGCCCTGCGGATCCAAGGCGGAGTTTATAAACTGGTCTGAGATCACTGATATCTTGATGCTGATATTAAGATTCGGGTGTTATTTTCTTGATAGGATCTTAATAGTAATTATAAGATATTGGCTAGTTTGACCGGCTGCTGTATTCACTAGAATCAGCAGCTTTTCTGTTAATTGATAATTACTTAAAGATCTTGCGCCGTCCTTTAAAGTAGGCTTTAAAATCTTTTTGGTGTTTCAAGAAGATTAAAAAAGCAATGGCCGCTCCGATAACATAACCGGCAGGATCTCCTGTTTTTAAGCCTAAAAAAAGGGGAAGCGAAAGGATACCTACCCCGGCGGCTGCATTTGTATCTTTGACCAGGAAAATGAGGATCAGGTATAAGATCATTAAATAAAGGATTATGATTGGTGAGATGATCATAAGGACTCCAGCCAGGCTGGCCAGCCCCTTACCCCCCTTGAACTTCAAAAAAACATTATAATTATGGCCGAGAATTACCAGCAGGCCTGCTATCAGGGGCATGTAACTGCAGGTCCCGAGCCTGGTGGCAAGGTAAACTGCGAAAAGAGCTTTAAGCAGATCAAGCAGTAAGGTCAGCACTCCCGGCAAAATACCAACTTCGCGGGCAGTATTCATCGCTCCTACATTACCGCTGCCGGTAGCTCTGATATCCAGTCCGCCGAAGATCTTACCGAT
>CAZAKI010000059.1:3251-9214 GCA_964485855.1 uncultured Syntrophomonadaceae bacterium | reverse complement strand
GTCCCCTTGACAACAATATGGTATGCAGGGATGTAAAGTAACTTGGCTAAAAGCCCCGCTTCTGCCCCTCCCAGGGTGGTTCTTTTCCCGTCCGGAATTCATCTACGCCGGGTCCGCCTAAACGGCGCAGGCGCCAGAGACCGTAGATGTAAGTTAGGATTAAGATTGGGATGGTAACCGGCCAGCCGAGAAGAATGTTAGCCCAGGCCAGGCGCGCCGCATCGCCGGCCAGGTAGAGCAAAATCTGGATAACGAGTCTGCCCAGTAAAATCAAAACCCAAAACCAGGTCACTTCAATATAGGCAGGCTTTACATCGCTGCGCCAGAACCAGTTTAGGGGCCATCCACGGGTTAGATGGCTGGCCCAGGCGGCCAGGGGCTTGCCCACCAGCAAGCTGGCCAGGGTGGCGATCAGGAGTAAAGCACTGCTGGTAATGGCCGGAATAAAGTAGTTAGCGGCATCACGAGTTAGAAAAGCGATGGCAGCAGCCAGGATTACCATCGCCAAGCCACCGAAAGCATAACTTAAAGTTTGTCGTAACAGCAGACGCAGGAACCCGATCAACAGGGCAAAGATAACCGCCGCGATTGCTGCCGTTTCCAGCCTGCTTATGCTGTTAACCAATACAAAAACCAACGGTGGCAACAAAGCATCAAAGGTTTTTCCTGATACCACCGATTGTAACTCTTCTAATATTTCTGTGCCTTTGTTTTTCAGTATTAACTCCTCATTTTTTACTGAATGATTATCATTGTTTTCAGAGCCATATTTAATTTAACATGGTCATCAGTAGTGTGGCAATTTAGCCCATATCTGTCGCAAAATTATACTGTGTCTTATCCGTTATGAATAAATCTAGAGCCCCTTACTATCTTTATTAAAATAACAGAGAAGCTGGTCGTTGATCATCAGTTTCTCATCATCGTTGAAATCACGTAATACCTGGTTATCTCTTTCTAAAGCCAAAATGTTAACATTTTTGTATTCCGTTCGGATGTCTTCAATAGTTAGGTCAGCTGAATTGGGTTGCTGTCCAATAATTATGTACGCTAAAACCTGCTCTTCCGCCTGTTTCAAAACAATTATTTCAAATGCGCTTGTTTTTAGATTTTTCTTTTTTACAGCTCTGACTAATTTATCAGTTAAGGAATTAATCACACCTAGTCTTAGAGAGCTATAGATGATGATCAGGAAAACAATTATTGTCCCGACCGTAAAGTTTGAAACGGCTGAAATACCCACACGGGTATAAAGAATAACCAGCAGGATGAAAGCCATAATGCCAGTATTGCCTAAAAAAATAAGGTAACTGATAATCTTGCGCCTGGCTTGATGCTCAACGATCAGCTCTGATTGGCTGGTGGTAAAACCTGCGCCTGTTAATGCAGATAAAGCCTGAAATCGGGCTATTGCTCTTTCCAGGCCCGTTGCTTCAAGGGCTATTGAGCCAATCCAGAAAATGAGCAACCAGATGATTAAAAATAGCAGGATGATTAACAACTGCATGAAGATAATGCTCCTTAGATATTTATTAAAATGCCGACTTAACTAAAGCGTCATAGTTCTCAAGCGGTCATGTTGAAAAACATAGTCAGCATTTCGTCCCGTAAAGCAGCCGGGAAGAGATTCAACACCGTATTCAGGGCGGCCATCCGCTCCGGCAAATCCATTCCGGTTAGGCCGATTACCGGGATGATATCGAACATCGCTTCATCAGGCGATTTAACTTTTGCTGTTTCAACGATACGTTTCATCTCTTCAACATCAACCGAGGGCCCCTTCTCGCGCAAATAGTGCACTACCTCTTCCAGGTCTTTGATGAATTGATCAACATGGGGCACATTGGCTTGGCTCAGGCTGACATGAAGGTTTTCAGGGCTGCCGCCATAGGCAAACTGCGGAATCATCTGCCAACCACGCTGACCCATTTCATCATCAATTTCAAAAACATTTAGTTGATCGGAAGCGATCGTAAACATGCACATATCCGGTTTGCCGAGCACCCATATATCATCGATCTTTGTAATGCTATCAAGCATCTTTTTAGTGGCATCCTGTGAGCGACGGACGATATCCTGGAAGCCTTCTTCGCCCATAAATCTTAGAATAGCCCAGGAAGCGGCGATCGGACCACCGGTGCGGCTGCTTTGGGTGGTGGAGTTGATAACCACGTATTCGGTGGTCGAAGAACAGACAAACCAGGCAAATTGGCGCAGCTCTCGGTTACGATAGAGGATAACCGAAGCGTTCTTGGGAGCATAACCATACTTATGCAGGTCAGCTGAGATGCTAGTCACCCCGGGCACGGAAAAATCAAAAGCGGGTAGCTCAAAACCCATCCGCCGCATGACGGACATGTAGATGCCGCCGACACAGCCGTCTACATGAAAAAGAATGTTGCGGGCGTCTGCCATTTTGGCCATTGCAGTAATCGGATCAATAGATCCGTGCGAGAAATTGGGGGCTGAACCTACAGCCAGAATTACATTTGCGCCTAGCGCTTGTTCAAAAGAAGAAAGATCTGCCCTGAATTCATTCAGATCGATCGCTGTTTGGACTACCTTAAGGCCATAATAATGAGCAGCCTTAAGAAAAGCCGGATGAGCGGTGACGGGCAGCACCATTTCCGGTTCGGTAATATCGGGTCGGTTAACCCGGGCCCAGTCGCGGGCTGTTTTGACCGCCATCATAATGCTTTCGGTGCCTCCGCTGGTTATATTGCCGACTACGTCATCATCGGCTCGCAGCAGCTCGGCGACCGAAGCAACAACATCTTTTTCCATCTTGCCGATACTGGGGTACATATTTACATATAGGGCGTTCTGGGGTAAAAAACGGGTATAGGCTTCAATAGCTACAGCGTGAGCCTCAGCACCGGGATCGTATAAACCGGTCAAGACCTTTCCTGTCCGCCAGTCAACGTCCTTATCTGTAAAACTGTTCATTTCCCGTAATACTTCTTCTGCCGGTACTCCCTTTGGCAGCATGGCACCCACCTGCAATCGCCTCCTAATTGTTATTTATTGGTTATTATATCATTGTAGCAACTTAATTGGCAATTACATTTTTATAATATTAATAAAAATACAAATTGACAGGCAATATTTGCTCATGTTACGATTATTATTATTCATTTGCCAAATAAACCAAGGGAGATGTTCACTGATGGCTAATAAAAGGACCTTATCGGTTGGCACTTATTTAGGCTACGGTATTGGATCAGTTGGAACCGGTATTTTTTCAACAGTTCCCGGATTGCTGCTTCTAAGCTTTATGATTCGTTATTTGCAGGTTCCGGCGGCTATTGCCGGCACCGTTATCCTGATCCCCCGTTTGTGGGATGTGATTACCGATCCTTTTGCCGGTACTCTTTCCGACCGAACCCGCAGCCGCTGGGGTTCACGCCGTCCCTGGATGCTGGCAGGGGCGTTGACTTTACCAATTGTTTTTGCCCTCCTTTTCCGGGTTCCGGTTCAGACAGGGATCGCCGCTGCCTGGTACCTGATGTTTATCTATATTCTCTGCACAACTTTCTACACGGTTTACCAGGTTCCCTATGTTTCCATGCCGGCCGAGATGACTGAAAACTATAATGAGCGAACGACGATCATGTCCTTCAGGATTGCCTTTCTCACCCTTGGAATCTTAGTAGGAGGAGCCCTGGCTCCCGAGCTAATTTCTGCAGGCGGTGGCGGTCGTGAAGGCTATGCCATGATGGGGATCATTGTTGGTTTGATCTTATTTGCCGCTCTGCTTGGTTCTTTTTTCGGCACCGCCAAAGTACCGGTTGTCGATCCCGTTGTCTCAACCGTACCATTTAGGGAACAACTGCGGGCAGCCGGCGATAATAAACCTTTTTTTATCCTTTTTGCCGCCTACATTATCCAGGTGCTTGGGATCGGAGCGATGCTGGCGGGTGTCGATTTCTTTTCTAGCTACATCTTAGGTGATGCCGGCCAGACCAGTATTCTCTTTGTCTGTTTAATCGGACCGGCTTTGATAACGATGCCGCTCTGGGTTAAGATCGGCCGGCGTTACGGAAAGCTAAACGGTTATATTATTTGCACAGTTCTCTTCACGATCGGCGGGTTTTGCCTGATGTTTGTTTCAGCAGATGTCCTGTGGCTTATTTACTTAATTGTTTTTGTCATGGGCGCCGGTTATGCCGGAACCCAGCTGTTTCCCTTTTCCATGTTGCCGGACACCATTACTGCCGATACCCTAAAAACCGGGTTACGCCGGGCAGGCGCCTACACCGGAGTCTGGACGGCAGCCGATAAGGCTGGATTTGCAGTCGGGCCGGCGATTTTTGCCGCCATCTTGGCTGTTACCGGTTTTATGGAGACTGAAGGCGGGGTTATTATTGTACAGCCGGGCTCAGCACTGCTGGGGGTGCGGATCGGATTTGCCCTGCTGCCTGCTGTGCTGATGGCTATAAGTCTCTTTTTCTTAAGGCGCTACAAGCTTGATCCGGAAACGGTGGCAGCTTTGGGCGCTGCCGAGAGCGAATCCATGCACTAGGTTTATCGTGATCGTTCTTCAGCCGGGAGTTGCAGTAAGCCAGTCCTGGATTTGCTGCAAAAGCGTCCTGTTCTTTGATTGATGCGACTAATGCGGTTTTAAGTTTGCTTTTAAGGTCTCGCAGAGCAGAGCAAGCACTTCTTGATCGGAAAGAAAGCTTTGACCGTCATCTTTTTGTAAACCGTAGTTGCCGAAAGCGGAGTGATTAAGGCCTGCTTTTTCCACGATCACCGCCTGGGGCGGCAGGTTATTTTTGGCTGCCTCATAATTCTCCCGGTTAATGATTTGATCGTTTAAACCCATGATTGAAATGACCGGACCCTGGAAGTTGCTCAGATCCTGGTCGCTGTAAGCACCGAATAGGAAAAGACCGCTGATCTGCTCCTGCTGATTAGCGGTGAAGCGGGCAGCAGCGATCCCACCCAGGGAATGTCCTCCTACCCACACCTCTTCCAGCTGGTAAGCGGCAATTACTTTTGCGGCGGCATTAATCCCAAAAATAGCGGCATTGAAAGGTGCTTTAACCAGGTAGATTTCAGTTTCAAGGCAGAAAGAAAGCTGGGCCATTTTATAAAGGTACGCTTCAGGATTAACCAGCCCTCCCGGGTAAAAAATGATCGCCGGCAGGTTTGGATCCCTCGTTTTCGGTTTAATGACGATCAGATTGTTTTCTTGCTTTACTTCCAGGTCAGGATTTTCTTTGACCAGGGCCAGCGCCTCTTCTAAGGGCGTGTAGGTTTTTAACTGGACATAAAGATAAAAACCAAAGAGACCGATGACGCTTATTATAAAGAAAATCACCAACAGGATTAATAATTTTTGCCAGGGTTTTTGTTTTTTCCGCATTTTTATCCTGTTCTTTCTTATATATACTCTAACTAGCACTAAAAAGTTGTATAATCATGGTACATATCGATTATAACTTCATTCAGAATAACAAAGCAAACCGGATTAAGAAAAATTGTCTTGGCATGATGGAAAAATTAACAGGAGGGATGATCATGTTAAGCAGAAAAATTGTGACAGCAGTTTTTATCGTGATGTTTCTTCTCTTGAGTCTGGCTGCAAATGGTTGCCGCAGCAATGAGAGTGTTGACCGGACCCTTTCCGAAGAGCCGCTGACCGTAGAACCGGATGAGAACCTGGAAGTGGCGGTCAGCATCGAGTTTGCTCCCTATCAACCGGAACCGGTGACTATTGTTCCCGCGATCGAGCAGCCGCCGGTTCTGCCGGATTTAAGCAATGTGCAGGTAGCGATGACCTTGTCACCCGCACAGCGCGAAAGGTTGGCGGCTGCTGGTTTTGTAGTCAGCCCCGGCCGGCAGGAAAAAGAATTTTTTACCCTCTACGAAAAAGCCCGTTACGATAACATCCCGATCTTTATTACCAGCGATTCACTGCTTCATGTCTACCATTTACTGTTCAACAAAACCCTGCGCAC
>CAZAKI010000059.1:0-3151 GCA_964485855.1 uncultured Syntrophomonadaceae bacterium | reverse complement strand
CATCACCGATTTTCCCCGCTTACATTATGGGTGAAGATTATTCACAGTATATCCCCCGTGGTCATTACACCAAAAACGACGAACTGAAGGCATATTTTAAAAGCATGATGTGGTATGGCCGGCTTAATTTCAGGCTTATTGATGAAGATGAAACCAGGGCGGCCCTGCTGTTGGTATGCGCCCTGAGCAGTGCCAGGGTGAACGACAGGCCTGCGCTCGAGGTTTGGGCGGATCTCTATAATCCAACGGCTTTTCTGGTCGGGCGTAGCGATGATTTAACCGCGTTTGATTACCTGCCGCTGGTCGAAGAAGTTTATGGCCCGGCTCCGAACCTGGAAGCGCTTACTGATGCCGATTCCTTTGCAGAATTTGTCAAAAAAGCCGACCAGCTGCCGCCACAAAAGATCCTGGGGCTTTCCCTGACCGGGCTTGAGCCGGAACTGGTTCTTGATAAAGGTTTTCGGTTTATGGGCCAGCGTTTTGTGCCCGATGCTTATATTTTTACCAACCTTACGTATGACCGGGTGAGTGATGCCGGAAACCGCCGGGGTTTGCCGATGGGCCTTGATCTTTTTGCGGCCATGGGTTCTGAAAGGGCTTATCAGCTGTTGGAACGGATGGGAGAAACCGAATATCAAGGCTACCCCGAAAAAATGGAAAAGCTGCGCCAGTGGACCGGTTCTCTGACTGAAAAAGAATGGACCGAAACCGTCAACAATGGCTGGCTCTATTCCTTCTATCCACTGATCGCTATTCCCGGACAGGGTTATCCCGATTTTATGCGTTCCACAGCCTGGCTGGACAAACAGCTGCATACCTGCCTCGGCAGCTGGGCCGAGTTAAAACACGATACCATTCTTTATGCCAAGCAGAGTTACGCCGAGATGGGAGGCGGCTGGGCGCCCAGCCCCCCTGATCCGCTGCCGGCCCGCGGTTATGTAGAGCCGGTGCCCGAATTTTATGCCCGCCTGGCCGCACTCGCCGCCATGACCAGGGAGGGTCTGCATACAAGGGGATTAATCAGTAGCGCTGACCAGGGCAGCCTGAACCAGGTCGAAGAACTGGCCCTGGATCTGAAGCGAATGGCTGAAAAAGAGCTCACCGGTGTGCCGCTCTCTGAAGATGAGCAGACGCGAATCCGTTTTTACGGAGGCGAACTAGAGCACCTGGTAATGGCTGCTTCCGATCTACCCGCAGGCGAAGAGGGAAGTGCCGGCTACATGGACGAGGAGCCGCAGGCCGCTTTAATTGCCGATGTGGCCAACGATCTCGCCTATAGCGGCCCTGATTTTTCCGGCCAGGCCGTGATGGAAGTCGGGGTGGGAAGGATTAATGAAATTCATGTTGTGGTTCCCCTTCTAGAAGATGATGGTACTATTACCCTCCAGGTGGCTAAGGGCGGAGTCTTTTCCTACTATGAATTCCCCTGGCCCGCCGGAGACCGGCTGACTGATGAGAAGTGGCAGCAGATGCTCGATGCAGGCAGTGCCCCTGAACCACCCGCCTGGATTGAGAGTTTCTTTACGACGGAAAGTGAAGATTATGATCTTTACAGTTCGGTCTATGCTTTCCAAAAATCTCTCGTTGATGCGCTCTTTTATGTTGATGACAGTTATCTTAAGTCTGAGTCCTATCAGGTGGCAGATGATCAGGCACTCGAATCAATCAGGGCGGAAATTGACGTTCTGAAACCGCAGAAACAGTTCGAGGGGCGTCAGCTAATCGGTTCCGACTACCGCTCTTTTGACCGCCAGGCGGCTGATCTGGCTGTGGTTACAGTGCGCGAAACCTGGCAGGATACTCTTTACCGTTACGAGAATGATGAACATCCCTGGTATACCGAAGATGAAAGCGATATGATCGTGATAGGCCGGCGCGGTCCCTATACTATGGATCTTACCTATACCCTGAAACAGCTTGAAAATGGCGGCTGGATTGTAAGCCGAATTGTATCAACTGATGCGAGACCGGCCTGGCAGACAGTAAATTAATTTATGGTAAAAAGATTGTTCAAGAGTTTGCCCTCAAAAGGGGACAGTTATTTTGTTCTGCTTGGCCTTGTAGTGGTGGCTGGCGCACTTGCCGCTTTTTATTGGTTACAGCCGCAGCCTAAAGAGCGTCTTTTCGGTGTTGTCTGTAACATTGATAGTTGTTATATGGTTGCAGTCGAAGAGTTAGATCCCGATTTAACTCTAAGGGAAAGCGCAATTGATCTCACCGGTGACGGGTTGCCCGAAACTGTGGTCTTCGAAGCTAACGGTCTGATGGTCTTTAAAGACGGAATCAGGGTTTGGAAAAGTGATCCTGGCTGGCATGTTGTCGACTACGCTCTAGGCGATCCCAACGATGACGGACGCAACGAGATCCTGGTAGCGCTCTGGAAGCCGGACGGTGAAGAGATCCTGCTTAGCCACCCCTTTATCGTCGGTTTCCGGGGTGGGCACTATAAAACGATCTGGGGCGGCTCGGCAGTAACCTACGGCATTCACGAGTTGCTGCTGGTCGATTTAGACGGCGATGGACGGCAGGAGCTGATTGTTCTTGAATCAGCCGATCCCGCAGACGGTTTGGGGGCCACTTTACGCACCCTCTCGGTCTGGGATTGGCACGGCTGGGGTTTTAGTCTGCGCTGGCGCAGCGAAGCAGGACACTATAGCAATCTGGGCTTAATATCAATCAAAGACGGCTCCGGTTACCACTTGATAGTGAGAAGCAGATAACTTCATATTAGGGGTTTTGATGATTAGTAGCAGGAAAGCAGGAACAGTATTTACCGGGAGATGATTAGATGACCTGGAACGGCCTTCATAATCCTGATCTTAAACCTGAAGAGGCGGATATCGTTGTCCTGGGCCTGCCCTTTGACGGTGCTGCGTCATACCGCAAGGGCGCAGCGGAAGCCCCCGACCGGCTCAGGAGTATTTCACACCATATTGGCCCCACTACTGATAGTGGCGCCTCCCTGGCGCATCTCAAAGTTCTCGACCTGGGCGACCTCTCTCCCGAGGACTTAGGCCAGGAAGCTTACTTCGAGGTCGTGGAGAGAAAGGCGGCCGAACTGTTCGACTGCACCTTTCCCACCTTTATCGGCGGTGATCATTCGGTTTCGATCCCTTTACTCAAGGCAGCTGCCAGAAAATGGGGTAAGGGC
>CAZAKI010000058.1:2301-9390 GCA_964485855.1 uncultured Syntrophomonadaceae bacterium | reverse complement strand
AGGGGGGAGGGTCGGGGTGGGGGTGAAAATAAAGTATCCCCAACCGCCCTTACCAACTACAATCACTGGCTAGCCCAACCCGATCTCGACCCGTCAATGAAAGAAGAACTGCTGGTCATGCAAAACGATCCTGAACAAATCGAAAACCACTTTGGACGAGAACTGGTTTTTGGCACCGGTGGTATGCGCGGCATCATCGGTCCCGGTCTTAACCGCATCAACTGCTACATCATCCGTAGGGCTACCCAGGGTCTGGCCAACTATTTGAATAGCCAGATAACCGGGCAAGATAAAGCCAGCCAAAATGTTCTGCAGGTAGCAATTGCCTATGACACCCGCCGCTTTTCTGCAGAATTTGCCGAAGAAGCAGCCCTGGTCCTGGCCGCAAATGGTATTAAAACCTTAATGTTTAGCGCAATTCGTCCTACCCCGATGCTGTCCTTTACTACCCGTGCCTTGCAGTGCGCCGCCGGGATCGTGATTACCGCCAGCCATAATCCGCCAGACTACAACGGTTATAAAGTTTACGGCCCCGACGGGGGGCAGGCAGTCAGCCCCCTGGTCGATCAGCTGATTGCCGCAATTGAGAAGGTCGATCTTTTCACCGGCGTAAAAACCTGCTCGAAAAAAGAAGCCATTCAACGTGGGCTCTATGCACTGATCGACCCAGCCCTGGATCAAAATTACCTGGAACAGGTCAAAGCGCTCTCACTTAGCAATCCGGATCAATGCCTGAAAGTGGTTTTTACAGCCCTGCACGGCACCGGATCGGTCTATGTGCCGAACCTGTTGCTACAGACTCGCTGCATTGAACTGCACCTGGTCGAGGAACAGATGAAGCCTGACTATAACTTTAGCACTGTCCGGGTCCCTAACCCGGAAGATCCGGCAGCCCTGTCCATGGCGCTTGATTTGGCGAAAAAAATCGAAGCGGACCTTGTTTTGGCTACCGACCCAGATTGTGACCGGGTGGGAACCGCCATTCGCAGCGAAGACGGAAACTACATTATTATCAGCGGGAACCAAATGGGTGCCCTTTTGATTGAATATATTTGCAGCCGGCACCGTATAAATGGCACCATGCCGGCTGATCCGGTTTTGGTGAAAACGATCGTTACCGGGGATTTAGGCCGCCGGGTGGCCGAATCTTATGGTTTACAAATAGTGGAAACCCTTACCGGTTTTAAATTCATCGGCGACCGGATCAAGCATTTTGAAGAAGCTGGGGGGCCAAACTTCTTGTTTGGTTACGAAGAAAGCTGCGGCTATTTAACCGGCACTTTTGTCCGCGATAAAGATGGGGTGATCGCTTCTTTCCTCATTGCCGAGATGACCGCTTACTACAAGGAAAAAGGTTTAAACCTGCTTCAGGTTTTAGAACAGATTCAGCAGCGCGTGGGCTATCATCGTGATGAACTGCTGACAGTTGAACTGGAGGATATTTCTGAGGCCGGCCGTCATGTCGATGCTTTTAAACATTTACCGCGCGAGTTTGCGGGCCGGCTAATCACCGAAAAAAGAGATTACGAACTGGGCAAAGGATGGAAGCCGCTGAGTAAAAAAGAATTTAATCTGACTTTGCCGCGCTCCCCTGTTCTGCATTACACCCTGGAAGACGGTTCCTGGTTTGCCGTGCGGCCTTCGGGTACCGAACCAAAAGTAAAATTTTACCTGTCAGTTTGCGCTGCAACCGCAGTTGAAGCGGATCAAAAAATGGCCATCCTGCACGAAGCGGTGCTCAAAAAGAGCTGACCCAGGTAAAAATATAACTGTTGTTGAAACACAACAAGCAGTAGCAGCTGAATGGTTAGTAAGAATACCAGAGCTCTTGATCTGAAAGATTATTCTGCTTTCGGTTGGTCGTCATCAGATTCTAGAATTCTAAAGGGGTAATTAATAAACATTAAGCGTAACAGTACAGGTGAAAAGATCGATATTGTCATTATTGGTGCCGGTGCAATCGGCTTGGCGGTCGCCGCCGAACTGTCAAATCACTTCGACGAGGCGATCATTGCCCTGGTCGAAAGAAATGATACCTTTGGTCTTGAAACTTCATCGCGCAACAGTGAAGTAATTCATGCCGGAATCTACTACCCTGCCGGCAGCCTGAAAGCAAAACTCTGTCTGGAAGGCAAAGAACTGCTCTACGCGTTTTGCCGTCAATACAGCATTCCCCACCGGCAGATTGGCAAACTGATTGTAGCCACTAGCCCTGAAGAGATCGCTGCCCTCGCATCACTTCAGCGGCAGGCGAAGGCCAACGGGGTAATTGACTTGCTGGAACTTGACCAGGCTGCGCTATCCCGGCTTGAACCACGGGTAAAAGCAAAGCAAGCCCTGTTATCGCCTTCCACCGGGATTATTAATTCACATGCCATGATGAAACGCCTGGAACAGAACGCCCTGCAAAATGGGGTACTAATTGC
This sequence comes from uncultured Syntrophomonadaceae bacterium, assembly GCA_964485855.1. Lineage (GTDB taxonomy): Bacteria > Bacillota > Dethiobacteria > DTU022 > DTU022 > UBA993. The sequence continues at coordinate 6,964 of CAZAKI010000058.1, read as the reverse complement.
CTATAGTCACGCCCTGGAAGCGATCGAAAAGACTAAAGATGGCTACCGGCTCCAGCTCACAAACCCTGATTGCAGCACTGATCAGGTTGAAACCAGCTGTTTAATTAACTGCGCCGGTCTTTACGCCGACCAGGTGGCCGCCCTGGTCGGCATTGATATCGACCGGGCAGGCTACCGCCAATATCCCTGTAAGGGTGAATATTTCAGCTTACCGCCGTCAAAAACTGCTCTTGTTGATCACCTGATCTATCCGCCCCCGCTGGCTGAACTGACCGGCCTTGGCATCCACCTGACCAAAACCCTTGATGGTCGCCTGCGTTTAGGTCCTGGTACCCTGTATCTCGATAATCGCGAAGATTACAGCGTAAATCCGGAGAATGCTGCGGCTTTTTACCAATCGGCCAAACCATTTTTGCCTTTCCTGGCCCTAGAAGATCTTGAACCGGAAATGGCCGGAATCCGGCCGAAGTTATCCGGACCTGGTGATCCTTTCCGTGATTTCATGATCAGGGAAGAATCTGCTCAAGGGCTGCCCGGCCTGATCAACCTGATCGGCATTGAATCACCCGGTCTGACCTGCTGTCTCAGCATCGCCCGCCTGGTCGCCACGCTGCTTTAGGTGCAGCAGAACATTGATTAATATTACCTTTTGACAAGTGTTGCCTTGAAAACTACAATTGTTTACAGCTGGAACATGAGGGGTAAGAGTTAAAGGATACAGCAAGTCTTGCCCCGGCTTGATTAAGGAGTCAAATTGTGCCTTGCCACTGTTAACCTTATCGAAAATCAGCAAAATGTACGGCGCCGAGACCATTCTTGACGCCGTATCGCTGCAGCTGCAGCCGGGTGAAAAAGCCGGATTGATCGGCCCAAACGGATCGGGCAAAACTACCCTGGTCCGGATCATTGCCGGTGAACTTGAAGCAGACAGTGGTGAGTTTCATTTGGCTCGTGATGCGCGGATGGGCTACCTGGCCCAGGAAACTCCACACATTAATGCTGCTACCCTGCGGGACCACCTTGAATACCCACTCCGTCATATTTATGACCTCCAGGCAGAGCTGGAAAAGCTGTCCCAGGTCATAGCAATCAGGGCGGATGCCGAAAAAAGACCTGCTGCTATACACAGCAGTTACGCAGCGGATCTGGAGCGTTACACCACGCTCACCGCCCGTTTTGAAGAGCTGGGTGGTTACCAGGTGGAGAGCAGGCTGGTTGGTGTTGCCCGCGGTCTAGGTTTCACCGAAAGTGATTTTTCCCGGGCCATATCGACTTTTAGCGGCGGGGAAAAAACCAGGGCCCGTCTGGCCGGACTGCTCTTACAGGATTTCGATCTGCTGCTCCTTGATGAACCGACAAACTTTCTTGATTTAGCTGCTCTCGAATGGCTGGAAAAATATTTACGTGATCTTAACACCGCCCTGCTGGTGGTCAGCCACGACCGCTACTTTCTGGATCGGGTTGTTGAAAAAATCCTGGCCCTCAAAAATCACCGCTTAAAGACCTACCGAGGCAACTACAGCGCCTACCGGTATAAACTTGAACATGAACAGCTCAGCCTTGAGCGTGAGTACAAGCACCAACAGTTGCTGAAAAGCAGGGAAGAGAGGCTGGTCCGCGAAGCAAAAGCCGACGAACGCTCCAAGCGCCAGGCCCGCAGCCGTGAAAAGCGCCTGGAGAAATTAGAAGCAGTAGAGCGACCGGACCAGGAGCAAAGCTTTTCGCTTGGCCTCGGATTTAGTGGGCGCAGTGGCCGGTTGGTGGTCGGGTTTGAGGCAGTAAGCCTGGCCTTTGATGCCGCTGACCTTTTTTCCAACCTCACCTTCGAAATCCGCTGGGGTGACCGTCTGGCCTTAATTGGACCAAATGGAGCGGGTAAAACTACCCTGCTAAAACTGATTGCCGGTGAACTTGCACCCGCTACAGGCACCATTCGCCTCGGCCCGGCGGTAAAAATCCTCTACTTTTCACAGGAACAGGAACAGCTGCAACAGAACAGAACCCTTCTCGAAACGATCACCGAAGGATCGCAGCTAGATTTAAAGGCAGCCCGCAACCACCTCGGCCGTTACCTGTTTCGTGGTGATGATGTCTTTAAAAAAGTGAGCGCTTTAAGCGGTGGTGAAAAAAGTCGTCTGGCCCTGGCCCGCCTGGCGCTTAGCAGCGGTAACTGCCTGCTGATGGATGAGCCCACCAGCCATCTTGATCTGCCGGCCTTGGAAGAACTGGAAAAAGTGCTGATGGAGTATCCCGGTACGCTGATCGTCGTATCGCACGATCGCTATTTTTTAAAAGGGCTGGCCAATCGGGTGTTTTCCCTGACCGGTGACGGCCGCCTGCAGGTTTTTGAAGCTAGTTTTGACGCCTACTTGGATTTAAAAAACAAATCTGATCCCCTGGAGCACTCAATTGGTCAAACAAAAGAGCAGGAAGAGAAACTGCAAAGACAACAGCAGCACCGAAAGCGCCAGCAGCAGCAAAAAGAAGAGCGCCGTCTGAAAAGCTTACAGTTAAAGCTGGAACAGAAAATTGCTGAACAAGAGGAAAAGATTGTCGCTCTCGAAGCTACCCTTTCAAACCCTGAGCTCTACGGGGATCACACCCAATTGGCCCGGCTGGGCGCTGAACTGGAAACTGCCCGCAGCGAGCTGGATGACCTGCTCGAAAAGTGGGAAGATCTGGCCACCCGCCTGATAACAGAACATCCCTAAATCATTTGCCGCCTCAAAGCTCTAGTCTTTCCACATTGCATTGGCAATTTCGTCAAGGTATAAAGAGGGGCGGCAATATAATTATGATCAGGAGATTTGCCTGTTCCAATGAGCGTGGGGTATAATTCTCGCAGTAAATCACCATTTGAAAGAATTTTGGAGAAAGTGCAATGCAACAGGCTGAAGCCTATATAACCACCAGAACGGAAGCAGAAACTATTGCCCTCGGAGAAATGTTTGGGCGAAACCTGGAACAGCCACTGGTTATCGCTCTACAAGGAGAGTTAGGCGCCGGCAAAACTGTTTTTGTTCGCGGAGCTGCCCGCGGTCTTTGTGTTCGTGAAGCGGTTACCAGCCCCACATTCGTGCTGCTAAAAATTTACAACGGCCGCCTGCCCCTTTACCATTTTGATTTTTACCGTCTCTCAACCGATGAAGATCATTTTGAACTAGGTTTTGCAGAATACCTCCCCGGTGACGGCATCGCCTTCATTGAATGGGCTGAACGCTTGCCGGATCTGCTGCCGGATGACTATCTGCAAATCGCTATTGAATGTTTCTTTGATCAAAAAGGGGAGGGACGACGCCTACGCTTTATTCCCCACGGTCCCGCAGCATCAAAGCTCATTGCGACCTTTATCGAAACCGTCACCTGGCGCACCGACGGTTCACTCTATCTGGAAGAATAATATAATTTTGGAATACCGGAGGTTGTTTGGTGGACATTAAGATCTCCCGACATGCAAAAAGGCGAATTAAGTTATATAATATCCCTGAAGAAAAGATTTTTCAAATCATTACAGCAGCTCAACCGCACCGGGGTAAGCAAACGATAGTGAAGAAAATTATTGGCTACTCGTACCCGGTCAAAATAATATTTGAGCTCAGTGATAATCAGCTAATTGTGATTACCTGTTACCCCCTGAAGAGAGGTGTTTAGCGATGAAGGTTTACTACGATGATGAAGTAAACGCTTTATATATTAAGCTTAGTGAAGAACAACCAGATGGAGTGGTTGAAATATCTGAGGATATTCATATTGATACCGGTGCTAACAATAAAGTAGTGGGGATTGAAATATTAAATGCTTCCGAACGTGTTGATTTAAAAACATTTTTGACCTACACTCTTGAATTTGAAAAAGATCTCTTGGCCAACTACAGTTAGGATCGATATTGCGAAATAATTCTTATTGTTACGGAAGAATAGGCTAGAGTGATGATAATACTTGGCATCGATACTACTACCCTCTCCTGCAGTGTTGCCCTCCTGCAGGATGATACCTTGCTGGCTGAAGCAACCCTTAACATTAAAAAAACTCACTCTGAGCGTCTGATGCCGCTGCTTGACAACCTGCTTCAAGAGAGCGGCATCGAACGCGAAGCAATTGATGCCATTGCTGTTGCTGCCGGCCCCGGTTCCTTTACCGGTTTGCGCATTGGCGTTTCCACTGCCCGGGCCCTGGCCCAGGGGCTTGGTATCCCGGTGTTGCCAGTCTGCACCCTCGATGCCCTGGCCGAAGCCATCCCGGTGCCTGCTGTTTTAATCTGCCCGCTGCTCGATGCCCGCCGCAGCCAGGTCTATACCGCCATCTACCGCCGCAGTTTAGAACTGCCTCACCGTTTAACCACGCTGCTCGAGCCTACTGCCATTGCTTTAGATGATCTTGTTTCAAGACTACATTCTTACAATGAAGCGGTAGTATTTTTGGGCGAAGGGTTGAACAGCTACGGCAGCGCTCTTGAAAAATCACTACCTGGTGGAAAAGCAATTATTTCGCCGGCCCCTTTTCGGGTCTGCCGGGCTGCCCTGGTGGCCCTTGCCGGCCGCCGCCTGCTTCAAGCAAATCCGGATGCATCCTACCGGGAAGTTTTGCCAATCTACCTGCGTTTGCCGGAAGCGGAACGCCTGGCCGGTAAGAAGAAATAAATTGATAAAATTTTATCAAAACT
>CAZAKI010000058.1:0-2201 GCA_964485855.1 uncultured Syntrophomonadaceae bacterium | reverse complement strand
TATGACAAGATTTTAGCAACCCGAAAACTCCCTCTCCAGGGGGGAGAGGGGCGGGGTGAGGGGGAATAAGCTTTTAGCAGCAGTATGCCAGATGAACCAGATTATATAATTGATCCAATGACTTTGGAGGATATCGAAGCCGTGGCTGCCATCGAGCAGGCCTCGTTTCGCGATCCCTGGCCTGCCCGCTACTTTTTTACAGAGCTCAGCAGCAATAAACTGGCCCGCTACCTGGTAGTCCGGCATAACAACCGGGTGGTAGCCTACATTGGATCATGGCATATTTTCGAAGAAGTGCATATTACCACCCTGGCAGTAGAGCAAGGCTACCGTCGTCAGGGTTTAGCCACCCTGCTGATTGCCAGCCTGATTGACAAGACAGAGGCCCTGGGCGCTGAGATAATAACCCTGGAAGTTCGTCCCAGCAACCTAGAGGCACGCGCCTTTTACGAGACGTTAGGCTTTGCCACAGTCGGCCTTCGCAAGCGCTATTACCAGGATGAAGATGCCCTGATTATGACCAGAGTATTGTGCACTAAATAAAGATCGCATCTTGATATTAATATCATCCAGGCTGCACTTGTCGTTTGCGGATGCTACAATATCACTGAAGCGAAGAGATACTATTTCATTCGGGTTGCGAAAGATTGATTGGCTAGAGCATTAGAATTGCTTAGCACTAGCCGCAATAATGGACCGAAAAAATACCCTCTCCCTTGAGGGGAGAGGGCAGGGTGAGGGTGATGCTTAAAAGTGACTTCAGGATCGGAAAAAGTAAAAATCCTCGGGATTGAAACCTCCTGCGATGAAACTGCTGCTGCCGTGGTGGAAAATGGTAACCGCATCTTAAGCACTATCATCTCATCCCAGGTAGACCTCCATGCCCGTTTCGGCGGTGTCGTGCCGGAGATTGCTTCCCGCCAGCACCTCCTCTTGATCAATGATCTGATTGACCAGGCTCTGGGTGAAGCCAACCTGAAGTTCGGTGATCTGCAGGCCATCGCGGTCTCCCATGGTCCCGGGTTGGTCGGCGCTCTGCTGATCGGTGTGGCTACAGCCAAAGCCCTGGCCTATGCCCTGAAGCTGCCGCTGATTGCCGTCAATCATCTGCAGGCCCATCTTTATGCTAACTATTTAAGTGGAGCCCCTGCCCTCTACCCGGCGGTAATCCTGGTAGTTTCCGGTGGGCATACCGAACTGCTGCTGGTTAAAAACCCTGACGACGCGATCTCCCTTGGTTCAACCCGTGATGATGCTGCCGGAGAAGTGTTTGACAAGGTAGCCCGGGTGATGGCGCTTGGCTATCCCGGGGGCCCCCTAATTGATCAACTGGCAGCCTCCGGTAACCCTGCCGCGATCGATTTTCCCCGGGCCCGACTCGATAACGATTCCCGTTATGATTTCAGTTTTAGTGGCCTGAAAACGGCAGTGATCAATCATCTTTACCATGCCCGCCGGCGCGGTGAAGAACCAAACAAGGCTGATCTGGCGGCATCATTCCAGGAAGCATTGGTCGAAGTGCTGGTCGAAAAAACAGTAAGCGCTGCCCACCACTACCAGGCAAAAATGGTACTTTTAGCCGGCGGAGTAGCGGCCAACAGCCGCCTGCGGTCAGCGCTCAAAGACCGGCTAAACCGGCAGCTGCCGGCGACAATCCTGCACTACCCGCCCCTGGCACTGTGCACCGATAACGCGGCGATGATTGCCGCCGCTGCCTACCCCCACTACCTAAAAGGTAATTTCGCTGCCCTTGATCTGAACGCCCACCCCGGCCTTGGCAGTGGATTATCATCATGATGAAATAATATTATGTTAACCATTTGTTTTTTCTGTTCATAGTCAGCAAAATTTCTTTAGCCATCAGTTTTAACCTGTGGATAACCCTGTGGATTGTGTGGATTACTTAATTTGGAATTTATAGAAAGCCTGGTATCAGGCCCTCAGCAGACCGGAACCTCTGTTCAGATTACATAAAAAGTTGACTAAAAACTTTTCGTATTTTCATAAATTTCCAGGAATTCAGCAGAATCAACAATCGCTGTTTCCTGATATCTTTTTAAGGTTAGGAGGTGTTTGCGATCTCCGGTGACGATATAATCAGCTTTACATTCCAGCGCACATTCCAAGATGCGATTGTCAGCATCATCAGTTTTAATTATATCGATCGAACCGGTAGGGGTGACGAGCACAGAAATGTCTCT
>CAZAKI010000057.1:0-10154 GCA_964485855.1 uncultured Syntrophomonadaceae bacterium | reverse complement strand
TTGCCGATGAGATTGGGGCCGATGGTTGGGCGCCAGATGCGGCTTCAGCCAAGGATCTGGCCCAGAAGCTGGCCGGCTAAAAAATTAAAGCTATGCGGGGGGTGGATCGGAATGATCGTGCGGACTCTAAATCCGTATAGCCGGGTGGAGCTCCCGGACTCCCCGCCAGAATTTACCTGAAAAAAGACACGGGGACGTTTCATCTGTCTTGTCCTCCAAACAGTCAGCATTTTTAAAGGCCTAGTTCTTACATTCCCAATCACCCGGATGCCGAGTTAAACAATGGTGAAGAACGCTTAGAGTTCGATCTCCTTTGAAGGTTGGACCTGGTAGAGTAGAGGAAAAACCTATTCTCCTTGGAGAGTGATGAAAACAAGACAGATGAAACGTCCCCGTGTCTTTTAGAAAGGTGGTATTGCTTTTTGATTGAATGGACTGCGGTGCAAAAACAGCGACTTCAGGAACTGGGGGCAAGCGAAACGCAAATTGCCACCACCTTTAACACCCCTGAAGAACGCAACCGGGCTTATCAAAACCTGGAACAGGAACTGGTTACCCGAGATCTGGAACAGCTCTCAGAGTACCGTTCCACCATCAAACAGCCTGCCCTGACCAGGCTCGAAACAAGTCTGAGCAGCGCCCTCACTACCGCCGGTTTCTCCCAGGTGATCACTCCAATCCTTCTTTCTAAGGGTCTGCTGGCCAAAATGACCATCGGCGAAGATCACCCCCTTTACAAACAGGTATTCTGGTTGGATGAACGCAAATGCCTCCGCCCGATGCTGGCCCCCAACCTTTACTATGTGCTTAAAGACCTGCTGCGGCTTTGGACTCACCCGGTTAGGATCTTCGAGGTAGGGCCCTGCTTCCGCAAAGATACCCAGGGCGGAAAACACCTGCAGGAATTTACCATGCTCAACTTAGTCGAAATGGGTCTGCCGTTGGAACAGTGCGCGTCAAGGCTGAAAGAACTTGGCACCCTGGTGATGCAGGCCGCCGGCTTTGACGATTACACAATTGAAACTGAACAATCGGAAGTCTATGGCGAAACAATCGACTTGGTCAAAGATGAACTTGAATTGGGCTCCGGCGCGATGGGGCCGCATCCCCTCGACAACAACTGGGGTATCACCGTGCCCTGGGTCGGCATCGGCTTTGGGCTGGAGCGCCTGATCATGGCCCGCGAAGGACACAGTAATATCCAGCGCACTGCCCGCAGCCTCACTTACCTAAACGGCGTCCGCCTGAACATCTAAGGTAAATATGAATTCTAAGGCTTGATCTACCATCTTCCACTTAAGCTATTCTTACGACTCAGACACTATGCGCCAACTCTCCATCTATAAACCAGGTAATCATTTTAAAGTAGTACGTGTTATAATTATTAACGATTAAGAGTTTTCGTCAAGAGTATTATGAGTTTTGCAGTGTAATGAAATTGACAAAAAGTGAAAGATCCAAACCTGATCGCAGGGTGCTATTCTGTAAGAAAGAAGGTTTCAAATGACTGAGCTTATAATCGAAGATATTCTTGCCAAAGCTACTGCCGGTGAAACGCTGGCTGATCGAGAGATCATCCATCTGCTGAACCTTGAGGGTGAAAACGACACTGAAAAGCTTTTCAGCGCTGCAAGGATAGCCCGTACGAAACACTTTGGTAATGAGATCTTTATGTATGCTTTTATTTACTTTTCCACCTATTGCCGTAACGATTGTGCTTTTTGCCTTTACCGTCGCTCGAACCAGGCTGCCGTGAAACGCTACCGCAAATCGAGTGAAGATATTATTGAAACTGCAGAGCAGATGGCTGGTTCCGGGGTTCACTTGCTCGACCTAACGATGGGCGAAGACCCTTATTATTTTAACAACGGCCATTTTGACGAGCTGCTAGCATTGGTCAGGGCAGTTAAAGAAAAAAGTGACTTGCCGCTGATGATTTCGCCGGGGGTTGTTTCACACGATCAGCTAAACAGCTTTAAGGAAATCGGAGTGGATTGGTATGCCCTCTACCAGGAGACACACAACCGCGAGCGCTATGCCCAATTGAGGCTTGGGCAGGATTATGATACACGGTTAAACATGAAGCGCTATGCCCACGAAATTGGCATGCTCGCTGAAGAAGGGTTGCTTTCCGGAGTTGGAGAAAGCACAGAAGATCTCTGCAACTCTTTAAACGTGATGCGTGAACTCTCGGCCGACCAGGTGCGGGTGATGAGCTTTATTCCGCAGGTTGGTACTCCATTGGAAAATTTTAAAACCAGTCCGCACTTAAGAGAACTGCTGATTATTGCTGTAATGCGTCTTCTTTTTCCTGATCGCCTGATTCCCGCATCACTCGATGTTGATGGGCTTGCCGGACTCAAGCAGCGCCTTAATGCCGGGGCTAATGTGGTCACCTCAATTATTCCGCCGCACCAGGGCTTTCAGGGTGTATCGCAGAGCACCCTTGATGTCGATGAAGGAGGTCGCTCTGTCGATGCCATTTTGCCGGTCCTTAACGCTTGCGGTTTGCACCCGGCCCAGATCGATAGCTATAAAACCTGGGTCGCCCAACGACGTCAACTGTATAGCAGGCAGGGTTAACCTCCGCAAATTATAATGATACTGACTGAAGCGCAGCAGGGAGAGCGGTTAGAGCGTCCCGGAGTAAACCGGAGGAAGGGGATATTCCTCCGCAGGCGGTGTATCCCAATACCGCTAACGAAAAAGATGGTAAGTTTCTCCTACGAAGCGGATTGGCAGCTACGGGGCCCCAAAACTCCCTTGACTGGCAGTGCCTGTGGGATCGGGGTAATGACTAAGTGTCAGGGGGACGGGGTACCTGACACTTGAATCGATCAACCTGAAGCATAAACCGGACGGAGGAAACGTCCCCCTGTCCGGACGAAAAGGAGCTTAGCGATGCGTGTAGCTATTATCGGTGGCAGGCTGCAGGGGTTGGAAGCGGTTTACCTGGCTAAAAAAGCCGGTTGGCAAACCCTGCTGGTCGATAAAGAAGCAGCAGTTCCTGCTGCCGGCCTCTGCGACCGCTTTCTTTGTCTTGATGCCCTCAATGCTGCAGACCAAAAACAGTTGCATAAAGTGCTCGATCACGACATTGACTTGATTATTCCGGCCCTTGAAAACAGCTTTGTCTTAAAAATTCTGACCAAAATTTCTGCTGCAACCGGTGTGCCGTTAGCTTTTGATTCCTCCGCCTATGACCTTTCTTCCTCCAAGCTTAAGTCTGATCGCTATTTTGCCGATCATCAAATTCCAGCGCCACTACCCTGGCCGGGGGGCACCTATCCTTATCTAGCCAAACCATCCGGGTCCAGTGGCAGTGAAGGAGTTATTTTACTGGAGAGCGAAAAAGATTTGCAGCAATTTAAAGAAAAGACAACAGATTGCGAAGAGCAGTGGGTGATCCAGGAATATATTGAAGGGCCATCCTATTCGATCGAAGTGATCGGCGACGGCACTAACTTTTTACCGCTACAGGTTACTGACCTCTACATGGATCAGGTCTATGATTGTAAAAGGGTTATTGCCCCCTCTGCATTAGCTGTTGGCCTCCAGTCTGATTTTGCTGCTCTGGCAGAGCGTATTGCCAGCGGGATCGGTCTCTGGGGCATTATGGACGTAGAAGTAATTTTGCACAGCGGGCACCTCAAAGTATTGGAAATCGATGCCCGGCTGCCCAGTCAAACCCCGACCGCTGTTTTTCATTCGACCGGCGTTAACATGCTCGAATTATTGGCAGCGGTATTTACTGGAGACAGACTCCAGGAGCTGTTGCTGGAAAATCCTGAGAAGGCGGCAATCTTTGAACATATTGTCGTAAATCCTGAAAATTTGCAAACTGCAGGTGAGCATGTTATCGCCTCAGCTGGCCCTCTAAATCACCTGTCAAATTTTTTCGGTGCTGAAGAAGCGTTAACCAATTTTCTACCGAGTTCAGAGAACTGGGTGGCAACGTTGATTACCACGGGCAGAAACCGGGAGGAAGCTTTTGCCAAGAGAGATGAGGTCTTAACCAGGATTGCCCGGGAACTGAATTTAAAACGGGGCTGTGATTAATGACTAGGCTAATTAGTAAACAGGTGCTTAAGATTCCCGCTACGCTGGAGGATTATGACCGGCAGTTAAAGAAAATAATCGGCAGGAACTTAAAAGAGTTGGCCCTAAAAGCCGCTACCGGCATCAATTCTGCTACCGGAACCGAGGGCAGCCAGCTGAATAATCCTGCAGTTGCGCTGTTGGATCCTTCTGCCTGCCCGGTGGCGGTGATCCCGATCACCGCCGGTCAGGGGACGATACAAGGCTTTACCGAAGCGATCTGCGCCATCGCCAGCCATCTTGGCTTCCCATCCTTTATCACCGCTACCTCGGATGTGGCCGGCCTGGCGGAGGCTTACCACAGCGGTGCAGCCATAGCGCTAATGGCTGATGATCACTTATATGCCGCGATTAACCTTGAAACCCGCTACGTTGCCGGCAACGATCAGGCTACGGCCAGAGGTTATACCACGGCGCTCAAAATGATGGCTGGCAACCTGGCGGGTAAAGAAGTTCTGCTAATTGGAGCCGGGCCACTTGGTATTGAAGCGGCGAAAGTCCTGTTAGAAGAAGGGGCAAGATTGATCATCTATGACTTGCTAAAAGAAAAAGAAACTGCTTTAATCAAGATTTTGAATGGTGATTTACAACAGTGGGTTGCTTCCGGTTTTAGCTTGCAGCAGGCGCTGGCACTGACAAACTTAATTTTTGATGCCTCCCCGGGCGACAGTTTTATTCCAGTTGATTTTCTAAATCAGGATGCTTTTATCGCTGCTCCTGGTCTACCTTTAGGGCTTGATGATGCTGCAGTGGAAAAGTTCGCTGATCGATTAATCCACGACCCGCTGCAAATTGGCACGGCAGTAATGCTCTTCCAAGCCCTGATTTGATCTATAATAAATCATACAAATTTTAGCTCTTACGTTCTGAAAAAAAGAATTAGCAGCGCCACGGGGGACGGTTCGAGCTTCAAGAAGCGTAGCTTCTGAAGGGGAAATTCCTCCGCAGGAGGTGTGTCCCCATAGCTCTACTCTGACTGGTGTGTCAGGGGGACGAGTGTCTGTGTTGAAGGAAGTGTCTGTGGGGACGGGGTGCTCTGACACGTGTTTTACGTGTCAAGTACCCCGTCCCCCTGACACTAAATTAGCCGGTGAGGTAAACGCTATATGGAAACTAAAAAAAGATACTACCGCAAACGAGTCGACTTCTTTAGACTGCTGACCAAGATGAAGCTCTGGCCATCCCGTAAGAGGATCCTCCATGGCATTAAAACAATGGAGATCAAAGGTAACAAGGCGCTGATCACTACTCACTGCAATGAGACTTTCCTAGTTTATAACTCAAAAAACAGCCGTGCCGCCCGTTTCCTTCGCAATAAGTGGGATTTTATTCCCTGCCCTACCTGCCGGGTCCCTTCCTGGAAACTGGAAAAATACAGCTCAACCCGCTTCAGCCAGTCCTACGGCTCCGACTTGGCCGAGCAACCGGAAAGCTGATAACCTGAAAAACCTTCCACTACAATCCAAATATGGACTCTTGAAGAAGCAGCATTGCTCCAATAATGAGCATTCCTAACTTTAGATATCAATGAAAGATTATATGTGCTGTAATAAACAAATTTAAAATAAATTGAACGGCTGATGTTGGTTTAAATGATCAACATAAGTGTCTGCGGGGACGGGGTGTTCTGACACGCGTTTTTAGTGTCAAGTACCCCGTCCCCCTGACACTTCGGGAAATCACTCCTCTGACTTGCTGTCACTATCTTCTGCTTTCGCCTCCGTCCCTGCCAGGTAAAACTTTAGTCTCCGCCCCCCACTCTTAAAGGCGTCGCCCAACTTCCGGGCCAGCTCCTCACTCTGTTTTAAAGTTAACTTACCGGCATCTACCGTCTTCTTCGTGGCTTGCGATACCACATTGTGTCCGTAACGAAAAGGCCGTTTACCCGCCTTGGCTGTAGCCCTTAAGATCGACTTGGTTACCTGGTAGGTCGAATCGCTCAGCACCTTGGCCAAAAGGGCAGTCGCCTGCACCATGGCAGCCCGCCGCAAAGTGCTTCTCTCCGGCCTGATTAGCGAGGCGCAGTACTGTCTGGTAATTACCCCCACCCGTAAAGTTAAAAAAGCATTGGCCGAGCCATTGATAACCGAGTTGGTAATAACGTTGGCCGCCGTATTTAAGGCAGGGGTCATCGATGAGAGCGAGCTGCCCATCAGCGAGGCGATAATCGGCTCCAGCTGATCTTCAATCAGATCCAAGTTCTCTATCCGGGTGGCCAGAAAAGCGGTAGCAAAAACATTACCGTATAAGTAAGCCAGCTCACGCAAAGTGGGCCGCTGGTTGTAAAGGGTCGTCACCTGCCAGATCATCCGCAGCTGGGTGATAATCACAATCAGCGCATCAAGGGCGCCATACTGCGAGATAGCGGTCATGATAAAAACACCGGAAGCAGCGCTCTTGATCGCCTCATCGGCTATCCCATCCAGCTTCTTCAACGCCGTCTCAATCTCTTCGGGCTGTTCAGGGTTAACCGCCGCCTTACCTAAGTGGGGGTTCTTCGCCAACCGCGCCGCCAGCTTTTTCAAGTAATACTGATACTCTTCGCTTTCCACATCTTCCGGCGGCAAAAGGGCGGGTGGCTTGCTGTAGATGGCCACCAGGGGAATGATAATCACCGCTGCGTACAAAGCCAGCAACAGGTAAAGCAGCACCTGGCCCAGCACCGGGCTAATCCCGGCGGCAAAGCTAACTAGCTGGTTGGTCTGATTGATCACAAAGATTACCAGCAGCACCGTAAAAAAGAGCACCACCACAATCACAACCCGCTTAATAAAGCCAAACATTTACCCACCCCCTGCAAATGCAATTTGTTATTACTATACCACGTTAATCTGCTATAATCTTCTGTAAAAGGATGAAGTGCCTGCGGGGACGGGGTGCTCTGACACGTTTTTTCCGTGTCAGGTACCCCGTCCCCCTGGCACTGCCCAGCACCTATACTAAAACGGCGGTGTTCATATGACTTTAAACTTAAACGAACTGCTCCAACAAAAAAAGCCACTGATTTTCGATGGCGCTATCGGCACTGAACTGGCTAGGCGCGGCTTTGAAACGAGTAGTGTAATTAATTTAACTGGATCGCAGCATATCAGCGCGTTTCACCATGAATACGCAAAGGTTGGCGTTGATTTTCTTACCACCAATACTTTTACAGCTAACCGGATTTATCTTGAGACGCATGGTCAGGCTGGTGATCTGCAAGCGATCAACCGGGCAGGGGTTGAGCTGGCCCGTGCTGCGGCTGGCTCGCAACAATATGTGATCGGCGATCTTGGCCCTACCGGTTGCCTGCTTAAACCATATGGGGAATATAGTGAAGAACAGTTTATCGAAAACTACCGCGAGCAGGCTTCATTACTGGTTGAAAGTGGGGCAGACGGCCTGTTGATTGAAACAATGATCGACCTGCGCGAGGCGGTTTGCGCCCTAAAGGCTTGCCGGGAGTTAACCAGTTTGCCAGTGATGGTTACCCTTGCGTATGCGACTACTGAAAAAGGCGGGCGCACAATTATGGGCGCTGCAGTGGCCGAAGCGGCAGCATTGCTCGAAGCACACGGTGCAGATGCTATTGGCGGCAATTGCGGAGATCTCAACCCGCTGCAGATGGCTGAAATTGTCGCTTTATACCGGCAGCATACAGCGCTGCCGATCATGATCCAGCCCAATGCCGGTATTCCGAAGCTGGTTAATGGAAAGACCGTTTACGAAATGAACCCGGCCGATTTTGCCGCCGGGGTAACCAGGTGTATTGAAAACGGTGCCGCGATTGTCGGCGGCTGCTGCGGCACTACGCTGGAGCATATCAAAGCTATAATCAGCTAAAATAGCCCTTTAGGTTGTGCTTCAGTGATAATTGTTGATCTATATTATTTAAAGACAAAAGAGTGTTTATCCTTTAATAGTGGGGTTAGTGGATATGAAACAGTGGTTTAACACGGTTTGCCCGCTCGATTGCTGGGACCAGTGTGCTTTGCTGGCGGAAGTGGATCAGGGGCGGGTGGTTTCTTTAACGGCGCACCCGGATCAGCCAGTCACGGGTGATTTTATCTGTGCCAAGGGGAAAAAACATCTGTCCAGAATCAACCACCCCGATCGGCTGCGTTATCCGCTGTTGAAAAGGGGAAATGGTAGCGCCTTTAGCAGGATTAGCTGGACCGAGGCAGCCGAAATTATTGCAGAAAAGATCGATGACACAGTAAAGAAACATGGTCCATTGGCGCTGCTTCATTACTCTGATGGGGGCTACGGTGGATTACTTAAAGATATCGAGGGTCGTTTTTTTAGCGCTCTTGGTGGTTGTACCCTGCACCGGGGCAGCTTGTGTTGGGCAGCCGGGATAGCCGCCCAACGTTATGATTTCGGCGCGGTGATCTCTCATCCGCATCAGGATATTATAAAGGCAAAACTGATTGTAATCTGGGGGCGTAATCCAGCTTTTACGCAAGTCCATCTAATGCCTTATCTAAAAACTGCCCGCGAAAAAGGGGCCAGAGTGATTTTGATCGATCCTCTCGAAACAGCTACAGCTAAAATAGCTGATCACCATTTGCCGGTAAAACCGGCCAGTGACGGGGCACTGGCCCTGGGCATGGCTAAGATTATTATCGAGAGGGGACTTTATGACCGAGAATTTGTTGCAGAGCAATGTAGCGGTATTGAAAAGTTTAAAGCGCTTTGTGCCAAGTATAACCTGCAGCGAGTAGCCGGGCTTACCGGGTTAAGTGAAGAGCAGATTGAGAAACTGGCCTTGGAGTACGCTGAAGCTAAACCGGCAGCGATCTTGCTTGGCATCGGTTTACAGCGGCATAGCAACGGCGGCAATACGGTGCGGGCGATTGATGCTCTGGCTGCCTTAACCGGCAATGTGGGTGTGTCCGGTGGAGGGGCCAGTTATGCCAACTTTCAGGTAACCCGCTATATCGATCATGATTATTTAAGCGGTAAAGACCTACAACCGATTCATCGTTATTATCCAAAGCCACAACTAGCAAAGGCTCTTAAAGATTTTAATGATCCACCGGTGAAATTTATCTACATCAGCCGGGCAAATCCGCTGGCCCAGGTTGGGGATAGCAATAGTCTGCAAGAGGCGCTGAGGCAGGTTCCTTTCATCGTGACAGCCGAACACTTTATGACTGATTCTGCGGCTGCAGCTAACTTGGTTTTGCCGGCAACGGCCTTTTTGGAGGCGGAGGATCTCTATTTTAATTCAATGAGCCATCCATACCTGGTTTACGGGGAAAAAGTGGCAGAGCCGCCAGGCGAGTGTCGTCCGGAGTATGAATTTTTTGCCGAGCTGGCAGGGAGACTAAAGCTAAAGGACTTCCCGGTTGAAATCAAGGTGAAGAACCAATTGATGCGGGCGATTAAACCATTGACTGAAACAACCGGGATTACCCTGCAACAGATTAAAGAAGAAGGGCCGCTATTGATACCCGGTACAGATGATATCCCCTGGCGGGAGGGTCAATTTGCAACAGCTGATGGGAAATATAACTTTTATTCAGAACAGGCAGAGAAAGATGGCTTTGGGGGGCTGCCTGAGTATCGGGAACCATTTGAAATCAATGATCAGAAATTAAAGCAGGAAGGTTATCCTTACTGGTTTGTTTCTCCGCATATGCGTAACTCGATTCACTCGACCCACATGTTGCCGGATAGAGGATTGGAACCGAAAGCCTACATAAGCCCGGAAGTAGCTGCAAAGGAAAGGGTTAGCGAGGGCGATCTGGTAAGTGTTGTTTCAAGCAGGGGACGGATTAAGCTTAAAGTGGCAGTAAGCAATGCTGTTCCACCGGATACGGTGCTGGTTTACCAGGGCTGGTGGAAGGCGAGCGGTGCAGCAGTCAACATGCTAACTCCCGACCGCCTGACCGATTTCGGTAACCAGGCTGCCTATTACGACTGTCTTTGCCGGGTGGAGAAACTGTAAGTAAGTTCACTCTTCCACCTAACATAAATCAAATCTTTTTCCGTGCGTAGAAGAAGTGCTGATCAATCTTAAAGAGTTTCGATGTATTCCTTGCCCTTAAGCAGAGCTTTATTTATGTCGGGGG
>CAZAKI010000056.1:0-10696 GCA_964485855.1 uncultured Syntrophomonadaceae bacterium | reverse complement strand
TGTTCCGACTTCTTCAACTAAAGCATACCCGGTAATTGCCACTCCCGGATCGATCCCGATCACTAGCATTTGCTCACCTGCAGCCTTTCATCTTGTATGAAGCAAGAATTTATTCCTCGGCTAAAAGTTCTTCCGGGATATCATAATTGGCGAAAACATTTTGGACATCATCGTGATCATCTAAAGCTTCCATTAGACGAATCACCTTTGTCGCAATGTCCTGATCGGTAATTTCAATTGATGTGCTGGGTAACATTGTTACTTCGGCAGCGATAATCTCGATATTCTGATCCTGCAAAACTTTTTTTACAGCTTCAAACTGATCTACTTCCGTAGTGATAACATAACTGCCATCACCTTCACTGTCCAAATCTTCAGCTCCGGCTTCCAGGGCAATGAGCATTAGTTCATCTTCGTCAAGATTCTGGCTTCCACCTTTGACTGTAATCATGCCCTTACGGTTAAACATCCATGAAACACAGCCCGATTCGCCCAGACTACCTCCGTGCCGCGAAAATATATGCCTGATTTCAGCTACGGTACGGTTACGATTATCGGTCATGATCTCCAGCAATACGGCAACACCATTAACCGCATAACCCTCGTAATTAATCTGTTCAAAGCTGGTCCCGTCCTGACTACCAATCCCCTTTTGGATAGCACGTTGAATATTGTCACCAGGCATATTGTTATCCCGGGCTTTTTGAACTGCCAGCCGCAGGCTGAAATTGGCGTTTAGATCATCTCCGCCTTCCCGGGCAGCTACTGTCAACTCCCTGGCAATTTTAGTAAATATTTTTCCCTTTTGCGCATCAACCCTTGCTTTACGATGTTTGGTATTTGCCCATTTCGAATGTCCGGCCACCGGAATCCCTCCTAGATCATATCAAAGTATAAAGTAAAAGTATTTTACATGAAGATCTGACGCTGTTTATCCAGGATTAGCAATAGCGGTAAACCCAATCCATAACAGGCCACGAGCTGACCCAGCCCAACCCAGGCTGCAGTCAGATAAAACGGAATATCAAGAACCAGGTGTAAAATAAAACCAACGATGATTGCATTAATTAAGACTGGTGGTAGTGGTACAAAATACCTTTTTTTTATTCTTGATACCAGAACTGCAGAAATAAGGGTGGCCAGGCTGCCGAATATAATATCCAGTAAACCATAACCCCCATAAAGATTAGCGATGAAACAACCAACAAAAAGCCCGGGCACTGCGGCCGGAGTAAAATAAGGTAACACCATCAGCATCTCCGCCACTCTAACCTGGATCATCCCATAACTGATTGGAGCCAGTAAAATGGTTAAGCCGGCATAAAGGGCGCCGATCATTGCAGCCCTGGTCCAATAATTAAGACCATCATGTTTAAAAGTTACCACAGTATTTACCATCCTTGTTTTTTATAAAGCAGGGTGTCTGCGACCTGCTGGTCCTATTATATTATAGAATGACGCGCTATAAATATAAAGCAAAAAAGCTTAATCTTTAGCATGATAATAATTAGTGATGTAGTCTCTGAAGGAACCAGCGGCGCCGGTAAGAATTCTGCTGTGATGATAAACCAGGTAAAGCGAGCGTTTTAAGTCTATCCCCGCTAGCGGGAAAATATCCAGATCACCGCTGGCAACCAGATCTGAAGCGGCCAGTTTTGAGATGACAGCCCCTCCGAGCCCTGACCGGACCGCCTGTTTAATTCCTTCCAGGTTATTTATGTATGTGACACCCTTGAATTGGCTCAGACTATAGCCCCCTGCCGCCAATTTATTTTCAAGCAACTGGCGGGTAGCCGAGCCCTTTTCCCTCATGATTAGGTGATTTTGAAAGATATAATCAAGCTCTACGCCACTTTCAAGGTTTTCCTGAGCGAAGGTACCCCTGGCCGTACAATAAACTAATTCATCTTCTGTTAAAGCAAGATATTTTAGCCGATCATCTTGCTTTATCAAACCAACAAATCCTAATTCATAACTATAGTTAAGCACATTCTCCAAAACAGCAGAGGTATCCAGAATATTAAGATTGAAATCAATTGCAGGACATTGCTTTCTGAAACTTACCAGCAGATCCGGGAGCAAATATATGCCGGGCACAGTACTGGCCCCAATATAAACTAAGCCGGTAGATTCTTCGCGCTGACCGGAAATTTTTTCCCGGCACTCATTGTTCAGATTAATCATAGCCTGGGCATAATCAAGGAAGATTTTTCCTGCATCGGTCAGTTGAGGTTCCCTAGCCTTGGAGCGATCAAAGAGAATAACCCCTAGCTCATCTTCAAGTGCTTTGACCCTGACACTGACCGAAGGTTGACTGATAAACATTTTTTCTGCTGCTTCGGAAAAGCTGCGCAACAAAGCCACATTGATAAAAGCTCTAATTTGCTCGAAATCCATAGGGGCAACCCTTTCTTGAAATTCTTACCACAATTGTTTTCATGCTCCATTATACTGATTAACAAGGTTAACGTCCATCATCAGAATCAATAAGTGTTTATCAGTTTATTATGATTACTTATAAGCAGGCTTTGTTTTTTCGAATATAATATCAGGTAGGACACTCAATGGTTAAGGCTGATCAATTTTGGTATATAATGTTTACCAGTGTGGATTCAAAATACGCGAGGTGTTTTAATGGCTGTCAACTGTTACATCACATTCCCTTCAACTTACAGTGCCATTCGCGCTGAAAATTTATTGAAGCAAAAAGACTACCCCTATAAGATGGTCCCGGTCCCTCGAGCAATCAGTTCCAGTTGTGGGACCGCCCTACGTTGCGACTGTAAAGACATTTTTAGCCTGGCGAGTTTTCTCCGCCAGCAAGATTTGGATCTGGAGGGAATTTACCGTTTAGAAGAATCTGGAATGAAAATGCCGAAAGTCGAGGATATTAATGTTGAAAGCTGAACATCATAAAAATAATAGAGAAACCTTGAACCTATATTTTGATAACGCAGCTACCTCCTGGCCAAAACCGGAACCGGTTTACCAGGCGGCAGAAAAGCAGATGCGTCAGATGCATGGCAACCCCGGACGTTCCGGCCATACCCGCACCCTGGAAGCCGATCGGCTGCTCTACCGGGTGCGCGCTACCCTCACCGCACTATTTCAGGTAAAGGATCCCTCACGGATCATCTTCGCCCTTAATGCAACCGATGCTCTCAATATCGCTCTCAAAGGCTTGCTTAATAAAGGGGATCATGTAATTCACACGGCTCTTGATCACAATTCGGTTTTACGACCCCTGGCAAGACTACGCCATGATGGCATCATCACTACAACAACGATCCCCTGTTCATCTGAAGGAGATCCCGATCTTCATTTTCTTGAAAAAGCTTACCAATCAAATTCGGTACTGCTGGTCATTAATCATGCTTCAAATGTAATCGGCACAATAGCTCCGCTAAACGAAATGATTGAGTCTGCTCACCACAGGGGAGTTAAGGTTTTAGTTGATGCCGCTCAGACTGCCGGAGCCATTCCGATCGATGCAGAAGCTATGGATCTTGACCTGCTGGCTTTTACCGGTCATAAAAGCCTGCTTGGACCTACCGGAACCGGGGGGCTTTATGTGAAAAACGGGATTGAGTTAAAACCTCTCCGTGAGGGCGGAACAGGCAGTCAATCGGAACGGGATCAACATCCCGAAAGTATGCCTGAAAGGCTAGAAGCCGGCACCCTTAACAGTTCGGGCTTAGCCGGTTTGTTAGCAGGCGTTGACTTCATCCAGGAAACCGGATTAGTAAATATCCGCAAACACGAAGTCGCTATACGCGATTACCTTTACCAAAGACTGCAGGAAATAAAGGCAGTCAGGCTCTTTGGTCCTGCAGATTCAGAAAAATGTGTTGGCAGCTTATCTCTAAATATAAAAAGCGCCGATTGCGGTGAAATCGGTTACCTGCTCGAGGACCAGTTTGGTATTCTAACGCGTTCCGGACTTCATTGCGCTCCGCTTGCACATCAGGCAATCGGCACTTTTCCCCAGGGAACAGTACGCCTGAGCCCGGGATATTTTACCTCAACCGCAGATGTCGATTACCTGGTTGATGCTTTAAAAGAAATAATTAGCTTTTCATCATAAAATAATAGGTTGATTAATTTCACTTTATTTACAGCTTATGCTACAATACGAATCAATTAATGATTATAAACTGTTGGAGTCACCAATGATTAAAGCTTTCCATACCACCAACCCGATGCATCCTAACCGTGCCCTTCTATACATTGCCATTGCCGCAGTGCTCTGGAGTTCCAGCGGCCTTTTCATCAAGTTAATTGCTCTAAATGCTTTTGCCATTGCCGGTCTTCGCAGCGCCATTGCTTCACTTTTGATTATCTTCTGGATGCGCGGTAAAATTCACTTTAAGCTGAACTATCCCCAAATAGCCGGCGCACTTGCCTATGCCCTCACAATGATCCTTTTTGTCAGCGCAACCAAGATGACAACTGCCGCCAACGCTATTCTTTTACAATACACCGCTCCGGTTTTTACCGCTCTGTTAGGCGCGTGGATCCTGAAGGAAAGAGTCACCACTTTTGATTGGGTGATTATTGCCACGGTAATTGGCGGCATGATTTTATTCTTTTTTGACCGGTTGTCCCTAGCCGGTTTCTGGGGCAATATAATGGCTATCAGTAGTGGAATTACCATGTCCTACTTTATCCTCTGTATGCGAATGCAAAAAAGCGTTTCCACTCTAGAAACTGTTTTGCTTGGCAACATAGTCACTGCAGTTATCTGCCTGCCATTTTATTTCCAACAGTTCCCAAGTTTAATCAACTGGATTGCTTTACTCTACATGGGAATCTTCCAGATTGGCATCTCCTTTATCATTTATTCCACAGCGATAAAATATGTTAATGCACTGGATGCTGTCCTGGTACAAACTTTTGATCCACTTTTAAACCCGATCTGGGTCTTTCTGATCATCGGTGAGTCACCTGGTCGCTGGGCTATTGTAGGCGGATTAATAGTCCTTATCGCCGTCACCGTCCGCAATGTTCAGGTAAACCGCAACAATAAAAAGGCGCCCCGGGAGGCGCCTCTGACTCATTGAAAATTAATTAATGCATTAGCTAAGCTGCTTTAATGCTGCTTATTGTCTCTTTTCCAGGACATTTTTTATCCTCTTACTCGGCAGCATCGGTTCCACTTTTTCAGGCACCAGGCCATGCGGCAGAAAGAGAATAACAATGATGATCACTGCCCCGAGGAGCGTATATTCAAGCCAAAGCGGGTCAATTCCAACCTCCAGTAAAAATCCAAACCAAGTTGAACGGAAAATGATAATCATCGTTCTCAGGATTGTGAGCAGGAATACGCCCATAAACACCCCAATGTTACTGCCGATACCGCCCAGCATCATATAGGCCCAGGGCCAGAAAGTAAAAGTCAGTCGGGTTAAACCAATTGCAGCGACAGAACCGGTATAGATTACATACAGACCGCCACCGATTGCGGCGATCGTAGCCCCAATCACCAGGCTCTGAGTCCTGACTTTAACAATATTAAGACCGGCTGCATTGGCAGATAAATCATTGTCCCGCAGCATCCTTAAGTTTCGGCCAAACGGTGATTGGGTCAGCTTATTGAGATAAATAAAAATTAGCACCGCCAAAACAAAAAAGACAGGAACAATGACGTTAAAGCGATCAGGGCCGAACATGCGGAAAGGATCAGGAACATTAACCGGAACACTGCCGCCAACCAACATCGTCCAGTTATGGCCAACCCACATAAAAAAGTCCCCGATCGCTAACATCGATATGCCGAGATAAGCTTCTTTCAAACGGATTGCCGGTCTCGAAATCAGCCAGCCGATTATTGCACCGGCTGCTCCGGCAATCACGATACACATGATCAAGAAGCCTAAAGACATCAGCCAGTTGCTGGCCAGCAGATTATTAATTTGCGGGACCACCTTAAAGTTTACCGTATCAGAAGCATACTCAACCCCGGCAGGCAAACCCATAAATCCAGCCATGATCCGCCCCGGAATAGCCCCGACGGCAAAGGCACCGGCAATAACTGCAGCTACCCGCCCAAACTGTGGAATTCCCGTATAACCTGTTTCCAAGTTTAGACTCATCGTTATAATTGAAAATATCGTGACTTGGATCAAAATAGTCAGGATGATCGAAATACTGCGGCTAAAGTAGAGAAAAGCCAACAAGGCGACAATAACCGCTCCTAAATATAAGATCCTACTCGTTAAAAGATCTTTAACTTTTTCAGCAAAGCTTTCATTAGAGGTCATACGTTGACACCCCTCTTCTGCCCAACTAAATTCTTAATATACTTAGTCAGGGGAATACCCGATAATCCACGTGGGAATACAAGCAAAGTTGCGGCCATAATAAACAGGGGAATACCCATCCGGTAGCCAAGGACCCAAGGGCCAAATCGCTGTGATAGCAGGAAAACACCGGCATATTCTGTTAAACCAATAACCAGGCCACCCAGGATCCCTCCGTAGATACTGCCCAAACCACCGAGAATCGCTCCTGCAAACATTAATGGTATAGTATACATACCCATAACCGGGGTTCCGGTCATAGCCATCGCCATAAACGAACCGCCAAGGGCAGCCATTCCACCACTGATAATCCAGGAAATAAGGTAGACAAGATCTGAATTAATGCCAGAAGCTCCGGCTAAAATCGGATTCTCGATGGTTGCTCTCATGGCAATCCCAAATTTGGTTTTGGTTAAGAAAAAGTGAAGAATCATGATAAACCCTATAGCTATTGCGGGTAAAATGAATGCTGCTGCCCGATCACCAAATAGTTCGAAGTCAAAGAGGCTCATCGTTACCCGGCGCGGGAAAAGCTTGTAGGTATGAGTTAGATAGTCGGTGTACATCTGAATCATCGATAACAAAACCAGGTCGTAACCTAATGTTGACATCATCAGGGTAATTTCAGCTGCCTTCCGGCGCAATAGCTGGCGGTTTAGACCGTAATAGCATATAAAACCGGAAATGGCACCAACGATAAAAACCAATGGATAATACTGATATGGTAAACCACCATATAAAGTTACTCCGGTATATACTGTGTAGAAACCAATTGTGGCCATACTGGCGACAGCGAAATTAAAAGTACGGGTTACAATGTATAAAAGAGTGATGCTACCCGCTGTCAAAGCAAGACCGCTGGCATAAATTAATCCACTCGACATCCATGGTGCCATTAGTGATCTTCACTCCCTTCGTCCGAAACTGACAGCTCAAAAGCTTGATCTTTCTTCGGTGATTCTTTGATCCCCAAATACATAGAACAAAGTTCCGGT
Source organism: uncultured Syntrophomonadaceae bacterium (assembly GCA_964485855.1). Lineage (GTDB taxonomy): Bacteria > Bacillota > Dethiobacteria > DTU022 > DTU022 > UBA993. Next base: position 3,402 of record CAZAKI010000056.1, on the reverse strand, counting down.
TCGTGGAGCAAATGATCAGCCTTGCCAGTATATCTGACCTCACCACTGACCAATAGGTAAGCTGTATCGCCAATCTCTAAGGCGCGCTTGGCCATCTGCTCAACCATTAAAATTGTAATGCCGAGATCATCTCTCATCCTGGCAACCTCAGTCATGACTCGTTCAGCAATAATTGGTGCCAGGTCAGTGCTAAGCTCATCCAACAACATCAACTTTGGATTCTTCATCAAGCCCATGGCAATGGCCAGCATTCTCCGCTCGCCACCACTTAAAGTTCCGGCCAAGCGATGAATAAACTTTTTAAGCACCGGAAATATTTCAGTCATCTGTTCTGCTTTATCATTTGCTTCCGATTTGCTAAGCATGTAGCCAGCCATATGCAGATTATCAAGAACAGTAAGTTCGGCAAAGACATTACCCATCTGGGGCACATACGAGATACCCTTCTGAGCAAGTTTATGGGTGACAACGCCGGCAAGTGGTTCGCCATCAAAAATAATGTCGCCGGAAAACACATTGGCGATATTCATAATGCTGCAGAGCAGAGTGGTTTTACCGGCCCCGTTTGGACCGACCACTACAGTTAAGCCCTTGGTGGGGACATCAATACTTAGGTCATATAAAACCTGTAATTTACCATAACCAGAGTTTAAATTATTAACCTTTAGCATGCTTCAGCCCCCTTGCCTAAATAGACTTCAATAACCTTGGGATCATTGAGAACCTGCTCGGGAGTTCCTTCCGAGATTAAGGATCCAAGTTCCATGGCATAGATGTAATCAGCAAAAGGTGCGGCAATATCAATCCGGTGTTCAACAACCAGGAAAGTGATGCCCTGGTTTTTCAGAGCTGCAATATGGGTTAAAATTTCATCGGCTGAAGCCGGATCAACGCCTCCAATCGGTTCATCAAGGGCAATTATTTTCGCACCGGAAGAGAGGCCTTTGGCCACTTCCAACATCTTTAACTGGGCAGCACCTAATGAACTGCTGGGCATATCCCAATGCTTATCAAGTCCTACCTGGGCCAGAATATCGAGGGCATGATCCATATTTTTTTCCTCAACGTCTGCCCAACTGTTAAGCGAATGGGCTTTTAGAGGTGCTTCCCCTGGATTTCGCATCGCTCCCAGGACATTATCAATAACTGTCAGACCAATGAAAGGTAGGGGTATCTGAAAACTTCGAACAAAACCCACTTGATAAATCTCATGTGGTTTCCATCCTGTTATATCAATATCACCTAAAAAAATGCGGCCGGATGTCGGTTTTAAGATCCCTGTACAGCAGTTGATCAGGGTTGTTTTTCCACATCCGTTAGGGCCTATTAGCATGGTGAATGTATTCTCTTTTACAACAATGTTGACATTATTGACCGCTACTAAACCTTCGAATGATTTGGTAACATTTTCGGCAACCAAAACATTATCCACTTCCACACCACCTTAAATGGGGGTCGGAGAATACCCCGACCCCCGTTTTCAATTACTAATTATCACACAATTCTAGTATACAGGAGTTTCCCAGGTTACTTCACCAGTTAAACCATTGAAGTAGCCGGGAATATACCAATCATCCAGACCTTCAGTCAGCATTACATAGTTATAGTCAGCAAAAGCACGGTCGCCGGCTTCATTCAGTTCGATATAACCGCTGGCACCATATACTGCCGACCATTCCTTGGTTACTTCGGGCAGTGCTTCTTTTACTGCTACGGAATCATAACCAACTTGATCAATAGCCATAGCCAGCGCCCAGATGCTGTCATAGGTGTTGTATGAATAAGCATCGGTTTCACGACCCAGCAACTCCTGGATGTGATCCCTGACATGATCATAGCTAGACTCTGCGGTCAGCTCAGCTGGTTTGTTCATCGAGTTGATAAACTTAACATCGTAGGCAAACTGAGCAGCTACCGGAGTCTGAAGCAGAGCTTCGGAGAAAGCAGTTCCGTCGCTACCAACCCACTTGATCTCTCTCAGTTGTGGATATTTTGAAGCTTCAACCATGAAAGGCACTACTTCTTCAAATCCAATTACGTTGAAAGCAATCTTGTCCAGCGCTACACCACTGGCAACAGCATCAGATACATAACCATCTAACAGGGCTGCTTCGGAAGTAAAAGCTTCCTGCAACGGGTCATAACGAAGCTTGTTGCTGTCTACTGCAATACCATGCTCCAGTACCGATGCTTCAGCAGCACCCTGTAAGCCATCACCCCAGGTATCACCGCGCCAGCCAAAGATAACGTGCTCGGCACCCGATTCTTTAACGACAGCACCGATAGCTGGTCCCTGAATGTTATCATCGGTGCAGAAACGGAACAACCAGTCATCGGGAATGGCCAATGCCGGTGAAGTTGAAGATGGAGAAATGTAAAGAATCTGGTTAGCGTTGGCGAATGCCAGACATTCCTGGGCTACACCACTGGCCTGTGGGCCGGCGAAGAAATAAACTCCCTCACCAAACCAGCTCTGCATTTTTGTCAGACCAATTGGTCCTTCAGTTGCAGTGTCATCAATTTCCAGGCGAAGACGCCAATCTTTACCTTCAGCTTCCAGCCATTCGTTGATATCAGCTGCTGCCAGCTTGGCAACCTCTGCACTGTTTTCACCAAAGGTGCTGAGAACACCGGTTAATGGGAAAATCCCAACGATTGTATGAGTAGTAACATCGCCGGTAGCGCCATCATCATCACCATCGCCTGCTCCCCCGCCGCAACCGGCAACAAAGGAAACAGCAATGACAGCAATCAGTAAAAGAACAAATAACTTACTCTTCAATTCATAAACCCCCTTATTAGGTTAAAAATAACTTAACTTTACTACCTTTAAAACCTACCAAATCAAACAATTCTTTCACTTTTTTTCTTTCTTCACCTCCTCCAACTAATATCCTTAATCATTAAGACCTATATATTTTCATATTTTATGCTGTTTGCGACTTATTTGGATAATATTTCCACACAGAAAGTTGATACTAAATTATAATAGCAAAGAACAGTCAATGTCAACCAATATTCTGTTTTTTTGTCCTTCAAATCTAAAACTGATAACATTAGCTACTTGATAAGATTTTTGTTCAAAGTATAAACTTAGATATTAAAAATAGTAGCTTAGAGCCCAAATCAGGTGGATGAAAGCGGCTACAGTTCCAAGCATCGCCAGAGTCCGATGAAGCTTTAATCTCGATTTTGGTTTAAACAAGTTTTTTAGTACCGTTACAACTAAAATGGCAGCCAAAAATAAAAGAATTGCAGCAACACCAAACCAGCCAAATGTCGGTAATGAAATCATTTTTTTCACCTCCATGTTTAGAATACCATTATATTCGCTTCTAAAATTATAATTCCTACCGCAACATTATTAAAAACAAAAGAAACAAGACAGGGGGACGGTTCTTT
>CAZAKI010000055.1:0-11599 GCA_964485855.1 uncultured Syntrophomonadaceae bacterium | reverse complement strand
TCACGCAGGCCTCCGGAGCCTGAAGTCGGGGTTCGAATCCCTGCGGGCGCACCATGGTCAGGAGCAACCTGGATCCAGGTTGCTTTTTTCATCATGCCGAAAGGAAGGATTGCCCAATGCCAACCCTAAAATTCATCCCGCAGAATAAAATCGTCGAAACTGAAGCGGGAATCAGCCTCCTTGAGGCTGCAGACCGAGGTGGTTTGTATATCGAAGGCGACTGTGCCGGCAAAGGCACCTGTGGTAAATGCCGGGCCAGGATTGTTCAAGGTGAAAAAACAGAGCCGACTGAAGCAGAAAAAAAACACCTCACCGCAGCTGAACTTGAAGCCGGATGGGTTTTAGCCTGCCAGCGTCTGATCAACCAAAACTCTACGATTGAGCTCCCCCTCCAGAAAGATGCACACACCCGCAAAACTACGCTTTCCGGTGGAGTTGAAAACTTGGAAGCAGAACCGGCGGTAAAAAAAGTTTTCGTAACTTTAAACCGTCCCACTGTCCAGGATCAGAAAGCCGACCTGGAAAGGCTGCAGGATGCTCTTGGCTGCCATGAACTGCAGGTGAACCCGCGTGAACTATCATCATTTCCGTCAATGCTCCGCAAAAACAACTATTCAGTAACCGCCGCACTAACTTCAAATCGTTTGCTTTCACTGGAGCCGGGTGATACAACAGCCCATCTATACGGGATCGCATTCGATATAGGGACAACAACCATCGTCGGTTCATTGATCGATCTGAACAGCGCAACGGTTATCGCCGTAGCAGCAGCGACCAATCCACAAAATATTTACGGCGCCGATGTTATCTCACGCATAACCCACGCCTCCCAGGTAAAAGAGGGGCTTAAACAGCTACAGGATAAAGTGATTGACGCAGCAAACCAGATTATCAAGGATCTGCTAAAGAAAACAGGGGTTGCCCGCGATCGGGTTTATGAAATTACAGCAGTAGGCAATACCACGATGAGCCATCTATTTATGGGGATTGACCCTACTTACCTGGCCCCCGCCCCTTTTATCCCCGCCTACCGCAGGGCGCTTGAAGTTGAAGCTTTATCTCTAGGTTTGAATATAAACCCCTCCGGCCGGGTTACCTTTTTACCGAATATTGCCGGGTATGTTGGCTCCGATACTGTTGGCGTAATCCTGGCTACCAATATGGACCAACGTCAGGATGTTTGCGCAGCAATCGATATCGGCACAAACGGGGAACTGGTCCTGGCAGCCGGCGGAAAATTAATGGCTTGTTCGACTGCTGCAGGTCCTGCCTTTGAAGGAGCGCAGATCAAGCAGGGCATGAGGGCTGCTACCGGTGCAATTGAAACGGTTGATTACCGTGATCAGCAGATCTGCTTAAGGACCATTGATGAATCACCTGCGTGTGGCCTCTGTGGCTCAGGACTGATCGATGCTGCCGCAGCATTACTTGAGGCGGGTTTGGTTGAGCCGAGTGGCCGTTTTGTTAATCCGGAGGAAAATCCGGAAAAAGTACCCAAGCACTTTCGCGACCGCCTATGTCCGGGGCAGGGTGGTTACCAGTTTATTCTTGTTCCGGCTGCCGAATCAGCTACCGGAGAAGACATTGTCTTGACTCAGGGTGATCTGCGCGAGTTGCAGCTGGCAAAAGGAGCAATTTACGCCGGCCTGATGATCTTGCTGAAAGAAGCTGGCCTGGAAGAAAAAGATCTTAACCAGGTAATGCTGGCCGGAGCCTTCGGCAATTACGTCCGCAAGGAAAGCGCTCTGACCATCGGTCTTTTACCGCAACTGCCCCCTGAAAAGATCACTGCAGTTGGCAACGCTGCCGGTGATGGATCCCGGATGGCCTTAGCATCTTTAACCATGCGCCAAAGGGCTCTCAGTCTACCGCAAAAAGTTGAACATCTTGAACTATCAACCAGACCTGACTTCCAGGATATCTTTGTTGAAGCTCTCCCTTTTAAAAAGAACTAAATTAGTTTATCCAGCTTCTGGAATAATGATGCAGGAATCAGTAATGTGTTGTAGAATAATAATAAATCCGATCAGGCCATAAGAACCCAAAATATTGATGGGTGCTGACCCTGATAATAACCGAGGGAGGTATTTCATGTATACAGCCAAAGATATCATGACAGCACCGGCTATTAGTGTAACCGGTGACCAAACAGTCCGGGTAGTTTTGGAGCTACTGGCTGAAAAAAAGATCAGCGGAGTGCCGGTCGTCGATGAGCAACAAGAGATTATCGGTATTATCTCAGATACGGATATCATTCGTTATGCTCATCAGCTAAGTGTCGTGCCCTTATCCAATCTTTCTGGTTGGATTTCCCCTTATGCAGAAATATCCGACCTGGCCAGCTTGCATAAAGGATTTGACTTGCTGCATAAAACAACCATTGAACAAGTGATGACCAGAAAAGTATATACAATCGATGAAAATGATTCGGCTACAAAAGTGGCTGAACTGATGAACCGCCGTAAGATCAACCGCGTACCGGTAGTTGATGCGCAAAATAAGCTGGTAGGCATTGTAACCAGGGCTGATATGGTTCAGTGTATGGCTAAGCTTTAAGCCCACGGGAGTTAATAGTGAAACCTGAACAAAAAAAAGCATGGCGACAGGGCGGTTTAATAAACCGCCTTTTTCAGGTAAAAATCCTGGCTGCCATCCTAATTGGCAAAACCCTAATCGGCTTAACCCGTTTTCTGGGACGGGGCGGAACAACCCTACCGGGACGAACAGCACTGCTCATCTATCCTGATCTGATCACTTTTTTAAGCCGCCAACTAAAAGCCGGAATAATCCTTGTTACCGGCACAAATGGAAAAACAACGACATCTTCCCTCCTCAATGACATCCTTGAAGCGCGGAACTTAGAAATAATCCATAACCAGTCGGGATCCAATATGGCCTGGGGTATTACTTCAACCTTAGTGGCAAAAACTGACTGGTCTGGTGTGTTAAAAAGCGACTGGGCCTTGCTTGAAACCGACGAGGGTGCTTTTCCAAACCTGGTAAAAACTACTGGGCCGGTTGGCGTGATCGCAACTAATATCTTCAGGGATCAGTTAGACCGCTATGGGGAAATTGATCTTATTCAGGCCGCAATCGGCCGTGGACTGGAAAACCAGCCGGCAGGAGGATTTCAGATACTCAATGCCGATGATCCTTCGTTGGTCAGCCTTACCGGTAAGACAGGTAATCAGAGGCTCACCTATGGACTCGAACTGAAACAGTTGTCAGCTACTGTTCAAAACACCGGTCGAGACCTGAAAACCTGCCCGGTTTGTAAAACTGAACTAACTTATGACCGGATATATTTCGCTCATCTTGGCCATTACCATTGTTCAGGCTGCAGCTTCAAACGTCCCGTGCCTGATGTTCTGTTAACCGCTTACAACCCAAAACCGGATGGCTCTGCACAGCTTGAAATAAAAATCGGAAATGATCTGATCACTCTGAGCAGCCCACTGCCTGGTATTTACAACCTCTATAACCTCTTAGCCGCCCTGACTTGCGCCATAGCCTTAAAAATACCGGCTGCTCAAGCCGCCAAAACACTGGAGATGGCTAACCCGGCTTTTGGGCGGATGGAGTTTTTTACCTTAGAAGGTAAAAACCTGGTGATAGCCCTGATTAAGAATCCAGTTGGGGCAAATGAAGTCTTGCGGACCATCATGGCAAAATCAGCTGATTCTTCCCTTCTGGTGGCAATTAACGACAAAATTGCCGATGGCCGAGATGTCTCCTGGCTCTGGGATGTAGACTTTGAAAAACTGGTCAAAAACCAGGGTATCCTCCCTCATATCTCTGTTTCCGGATTAAGAGCCTGGGATATGGCAGTACGCTTCAAGTACGCCGGCTTTGATCCTCATAAGCTAATGATTGAAGAAAAAACTGATCGTGCTCTAAAGTATGCCCTACAGGAAACTCCACCCGGCGGAACCCTCTTCATCCTGCCCACTTATACCGCAATGCTTGAGATTCGTAATCACTTAAACCGGATGGGACTCGGTCGGCCGTATTGGGAGGAACGCTGATGAGAAGAAAAATTATTATCTACCATCTTTATCCTGGACAGCTAAACCTGTACGGAGACAGGGGAAACATGCTGGCCCTCTGCCGCCGGACTGAATGGCGGAGCATTGAAACAGAGATTATGTTGATCGAACCCGGTGATAAAATTAACTTTAATCACTGCGATCTATTGTTTATGGGCGGAGGACAAGATAGTGATCAGCAGCTGGTTGCCGCGGATCTGAAACAACGACAGGCAGATCTGCGCCAGGCTGTTGAAAATGGAATGCCCGTTTTTGCCGTATGTGGCTCCTACCAGTTGCTGGGAACTTACTATGTAACCGCCGGCGGAGAAAAACTTGGCGGACTGGAAATCCTTGATCTCCATACTGAAGCCGGCAAAAAAAGATTAATTGGCAATGCTGTGATCCGCTCGAACCTCTGGCAACCACAACGCACCCTGGTCGGGTTTGAAAATCATGGTGGCAAAACCTATCTTGGTCCATCGCTGCAGCCCCTCGGAAAAGTTTTAATCGGGTACGGCAACAATGGCACTGATAAACAAGAAGGTGCCGTTTACAAAAATGTAATCGGCACCTATCTGCATGGTTCACTATTGCCCAAAAACCCCTGGTTAACTGATCACCTGATTAGGAAGGCTCTGGCTTATCGCAACCAGGAAACCAAGTTGCAGCAGTTAGATGACTCAACTGAAGAAAAAGCGCATCTGGCTGCCATTCATCTGGCCGGTTCAAGAAAACACAAGTTACTTTCAACCCGGGCCTGATCAATAAGCGATCAGTCCAACAGGTATTCAATTTCAGCCCCCTCAAAAAGGGACTGAACCAGGCTGTTAATAATCTGCGGGATCTTGTTTTCAATCAGAGCGTCCATTACCTCAGCGCTTACATCATCATAAACAACTTCTGCTTCTTCTTTGCGATCCAGCATTTCAATGATGTGAAATCCGAAATCTGTCTCCACCGGTGAACTTATTTCCCCAATTTCCAGGGCAAAAGCTGCCTCTTCAAATTCGGGAACCATCGTGCCCCGGCTGAAAAAGCCGAGATAGCCCTCATTGTCCTTATTAGAAAAATCAATCGAATACTCTGCTGCCAGCTCCCCGAAATCACCGTCCGCACTTAGCTGGGCAAGCACTTCTTCAGCTGCATCCATCGTTTCGACCAGGATATGCCGTACTTCAACCTCTTCCGGTTGCGCAAAGAGAAACTGGTTTTCTTCGTAAAACTGTCTCGCTTCTTCTTCTGTTGTTTCAATCTCGGCCATAGCCAGTTTACGAACTAAAAGATTAAGACGAGCATCTTCACGAAAATCCTCTTCGTTCAAACCATAGAGGTTTAAGGCAGAAAGAAAATCCTCGTACGAACCACCGAAACTTTCATCAATGATCCCGGCAATTTCTTCTTCCAGTTCCTCTTCACTGATTGTCAATTCATTTTTATCAGCTTCCTGAATAATCAATTCCTTGGCAATCAGCTGCTCCAGCGCTTCTTTCCCCCCAGTGGCATACATCGCATCAAAAAGTTCATTCCTGCCAATCGGCTCGCCGTTAACTAAGGCAACCGAATCACTGTCCGCCCCGCCACTGCCTTTCATGTTTAAGCTCAGCAAAACAGCCAGTGCGATAACCGCAACCAGCAGCACCGCGCAGACAACAATTAATAGCCTTGGGTTTAAAAGCTTGTTCAAACCATTTGTTTTTACATCTTTTTCCATGTTCATTATCATGCACCCCTCTTCATTCTATTTTCGCTTATCAATCAAGGAATAATTTTGTTCATTGGAAATTCAAGAATTCCCTCTGCACCGGCTTCCTTTAATTCGCAAATCAGCTTGCGCACTACCTGTTCATCAACAACACTTTCGACAGCCACCCAGTTATCAGCACATAGATTTGATATTGTTGGCTGGCGCAGCGCCGGCAGCAAATTGACCACCTTGGTCAGGTTTTCGCTGTGTACATTCATTTTAAGCATTACTTTCTGCTCAGCCAGTAAAGCGCCCTTGAGCAGGGTGATCATATTTTCAACTTTCTTCCTTTTCCAGGTATCTGCAGCACTGATCCGGTTCATGATTACACGCGGTGTAGAAACCAATATAGTCTCAATTACCTTCAGGTTATTGGCTTTCAGCGACCGGCCGGTTTCAGTCAGCTCGGCAATAGCATCGGCCAACAGCGGCGGTTTTACCTCAGTTGCTCCCCAGGAAAAAGATACAATAGCATCGATCCCCTTTTCCTTGAAATAACGGCGCGTAGTCTCCACCAGCTCGGTGGCTATTCTTTTGCCGGCAAGATCTTCCGCCTTTTGAAACGAAGAATTCTGGGGCACAGCCAAAACCAGGCGAACCGGTCTTAAACCTCGCTTGGAATAATTAAGATCGGTCAGCTCTTCCACTTCGGCCGCCGTCTCGGTAATCCAGTCCTTGCCGGTTAGACCAACATCCAGAACCTGGTCTTCAACATACTTAGGAATCTCCTGGGCTCTCATTAAAACGCACTCAATCTCGTCATCATCAATATAAGGATAGTATGAACGCTCCCCGATATGGATGTTATAGCCGGCCTTTTTAAACATATCCAAAGTCGTGTTCTGCAGACTGCCGGCCGGCAGGCCCAGTTTTAGCTTATTCATAACACCCGCTCCTTTGCTTTAGTCAATTAGTAATAAGTTAGCATGTCGCCCCGGTACTGTCAATTGACTGGCAATTGCCTTTAATCCAGGGACAACATCTCTATTTTATTACGATTGATCAGCATTTTATCTTGTCGCCGTTACTGACCGGGGCAGGACTTGGGCTAGGTTTTAACGAATATGTTGCTCTAATTGTTCCTGATCGCAGATCTGATCGAAGGAGGCAGAAAATGAACCAGAGCGAAATGAGCAGGGCCAAGCGGCACCTCGAAACAACCGGAAAAATGAAAGAGATGCTTCCCCGTTTTTTTATGCGCATGATGGAAAGACGCTTTAGCAACGAACCCCTGGCCTGGTGCATGGTCGGGGTACCACCTGAACTGTTGAAAGCTTTCGATTTACTCTTTGAGTGGCCGGAAAACTTTGGCACAATGTGTGCAAGTCGCCTGGTTGCGCCGCGTTTCATCGAAGTAGCCGAAGGTGATGGTTACTCACCGGAGCTCTGCTCTTACGTTACCAACACCATGGGCTACTGCAAACTCTTTAAAGAAAAAGGCGAAGCGCCCGAAGAATCGCCCCTGCCCGGTGGAATGGGAACTCCGGCTATGCTGCTCGGTTCCGGTTTTATCTGTGAACCCCGTTGGAAATGGTTTCAATCAGTAGCTACCCGTTTTTTTGACGTTCCGGTTTACAGCTCTGACCCGCTGGCGCCACCCTGGGATATCGACCCGGCAGACCCAAAAATTGAAGAGCACTACCTGACTTTGCTTCGGGAAGATCTGGCCGGACAGATTGAATTTCTGGAAAAACAAACTGGCAAAAAACTCGATCTTGATCTGCTGCGGGAAATTATGGCCCTCTCGCATCAGGCCCTGGCTTACTGGCGAGACACCCTGAATCTGCGAAAAGCGATCCCCTCTCCAATGGGTTCTACCGACTATTTCCACGCTATCATCCCCCAGATGTACCTGGTGGGCGATCAGGAGGCAGTCGATTTCTACCGGGAAATGTACGCAGAAGTTAAAGACCGTGTCGATCGTGGGATTGGCGTAGTAGAGGACGAAAAATATCGTTTGATCTGGTTTGGACTGCCGCCCTGGTTTAATATGGGCATTTTTAACTACCTTGAATCACTGGGAGCCGTCTTTGCTTACGAGTCTACCTATAATGTTGGTGATCATTTCGAGGTTGATTTAAGTGATCCTCTCGAAGCCCTGGTGCGGCGCACCTGGCAGCGAGCCTTAAAAATGCACGAATATGGAGCCGAAGCAATGCCTGAGCTCTGTAATCCCGCCGTTTTCGGAGGCTTCGTTGGCAGCGACCTGTTAGCGGAACTGGCCCGCGACTTTAGTCTGACCGGCGCAGTGATGCACCTGACCAGATCCTGCCGGGCGGTTTCATTCGGCGAAGTTCATACCCGCAACCGCTTTGCCAAGATTGGTCTTCCCTCGCTGATTTTTGAAAGCGATATGGCCGACCCACGACACTGGTCGGATGCCCAGATTAAAACCAGGCTCCATGCCTTTCTTGAAACCATGGATAAAAAGCAAAAAGGAGATCTTTAGCGATGGCACCGGATAAAACTACCGCGTTGGAAAAAACCGGGATGACAAACTTAAATGAAGAACGAATACGACAAATCAAGGCCGAAACCGGCAAACCGGTAATTGGTTATCTCTGCTGCTTCGCCCCGCCTGAAATAATCAGTGCAGTCGGCGCTATACCCTGCCGCATCACCGGCATACCCGGTGGAGACACTTCTGCAGCAGATGCCTATACCGAACCTTATGGCTGCACTTACGTCCGCAACATCCTGGCCAGGGCAATCAGAGGTGAACTTGACTTTCTTGACGGCCTGGTGATCTCCCATAGCTGTGACATGGTCCAACGCCTCTATGGCCTCTGGACCTACTATCATCCATTATCCTATTCATATCTGTTTAATGTTCCTCACCAGGTTAGCCCCTGGGCCCAACGTTTTTATCAGCGGGAGCTTCACTTTTTCCAGGAAAGTTTGGAAAATTTTACAGGGGAAAAAGCTAACCCGGGAATTGTTGCTGAAGCGATTAAAACAAACAATCTCAATCGGCAACTGATTAGAGATCTTTATGAATTGCGCAAAGCAGTTCATCCTAAAATCAGCGGCAGCGAGGTATTGGACCTGCTGCTGGCCGGCGGTGTATTACCGGCTGATCATTTTAAGCAGCTGCTTTTGAAAAAACTGGAAGAAGTTCAGAGCTGCAAGCCGGAAGGATCGCCCCGGCCACGGGTTATGGTCTGGGGCAGCATCATCGATGATTCGAAACTTTACCAGATGATCGAAAAGGCCGGTGCAGTCATTGTCGCCGATGATACTTGTATCGGTTTTCGGGTTTGGGAGCAAGATATCCCCCTGACTGATGATCCCTATGTTGGATTGACCGAACATTATTTCGTCAACTTTCAGTGCCCGCGTACCGATCGGGGGCCAGGCAAAAAGCGTTTTGATTACTTGGTCGAGCGGGCCCGCCAGTATAAGGCCGATGGGATCATCGGTTACGTCATCTCTTTTTGCGATCCACACAAATTCGATTACCCCGATCTCCGCGACTACCTGAAAAAAGAAGGCTTGCCAATGCTCTTAATTGATGACAACTACAGCTTTGAACCGGCAGGAGCAATTGAAACCAGGCTGCAAGCCTTCATTGAAATGCTTGGCTAAAAGCAATCACTCTTGTCTCATCGCCGGCTTTATGAGAGAATAGTAACATTCTTTCTCGCATAAAGGTGAGTGAAACTGATGGCCTTGATTGTTCAGAAATACGGCGGCACTTCCGTAGCTACCTTGGAGCATATTCGGCGTGTTGCCGAAAACATTGCCGTCCATCAGAGAAATGGCCACAGTTTGGCTGTAGTAGTGTCTGCTATGAGTGGGCAAACCGATCACTTGCTGGAGATGGCTGCTGAAATAACCTCGCTTCCTCCCGGGCGTGAACTGGATGCCCTTATTGCCACTGGCGAACAGGTTTGTGCCGCCCTGATGGCCATCACCTTAGAAAGCCTCGGATGCAGGGCTTTTTCAATGCTTGGATTTCAGCTTCCACTGGTCACCGACTCCGTCCATACCAAGGCCAGGATCCTTGATCTGCAGACGGCAAAACTGCAAAAGCTGTTAAATGACCAAATAGTTGTCGTAATTGCCGGATTTCAGGGCGTCAGTGAAGACGGCAGCATTACTACCCTGGGGCGAGGCGGCTCGGATACGACGGCAGTTGCCCTCGCAGCTGCGCTTAAAGCTGACTGCTGCGAAATATACACTGATGTTGACGGAATTTACACGGCAGATCCGAATATTTGTCCTAAAGCCCGTCACCTCAAACAGGTATCTTACTCGGTCATGCTCGAGTTGGCCGGTTTAGGAGCCAAGGTTTTACATTCACGCTCAGTCGAACTGGCCCAAAAATATGCTGTTCCCCTGGTAGTTAAATCATCTTTCGGTGGGGACAAGCAAACCTGGATTGTAAATGAGGAGGAAATGATGGAAGACTCAATTATTCAAGGTGTAACCCTTGAGAGAAATGTATCCAAGGTCTCACTGATTCGTGTCCCTGACCGCCCGGGTATAGCCTATCGCATCCTCTCCCCGCTGGCTGATGCAGCCATTAATGTTGACATGATCATTCAAAATGCCAGTATCGATGGTTTTGCCGACTTCACCTTTACCATTGCCAAAACCGATCTGGAGAAAGCGGGTCACCTGGTAGAAAAAGTGGCCGCAGAAATTGGCGCATTGGAAGTGCTGGCAGCCAACAACATCGTAAAAGTATCTGCAGTCGGCATCGGTATTAAAACTAATCCCGGTGTGGCGGCAAAAATGTTCAAAGCACTTTCATCCGAAAACATTAATATTGAAATGATCAGCACCTCTGAATACCGTATTTCCTGTGTTGTTGAAGAAAAGTACGGTGAACTGGCGGTCAGAACATTGCATCAGGCCTTTGAGCTTGATCAGCAGAATAATACTAGTAAAAGAGAAAAATAAATGAAAACCCAGTCAAATAATCGCTTGTGGCAGGGATTTTGGCAGATCGCTGACCCGAAAATCTGGATTGCCTCAACCATCCCAATGGCTGTCGGTGGTGCGTTAGCTTATGCCCAAACCGGCCGTTTTAGCTGGATCTGGTTTGTAGTCGGTCTTGTGGCCATTTACTGTTTAGAAATCGGTAAAAATGCCATTAATGAATACGTTGATTTTTTAAGTGGTGTCGATCGCTTTGTTGCCCCGGATAAACGCACACCCTTCAGTGGTGGGAAAAAAACGATTATCGACGGTAAGTTGACCCTGAAAGAAAACCTGGTAATCGGTCTAGTTACGATCGTTTGCGGCTGTATTCTCGGACTGGTGGTCGTTTTTTATCGTGATTTCAATATTCTCTGGTTTGGCTTGGCCGGCGTTTTCTTCGCCCTCTTTTACAGTTTGCCGCCCTTTCAATTTGCTTATCGCGGTCTGGGCGAACTGGTCGTCGGTTTTACCTTTGGCCCCCTGATAACTAACGGAACTTACCTGGTGCAAACTGGTACCCTTAACACTTTGGTTATCCTTGCTTCTTTGCCCCTTGGACTGCTGATCGCCAATGTACTCTGGATCAACCAATATCCCGATTACGAAGCCGACAGGCAGGGAGGCAAACGAAACTGGGTTGTCCGGCTAGGCAAGCAGAAAGCCGGTAATATTTATACCCTCTTGTTTAGCCTCGCCTTTCTATCTTTCCCACTTCTTAGCGTCTATGACCGTAATTATTTCTGGCTGCTGCCCCTAATCGGATTACCCCTGGCTATTCGGGCAATCAAAGTAGCCCGTGAGCAATACGACAACATCCCGCTTTTGATGGAAGCCAATGCGAAAACAATTCAAATTTACCAGCTCACCGGCCTGATGATGGTTATTACCGCTCTTCTTACCA
>CAZAKI010000054.1:6614-11891 GCA_964485855.1 uncultured Syntrophomonadaceae bacterium | reverse complement strand
GCCTGGGCTGCAATTTTGGCCCGCCAGGCAGCTTTACTGGCCGAACAGGGATCGGAATTTGATCTCGCTGCGGTAAATGAAGCGTATAATGCAGCACTGGCTGCTCTTGCCGAGTATGGTGATCAGCTTAGTGCGGAACAACTCGCTGCTGCAGAAGAAGTTCTTGCTGCCGTAGCCGAACTGATCGCGCAGTTACCTGTTGAATAATCAGGTTAAATGAACAGGCTAAATTTAAATGGTTAAAGACAGCTTAGAGCCGGGATTGGATTTTATATTAGTCCCGGCTCTCAGCTAAGTAGGAAATAGTATCTAACATTAAATTATGCAGTTTATAACAGCTTTATAACAGCGTACGGGTATAATATCAACGGCATTATTGATATTTATAGGTTCGCGATTTATCTGGGCAAAAAAAATTTAGAGGTGAGATCTCCTGGTTGCCGTGTCAGAAAAATACCTGAGCCTCATTGAAACAATGCCCGAAGCTTTCGCCGCTTTCAGGATAAGCCTCGATGAACAGGGCAAACCGGTCGATGCAGTTCTTTTGACTGTCAATATGGCTTTTGAAAAAATGTCAGGAATGAATAGGGCTGAGTTGATCGGTAAAAAAATCACTGATCTGATGCCTGAGATAAAACCGCCGAAGACTAACCTGATCAAGGCTTTCGGTCATGTTGCCTTAAGCGGTGAAAATGCCAGGATCGATTACCATGCCGAGCATTTGAACCGCTGGTACGAAATCACTGCTTACCGCTTTGAACCGCGCTGCTTTGCCACCATTATCCGCAATATCACAGAAGATAAAGAGGAAGAGCTTAGGAACCGCTACCTCAGCAATCACGACAGCCTGACTGGCCTTTACAACCGCCATTTCCTGCAGGCAGAGATGCTTCGCTTGGATACCGAGCGTCAGCTGCCGATCAGTATTATCATTGCTGATATCGATGGCCTCAAGCTGGTTAATGATACTTACGGCTACAGCAAAGGAGATCTGCTGATCAGAAAGGCGGCAACGATTATTAAAGACATCTGCCGCAAAGAAGATATCATCACCCGCTGGGGTGGGGACGAGTTTCTGATCTTGCTGCCGCAGACTTCTGATCGCGATGCCCAGGAACTTTGCCACCGTATCAGCAATAAATGCCGCGATGCTTACCAGAACAGCGTTCCGATCTCCTTGACCCTGGGCGCGGCAGCAAAAAATAATCCGGATGTACCCCTGACCGAGGTGCAAAGGAATGCCGAAGATTTAATGCAGAATCAAAAGCTGCAATCATACATGAAAATAAAGAGCAAATTTTTAAAGTCTGTTTACCATAATTTAATGGGAAAGAGTTTTGAAACAGAAGAGCATGTCAGGCGGGTCAGGGAGCTATCCCTAAAAATGGGGCAGCGACTGGCGCTGCCCAAATCCGAATTGAACCGTTTGGCGGTGTTGGTCCTGCTGCACGACATCGGTAAGGTCAAGATTGTTGAAGATATCCTCACCAAGAAAGGTCTACTTGATGCCGAAGAGTGGGAAAAGATTAAAAAACATCCTGAAGCAGGTTCACGGATCGCCCGGGCGACCGAAGAATTTGCCCATGTGGCGAATGAAATTCTTAGTCACCATGAACACTGGGATGGTTCCGGTTATCCCCAGGGGCTGAAGGGTGAGGAAATACCACTGCTGTCCAGGATTATGGCCATTGCCGATGCTTACGAAGTGATGACCAGCGGCCGGCCGTACAAGCAGGCGATGACTTCGGCTGCGGCTGCCGGTGAGCTGAGAAGATGCGCCGGGCGGCAGTTTGACCCTGAGCTGGTAGATCTATTTGTAAAAGCACTCGGATTATAGCATCAAAACAAGAGAAAGCAATAAAACATTTATTACCATTAGTGGGCTGCGAATTAAGCTTGCTTATATTGACAAAAGAGTCGGAATAATATTATAATAATTTTAGAGCAACTGCTAGATTAAATTTAATAAAACCTGACCGACAAAGGCAAACCTGTTGGAAGACAGGGGCGCAAAGCCATGGGTCTCGAACTGGTGACCGGTTAAGACTGCCAGGCTACCGAAACAGGATGAAATTCATACTTTGTCGGTCCCTCAATTCTGGAGGGGCTTTTTAGTGCGTAAGTTTAGTGACTTAAATTCTAAAGTACTGCTTACAGCTCTTATCCTGATGCTGCTCATTTTTACTGCGTCAGCGGTATCGGCTGTAACTGTTGACGGTTTCCTGGCAGAAAGCCGGGATGGAGTTTTGTTTTTCTACGAATATAAGACGCTGCTTGATTCCTATGCCTTAAAGGTCATAGGCCTGTCAAATGGTCTCTTCGATGATTTCTACAGCAAAACCCCGCGAGCGCTGGTTTTAAATGATCACTATTATGATTTTACTGCACTGATCAATTCCCGCCAGGCGGCGGAGGTCAAGGGGTTAAAATTTGATTTAAACGATTATACCAGGGCCCAAGGGGTGAAAATGGTTGATGTTCCGCAGGAAATGTATTTCGTATCCCTGTGGGAAGGCAAAATAGTCGAGACAGCGGTTAAGAAAACTTTGGCTGAAGGTCAGTCGTCCGGAACAAATGGCAGCCCGCCCCCTCAGCCAGTACAAGCAACTGCTGTGGCCAATGATCATTCAACCGTTCCTGAGCCGCAGCCCACTCCGGTAATTAGTTCTGAACCACCAGTAAGTCAGCCGGAAACTAAGCTGGTGGAGGCGGCCCGGGTTACAGTTGAAAGAGCTCAGGCCTGGGCAGCGGGCAATAAGGCCAACCAGCGGTTTATTGAAATCGCTCCCGTCTATTGGGAGTTCGGGCAGCTGACCGGTATTAACCCCGAGGTTTTGTATGCCCAGGCGGCCTACGAAACTGGTTTCGGGCACTTCAGGGGCCTGGTACCCGCTTCCCACAACAACTGGGCCGGGATTAAAGTAGCCGGTTCCACCGGAAATACCACAGCTGATTACGAGCAATTCTTATCACCGGAAGAAGGGGTGCGAGCGCATTTTAACCATTTGGCGGCCTATATTGGTCTGCCGCCAACGGGTGAACCGCACCGCCGCTATTATTCAATTACCAAAATGCCCTGGGCCGGCAGCGTTCAGACCCTGGAAGAGTTAAGCGGCAAATGGGCCCCTTCTGCCACTTATCATCAACGGATATTGGAAATGATTGATGCAATCCGTAACTGAATCAGTTATTACGCGGCATGCAGATAATTTCTTTGACCCTGCTGTCGAAAAACTGGCTGGAATGAGCCGGGACAATAACCAGCGCCGTATCGGCTCCCCGCCCCGTTCCGCCTACGGCAATAATTTCTTCACCAAAGGGAATCAGCCCGGCATCGAGAGCCATAACACTTATTTCTAAGCAAACTTTAAAACCCTGCCCCATCATGCGCAGGGTGGTAGCAACTATTTCTGCAGGGTAAAGCCCCTGGAACTTGTTGCGCACCGCCCGATCGATGCCGGCAAAAAGATGGGTAGTGGTCAGGATCTTGATTCCCTGTTCGCTTAATTTTTTCCGGGCTTCCGACCCCATCTGATCGACCCCCGGGTCGGTAAAACCAACATGGTGGGTGACACAGGTAATTGAGGGTCCCTTTCCGGCAAATAAAGCAGCTGTGTTTCCACTGTTTGAAGCGACAACAATCTGGTTGATTTTCAGCTCCCCAGCCCGGGTTAAAGCTTTTTCAACCGTCTGTTCGGTGTTGGCACTGCCCTTTTCTTTCCAGTAAAACATGATTTAAACCTCCAGTAAAAGCATTATTTACCGTATATTTCGACATAAGTCTGATTTTTCCTATAAAAATATTGACAAATTATGCAGCCACTGATAATATTATTATGAAAAATTAGAAATATTTGTCGCGAGTTAATAACATAATATATAATTATCGTCAACCTGACCGATAAAGGCAAACCTGCCGAAAGGTAGAAACGCAAAGCTATAGGGTCTAAAGCCGCTCAAAGCAAGAGGTGGTTATGACAGCCTGGCCGACGAATCAGGTTTTTTCTGTCCATAGCTTTATCTTTAGTGACGCTGTCTTGATAAAATTTGTTTAGGTGGGAGAAATGTTTTGAGCACTGCACCGCGTAGAAAGAAGAAAAAGAAGCAGAAAAAAATCAGCTTTTTCCAGGTTTTACTGCTAATGCTAGTCGTGCTGATTGTTTTTTCTGCCGCCATTTTCTTCACTGATACTTTCGGCATGGCTTCTTTGATGAGTGGAATGATCACAGCCAGCAGTGTTGAATACATCGATGAGGACGGCATTCGCCAGATTACCGGTGATTACACGATTGATCAACCGGGTATTAGTTTGGAAGAAACCCACATCAGCGGTAATCTATACCTGGGACCGGGTATCGGCGATGGCAGTGTTGAGTTGATTGCAGTATCGGTCGAAGGTGCGGTTTTGGTCCAGGGAGGTGGTCTTAATACCATCACCTTCCGTGATTGTTTACTCGGTGAAGTTAAGGTTAATCGTCCCGGTGGTGATGTGAGGCTTCTAGCTGTCGGCGCAACTATAATCGAAAACACTATTATTGAAACCGGTGCGCGTTTACTGGAGAATCCTGATTCCGGTTTTAGCGGTTTTTTGGCGATCGAAGTGCTTACTGCTGCTCCGGTTAAACTGACCGGAGATTTTGAAACGATCCAGGTCAGTGTTCCCCAGGCCAATCTTGAACTTGAAAGTGACAAGGTTAATCGTTTAATTGTTGCCCGGTCGGCCGAAGGAACAGCGATCAAGGTTCAAGAGGGTCTGCAGATTGACAGTCTGTATCTTGACGGGGCCGCCTACCTGCTGGGAAGCTGCAGGGTAAAGCAGGCTTATTTATCGGCTCCCGGGGTGACTGAGCTTGCCGGAGAATTGGACGAAGTGCGGGTTACCGCTGAGGCTGGTTTGATCAGCTTTTTACCAGATTCATTAATTGAGAAACTGATTATTGAGAGAGAAGCCCTTAATAATGTGCTTACAGTAGCAAAGGACGTTGTAATAAAGGTATTGGAATTAAATGAAGCGACGGAGGTTATGGGTGAAGGCTCGATCGAAAGCCTGTCTGTCAATGCAGCCGGTTCGAATCTTGAACCAGTTCCGGGGGAAATCGTTTTTGGCGCTGATCTGGTGGTGATGATCGCCGGTCATGAAATCACAACGCCTGATCAATTAAAGGCATTAATCGAGCACGGTGATCCGCTTTATAGCGCTTCCGCTGCGAATAACCAGGCCGAAAATAAACCTGTATCGAAACCAGAACCCGCTCCCGCCCCGGAACCGGAACCGGA
>CAZAKI010000054.1:0-6514 GCA_964485855.1 uncultured Syntrophomonadaceae bacterium | reverse complement strand
GAACCCGATCCTGTTCGTGAGTTTATTGTCGAGGAGGGCTTGACCCCGGGTAAAAAATTGGTTATTATTGCCTTAAATGTATCTGAACCACAAAATTATCAGGTGAAGGTAGATGGTTTGCTCTTAGGTTACAATGCTGAAGCCCAGCGTTTCTGGGGTGAAGTTGACGCTGAAAAAGCTGAGCGCCGGTTTGTGACTGTGACGAGATAATCAGGGAGAACTGTTTCGGAGGTGTAACGGTGTCGCTAAAAATAAAGAAGACACTGCTCTTAGTCCTAATCTCTTTATTGCTCTGCTTGCTGCTTGGCTCTCCGGCCGCAGCGCTGGCGATCAAGGGTTTTATTGCCGAGGATCAAAACGGTAGTTTTTATCAGTATAGTTACTCCGAACTGATCGATTCTTATGCTCTCAAGATCATCGGACTTTCAAACGGGCTTTACGAAGATTTTTCCTCAAAAAACATCTATGCGGTTCTTGACAGCTCCGGACAGCTTTTTTCCTACCATGAAATAGTGAATCGCTATGCTTCAGCAGTACTGCTTGACCAACAGTTTGATTTGCAAGGTTATTTTGATCAGGCCGATGCGGTCAGGGCTGCTGCGCCCCTTAAGGTCAGCCTTGTGAGCATTACTGCCGGTGATATTAATAGCGAACCGAAAACAACTTCAACCGCTGGTCCTGCTGAACAACAGGAAGCGGCCACCGAAGCTCCGCCGGCCAAGACACCCATTTGCGGTATGGCTACAGTTACCCTGGAGCAGGCCCAGAATTGGGCACGCAGTCAAGGAGCTGAGCAGATTTTTATTGATGTTGCTACCCTCTACTGGGATTATGGTCTTCTAAGCGGCTTAAGGCCGGAAGTGTTGTATGCCCAGGCAGCGGTAGAATCCGATTTCGGACGCTTTAGCAACTTAATCTCACCTGACTCCAACAACTGGGCCGGTATCAGGACCGCCACCGCTGCCGAGAGCAATCAAGAAGAGTTTGAAAAGTTCCCAACTCCGGAAGAAGGAGTCAGGGCCCATTATAATCACCTTTCTGCCTACGTGGGTTACAGTCCAATCGGTGAACCACATGCAAGCTACCATCTGGCTGCTTCCCAAACCTGGGCGGGGCAGGTGGTCCATGTTGAGGATTTAGATAACCGCTGGGCCCCTTCGGCTGATTACCATTTCCTGATTATTCAATATCTGGAGCAGATTAGAACTATAGATTCCGGTGTAATGACCCAGGTGCCGACCGTTGATCTCCAATCACCGGAAGGTGAACAGGCTGCCAGTGGTCAAAATAATGTCAGCCAGGTCATTGTCAATGTTAATATCCTGCACCTGCGCAGTGGTCCCAGTACTGACTATGAAATTTTGGCTCGTCTGCCTCTTGGTACTGTGCTAACGGTAAATGGCAGCCAGAACGAGTGGTTAATGGTTGATGTTGAAGCTGAGGGTAAAAGCGGCTGGGTCCACGGCGCTTACGTGCGCAGCTACCAGGTTACAGCTGCTTCACTCCAGGGCCGAAAAATTGTCATTGATCCCGGTCATGGTGGTTCAGATCCGGGTGCCCGGGGAACAACCGGAGTGCAGGAAAAAACAATTAATCTCAGTATTGCCCAGAAACTGGTTAATTTATTGGAAGAAGCAGGGGCCATTGTGATTTTAACCCGCAATAGTGATCAGACTGTAATCAACCAACAGCGGGTAGATCTGGCCAATAAGGCCGCAGCAGATTTGATGATCAGTATTCATGCCAACTCTTTTTCAAATGTCGAATCGAATGGGACAGAAACCTTTTACTGTGCCAAGAATTCGAACAACACTGCCAGCAGAATGCTTGCCCTGCAAGTGCAGAGAGAATTGGTAACTGCAATCGGCTTGCGTAATCGTGGGGTGAAGACCAGCAGCTTTTTCGTGTTGAATAAGGTTAACTTGCCGGCTGCTCTGGTCGAAGTTGCGTTTTTAAGCAATCCACTGGAGGAAGCGATCCTTCTTGACCCGGAAGCTCAAAACAAGATTGCGATGGCGCTTTATCGTGGGATAGAGGCTTATTTCAGTACTAGCTACTAGATGCTAGTATAGCTCAAAAGTGGCAGAAATAGGTGGTATACAGCAGGTCTTGCCAATTATAGAAACAATATTTTAGTTAATTTACAGTCTAACGGACCTAAAATGCTTGATTTATTGGAAATTAAGTTATAGAATAACCATAATAAAAAACCAGAATAGAAAAATATTTACACGGAAAAGAAGGATTTTTTACAAAAATATAGAATTTCTGCAGCAGATATGTTAAAATAGGGGAAAGTGTCTCTATATTCAATGAGTTGTGAACATAGTTTTTGAACTGGCATCAACCCCTTAACCTGGAGGTGAATAGCGGGCTTAACTTTTAGGGATCGATTTGCGCCCGTCTAGATAAAGAGAGAGATAGAGAGAAAACGGGTGTCGATGATTAATATAAGGGAGAGAATAATATGAAAAAGCTAGTCAAGTACGGATTGCTTCTTGTTGTCGTATCCTTGATCGGCTTCTCGATATTAGTAATTAACCCGATGATCGGATACGCCAATGTCGATGAAGCAGAAGTCAATTTAGAGTATACCCCCGCGGAAAAAGCGGCAGCCATTGCCGCTGCTAATGACGCCATTCACCGCCTTCCAGATCCTGATTCAATTGTCACCTATGAACAAGCATATATTAATGAAGCGGCTAGAGCATTTGTCCTTGTCCAGAAAGCTAAGGACGAATATGGTGCGGTAGATGCCGATTTCCCCGAGTTGGCCAAACTATACGCTGCCGAGCAGAGAGTTTACAAGATGCTTGCCATTCGTGATGCCCAGAATGCCATTGATCTAATTCCACCCATCGAACAGATTACCGAAGAGCACAGACCTTTAATCGAAGAAGCCCGGCGTTTGACCAGAATAGCGATGGAAGTCTACGGGGCTACAGCATTCGATATTTGCTGGCGTTATGATGTTTTAAAGGGTGCGGAAGAAAAGATTGGGGAAAAAGAAGAGCCGGAGCCTGAACCGGAGCCGCAGCCCGCACCGAAACCGGAACCAAAACCAACCCCGACTCCGCCCACAGGAGGCGCGATCGTATCTTTAAGCGCCGGACTGGGGCTTACAGCTGCCGGTATCTTTTTTGCCAGGAAACGTAGAATCCAGAAGAAAGGCAAACACTAATCGCTTTGCTTTTCTTTTTCTTTTGCAAATCGCTTTGATTGAAAACATAAGTCTTTAAGAATTTGGTGCAAAGGAGGATAGCAACAAACCATCTTGGTATAAATATATTGTCGGAGACAGTAAAAATGAAGGGGAGGAAAGATGATGAATTTACCAAAAAATAGTAAATGTTTGCTAATTGCTTTAGTATTAAGCATGCTCTTTGTCTTATTTTTTGCCCAGGCTGCTTTTGCCCAGGAGATTCGCCTGAGCGCCAGCCAGGAAACAGGTTATGTTGGTGATACGGTTGCGGTTAAAGTGAGCATTACCAATGCTCTTGATACTGAAGGGGGCCAGTTCGACCTTTACTTTGGTCCTGCTCTGGCAGGGGCGAACCTGATCCTGGAGCCGGTATCGGCTACACGGGGTGATTTTGTGCCTGATGTTTCCGGGAACCTCTTTGATTCCAACCTGAATGTGGGCGGCAATAAACTGCGTGTCCTCTGGGTTAATGCGGAAGGTTCAACCAAAGATTCCGGGGTTGTCTGTACGATTAATTTCAAGATCACCGGGGAAGGGGAGACCCCCCTGACTTTCAGTGACTGGGTAATTGTCGATCCTTTGGTCGGCCGCTTTATAGCAACCCCTACGGCAGGTAAGGTAACAGGTCTGGGACAAAATGAAAAACAATACGCCATAGAACTGGCTGAGGATGCTATTGATGCTTTGCCTGAAAATGTTAAGTGTTCGGACAAGGAAGATGTGGAGGAAGCCCGTTACCTGGTTAGCAGGGCCAAGACCCAGCATGGTGCAGTTGACAGCGATTTCAACAATTTAAATAAATTGGAGGATGCTGAAGAAGTAATCGCCAAGTGCGAAGCCATCAGGGAAGCTGATGATGCGATTTATGCCCTGCCATCTGTCGACAACCTAAAACTTGATGATAAACCAAAAGTAGAAGAAGCCCGGTATCTGGTTAATAGGGCCAAGACCCAGCATGGTGCAGTTGACAGTGACTTCGTTTATTTGACCAGACTGGTTGCCGCTGAAAACCGGATTAAGGAACTCGAAGGTCAGAAGCCAACACCACCTACCGGTGGGACCCATTACCTGATCATTGGCGCAATATTGGTTCTTTTATGTGCAGGGATCCTTTACCAGAAGAAAAGACAGTTGCTTACCGGGCAGTAAAAAGTAATCAATAATTTCCCGCCTTTAATGAGGCAAACAGATCTGGAGGCGGGTGAAAAAAAGTAAACCAATCCGACCGGTTGCGGCAGCCTGTAAACTGCTGCCGCAACCAAAATATATTACCAGAGGTTTGACGCTATGAACTATATAAAAAATAATAAAATAATAATTATATCAATAGCCGCACTTATGTTCCTTTTTTTGTTATTTTCGGGCAGTGTGGCAGCAGCCGAGGGTTTTAAAGTATCAGCTGCCAAAACTGAAGGCAGTGCCGGTGAGCAGGTAACGGTAATTGTCAAGGCTGAACAGGCAACAGGAACCGAGGGGGGACAATTTACGCTTACCTTCGACCCCCAGTTGGTAAAGCCGGTTTCGATTGATATCGGAGATCTGATTCAGTCGGCAGAAAACAGCCTGCATATGGCTAATCTGGATTATGCGCCAGGTAAACTGATGTTTATGTGGGTTACTGCTAATGGCGATACCGAAGATAGCGGTATTTTGTGCCGTATTAATTTTGATTTGATCAAAGCAGGAACTGCTGCTATCGGTTTTGAGGATTTAATTATCGTTGCCGGAAACACCGCCGAACCGACGGCGGTTCCCGGTCAAATCGTGATCGGCACTCCATCTTCCGGGCAGGGAACTTTAGATAACGCGGAGCAGGAAGAGCTAACCGAGGATAGTACAGTTGAACCTGAACCTGAAAATGGAGCGGTAGATCCGGAAGCTTCAGATGATCAGTCGGCTGGCGAAGACAATTCCCAGGATGGGGAAGCTGCAAAGACCAGCCCTTATCTGGTTATTATTCCGATCCTGCTTATTGCAATATTGGCCTTAGTTTACTGGAAGATTAAAAAACCTTCTCAGGCCGGTCGAGTCAAAAAAGAGAAAACTAATGAATAATCTTTTGTGTCAGGGAGAAATAAAATTTTCGGATCATAAATAATAGAACTGATTGACAGGGAGAAAAAAGCAAAGTGAGGTTTTTAAAATGAAACGAAACAACGGAGGAAAAGCCGGGACAAAGCTATTACTAGTTTTGCTTTCTATCTTTATCCTGATGATCTTATTGGTTCCGGCCGCATCAGCACAACAGCTTGGCGATGTCAATTTCGACGGGGTTGTTAATATCTATGATGTCGTCCTGATTCAAAGACATATTCTTGGCTACCAACCCCCATTATCGGCTGCGCAGCTCGCAGTCGCCGATGTTAATGGCGATGGAATGGTGAATGTAGTTGATGTTAACCTGATCATGCAGTATATCCAGGGTTATATTAACAGTTTTCCGGTGCAGCAGCTCTATGCCCCGGTTCTGATTTCACCAATCGAAGCGGCAAGTGTCAGTGGTTCAATGGTTAGTTTCCAATGGGGCGCAGTCAGCGGGGCAACCAGGTACCAATTGGAAATCACCAGGGTCTCCGACGGAACCATTTTTAGAACAGTTGATCTTGGCAATGTAACCAGTACAATCCAGTATGCTTTCGCTGACGACGGTACCCAGTATCGTTGGCGGGTGCGGGCCGGCGGCAACACCCAATGGGGTGCATGGTCGGTTTACCGTTCCTTTACCAACGGAGCAGCCCTTCCAGCCCCGACTCTTGGGGTGCCGGCTGAAGATGCTGCGCTTGATAGCACTTCAGTCAGTTTCCAATGGAGTGCGGTAAGCGGAGCGACCCGCTACCAGCTGGAAATTATCAGGATCAGCGATGGCTATATCTTTAGAAACCTTGAGCTTGGTAACCTGATCAATACGACTGTGTCCGGGTTTCCCAATGACGGCACCCAGTATCGCTGGCGGGTCCGGGCCGGCACAGCTACGCAGTGGGGCTTGTGGTCAGCTTACCGGACCTTTACCAACGGAGTAACTCTTCCGGCCCCAACCCTAGGTTACCCGGCCAATGATGCTTCCCTGGATACCACCTCCATTAATTTTCAATGGAGCGCTGTTACCGGTGCGAGCCGTTACCAGCTGGAGGTAATCCGGGTTAGCGATAGTTTTATCTTCAAAAATATCGAGTTGGGCAATTTAACTAATGTTTCTCAAAGCGGTTTCCCCAATGATGGCACTGAATATCGCTGGCGGGTCCGGGCCGGCAATGCTTCCAGCTGGGGCAGCTGGTCAACCTACCGTTATTTTACGAGCGGGGTTATACTTCC
>CAZAKI010000053.1:9730-11937 GCA_964485855.1 uncultured Syntrophomonadaceae bacterium | reverse complement strand
ACCTGTATTTAATATTCTTATTTTATCTTCGCCTGTAAATAGTTAATAATAATGAACAGATGGATTTTATTATTAAAAACTAGTACAGGTGGTGGTAGTTCAGTGAAACAATTTTTAGCTACACGGTGGGGAATTATCGCGGTTGGTCTTTTCATCGGTATTCTTGCCTCTTTGCTCCAATTCTGGGGCAATCCGGCCAACATGGGCATTTGTGTGGCCTGTTTTGAACGCGATATTGCCGGCGCCCTGGGGATGCACCGGGCGGCGGTTGTTCAGTACATGCGTCCAGAAATTATCGGTTTCGTTCTCGGGTCTTTTATATCGGCCTACTTATTTAAAGAATTTAGATCCCGGCTGGGCTCTGCGCCAATCGTCAGGTTTGTGCTTGGTATTTTTGCCATGATCGGCGCCCTGGTATTTCTCGGCTGCCCCTGGCGGGCGTTGCTTCGCCTGGCCGGAGGGGATGGCAACGCTATCCTGGGTTTACTTGGGCTGACCGTGGGGATCTGGATCGGTACCCTCTTCCTGAAAAACGGTTACAACCTGGGACGGACCCACAAAACTCATACTACGGCAGGCTGGATGATGCCTCTGATTATGCTGGGCTTTCTTGTTATCATGCTGATTAGCCCCCCAGTTAACGGAGAAATTCAGAGTAAATTCCTATTCTACAGCCTTGAAGGTCCCGGTTCCATGTATGCGCCGCTGGCCGTTTCACTGGTAGTTGGGCTAATCATTGGCTTTCTAGCTCAGAAAAGCCGTTTTTGTACTATGGGCGCGATCCGCGATTTGATTCTGTTCAGGCAGACTCATCTTTTCGGAGGGCTGGTTGCCTTGGCAGTAGCTGCATTTTTAACCAACCTGGTGATCGGGCAGTTTAACCCCGGATTTGTCGGTCAACCGGTAGCGCATAATATGCACTTCTGGAATTTCGCCGGGATGGGTCTGGCTGGTTTGGCGTTTGCTCTGGCCGGTGGTTGTCCCGGACGCCAGCTTTTCCTTTCCGGGGAAGGCGATGGCGATGCTGCGGTTTTTGTGATCGGCATGATTGTTGGCGCTGCCATGGCCCATAACTTTGGCTTGGCCAGTTCACCGGCCGGAGTAACAACTGCCGGTATAGCAGCACTGGTTATCGGTTTTGCAGTTTGTGTTTTTATCGGTTTAACCATGAAGGGAAAAACAGCGTAAAGCTTTCAAAGGAGGAAATATAAATGGCTGAAGTAGTTGATGCCAGAGGTTTGTCCTGTCCGCAACCGGTGATTATGACGGTTAATGCGATAAAAGCTGCCGGTCAGGGTGAATTGACTGTCTTGGTTGATACGGATACATCAAAGGAAAACGTCAGTCGTGCTACCAATGCCCAGGGCTGGAAAGTACTGGACATTCAGCCGGAAGATGAAGGATACAGGATAAAAATCGGGAAGTGACTTCAATGTTTAAGTCTTTAACCAGTAAAATAAGAGCTAAGACTGAAACAGATCAAAAGGATCGGGGCATCCTTGTTTTTGAACACACCAGTGAAGTCATTAAAGCTGAAAATGTTTTAAAGAGTGATCGTATGGAAATCAAGGTGATGGGGCCGCCGCCTGAAATTCGCAGTGGTTGCGACCTCGTCATCGAATTTCCCCTGATCAAGGAATTAGAGATAATCAGGGTGCTTGATTCTGTAGGTCTAAAACCACTTCAGGTAGTGCCGGTAACCAGTGTTCTACTGGAGCCGGTAGATTTGTTACAGGTTAAAGATTTTGGAGAATACTTAATGATCAGGGCGGCTAATATGAAAATCACTGTAGATAAAAAATCATCGATCATTGTTAATGTATCGGGTGGTGGCTGTCCTGATGTTCCTTACCTGGCAGAGCAGATGGTTAACCGGCATATCAATGATACGCCAAATCCTAAGGATATTGGCTATACCCTTTGTGCCTATGCCCTGCAGATTGCTTATGATCGGTTGTTAGTTCAATGTTTGGTCTAGTCGGCACGATCCCTGATAATAGCTTTCCCCTGGCCGAGGGTCAGGTAAAAGTTGAAGCAGATCGACTGATATTAGGCGACCTTTCAGTTTCAGTAAACCGCGGCACACCGGCGCTAATCGCGGCAGCAGTTGAAACTTTAAAGTATCTGAATCAACCTGAACCGTATTGTTATTTGGTAGGCGATATCGGGGATGGAGCAGGAAGCAAGAAGCTTTACAAATACTTAGC
>CAZAKI010000053.1:0-9630 GCA_964485855.1 uncultured Syntrophomonadaceae bacterium | reverse complement strand
CCTCATCCCTTTTATACCCGAGGTTTTATTCTCCATGAAGATAATCTTGTTCCCGATCTGATTAAAAGAGCCTATCAGCATGGTAATGCTGCCGCTTATCTCCTGGTCAAAGGGGCTACAGATTACATTGCAGATCATAACGGAATCCTGGCGAAAGTTGATAATCCTCTCGAAGAATCAATGGAGGCGATCGGCGGGACCGGTGATACCCTGACCGGTATTGTTTCTGCCCTGATCTCTTCAGGAATGACAATCGAAAATGCGGCAGTCATTGCAGCCAAGGTCAATCGACTATCTGGGTCATTAGCCAAACCAAACCCAGCTTCACAGATTTATGATCTAATTAAGCACATTCCCAGTGCATTGGCGGAAATTTTGAAAGAATGTTAATCTTAAATAGACAGCATCTTTTCAATAAGCATTTGTAAGGGAGGCTTATCAATTGCAGAAAAAAGAAATAGATAATAGAGGTTTGCCCTGTCCCCAGCCGGTTCTTAACACCAAGAAAGCATTGGAAGAACTAACCAGGCAGGATGGAGAGGACTTCACCCTTACTGTTTTAGTTGATAACGAAGCGGCAAAAGAAAACGTTACCCGTTTTGCCGCAAACAGTGGTTACCGGGCAGAGGTTGAAAAGGAAGCTGATCTGTATAAAATTAAGATTCTGCCGGGTGCCGGTTTTGACCAAACGGCTCGCTCCGCTACTGAAGCAGATTCTGCTGCCTGCTGCAGCTGTGAAGCCCCGCCTGGTGACCTGGTCTATCTTTTTAAATCCGCTACCCTGGGGGAAGGCAGTGAAGAACTCGGGGCGATCTTAATGCGCGGCTTTATCTTTACCATCAAGGAAACCAATACGCTGCCGGTAAAAATGCTTTTCATGAACAGCGCAGTTAAGCTAACTACCGAGGGCAGCCCGGTTTTGGAAGAACTGCAGGAACTTGAAAAACTGGGAGTTGAAATTTTCTCCTGTGGGACCTGTCTTGATTATTTCGAACTGAAAGATCAGTTACAGGTTGGCCAGATTACTAATATGTATGACACAGTCGAAAATATCGCCCGGGCGGGTAATTGTATTACCATTTAAACTAAAAGCGTCAAGCAGGGTCCAGGCCTTTAAAGGCTTGGACCCTGCTTAATTTTAGCGGCTAATCACCGCTTCAATATTTTCATTTTCAGATAAACCGAATCGATCTCATAGGGCGAATCTTTTTGATCAAGGTAGGCATGTATGGCTTCTCTAACTTCTGGATTACTTTTCATCCTGATTTCTAAGCCTTCAGCCAGCTGTTTTGTCTTTTCCCGGCTGGGGAATTCATAGATTAGTTTAAAAGTTTCATATTGCAGCAACCTGGCCTTGCTGTTCAGGTAACTGATTAAAAAACACCAGATTTCCGAACTTTCCCGCCCGATTTGCACCCCTTCGATCACATCGGCAATCTGAACCAGATCGTAGATAAAATCATTGTTGCCCCCGATTAGGTCAATCAGGATAAAGATGCCGTCTGGCTTAATAATCCTCTCTACTTCGTTCATGGTCTGCCGCCAGCTGGTTACATCACCGAGGGCAAAGCTGCTCATGACCATATCAAAAGTGTTATCGGCAAAAGGCATATTTTCCGATTGAGCGTTAATATAGCGGATGTTCTTAAGGCCCAGCTTTTCGGCTGTGCCGCGGGCTTTTCCCAGCAAATGAGCGCTTTTATCCAGCAAGGTCAGTTCGCTGTAACCCTTTAGTATAGGCAGGTAGGGTGCATGCCCGCAGGCAAAATCCAGTAATTTGCCCTGGAATGATTCCAGTTTTAGTAAATCGATTGCCGGATCAGAGACGCAGCAGTTTTCGAATGCCAGGAAATCATCGTGCAGGTAAGTATCGAAAACATATGACATCTTGGTGATCAGATCCTTTCGATCAGAAAAAAATCAGCAGGCAGCTCATTTTTCACGCAAAGTCACTTTTCTGCCTTTCTGCGGTTAAAATCCGATACGTTCCAGCCAGAAAAGAAAAGCGAAAATCAAAAGGGCCATGGGGATAACAATCACCCAGTCATTTACCTTAAAAAGCTTGGGCAGGGTTAGAGCACCGAAATCTCCAATTTTTAATAGTTTCCTGTTTAATTGGGGGTAGAAAGCGGCAAAGATAGAGGCTCCCCCGATAATGCCCAGCAGCCCACCGGTCAGGGCATCAAGGTAACCATTGCCGATTGCACCGGCGATAGTTCCAGGGCAGTATCCCAAAACAGCAAAGCCTACCCCGAAGATTAAACCACCAATGATATTCTTGCCGAATGAGCCTGATTTTGGTTTTAATTCCACCAGCCCAAAAGCTTTCAGGGCATAGAGGCCAAGCATCCCGGTCAGCACGGCAGAGAGCATCACCTTTAACACCGTAAAATCTTCAAGCAGTAGTTGTCCGATGATGACGTCGTACTTCGTAACACCGCCTTTTTGCAGCAGAAAGCCAAATATTATTCCAAAGAATAAACCCCAGAGAAGGGATTTATGATCTTTTTTAATTTGCCCAGTGCTATGTTTCATCAGTGTCTGTCCTCCTTATAGACCAAAGATCAGGTGGGCGGCCAGGATGCCGCCTGCAAAAAAGCAGATGGCAGAGATCCAACTTGAAACAGCCAGCTGCATCGTACCGCTGATCCCATGGCCGCTGGTGCAGCCATCGGCCCAGCGTGCTCCGAAGCCCAGGATGATCCCGCCAAGCAAAGCAACCAGAAAGCGGCTGGCAGCTGAATAACCAAAACTGGCGGCCCAGAGTGGGGGCACCCATTGCCAGCTAAAATCACCGGAAAGCAGGGCTGAAAACAGAGCGCCGATGATGATTCCGGTAACCAGCATCCACTGCCAGTCAACAGTCAGTTTTATTTTCTGATAATAAGCTTTCTGTTCTACCCTGCCGCCGAATATTTTTTTTTCAAGCATGCCGCCGGCTTTGGCAAAGGTGGTAGAGCAAGCCAGTGGTTTTTTAGAAATCAGGAAAGTGAACCAGCTTAAGATCCCGATAGCGATACCCACCGTATATGGGGACCAACGTATTTCAGTTAGAAAGTCCATGATTTGTCCTCCTTTTAAAGATTGCTCCAGTGCCGCGGCACTTCGCTGAAATTGGTAAAAAATCTTGAACCGTGAGGATTAATACAGGCATGACATTCTTTGGCATAAC
Organism: uncultured Syntrophomonadaceae bacterium; assembly: GCA_964485855.1. Taxonomy (GTDB): domain Bacteria; phylum Bacillota; class Dethiobacteria; order DTU022; family DTU022; genus UBA993. The sequence goes on along the minus strand of CAZAKI010000053.1, from coordinate 6,458 downwards.
CGGCTGTGCTGTAACCGGTCATACCGCCAGCCAGGTTAACTATATCCCGGAAACCGTGCATTTTTAAAATGCTTGCCCCGAGGCTTGAGCGATTACCGGAGCTGCAAAGTAAAACTGTGGTTTTATCCCGCTCCAGTTCGCTGTACCGGGTGCGCAGGTCAGCAACCGGAATATTGATAGCGCCTTCGATATGGCTGTCTGCATATTCCAGGGGAGCGCGGACATCAACCAATACAAAATCATCGCCGCCGGTGATCATCTGGTGGAGTTCTTCAGCTGAGATCATGCTGATATGACTGGTCTGATATCCGGAAACAGCCCAGGCGACCATCGAGCCATCCAAATAGCCCTTGATTCGATCCATGCCCACCCGGTGAGCCCAGGTTTTGGCCTCCTGTGCTTTTTTAAAGTCATCAGCAACAAGCAAAATATCTTTATCGGTTGGGATAACCCAGCCGGTAAAAGTCGGGAAGTTCCCGTTCAGGTCCAGATGCCAGGCTCCGGGAATATGTTGGCTGGCAAAAGCATGGTAACTGCGGGTATCAAGAACTGTAATGTTCGGATCCTCTAGCCTTTCTTTGAAATCAGCCGGACTGAGCTCTTCCATTTCATTCAGCTCAGCTAGCTTTAGCGGACCCTGACGATTAATATCACTGCAGCGGCTGAAATGGTCCGGGGCCGGTGGCATATCCTCGGTCAGCGAACGGATAAATTCGGCTTTTTCTTTCATTTGCAGAGTCTGGTTGAAGTTACGTTCATAGCCGATAGTACTAAGCCACTTGGCTCCCATGGCCCGACCGCAGAGAGAACCTGCGCCATGCGCCGGGTAAACCTCTACATAATCAGGCAGTTTAAGCAGTTTGTCATGCAGGCTGTGGTAAAGTTTCCCGGCCAACTCCTCCGCCAGATCGGGGAAGAGATCAGGTCGACCGACATCGCCGACAAAAAGAGTGTCACCGACAAAAACCCCGATCGGGCTTTTAGCGCGAGCCTGATCAATTACTACGTAGCTGAGATGTTCCGGGGTGTGACCAGGTGTTTCCAGAACTTGAAGGACCATATCTTCCAGTTCGATACTGTCTCCTTCAGTGAGGGCAACATGATCAAAAGTACAGTTTGCCGATTGGGCAACGTAAATTTTGGCCCCGGTTTTTTGGGCCAGATCCATATGTCCTGAGATGAAATCAGCATGTAGATGGGTTTGCAGGATATGGGTAATATCGACTCCCATGGCTCGCGCCTCATTGATGTATAGATCTGTATCTCGCTGGGGATCGATCACAGCACAGTAGTTCTTTCCGGCAAGAATATATGAACTATGTGCAATTTTACCTAAGAAAAAGTGTTTTAGTAACATAGTACAACCTCCTTTGAATAATTATTTTACAGGTAAAAAAGATAAAAAACAAAAGTAACCAGCAGCAAATAGATCAAGGTCATACCGCTGCCGGCCTTAATGTAATCAGCATTGCGGTAACCACCGGCCGACATCAGCAGGGCATTAACCTGGTGAGTAGGCAGGATAAATGAATTTGTGGCACAAAGGGCGGCCATCAAAACCAGGGGCCGGGGGTCAAGATTGCCAAGCACGGCCATATTCGATACCAGTGGGGTTAGAACTACCACGGCTCCAACATTCGACAGCACCAGTGAAAGCAGGGTTGCAAGGGTGCCAATGGCCAGGATGAACAGCAGCTGGTGCATGCCCTGGATCATTAGCATCATTTTTTCAGCCAGGAAGACAGCCGTGCCGGTGTTTTGCATAGCCAGCCCGAGGGGGATTAACCCGGCAAGCAGAAATATTACTTTCCATTCAATCGCTTGATAAGCTTCCTGGATGCTTAGGACCCTCAACAGGACCATGGCGACCGCTCCGGTTAGAAAAGCGATGGCAATTGATGAACCGGTCATAGCCAGAATAATTGCCAGGATGAAGCAACCGGCGGCAAGGAAAGCTTTAGACTGATCTTTTTGTTCGGTTTTGAATGCTGTGATTACAACAAAGTCGGAACTACTTTTCAAAATGCCAATTCTTTCCCACAGTCCGTACACTATAAACGTGTCTCCGGGAGCGATCCGGTGGTCTGAAAAATCGCTGCGCAGCTGTTCCCCCTGACTGAAGAGCAGTACCGGTTCTACGGCATAACGCTTGCGCAGGCTGTATTGCCGAATGGTCTGGCCGATCAGCTCCGAGCGGTGCGGAATGATGATTTCGGCAAAACCGGCTTTTTCTGGATTGCTTAGTCCGGATAGCTGATAATGCCGGCCGGAAGAACTTAGTTTGAAAGATGAAGCAAATTGCCGGACTGCCTCTTTTTCGCCCAGTAAGGCCAGCTGCTGCCCGGCTGCGAATACAGTTTCACGCCAGGGAGCATATAAAACATCCTCGCTGTGCGACAGACCCAGGATATGCAAGCCGTACTTGCTCCAGGCCCCGGATTCTTCAGTAGTCAGATCAATCAACGGGCTGTCTGCAGGGATTGTGTAATGCCAGATTTGATTCGGTAAATTAAGATTTTTAATTAACCTGTCCTGTTCTGTTTGCATTTTATTGCGGTTAGTTCTGGCAGGAAGTAAATATTTACCGGCAATATAGAAAAATGCTATCCCCGAAAGTAACAGCAGAATACCGATTGGGGTAACACTGAACAGTCCGTATGGCTTAAGGTCAGCGCTGCGCAGCAGGTCATTGACAATGATCAGTGAACTTGTCCCTACCATGCTCAGGGTGCCGCCTAAAATCGCGGCAAAACCGAGCGGCATTACCAGGGTTGAAGATGGGATTTTTGCGCGGCGGGAAATACTTAAAACCCCGGGTAGAAAAAGGGCTGCCGATCCGATGTTTTGTATGAAGGCTGAAAGCAGTCCGGCTGAAAGAGAAACGATCACGATGATGCGCGAAGGTGCTGTTCCTGCTTTTTTCATGATTAGCTCGGCATAGCGATCCATCAGGCCGGTTCTGGCAATTCCGTGGCTCAAGATCATCACCGATACAATGGCAATTACAGCATTGCTTGAAAAACCGGCGAGAGTTTCCTGCGGAGTAAGAACACCCGACCAGCCTAAAGCTAGCAGGCAAATCAGGGCAACCAGATCGATGCGAAAGATTTCGAAGATCAGCATCAATACTGTGGCGCAAAGGATGATTAAAACTATGATGATCTCTTGGTTCATGGTAATTTTCGACTCCTGTTACCCGATTGCTCTAGATTAAATCTTGTTTCATATAGTTATCTGGCAGTGACCTTCCAGTTTCACGGCTCTTCAGATCTTTGTATTATTATTCGGTTTAATACCCTGATACACCTGCCTGACCTTGAAATGGATTCTGGTCTCTATTGCTTTATTCAACCGGTTATGATAAGTTTGAACTGTTAATGCAACTAAGTTGCATTAACAGTTCGACGAAACTGAGGAGGTTTGTTCTTTTGCGAAAAGCTCCGCTGATCTTGTTGTTATTATTCGCCCTCTGTATCTCGGCTTGCAGTGCCAATCAGGTTTCAAATTCATCTGCTAAGGAGCAGGTACAGGTTGTCACCACCATCTATCCCCTGGCTGATCTAATCAGACAGCTTGGTGGTGATCGGGTCACTGTAACCTACCTGCTTCCGGCTGGAGCCAGTCCGCATACCTTTGAACCGACTATGGAACAGGCCCGCCAGGTAGCTGCTGCTCAGCTTTTTGTCTATATCGGTGCCGGTCTCGATCAATGGGCTTTGAAACTGGCTGAAGCCGGAAGCAGCGATCTGGTTATTCTTGATTTAAGCTCCCAGGTCAGCCTTAAGCAGCATGATCAAGATGTTCATGATCACGATGATGATCATGAACACAGTGATCGTCATGACCACACTGGCAATATTGATCCTCATTTCTGGCTTGACCCGGTGCTGGTAAAAGAAGAGGTTTTACCGGCGCTGGAAGCTGCCCTGGTCGAAATTATGCCTGAAGAAACGAAATATTTTAGTGATAGAATGGTCGTCTACCAGGCGGAATTAAACTCTCTCGATCATGAAATACACGAAACGACTGCTACTTTCAACAAAGACAGTTTTATCTCTTTTCATTCTGCCTGGCAGTATTTTGCCGGAAGATATGATTTAGATCAGCTTGCTGTTGTGGCTTCATTTCCGGGGCAGGAACCTTCTGCCGGGTGGGTGACAGAGCTGGTGGAAATAATCGAAGAACATGATGTCGGCGCAATCCTGGTGGAACCACAGTTCTCGTCGGCCCTTGCTGAAAACATTGCCGGTGAGACAGGGATGAAAGTGTTAATCGTTGATCCGCTGGGTGGTGAAAACATTCCTGGTAGAGATACTTATCTTAATCTGATGCGCTATAACCTGGAAATCTTCCGGCTGGCGCTCCAATAATGACATGAAAAGAGGCATACAATAATGGATCAGGTAATCAGTTGTCGCACTGTAGATGTAAGCATTAACGGTAGACCAGTGCTGGAACAGATCACCTTTTCTGTTGAAACGGGACAGTTGGTCGGAATTATCGGGCCAAATGGCGCGGGTAAAACAACCCTGCTCCGGGCTATTCTTGGTTTGGTTCCGATTGACAGGGGTTCAATGCTCGTGCTCGGTTTACCGGTTGCGCAGGTTACAAGCCGGCGCGGCAAGATCGGGTATATGCCTCAAAGGCAGCTTTTTGAAAAACATTTTCCTTTCTCTGTGGCCGATGTAGTCCATAGTGGGTTATTAAACCGATCAACGATTTTTAAAAGGATTGAAAAAGCTGATCAAAGGGTAATGGAAGCACTGGCCCTGGTCGGGATGGAAAACTTTGCCCGGCGGCCTTTCAAGGATCTTTCTGGAGGCGAACAGCAGCGGGTATTACTGGCCCGATCGTTGGTGCGCAACCCCGAACTGCTCTTGTTGGACGAACCGAATGCAGGCCTTGATTTTCCTGCCCAGCAAAAATTTCTTGATTTGCTCCAGAGATTACGCAATGAACGGAAGCTTGCGATCATCTTAGTATCGCATGATCTTCTTTCCGCTGCCTCTTTTGTTGATCTGTTGATTTGTATTAATCGAGTCATGCATTTACACGGCCATCCGGGAGAAGTTCTAAAAAGCGCAACATTAAAAGATGCTTACCGTTGTCAGTATGATTTTCTTAGCAATTCTATCGGGTTGGACGGTGAAAAGAAATGAGCGAAATCCTGGCTTACGGTTTTATGATCAGGGCAATTGCCGCGGCAGTCCTGGTCGGCACTTTATGTTCGGTCCTTTCTTTTTTTGTAGTCCTGAAACGGTTATCTTTCCTCGGGGCCGGTATATCACATACCGCCCTGGGCGGAATAGCCATCGGCCTGGTTACAGGGCTTAATCCCTTACTGACCGGCAGCATTTTTGCCGTAGGCACGGCGGTTACTGCCGGTTATATCAGCCGGGTTGGCAAGGTCAGTGAAGATACGGTTATCGGTATTTTTTATGCAGCGGGCATGGCCCTGGGCATTGCCTTGATCAGCGGTTTCAAGGGATATTACCCGGATCTATTTTCTCTCCTTTTTGGAAATATCCTGGCAGTCTCCAGCCGGGATCTGTATTTAATTATCACTGTAATGGTTGCAGTGCTTTTGTTCGTCGGATTATTTTTCAGGGAACTGCTGGCAATCTGTTTTGATGAGGAGATGGCTGTGGCGGGAGGGTTGCCGGTAAATTTTATTTACCTGGGATTACTGGCCTCGATCGGACTTACGATTATGGTCGCGGTTCAGTTGGTAGGCGTAGTTCTGGTTGCCGCCCTGGTGGTTATCCCCGGGGCCACCGGCTACCGCCTCTGCAGTAATTATCGGCAAATGATGGCAGTTGCGCTGGTCACCGGTCTTACTGGCAGCCTGGGTGGACTGCTGCTTTCCTATTATTATCCCTTGCCTCCGGGAGCGGCGATTGTGTTATTGATGACCGCTCTTTATATTATTGCGCTGGCTTTAAAACCGTTTCTAAAATCTAGTCCCTTTAATACCAGGGAGGGTCGTGATGACTGAAACTCTGGCTGGTACGATCCTCCGCCAATCCGGTCTAAAAAAAACTGCCGGCCGCCTGGCGTTGATTTCAGTTTTATTGGCGGCTGATCGGCCTTTATCCCATAAAGATATTTGTACTGCTCTTGAACAGGATTCTTATTACGACCCGGTTAGCGTTTACCGTTCTCTGGAATCTTTTGTTGAAGCCGGTTTTGTTCATAAAATTGAAGATGAAAATCGCACCTGGTTATTTGCCCTCTGCACCTGCAGGGAAAAGAGTCACTGTCACCCGCATTTCTTCTGTCGCTCTTGTGGTAAGTGCGAATGTTTAAAGAACTATAGCATCCCGGCTATTGAAAATCTTCAGGATGGTTATCTGGTTGAGGAGCAACGTTATTATATCCGGGGTATCTGCAGTGATTGTGCTAACATCCTTAATGAAGGTGCAAAGAGATCATCAAAGAGCAGGGAGAAATGATTTACA
>CAZAKI010000052.1:9653-12530 GCA_964485855.1 uncultured Syntrophomonadaceae bacterium | reverse complement strand
GATCTTCTTTTGATTGCGGCTCAACCAGGATGATTCTTTCCATTAAAAACACTCCTTTGCAGCTTTTACTGCACTTCTATTATACCTCTGTTGGGGAAAAAGTATAATACCATTGAACAAAAAGGGGGGCGTTAATAGCCCCCGAAGATGTCTGATGTTAAGAAGTTCTAGCAGTTAAGGCTTACGAAAACTCCTTCTCCGCCTCGTTGATGATCTCACGTAGGGTGGATGCCACCGCATTGGGAAGCGGTTCCGGTTGGTGCGTGGCTAAGATCTCCCTGGCAAAATCGTTACAGCGAGTGTGCATATCCTTACCGCCGGCATCTTTCCACACTCCGCGAGTATTGCGATCAACCAGTTGACTCTGCGACTGATTCTGCTTAAAGTTGTCGAATGTATGCTGGTGGGTGACAAATTCACCACCGATACCAACCTCCCTGATTATATCAACCGCCAGGGTTTCGTCGTTAACCGGAACCCCGTCCAGCATACGCCTGATCATGCGGACAAATTCGTTGTCGGCAACCAGAAGGCCAAAATCCATGGTCATTCCCAGCTCTACCATCCCAAGGCCGTAGATCATGTTGGCACCTGCCAACGCTGCAGCCATGAGGGTCAGAGTCCTTTCCTGACCGGCCTGAAGGTCGCCCAACTTGCTGTCTGTCTATGAACCGGCCAGGAAGCTGGGAATACGGTAGCTCTTAGCCATGGCCGCCACGCAGGCTCCGAGCATCGCCATTTCGGGACAACCAACTGTAGCTGTGCCGCGGCGCATCTCCATTATTGTTGTCGAGCTGCCGTAGATATTGGGAGTTCCCGGATTGGTCAGCTGGCTGAGGCAGATACCGGCCAGCACTTCTGCATTGTGGGTCACCAGGGTTCCCGCTAAAGTAACCGGGCTGGTGCCGCCAGCCAGGGCCATGGAAAGCACGTTAACTGGAATCTCCTGCCGGGCATAGGCAATAATCGTCTCGCAGGTTTCGCGAGCCAGCGAAAGCGGACTCTGCGGGCAGACATCAGCCGAGATGATCGGCCGGGCGCGCAATTGATCTTTGCCGCCGACAACCGCCGAGGCCATTTCGATGATCAACTCGGCCAGTCGGAAATTAAATGGCGCTGTGCTGCAGTGTTTCGAAGTGTTGGAGATCATCGCCTCGAAGTTGTGCAGTGGGAAGATCGCCTGGTTCACATCGCGCGGCACAACCGGGCAATCGAGGATATCATACTGATCGAGGTAGTCAACCAGCTTTGAAACTTCTTCCGTATCCTTCTTAGTTGATTCGCGGATTGAACCATCTTCTAAGTCAGCTACCTGCACGCCGCAGCTAAAATTGCAGAAGCCGACCCGCCGGCCGCCCATTACATAATCGTGCTGCGGGTTACGGGCCGCCATTACAAAACTCGGTGGAGCAGAGCGAATACAGTTTTCAACCACGTGAGCCGGGAAATAAACCGTCTGGTTGGCTTTATCTACGGTGCAACCGCCGCCGTGATAGATTTCGAGGGCATCTTCACTGTAAACTTTGATCCCGGTATGTTTTAATACTTCCAACGTGGCGTCGTGGATGCGTTCCACCGCCGTATCTGAGATACAGTTCAGGCCAAAACCTTCAACCATAGTTTCAGCCGCTGACTTGCTGCGTCTCAATTGAGAAAACCTCCTTTAACCTTTTAAAACAGGGCTTTGATCTGTTTAAATACCGCTAAAATCATAACACATCCGTAAATCTCCGGTCAATCAGACCAGCTCACAGCCATCTTTTTCGCTTGAAATAACCGAGCAAGACGATGGCTGTAGCTGCCATCAAGCCCAGGGCAAAAGGATAACCATAGAGCCATTCCAACTCGGGCATAAATTTAAAATTCATACCATAGATTCCGGAAATAAGGGTGAGGGGAATAAATATGGCCGCAAATATGGTGAGAATCTTCATAACCTCATTTAACTTATTATTAACACTAGAGAGATAAATGTCTAACATACCGGAGAGCATTTCCCGGTAGATTTCAATTGTATCAATAATTTGCACCACGTGAGAATAAACATCACGAAGATGTAAAGAAACATCTGGATCAACAAATACCCTGTTTGACTGTTCAAGGCCGATAATTGCTTCACGGAGCGGCCATGCCGCCTGGCGCATGGCGATCATTTCACGTTTCAGGGCATGGATTATCTGCAGATATATTTCAGCGGGCTTTTGCAGGATTGATTCTTCAAGGTCTTCAAGATTTTCACCCGTTTTTTCAAGAACTACAAAATAGTGATCGACGATAATATCAAGGAGGGAATAGGCCAGGTAATCTGCCCCCTTAAGGCGGACAGCTCCTTTGTTCATTTTCAGACGTTTGCGCTTAGCCGTGAATATGTCAGTTTCTCGTTCGCTGACTGATAATACATAGTTGTTGCCAATAATCAGACTCACCTGTTCAGATTCAATAGCACCATTGCTATCAGCAAGACTCAGCGCCCGACAGGTAAAGTAGGTATAATGATCATATTCTTCCTGTTTTGGTCGCTGACTGGTATTAAGGATATCTTCAATAGTCAAAGGATGCAGGTTGAAGAAAGTGCTGATTTCCTTTAACAGGTCAACCCGGGCTAACCCGTCAATGTTAACCCATAGAATCGGTGCCGCTTCCCTCAGTATTTTCCGGCATTCTTCGACATTGTCGGTACTTTTCTCCCAGAAGATACTTTCACCAAATCCGCAGACTGTAACCATACTGGTGTTGCTTTTGAGCTCTCCGACATGGAGAAGTGTTCCGGGTGGTAATCCTGCTTTATTTGACTGCCTGATCGGCTTTTTCATGATGAGCTTATTGACTTCAAATATTCCAGCTCTTCAGTCAGTATCTTGACCTCTTTCTTCAGCG
>CAZAKI010000052.1:0-9553 GCA_964485855.1 uncultured Syntrophomonadaceae bacterium | reverse complement strand
CAAGGTCAGGGTAAATATGAAGAGTACTGCTGTTGATGGATTCAGCCAGACCGGGGATAATCAGCAATGCTGCCATCCAATGTGATTGTTTTGTCATCGATTTTCAGTAATCTCTTGAGCACATTTATTACTTATTTTAAAGCATGCTATCAGGGTTAAAATTCTTTGATCCTGTAGATATCTCCTGCCTGTTATCATACCTCATTTTAATAGAAAAAAGTATAAAATCACATTGTTCTTCATAACATATTGATGTATTATATGTATGAAGGAGTTGACGATTATGCGTACTACTTTAAACCTGTCCGAACTGATCGTAAAAGAAGTTGAAGCTCTTTACGGTTCCGAGAATCGGTCAAAAGCGGTTGAAAAAGCCCTGGAAGATGCTATCAGGCTGAAAAAGCTGCATGCTTTTATAGCTTTGAAAGGAAGGGTAGAAATTGACGAAGAAGCAATCAAAAAAACAGAAAAGCGGAGCTAGCTGAAAATGAAGATTATCGTTGATACTTCGGTGTGGATCGAATACCTGAAAAACAGTCCACCGATAGCTGAAAATCTGGATCAGCTTTTACTGGCGGGGAATATCTACACGGTAGGTCCAGTGATCGCTGAAATATTGCAGGGTGCAAAAACAGAAAAAGATTACCGGCTTCTAGAAAATAATCTCGGTGGCTTACCCCTGATAGAAACCAAGGTTGAAGATTGGATCAAGGCGGGTAAAATCTCATATGAATTAAGGAAAAGAGGAATTACTATAACTTTAACCGATTGTTTGATAGCAGCAGTTGCTATCCACCAAAATGCTTCGGTCATGACCTATGACCGGCGTTTCGAAAGCATCCCTGATCTTAAACATATAAATGTGCCGGATTAATAAATAAGACTATTCGTAATTCGGATATTTTAGAGGCTTTATCCAGTTCAGATACCGATTTATTGCTTAAATGGCCACCCGGCTTATTTGCCGCTTTTGAATCAAAGGGGATAATTAAACATGGAAAGCATAAAAGAAAACCATCACGCTCACCAAGATCACGATCAGCACGCCGGTCACAGTCCTAATATGTTCCGCGACAAATTCTGGCTATCCTTGATCCTGACCCTGCCGGTTGTCTATTGGTCTGAACATATCCAGATGCTTCTTAGGTTTCAGGCACCGGAGTTCTTCGGGTCAGCTTGGATTCCACCGGTTCTCGGCACCGTAATTTTTTTCTATGGCGGGTGGGTATTCATTCAGGGTGCATGGCGTGAACTTAAAGCCCGATTGCCCGGAATGATGACCCTCATTTCCCTGGCCATTGCTGTCGCTTTTCTGTTCTCATGGGTGGTACAGCTTAAGCTGATTGCAGCAGAGGCACTCTGGTGGGAACTGGCCACCCTGATTGCAATTATGCTGCTGGGCCACTGGATCGAGATGCGCTCGATCGTTCAGGCGCAGGGCGCGTTAAAGGAGTTGGCGAAACTTCTTCCGGATACCGCCATACGGATTACTGGTCAGGATGAGGAAGAGAAAGTTGCTGTAAGTGAGCTTAAAAAAGGCGACCTGGTGCTGGTCCGCCCGGGTGAAAGCATTCCGGTGGACGGAGTGGTGCAAAAAGGAAAAAGTGATTTAAACGAATCAATGATTACCGGGGAATCAAGGCCGGTGAAAAAGGAAGAAGGAGACGAAGTTATTGCCGGTACAATCAATGGCGAAGGTTCGCTCCGGGTGGAGGTTACCGGCGCTGGTGATGATACCAAACTGTCCGGTATTATGCGTCTTGTAGCCGATGCTCAGCGATCAAAATCCAGGGCGCAGCATTTAGCTGATCGTGCAGCCCAACTGCTTACCGTTTTTGCCATTACGTCCGGGATGATCACCTTGATTGTATGGCAGCTTCTCGGGATGCCTATCGATTTTACCATCGTCCGGGTTGTAACTGTTTTAGTGATAGCCTGTCCCCATGCGCTTGGTCTGGCAGTTCCCCTGGTAGTGGCCATTTCCACAACACTGGGCGCCACTAACGGACTGCTGGTAAGAGATCGACGCGGACTGGAAGAAGCACGGAACTTAGATACAGTGATCTTTGATAAAACCGGAACCCTGACTCTGGGTGAATTTCGGATTGTTGATATGTTTACTATTGAAGGCGTTTTGGAAAAGGAAGCGCTGCGGATAGCCGCAGGAATCGAATCAGAGTCCGAGCATCCCATTGCCCGCGGGATTGTCAAGACAGCAGAACAACGTAATCTTGAAATTCCTGCCGCCGAAGAGTTCAGGGCTCTAACTGGTAAAGGTGTGGCTGCCAAGGTGGAAGGTACCGGATACCACCTGGGCGGCCTTGCGCTTTTAAAGACGGAAAATGCGGCAGTGCCATCAGTTCTCGACAGGGCATCAAAAGATCTTACCCGGCGCGGACAGGCTGCTATTTACCTGCTCCGCGACGGCAAGGTGATTGCTTTATTCGCAGTAGCCGATGCCATCCGCGAGGAAAGCCGCGAGGCTGTTCAAGCTCTTCACGAGGCTAGCATTACTGTAGCCATGCTAACTGGAGATGCACAGGCAGTAGCCGATTCAGTAGCCGAAGAGATCGGAATTGATATGGTTTTTGCCGAAGTGCTTCCCGAGGATAAGGCCTCCAAGGTGAAAGAGCTTCAGGCTGGTGGGAAAAAGGTAGCTATGGTTGGTGACGGGGTGAATGATGCTCCTGCCCTGGCTACTGCTGACATTGGAATCGCCATCGGTGCCGGTACCGATGTGGCAGTGGAGGCCGGGCATATCGTGCTGGTGAGATCGGATCCCCGTGATATTCCCCGGATAGTTACTCTATCCAAGGCTACATATGGAAAGATGATCCAGAACTTATGGTGGGCGGCAGGCTACAACATTGTGGCTATTCCCCTGGCTGCAGGGTTACTGGCCGGGTGGGGTATATTGCTTACCCCGGCTGTTGGCGCTCTGCTGATGTCGGCCAGTACAGTTATTGTAGCTATTAACGCCCAACTTTTAAGGAGAGTAAAATTACAAGCATAAAAGCTTTCAGATTAGGTGTTTTTAGAAATTCCTTATTCAAAAAATCAAATCGCGTGAGGTATAAATTGAAGCAAGAATCACAAACACTACTGCCAGCGAAACAGAGAAGCCGATGATCATATAGTCTGCCATGCCCATATTGATTTCCCGGTAATAGGTGCGGGTCGGAAAGCGGCGGAACCCTCTTAGCTCCAAAAGAATTGACAGTTGTTCCGCTTTCTGCCAGATGCTATAAAGCAGGGGAGTGAAAATGCCAACATAAACGCGAATAACCTTTCGCTTATATACTTTACGCAAATCAACACCACGAAGCTGGATGGTATTTAAAATATTGCCTAACTCACTGATCAGCACGGGGATAAAGCGGATACCAATCTGAATCATAAAAACTATTTCATAGGGGATGCGCATCCTCGTCATCGCCAGCAGCATTTCAGACAAATCACAGTTAATCATAATCAGGCCTGAGCCAACCAGGATAAGGAAGCGCAGGATCACAGCCAGTCCGTAAATCAAGCTTTCACTGGTCAGCAGATGAAAATGGCCCAAGCTTAAAAGTGGCTCACCACCCCTGACAAACAGGCTTTGGATCACAATTAGAAAAAGATAGAGGTAAAAGAATTTTCGAAAATCTAAAAACACCTGCAGGGGAATTTTTAACAGCAATAAAACAACTATGGTCAACAGCAGGATCACTGCCAGCACGATGACATCCTGATAGATCAGGGCTAGCGTAGACAAGATAGCAGCAAGCGTCAGCTTGGTTCTTACGTCAAGCTTCATCGTCGACGACCTTTCCCCTAACCATTTTAATTTCCCGCCCTCCGAGCGCTTCTACAAAGGGACGATCATGCGAAACGACGATAACGCCTGTACCCAGGGTATTAACAGCAGCAAGGACTTCGACCAGAATATCTTTACGGTATGAATCAATACTTTTTGTCGGCTCATCGAGAATCAGGCAAGAGGGGTTCAGGGCTAAAACAGCACTGATCGCTACCATCTGCTTCTGCCCTTCGCTGAGATTGAAGGGAAACTGATCGCGCAAAGACCAGAGATTAAAAAGATCAAGGTAGTGGTGACATCTTTCTTTTAGATCGCTGCCTTTAATACCCTTCCAGCGCAAGCCAAAGGCTACTTCGTTAAAAACAGAGGTATTAAAAAGCATCTGGTTGGGATTCTGCAATACATAACCAATTTTTTCACCTGCTGCGGCCAGGGAATAGCTGCTGATCGGTTTCCCCTCAAGGGACAACCGGCCTGATTGCGGCTTAAGCAGACCCAGCATCAACCTGGTCAGGGTTGACTTGCCACTGCCGTTTAAACCGGTTATCGCCGCCAATTCGCCTTTTGCCAGGCTGAGGGTTATGTCGGCCACTGCCGGTTCCGCCCGGCCGCTATAGGTATAACTGACCTTGTCTAGTTCGAAAAACGCCATTAACGCTGCTGCCTTTCGCGGCAATAGTAGGCTTTGAAGATAGCGTCTGTTGATCCGCATTCCAGGATGCGACCGTCTTCAAGAATGAAGGCCTGCTCATAAACCGTCCGGCTTTTCCCGGTGTGATCGATAATGACCAGCGTTTTACCTTCTGCTTTCAGCTTAACCATGACGGCTAAAATATTATCCGCAGCCTGATCATCAAGCATGGAAAGGGTTTCATCGAAGATGATCACTGAAGGGTCCATCGCCAATACGGTAGAAAGGGCAACCAGCTGTTTTTCACCGCCGGAAAGACGGTTGGGATTCTCGTTGCGCAAGTGGCCAATCCCGGTCAGGGCACAAATCCGATCGATAGTTTTACCAATCTCCACCCGGGGAATATTAAGATTTTCAAGGCCAAAAGCCAGATCTTCTTCCACCGTGGGCATTAAGAGCTGAATATTTGGATCCTGCAGCACAATCCCAATTTCTGTTGTTAACCTGGAAAGAGGCATTGCGCGGGTTTCGTGGCCGTTAACAAATACTGATCCCTTCAATACTCCCTGCAGGTAATGGGGAATAATCCCGCATAAGCAATAGCTGAGGGTAGTTTTTCCGCTGCCGTTCAAACCGATAATACCAAGGCTGTCGCCACGGTTTAAGCTGAAGGAAAGATCATTTAAAACCGGCTTCTGGTTTGGAGCATAGCTGTAAGTTAGATTTTCTATAGCCAGCGCTTTCATCGTCTACCCTGCCTTATAAATTAACGATTACCAGATCCTGCGGTCTTGCCCCGGAACCCCTGGACAATAGCGTAGAGCTTATAGGCAATAATTCCGCCAAAACCACCGAACAGTAAAGATATAGCTGCCGATCCAAGCAGCGGTATAAAGGGCAAGCGCATGAATAACCAGCCGACGATAACCGCCCCGGTAGCATTGGCCACTCCACCTGCTGTAAATGAACTGAAAAGTGAAGAAACATAACGGGGAAACAAGAGCATTACCAATTCAAGGGTAATCCCGGGCACGATGTAAACCAGCAGGTTAGCCAACCCCCGGTTGCCCAGCATATCAAAAGCAAGGACCAGCACCGACTGGACAATCCCGACAAGCACCGCTGTTCCTCTCTTTTGGACAATACAACAGGCTAAAACGATCCAGAGCATATAAAAGATTCCGGCAACAGTCCCGATCGGGACAAGCGAACCGGTCAATACCTGGCTAAGTGCCCTGACAAATGGCTTGGTGGCAATGCCACCGGCAGACAGCAAGGCAATGATCACCAGATCGGACGTTGAAAACTGTAATAAAAACCTTTTTACCATTTAATATTCACTCCTTGAGCAAGATATAAGTGCGCTTTTACGCGGGTTTGGCACCCATAACATCTGTTTGTGTTCAGTAATGATTTTATCAAGATGTTCTTTAACCAGTATGGGCGAAGTAAGGCCTAACTTATCGGCCAGGTATAGGGCGCAATGCTCAATATCTGAAAGCTTGTGTAACGGGAAACCAAAATCGTAGCTTAGGATTTCAAGATCATATTCAAGCTCTAACCGGTCAAGGATGGCTGTCAGATCTTCATAGTTGCCCTTAAATTGAGGCGGATCGAGACCTTCAAGCTCGTAGAGCTCTGCGCTTAAAAAATCAGTTTGGGTTTTCTCTGCCGGTGCGATGAAGAATACTGAAGACCGGGCCAGGTTGATGATTTTGGCAATGCCCGGCACAGTTCCGATTGAACCGCCAAAGCTGTAGGCGCAGACAGCAGTGTCACAGGGATCTGCATCAACATTGGGCCAGTTTCCGCAAATGGTTTTTAGCCGGCTTCTGCCCTGCTTTTCTGCCTGGTTTTCCAAGGCTGCAAGATTTTTTCGGCTGCTGTCAACCGCCTGAACTGAAAAACCATCCGCCAGAGCTTTCAGGGCAAAGGCTCCAGGCCCACTGCCGATATCCAGCAGGGTTTGGCAACCTTCGAGCAATGGCCGCATGCGATCCCAAAAAACAGATGGATAATCGCTGTATTTAACCCCTTCCAGGTAATAGCGAATTTGGTCGGCAGTCCACTCTTGATTACAGGTCATTACAGGCTTCCTCGACGAAATTTCTCACGGTGACGGCCAGGGCATCCCGGTTTTCATGATCTAAATTTATTAGCTTGGTTTTTTGGAGATTATTGACATATTCAATAAAAGAACGATTAATATCAATAACTCCCCTGCCTGTTTCCGCCTTTTCTAAAATCTGAGCATTGGCCGGCGCTTTGATCACCCCTAAGACTGGAATTGAACTATTGAAGATCCGATAAACCTCTGCCATAAAAGCAGGAATATGCAGTTCAATCCCACCAAGTTCATCCAGTAAAATAAGCTTATTAATATTTTTCAAGCTCTGCTGAAGGCAGTTCACACCGCTTTCGATAAATACCTGTTCATTGCGCAGCCAACCACTGTGCTGGTCCGCATAGAGAAACAGGTTATCCAACCCCTCAAGGTTGTCTACAGTAAGAGATAACCGGTATGCTTCGTCTGCCGAAACCGGCCTGAAGCGAAAAGCAATCAGCTGCCCATTCTTTAATATTCGCTGCACATAAAAGCCGCCTACGACAGGCAAGTAAGGCAGCAGGCACTCCCTGATCAAAGTTGATTTTCCAGCGCCAATAGTGCCGGATAGGAATAGTTTGTTAATCATACCGGCTGCTCTCCCGACAAGAGATCAATACGTTATACTTTTATAAGTATAACGCTTTTTGGACTTTAGTCAAACTTTTCTTGGCAAATAATAGCTACAGTTTGGGTTTTGGCAGCAGCGGATTGCCCTGCTTGCAATCAGCCCCAGATAGTGATAGATTTATATATGAACATTCTCTCATATGTTCACATGAAAGGTGGTAGACAATCTTTGAGTAAACAGTCTGACGATCAATTAACTTGCGCGGTAACCACAGTGCACTGGGAACTGGTTGATCAAATCCGGCAAAAAATGCCGGCGGAAGAGAAACTCTACGATCTGGCCGAACTCTTTAAGGTGTTTGGCGATTCAACCCGGATAAAGATAATCTGGGCTTTGTTCGAAAAAGAACTGTGTGTCTGCGACATTGCCTCCCTTTTAGAGATGACCCAGTCAGCCATTTCCCACCAATTACGGGTATTAAAACAGGCTCGCCTGGTAAAACCACGGCGAGAGGGTAAAAATATCTACTACTCTCTTGACGATGAACATATTGCCGCTATCTTTAACCAGGGGATGAACCATATAAACGAATAATCAAAGGAAGGTGATCCGGCAATGATAACATTAAACGAAGGTAGCGCTTGTTTGAATGAGGCAAATTGTAACTGTAAAACCGATACCGCCGGGGATAATATTCTAAAACCGTCACAACTAACCCTCTATGGTTTGGGTCTGGGCTTTTTTTTATTCGGTATCCTGGGCAATCTGGCAGGCTGGCAGGCTTTCGGAGTATTCGCCATGGCCTACCTGATTTTTGGCGGCACTGTTTTACTCTCGGCAGGGCGTAATATATTGCACGGCAAATTATTTGATGAAAACTTTCTCATGTCGATTGCCACCATTGGGGCTTTTGCGATTGGTGAATATCCCGAAGGGGTTGCGGTGATGGTTTTTTACCGGGTAGGAGAGTATTTCCAGGACAGCGCTTTATTTCGTTCACGCCGTTCGATTAAACAGCTGATGGAAATCAGGCCTGACTATGCTAATCTGTTAGAAGCCGGCAAAACCAGGAAAGTAAAACCTGAAGAGGTAAAGGTTGGGGCAATTATCAGCGTTAAACCAGGTGAAAAAATCCCCCTGGATGGAGAAATTATTAAAGGCTCTTCTGTCTTGGATCTATCTGCCCTGACCGGTGAATCACTGCCCCGGGAAATTAGGAAAGGAGACCTTGTTTTATCGGGCTCAGTGAATATCAGCGGGTTAATTAATATTAGGGTATCCACAGCCTACAACCAGTCGACCGTCAGTAGAATCTTATCACTCGTCGAAAATGCATCTACCCGTAAAGCAAAGACCGAACAGTTCATTACCCGTTTTGCCGCCTACTACACACCGCTGGTGGTATTTTCTGCCCTGCTGTTGGCAGTTATTCCTCCGCTGGTGATTAGCGGGCAGGATTTTTCCACCTGGACTTACCGGGCTTTAGTTTTTCTGGTTATCTCCTGCCCCTGTGCTTTAGTTATATCGATTCCGCTTGGCTTCTTCGGTGGTATTGGCGGTGCTTCCCGCAAAGGAATCCTGGTTAAGGGTGGTAACTATTTGGAAGCTTTAAGCCATGTCGATACAGTAGTTTTTGATAAGACCGGAACGCTGACAAATGGTTTTTTTACTGTGAAGGAAGTTCAGCCGGCAACCGGTTTCAGCCGCGACGACCTGTTGCACTACGGAGCTGCAGCTGCTTATCATTCCTCCCACCCTCTCTCCATTTCCATTCGTAAAGCCTCTAATCTAAATCCGGAAGAACTGATGATATCCTCTTTCGAGGAAATTCCAGGCCATGGAGTCAAGGTTCACTATGGGGATCAGCTTATCCTGATGGGAAATCAGAAGCTGCTACTTGATCACGATATCGAAGTTAGAGATAACCTTGATGATACAACCAGGGTCCACCTGGCAATCGATGACCGTTATGCCGGTAACATCACCATGGAAGATAAACTTAAAGATGATGCAGCTTCAACAGTTCAGGAACTGCGCAAACTGGGAATTGGCAAGATTATGATGCTAAGCGGCGATAAAAAAGAAGTGGCGGAGGAGATCGGTAAAACGCTAAAGCTTGACCAGGTTTATGCCGGACTGCTGCCCGATCAAAAAGTTGATCTAATTGAAAAACTGGAGCAGCAAAACAACCGGAAAGGCAAAAATATATTTGTCGGAGACGGCATTAACGACGCACCTTCCCTGGCCAGGGCAGAAATTGGAGTAGCCATGGGTGGCGTAGCTTCCGATGCAGCGGTTGAAGCAGCTGACATCGTCTTGATGACCGGTCAACCTTCCAAACTTGTCGAAGCGATCACGGTAGCTCGCAAAACAAAGACCATTGTGATCCAAAACATTGTGCTGGCCTTAGGGGTTAAAGCAGCGATCATGGGGCTTGGCTTATTCGGT
>CAZAKI010000051.1:0-12553 GCA_964485855.1 uncultured Syntrophomonadaceae bacterium | reverse complement strand
GCATAGCGCAGCATGGTGCGGGGCATCCTGCGATGATATTTTTTCAGAAATGCAAGCTCAGTTTTTTGATCGCGGTTACCTACTTCGCGCAACATCCAGCCGATTGCTTTGTGAATCAGGTCATGAGGGTGTTCCAATAGCTGTTCGGCCAGCCGGAGGGTTTGATCAAAGCTGCCCTGCCTGATGAAATAGTAAGTGGCGAGCACGGCAACCCTCTGCCGCCACAGATCTCCAGATTGAACGAGTTCATCCAAGAGCGCTGTCTTTCGACCATAAAGATGGGGACCAAGGATATAGGGAGCTGAAGAATCGACGAGATCCCAGTTATTGACGAAGTCAAGATTGCGCAAATAGAGCTGAACCAGTTCATCTTGCCGGTCGGCCGATTTTTCCTTCTCATAAAGCAGTCGCAATGTCAAGAGGGCGGTTAGGCGACATTCGTGACAGGGATCCTGCAGCAGTTTTTCCAACTCTTCAAAGCTAATGGTTTTGTAATATCGACGGGCAATCTTGCGCTGTTCCGGCACGGTGACGCCGATAAAGATATCACCTTCGCCATAGTCACCCGGACCGGTTTTAAAAAAGCGCATCAACTCTTTTGCTTTACCGGGAATAGAGACTTTTCTCAGATCATTTTTTATTTCCTGCGCCAGGCTCATAGCTTCACCTTTCTGTTTTAAAATAGCAGGATTGAACGGTTAGTGCTGTCCAAGTAGTGCGTGGTGACAGTTCCGCCCAATCGATTTTTCAGGTTCTCGGCCAGAAGATCACAGGCTCTCTGCACGGTATCCCGATTAAAGTCGGCAAAACCGTCAATGGGGAAGAAGATATTGCGGCTGTCCTCAGTCACCTTTCCAATTTCACTTTGTCGCCAGATCCACTTGCGGGTTTTTATCATATTCCCTGCAGCGTAGACTAGTTCTCCCTGATCAGGCACCTCAGGTTTTCCACCGCCGAAAGGTATGAATATATCGTCAGCTCTGCTGAAGCGAACCAGGATATCACTTTCTGATGAGTCAAGATCGTGGGCACCCATCGGTAAAGTGTAATGAAGTGAATAGACGTTGACCAAATTGACAGCAGGATTAATATCAGGCAGGCGGCCCCCTTTGGCAATGCGGCTACTCAGCGCTTCCACCGAGCAGGGGAAACGGTTGGGGTTGATGCCTAGTTTTTCAAAGGCCCGGCGGTAGGGCTGCAGGTCCGGGTGTTCTTTTGGTTTAATCGAAGAGTATTTTTCGCGGGTTTTTTTAACGGCTTCATCCAGCATAGTAATAATTTGTTCGCTGCCGTCATCGTTGTTTACATTGCGTGCGACCACAACACCGAAACAGACTGTTGGCAGAAGATCAAAAACAGCATTTTCAACTATAAAATTCATTGATGGCAACTCCTGTAGTTTTTATTTATTATAACGGAGCAGGCTCGAAAATGTCGAATAAAATCCTTAATACCCTCCCGTTAAAAATCAAGGTTGACGATCAGCGGTTCAGGACTTATGATGATCAGGGATAGCCTGGCGGACCGGTTTTTTTGCGTGATGTCATCCAGATTGATCCAGATGGAAAAGCTAAACGGAAACAGGGGGATTATTTGAACGAGAGACTAAAAGATCTTGGCTTTACGGAAAAACGTCTCCAGGAAGCAGCAGCCAGCAGCATTTTTATGCCGGGAAGGATTATCGCCTGCGATAAGAACCGCTACCGTGTTGCAACCGCTGACCGTGATCTGCAGGCAGAGGTTTCAGGCAGATTTCGTCACCAGGCATTGGATGGTTCCGACTATCCGGCTGTCGGTGATTTTGTACTCCTGGACAATGTCGGAGATAACCACGATGTTGCCATCATTCAGCAGGTGATGGGCCGCAGCGGGCTTTTTGAACGAAAAGCGGCGGGGACACAGAATGAGACCCAGGTCCTTGCTGCCAATGTTGATCTGGCTTTTATCTGCATGGCCTTAAACAGTGATTACAACTTGCGCCGGTTAGAGCGTTATCTTTCCCTGGTTTGGGCCGGGAGTGCAATCCCTGTGGTAGTGCTGACCAAAGCAGATTTGTGTCTGGACTTACCTGACCGGTTGGCCGAAGTTAAAGCTGCTGCTCCCGGGGTTGATGTGTTGGTCACATCCGGACTGACCGAAGATGGGTTCAAGCCAATTGTCAATTACCTGGAGAGTGGTAAAACTTATGTTTTTCTTGGATCATCAGGGGTAGGAAAGTCAACTTTAATTAACCGCCTGTTGGGATCGGAGCAGATCAAAACCAGGGAACTTAGAAAAGACGGGAAAGGAAAGCATACAACTACCCGGCGGCAGCTAATCCTGATTCCCGGGGGCGGAGCGGTGATCGACACTCCGGGCATGCGCGAGCTTGGCCTCGAAAGCGCCGACCTGGCCCAAGTATTTTCTGATATTGAAGAACTTGCTTTACGTTGCAAGTTTAAAGATTGCGCTCACTTAAGTGAGCCTGGTTGTGCGGTTTTACAGGCAGTCGAAGAGGGGGTTCTTGATTCCAAGCGTCTGGCCAATTACCGGAAGCTGCTTAAAGAAGCCAAATATTTAGGGCTTAATGCCAAGCAGTTGGAACGGGAAAAGATCAATGAAATGTTTTCCGGTTTCGGCAGCTTGAAGCAGGCCAGGAATTACATCAAGCACAAGCATAAAAACCGCTAAAGCGTGTAAATTTCTTTTGATAAATATCCCCATTAAACATTAAGAGCAGGCAGGTTAACCTCTTTTGTGCAGCGAATACATCTATGGATGAAAAAATGAGTCTGAAATGAGGTGCAATCTTGAGCAGCCTGCTTTCTTTTTCTTCCCTGCTGATCTTTATTTATTTCATGTTATTTTTCATTGTAGCCCTAATCATTCGCAATAACTCCATCGTTGATATGGGGTGGGGGTTTGGTTTTGTGGTTTTAGCCCTGGCAACCCTGCTAAAAACCGGAGCGTATGTCGAACGCAGCCTGTTATTGACTCTGCTGATTCTGATTTGGGGCGGTCGGCTAACTTATCATATTATCAGGCGTAATTGGGGTAAACCGGAGGATTTCCGTTATGCCAAGTGGCGTTCTGATTGGGGAAAATGGCTTGTTCCCCGTGCATTTTTGCAGATTTTTATGCTGCAGGGTTTGCTGATGTTAATCATCGGTTATCCGGTTATCGTTGTTAATGCCCATCCACAGCCGGGATTGAACCTACTCGATTATTTGGGGTTGCTGATCTGGCTGGTTGGGTTCTACTTTGAAGCGGTGGGCGACAGGCAGCTCGCTGATTTTAAAAAAGATCCAGCCAATAAAGGACATGTAATCAAGAGCGGTTTATGGAAATATACCCGGCATCCCAACTACTTTGGCGAGGCAACCATGTGGTGGGGTATTTTTCTGATTGCTCTTTCGGTTCCTTTAGGCTGGACGGCGGTAATCAGTCCCTTAGCTATCACCCTGTTGTTGCTTTATGTATCCGGTGTGCCCCTTTTAGAGCGAAAGTATAAAGATAACGAAGAATTTCAGGCCTATGCGAAAGTAACTAATAAATTTTTCCCCTGGTTTCCTAAAAAAAGCGAATCTTAAGAAAATACAGGAGGCAAGCTAATGCTTAAATATTTATTACTCTACCTGGTTGTTTTCGCTGCATTTTTTGTAATTGATCTGATCTGGTTGGGGATAGTCGCCCGTAAATTTTACCGTGAACAGCTCGGTTTTATTATGGTCGATAAGATTAACTGGCCGGCAGCTCTTTCCTTCTACCTTTTGTTTATTGCCGGATTAATCTATTTTGTTGTTCGCCCTTCACTCGGCCAGGAAAGCTGGTTTAATGCATTGTTAAACGGCGCTTTTTTTGGTCTAATCTGTTATGCCACCTATGATTTAAGTAACCTGGCCACCCTGAAGAACTGGCCGTTAAAAGTAACCATTGCCGATCTGATATGGGGATCATCTCTCTGTGCTATTCTTTCGGTAATCGGGTTTTTCGCTGGCCGGGCGATCTTTTAGACCTGTCACTGAAGGCACGTAATAATTAGAGCAGATGACTGCTTAACCACAGGGAGGCGAATAATGAAAAGCAGGTTTGCAGTGCTCTCAGCTTCTGAAATTGAACAAATTGATTCCGCCTCGATGGAATTATTGGCTGAGACCGGTCTAAAAGTAGAGTTTACCAGGGCTCTCCAGCTTTTTAGGGAGGCCGGCTGCCGGGTAAATGAAAGTGAAAATAAAGTTTTAATTCCGGAAAAGCTTGTTCAGTGGGCTCTTAAGCAGGCACCTTCCTCTTTTACCCTCTATGGCAATGATCCGGAATTCAGGATGGAGATTGGAGGAGATCACCTGAACTTTTCCGCTCTCGGTACTCCGACCTCAATTCTTGACACTGAGAGCGGCGCCTATCGTTCTACAACCCTGGAAGATCTGGTGCGCCATATCAAGTTAGTCAATGCCTGCAAATATATTAACAATACACAGATGGATGTCTGGCCGAATGATATACCAATGACCACCATCCATTCAGAGGCAATCTGGGCCTGGGCTCATCACAGCCGCAAACCCTTTGGCATGGGTTGCTACGGTTACCTTCCCACTCTTGACATGATGAAAATGATGGCTATTGCTGTCGGCGGTAAGGAAGAGTTACGTCGCCGCCCCAGGTTTTTCAGCATTTGCTCGGTCGTCAGTCCCTTGCAGATGAGCAAGGAGCAGCTCGAGGGTTTATTAATTTGTGCCGATTATGGACAGCCGTTGGCCATGTCACCTGAGGCTATCGCCGGGGCTACAGCGCCGGTTACTTTGGCTGGGTTGTTGGTTCAGGAAAATGCCTCGATCTTGGCACATATTACCTTGGCCCAGATTTTCAGGCCGGGTACACCGGTGCTCTACGGTACAGTTTCGACCATTGCCAACATGAAGCTGGGAACCGTGGCGCTTGGAGCGGTTGAAACCGGACTGATCTCGGCTGCATCAGCCCAGCTGGCTCGTTATTATGGTTTGCCGGTCCGTTCTGTCGGCGGAGCAACGGAAGCAAAAGTTGAAGATATCCAGGCGGGGTTAGAGCGTTCGACCACCCTGGTGCAGGCGGCTTTAGCCGGGGTGAACTATATCACCTGTGCCGGCACCCTTGACAGCACCATGCTGGAGAGCGAACCTTTGCTGATGCTCGATGACGAATGGTGTGGAGCTGTAAAGAGAATCAAGGAGGGAATTAAGGTCAATGCTGAGACCTTAGCACTGGATTTGATTAAAGCAAAGGGATCAAGCGGTCACTATCTGGCCGAGGAACATACCTTAAAATATTTCAGGCAGGAACACTACATTCCCGATCTATTGGTTCGTGATCCCCATGCCACCTGGGCCCAGGAGGGATCGATGAATGCTCTTGATCAGGCTCGAACCAAAGTATCAGCCATCCTTAAGGACCACCAGCCAAGGGATCTGGATCCGGTAATCGTAAAGGATCTTGCTGCTTACCGCGCGATAGTTGCCGCCCGTGAGCTGGATCAGTTTTACTTACTCGAACAGGAAGAAAATCAGGATTTTAGTAATCTTTGATGGTTGTAGAAAGGAAAACAAGCATACATGGTTAAAGAAAGGTGGCCAGCCGATGAACCAGAAACAAAAATTGGCCGCCAGGGGCCATTTTACTGCCGGATGGAAACTGTTATTTAGTGCCGGTGATATTTCGATCAGTGTTCCCCTGGCAATACTAATGTTCTTCCAACTTTATTTTATGACTGATGTAGCCGGTTTAAGGCCTGATTATGCTGCCTGGGCGGTAATCATCGGCCGTTTCTGGGATGCTGTCAATGATCCCTGGTTCGGTATAGTTTCCGACCGAATTAAGACCCGGTGGGGCAGGCGTCGAACGGTTCTGTTGTTTGGGGCGTTGCCTTTGGGAATCGGTTTTGCCTTGATGTGGCAGGTTCCGCCTTTCACCCCCCTGGGGCTGACAATATATTACACGCTGACTTTTATCCTCTTTAACAGCGCCTTTACCTTCATTCGGATTGGTTATTACGCCATGGTACCTGAACTGACCAGTGACTACGATGAACGTATTTCAATTAACGGTTACCTGATGGTTTATTCAATTAGCGGCTCACTGGGCGCAATCATCTTCATCACCTTGCTACGCGAATATTTCCCTGATCCGGTCAATCTATTTATGATCATCGGTCTAGGAATCGGTATTTTGGTTATTTTACCGCCGTTACTGGTTTTTCGCCTTACCAGGGGGGTTCTGCTGCAAGCAGCTGCTTCAACCCTGTCATTCAGGCAGTCAATCATGGCGACCCTATCCAATAAACCTTTTTGGCGGGTAATCGGCCTCTATACAATGAGCTGGACAACTACCAGTGTTATTGCTGCCGCCCTGATCTATTTTGCCAACTATTATCTGCGGGTACCAGATCAGGCCAGCTATTTTGTTTTGGTAGCGCAAGGATCAGCGCTGCTTTTCGTGCCACTCTGGGTCTGGCTGGCGAAAAAACTTGACAAGAGCCGGGCTTTCATCATCGGCTCCTTAAGCTGGCTGATTGTTCTGTTGGCTATATCGGGGCTAAAGCCGACTCAGGTATCACTGGCCTATATTTTAGCAGCTTTGGCCGGCGCGGGTATTGCCTGTGCCTATGTTTTGCCCTGGTCGATGATTCCCGATGTTGTAGAATATGATCAACTTTCAACCGGAGAACGACGCGAAGGATCCTACTATGCTTTTGCCTCATTCTTCCAGAAGCTGGCAGCCGGTGCAGCCATTTGGGCCATGGGTCAGGCGTTGGCTTTGGCCAGCTATATTAATCCCACTGCGATCGACCCTCTGCCGATTCAACCGCCTGAAGCAGTGCAGGTAATCCGCCTTTTCATGGGACCGATTCCAGCCCTGCTGTTAATTGGGGCGGTTCTATTCGCCTGGCGTTATCCGCTAACCCGAGAAAAGCATGAATTGATTTGTGAAGAGATCGCTGAAAAAGCCGCAGAAAGTTAGCCGCGGGGGTGTAATCAGACCATGAATGACCAGGACCGCAAAATTCATTTTGAAACTCTGGCGATCCATGCCGGAGCCGGGCCGGAAGAAGGCAGTCCGGGTCTGGTTCGTCCGGTTCAGCTCAGTGCTTCCTTTGCCCTGCCCGAATTTGGCCCGGAACTCTTTGATGCCCTGCTGCTTGAATCGGACCGCCCGCCCCATGCTTACAGCCGCTGGAGTAACCCGACTATTCGTTCCCTGGAGGACAAACTTGCTGCCCTGGAAGGCGGTGAGTCAGCCATGGTTACTGCCAGCGGTATGGCCGCTGTTTCGGCAGTAATTTTCGGTTTTTTAAAATCAGGCGATCATCTTTTAGCCCAGGAGCTTTGCTATATTGGAACCCAGGAACTTTTCGGGGAACACCTGCAAAACTTTGGCATTGAAGTTACGCTGGTTGATACGAGCAACTTAGAACAGGTCAAAGCAGCCCTGAAGCCCAATACAAAGATGCTTTACTGTGAAACCCCGGCCAACCCGGTATTGCGGATCAGCGATATTAATGCCTTGGCCGTTATAGCCCGCCAGGCTGGCATTAAACTGGTGGTTGATTCAACCTACGCCACTCCGTACCTGCAAAAACCTTTAAGCCTGGGTGCCGATCTGGTAATTCACAGCATGACCAAATTTATAAATGGGCATGGCGACGTCTTGGGCGGGATAGTGATCGGCTCACAGGATGAAATCAAAGCGCTACGTAAAAAGATGCTTGTACACTTAGGTGGTATAGCCAGCCCTTTCAATGCTTGGCTGATTGCGCGCGGAGTGGCCACCCTGCCGCTGAGGATGGAGAAGCACTGTGCCAATGCCTTGGCTATTGCCCGTTATTTGGCATCTCACCCGGCGGTGGAAAAGGTTACTTATCCCGGTTTGGCCGATCACCCTCATCACCAGATTGCAGCCCGCCAGATGAGCGCTTTTGGTGGCATGCTTACTTTTCAGTTGCGGGAAGGGCTAAGCGCAGCAATCAAAATGGCGGAGCGCATTAATATTTTTCATTATGCCACCTCCCTCGGCCATTCCCATAGCCTGATCTTTTATTACCCGACTGATCTCTATATCGACCAGGTTGCCTATTTAACTGTAACTCAAAAAAAGAACATTCGGGAACAATGGATGGGAGAAGGGCTAGTCAGGGTCAGTGCCGGATTGGAAAATGAAGCGGACCTGCTGGAAGACCTTGATCTAGCTCTAAAGGGTTAAATGGTCAAAGTGAGGATTAAATACTTTAGCGGTAAATTATTTTGCTTAAACCGTGTATTAATCTTGAAAAGAATTGGTCACGCTCAATTCTTTTATGGAGGTTGTATCGGATCATGATTTTGCTGACCGGAGCAGCCGGAAAAACCGGCAGGGCAGTCCTCCAGGCGCTTGTTAAGAAAGAGGCGGCGGTCCGGGTTTTTGTCCACAACCAAGATCAGGCCTCTGATCTGCTTAAGGCAGGTGCAACAGAAGCCCTGCTTGGTGATTTTACCAGTACAGATGCTCTAAACACTGCAGTAAAGGGAATTACATCCATCTATCATATCTGTCCCAATATGCATCCGGCTGAAGTTGAGATTGGCCGCTCGCTGATCGAGATTACAGCAGAAGCAGGCGTAAAGCATTTCGTTTACCACTCCGTGTTGCACCCCCAGACCGAAAAGATGCCCCATCACTGGAATAAGCTGCGGGTCGAGGAACTGCTTTTGGAAGCAGGTCTATCTTTTACAATCTTGCAGCCGGCTCCTTACATGCAGAATATCCTGGCAGCAAGAGAGGCCATTTTAAAGGAAGGTCTGTATTCAGCACCTTACCCGGCAGATACTGCGCTCAGTTTAATCGACCTGCAGGATCTCGGCGAGGCGGCGGCAGTGGTTTTAACGGGGAAGGGGCATGCTAACGCAATTTACGAGTTGTCCGGAACAACAGCTTTAACCCAGTCGGAACTAGTAGCTATGCTTACCGTCGCAAGAGGATCTTCAGTCAGGTATGCAGAAATAGCTAGCGATCAGTGGCTCTTAAATGCTGCCGAATCAGGGCTTGGTGAGTACGCTGTAGAGACTCTGACTAAAATGTTTCATTACTATGCTGCTTTTGGGTTGCGGGGCAGCACGAATCAACTTCGCTGGTTGCTGGGGCGCGAACCAACAGGATTTCTTCAGTTTGCAAAGCGAGAAATATTTAATAGTCGTGGTTCTCATTAACAAGTAGGGAAGGGAGTGGGTGAAAGATGATAATCGGTATTCCAAAGGAGATTAAAACGGATGAAAACCGGGTAGCAATAACTCCCGGTGGGGTAGAGGTCCTAGTGGAGGGTGGGCACCAAGTAATTGTTGAGAAGAAAGCCGGGGAAGGCAGTGGTTTTTCTGACCAGCAATACTTGGATGCAGGGGCAGAAATGGTTGGCACACCCGCTGAGATTTTCGAACGTGCGGAGATGGTCCTTAAAGTTAAGGAACCCCAGATTGCGGAGTACGGTTTCTTCAGGGAGAACCTGATTATTTTTACTTTTTTACACCTGGGAGCAGCTCCAAAACTGGCTGAAGCCCTGTTAGTGAAGAAAGTGACCGGGATTTCATATGACACTGTACAGAAAGCGGATGGTTCACTGCCCTTGCTGGCGCCGATGAGCGAGGTGGCCGGTAAGATGGCAGTTCAGGTTGGAGCCCACTACCTCGAAAAACCCTGTGGCGGATCAGGGGTCCTGCTGGGTGGGGTACCCGGTGTTCCTCCGGGTCACGCTGTGATCATTGGGGGTGGCATGGTCGGTGTTAACGCCGCGAAGGTTGCCCTAGGGATGGGAGCGCGGGTTAGTCTATTAGATATTGATGCCGGAAAGTTGCGCTACATTGATGATATATTTGGCGGTCGCGTCAACACAGTGATGTCTAACCGCTACTGGGTTGGGACCCTGGTGGCCGATGCTGATCTATTGGTTGGCGCCGTATTAATCCCAGGCGCGAAGGCACCGCATATCGTTACCGAGGATATGATTAAAAAGATGCGTCCCGGTTCAGTGATTGTTGATGTTGCCATTGATCAGGGTGGTTGTATCGAAACTTGTGAACTGCCGACAACACATAGTGATCCGATCGTTGTCCGACACGGGGTAATCCACTACAGCGTGGCCAATATACCCGGTGCTGTACCGCGAACTTCAACCCTGGCTTTAACTAATGCCACTCTGCCCTATGTGCAAAGAATTGCCAATCTTGGGGTAGAAAAGGCTGTGCGTAAAGATTCAGCCCTGGCAAAAGGGGTAAATACTTATAGCGGGAAACTGGTTCATGAAACGGTCGCCGGATCATTGAATCTTGACTATACTCCGCTGGCTGAACTGTTGCCATAGTTTAAAGCTGCCAGGACTTTGAATAAGAGGGGAGAGTTGTTTATGTATCTGACTGATTTGCACAAAACCAAAGAAATTGATCTGACTCCTGATGATTTAAAAGGCAAGGGCCGATTGACTGTGCGCTGGTTGCTTGGCGAAACGGAAGGAGCCCCCAACTTTGAAATGCGTTATTTCTCGCTGAGTGGTGAGATCAGCACCGACTGGCACAGTCATCAGTGGGAACATCAGGTTTTTGTTGTTGCCGGTAAAGGAAAATTTAAGAATAATCATGGAGAAGTCGAACTGCAGCCGGGACAGGCGCTTTTTGTCGCACCGGGCGAGCAGCACCATTTTATCTGCACGGGCGGGCAGTTCGACTTTATTTGTGTGGTGCCAAAAGGCACACGAAATTGCATGGTTAGTGATCAGAAGTAATCCTTCTGTTAATCTTCAAAATCTCCTTCGGGGCCCTTATCTGAATCAAGGGCCTTTGCTTTTTGCCGTATTTTTTCCGGGGTCCATTCGGCCGGATTTTCGATCTGCTCAACTTTGGGGCCGGGATCGTAGGAACCATTTTCTAAGATTGCTTCAATGGCCAGCGGAGCTGTGTCGGCGGCATTGAAAACGTTGGTCAGAAGATCGAATACGAATTCTGCAACTCCTTCAGCCATCCGGTCACGGATTGCTCGGGCTTGTCCCAGGATTTTATTTTCAAAAGGAAGGTTCAGTTTTTTATAGTCTCCCTTTTTTAATTGATGCGCATCGGCATAAGCGACCATTTCCGACCACAGTTCTTCGGTAATCCCAGCATCTTTAAGTTTGATAAAGTTACCGTGGTCATCCAGAAAAGCGTTTCCGTAATCATTAACCTGTACGCCCCAGGAGATCATCTGCAGGGCCGTAGCTACGTTAGCCTTGGTAGTATTGGTTTTTATGGCTATTTCACGCAGCCGTTCCGAACTGTTACCTGATGTGCCGTGCTGCGCGCCGGAAACTTTATATTTTGCGATGGCTTGATGAATGGTTGCAGTAAGCTCCACCTGGATGCCGGCATCGCTTTCTTCAATGCCGTGGGTGGTGCCGTTGTTCAGGGCGATCCAATCGGGAAAGATTTGGTTGGCGTTTAGCCCCTGGATCAAAAACCTGGCTTCATCGGGAGTGGAGAGCCCCTGGGAACCTTTTATCTCGCCTACCTCGGTCTCGAGACCAGCCCAGGAAGGCACAAAGCGGTTCATTCGGATATTCGCCAGCAAATTTTGGTCATCGGGCAGGTGTGAGGCATCGATAGCAATGGAAGTGATGCCGGCATCAAAAAGGCTCGGGATTTCCACTTCGCCTTTCAGCATATCCTTTTCATTTTTTAGTCCGTAATGGTCGGCATGCACGGCTATCGGCACGGTAATGCCCAACTCATTGCAGATCTGATCGACGTAACCGGCTATATTCCAGAGGTTAACAGCGCAGTAGGCATCGGCACCGCCCTCGCTTTTAGCAATTTCAATAATCACAGCGGCATTAGCCCGTTGGGCGGCAATTAGAGCTCCACGGATCACCATGGTGCTACGTCCATTGGCAGCGATGGTCAGAGCTTTGCCCTTGGCTAAAAGGGCGCGGTCAATATATTTGCCGCTGACAATCAGCGCCTTGGAATTGGGGAATAACCTCGTAATGTTCGGTGGTCGTCCTACGGTAAGCGCCTTTTCAAATTCAGGGGAGTATTTACTCATGCTATTTCCTCCTTACGGTTTAATAAAAAGGTTTTCCTAACAAAATAAAATGTGTAATTATTAGATTTTTCCTGTAAAAAGTATAACATGGAAAACAGATCGATACTACATCATAAGTCATAAAAGTTGTCAAGGGGACGGGGTTGTTGACAACATTTTCTCGTATCCAAAAAATACTCCGTTAAATAAACTTTACTTATTGATGCGTTCTAGAAAAGTCTTCTCTGCCAAGCAATAAATTGTTGTCAACAACCCCGTCCCCTTGACAACTGAAAGGATTTTAAAGAATCTGTATGAAATAGAAGGAATTATGCCAATGCTGTCAAATAACAACTTTAGTATCGGAATAATTTGGAATCTGTTTTATACTAAGACAAGGGAGTGTTTTCAGTGTCTAAACGTTTAGTTGGGTTAATTGTGTTCTTAATTCTGGTTGCTCTCTTTACGGTATCTTGTTCCGGTGGAACGACGAGTACTTCGATCGGTGGGGCGAAGATTGAGATGGGTG
>CAZAKI010000050.1:9800-12591 GCA_964485855.1 uncultured Syntrophomonadaceae bacterium | reverse complement strand
ACAGCCTGTCAATTAACATGATGCTTTTAATATAGTATAATTTGCCTAAAGGAGCACTGAAATCGATGAAAAAAATTGCTTTAATCACCAGTGGCGGGGATGCACCCGGTATGAATGCTGCCCTGCGGGCAGTGGTCCGCAAGGGAATATTCAGCGGTTACCAGGTCTGCGGCATTCAGCGCGGCTTCTCTGGATTGCTTAACGGTAATCCGGTTATTAATTTCGAGCTCGGTTCGGTTGCTGATATTATCCAACGCGGCGGCACTTTTCTTTTAACTGCAAGGGCTCCTGAAATGTATGAAGAAAAAAATCAGGTTAAAGCAGCCGCTCGTTTGAAGCAGGAGGGTGTAGAATGCCTGGTAGTAATCGGCGGTGACGGTTCTTTTAAGGGAGCGATGACCTTAGAAAAACAGGGAATTCAGACGATCTGTATTCCCGGAACAATCGATAATGATATTAACGGCACCGATCAAACCATTGGTTTTGATACCGCGGTCAATACTATCCTCGATGCCATCAACCGAATTCGCGATACAGCCACTTCGCATGAAAGAGTGTTTTTAATAGAGGTGATGGGTCGCCAAACCGGTTATCTTGCTTTGACAGCCGGTTTAGCCGGAGGCGCTGAATCAATAGTGGTGCCCGAAATGAAATACAATCTCTCCGAAATCTGCTCCCGGATCATGAGGGGGATTAAAAGGGATAAAGCCCACAGTATTATTATCGTGGCCGAGGGTGCTGCGAATATCTATGATTTAAACGATGATATTAGAAAACAGATTGACGTTGAAACCAGGGTTACAGTGCTCGGACATATCCAGCGCGGGGGCAGTCCGAGTGCAGTTGACAGGCTGCTTGGCAGCCGGATGGGTTCCGCAGCTGTGGATTGGTTAACTGAAGGTAAAAGCGGATATTTTACGGCCCTTAAAGGTCAGGATATAGTTCCGGTTTCCCTCGATAGCTGTTTCGCTGAAAGAAAACCTTTTCCGGAAGATCTCTATCGCCTGGCACTGGTTCTTTCGCGCTAAGCCTGATAAAGTAGTAATTGATGATTGTCAGGTGATAAATAGATGCTTAAACTGCTGCAGCCAAAGATTATCGATGGCCTAGTTAAAGGCCCGCTAAGTGGTGATCAAAAAAGAGACCCGATGATTTACCAGATGTTGCCTGCAAGCAAATTTATAAATGCGGATGCATATTTACCAGCCATGGCCATTTTAATGGCAGCTACATGCTCACCCTTTTTCCGGATAACACCTTTATTTATGCGGTACAGCTCTGCCGGCTGGAGCCCTTTTTACAGCAGTTGGGCTGACAGCCCTGGTAACCCTTTTTTGCAGCGTTTGAGCTGCCTTGACCAATGGGATTAGTTTACAGGGTGCATGCTCAGAACTTACTAATTTCATCGGCAGTGTTATACATGGAAAAGAAAATTGAAGAACTAGAAACAAGCCTTTAGTTATTTATGAAGTATTTGGGTGACTTTTGGCTGGGAATTATCTAGAGCCAGTGCTGAATTATATATAATATTAGAAGAAATTGCTGGGTTTTGAATTCATTTGACTTTATAATCAGAGCTTAGTTTAAATATAATATAGTTCTAGGAGGCAATATTGATGAGTAAGTATAAGAAATGCCCTTATTGTTCAGAACAGATTTTGGCTGATGCCAAGAAGTGCAGGTATTGCCATAGCATGCTGGAGGAAGCAGTAGCAGAATCAGTGCCATTTCCTCCTCCACCAGGCCCTGCTGTTCCACCAACACCAGGTAGTTTTTCACCACCGCCACAACCTGCTGATGGTGCTGAGAAAAAAATGGCATATGAGGATATAAACAGGTCTTCATTCTCTCCGCCACCTGGAGTTGCACCCGCAAGCGAGCAACCGCCATTAAACAGAGAACAAGGGGCTAAAAAGAAAAGTAAAAAACTGCCTATTATAATCAGCGCCATAGTGGTTCTTATCGTTGTCTTAATCATCGTTGCTTTAAATGCAGGTCGTTCCGCACTCAGATCTTCTCCTGCTTATAGCGGAGTGCTTAGCTATTTGTCTGGGAATGTCGAAGCGATTCAGTACCTTGGTGAACCGATTGAGCTTGGTCGAAATGTAAGCGGAGAAATTACTACCAGCGGGACTTTAAGTGAGGCAGATCTCAAGATACCGGTTTCAGGTTCCCTAAATGAAGGTACCATTTATGCAAAAGCAACCGGAACAGGGGAACAGCTTGCCTACACGCTGCTGGAGCTAGAGACGATAGAAGGAAATAGAATTGATTTACTTCGCACCTATGCTGTTGATGTTCCTGAAGGGATGCAGCTTTTTTTGGGAGCCGGCTACGGGTTTACGATGGTCTACCCGCAAAATTGGAGTTATGAGTTTGTTGGAGAAAATGGGTTAATCTTTTATGGTCCGGAAGGAACTGAAGAGTACGATTTGGAAGTTGCGGTAGAGATTTATAATTCCATGGCAGCGGGTGGCATCTATGGAACAATTGATGATATTACCGCTGATTTAAAGCAAGCTTTTATTTCAATGTCAGGCACAATCAACTTTGAGGATCGGGGCAGAGATTTTTTCGATGATATCGAACGTGATTATTCATTATTTGGCGGCGTCCTTCCCCGCAATGGGGTGCAGTGGGCTAACGCGACAATCGTTATTCAAAGAGACGATCGCCTCTATTATGTTTTCTACTACAATGCTCCGGCAACAATTTATGAAACCTACCTTGATTATATTTTTAATGAAATGTTCAGCAGTATAAGTTTTACCGATAACCTTAATTTCTAATC
>CAZAKI010000050.1:0-9700 GCA_964485855.1 uncultured Syntrophomonadaceae bacterium | reverse complement strand
TTTTTAATGAAATGTTCAGCAGTATAAGTTTTACCGATAACCTTAATTTCTAATCCTGTCAGCTTTGTCAATTCTTTTAAACTGCAGTTGTGACAGGGAAGATGTTGATCAGGAAGTGGGGATAGCAGATGAATATCTTGAACCCACTGATCTGGTATCAGTTGAGGCGCAGGAGCCCTTTCAGAATATTGCCGATCAGTCGGTTGATGTCCTAAAAGACGATCTAACAGGAATTGTTGAGCGGTAAAAATAGCCGGTTACTGATTATTCCCTTTTTTGTCCCATTTAACTGTTTGCAGTTATTTATTATCATCTATTAGTATACCAAGGAGGATTTTTAATGGCAAAACCGGAGATTTATTATGAAGTCAAGGCGCAGCGCGGTCCTAACCTGCGCTGCAAGGGTTGGAAGCAGGAAACCATCTTGCGGATGCTGGAAAACAACATGGAAAATGCCGAGAAGCCGGAAGAACTGGTGATCTACGGCGGTATCGGTAAGTGTGCCCGCAACTGGGAATCGTACCATGCCATTGTAGCCGCTTTAAAAGATCTTGAAAATGATGAAACCCTGGTCATGCAGTCGGGTATGCCGGTGGCTGTGTTTAAGACGCACCGTCTGGCTCCGCGGGTGGTAATGGCTAACACCAATATCATGAAAGCAGACTGGCCGACTTTTTACGACCTGCAGGATAAAAATCTAACCATTTTTGCCCAGTATACTGCCGGTCCCTGGGAATATATTGGCACCCAGGGAGTGATCCAGGGGACCTTTGAGACTCTCTCGGCGGTGGCTAGAAAATGCTATGATGACTCGCTGGTCGGCAAGATATTGTTGACTGCCGGAGCTGGCGGAATGGGTGGTAACCAGACCCGGGCGATGACCATGCACGGTGGGGTGGCCATCTTGTGCGATGTGAACCGGGAGATCATTGAACGACGGATCAGCAAAAAATTTATCGATGTTTTGGTCGGTTCGTTGGATGAAGCAATCGAGAAAGCAAAAGAATCTGCCGCTAAAAAAGAAGCGATCGGTATTGGTCTGGTCGGCAATGCCGCCGATGTGTTCGAAGAAGCACTGGAGAAAGGTTTCAAGCCTGACATCGTCACTGAAATGTGCCCCTGTCATGACCCCTTCTCATACATTCCAGCCGGGTTCAGCTCACAGGAAGCAGATGAATTAAGGGCTAAGGACCGCAATCTCTATCTTGAAAAAGCCAGGGCAACGATGATCCGCCAGCTTAAAGCGATGAATCGGTTTTTGGAACTGGGGGTACCCACTTTTGAATATGGGACCAGCATTCGCAAGGAATGCCGCGATGGCGGAATGCCGGAAGAGGAAGCGATGACCATCCCCGGTTTTGTAGCCGAATATATCCGGCCCCTTTTCTGCGAAGGGCGTGGACCCTTCCGCTGGACCTGTGTTTCCGGGGAGGCTGAAGATTTACGAAAACTTGATGATCTCTGCCTGGAGATGTTTGCCGACGACCTGCTGGTTACCCGTTGGATTAAACTGGCCCGCCAGCATATCCCGATTGAAGCGCTGCCGGCCAGGATTTGTTACCTCGGTTTCGGTCAGCGCAAACGCTTTGCCCTGGCGGTCAATGCTTTGATCAGGACCGGCGAGGTAAAGGGTCCCGTCGCTTTTTCCCGGGACAATCTTGATTCAGGCTCCATCGTCAATCCAACTTTTGAATCGGAAAATATGCCGGACGGCAGCGATCTGATTTCTGACTGGCCGATGTTAAATGGTCTGCTTAATGCCGTGGGTATGTCTGATCTGATTGCCATTCAGGCCAATTATTCGATGGGTGAGGCGGTACACACCGGGGTAACGATGATTGCCGATGGGACCGATGAAGCCGATCTAAGGCTTTCAGTTTGCATGACCGTCGATTCCGGGATCGGGGTGGTGCGTCATGCCCAGGCCGGCTATGAAACAGCGAAAGAAGTTGTTGCGGGACAGGGTAAGCTGACCGGGGAAAGGATCAAGGTGCCGCTCTGGTGGACACCCAAAGCTACCTTTGGACCGCAGGATCTGTAATTGCCGGCGGAAAAATGATCACAGCACAAGTTGATAAAACAGGAGAGGAGAAAAATGGCTGAAAAAAAAGTTGCGGATCTGATAGTAGCCGATGCAGCTGAAATTATTACCGGTAGAGATTGTGGTGATAGTTTTGAAGTAATCAATAATGGATGGATCGCGATCAGCGGCCAGCGTATTTTAGCCCTGGGCAGTAAAGACGAGGTTATGCCCTTCTTTGACCAGCAACTAACCAAGCGGGTTGAGGCCGTTGGCAGAGTTGTAGCTCCCGGTTTTATCGATTGCCATACTCACCTGGTTTTTGGTGGATCTAGAGTTGATGAATATGCAGCAAAACTAACGACAGATGATTTGACCCAATTACAAAAACAGGGCATTAAAACCGGGATCATGGCCTCAGTCGAGGCAACCCGCTCCTCTTCGGAACAGGATCTTTTCAATACGGCACTGGATCGGTTGGGTAGAATGGCTGCTGCCGGTACTACTATTGTCGAAAGCAAAAGTGGCTATGGCCTGGCCCCTGATGCGGAACTGAAAATCCTTAAAGTTAATGAACTTCTGCGCAAGAGCACGCCGCTTGACATTACCAGCACCTTTCTTGGGGCTCATGGTTGGCCGCCCGACCGTCCGAAGACCGAATATATTGACCTTCTGATCAACGAAATGATCCCGGAGGTTGCCAAACAGAAACTCGCTGAATACTGTGATATTTGGTGTGACGATGGTTACTATACGGCAGCAGAAAGTGAAAGGATTTTAAAAGCAGCGTTAACAAGCGGTCTGCAGCCGAAAATTCATACCGACGCCTATTCCTATATTGGCGGGTCCGACCTGGCTGCCGACATGAAGATGGTTTCTGCCGATCACCTGAACTACACTCCCAGGCCAGTGATGAAAAAATTGGCGGAAGCAGGTGTAGTAGGGGTACTGTTGCCGGCGCTTGATTTCGCCGTAAAGCACCCGCAGCCTTTTGATTATTTGGCGATGAAAGAACAGGGTTTAACCGTAGCCTTGGCTACTAATCTCTGTCCCGGTTGCTGGACTGAGTCAATGCAGTTTGTAATGGCCCTGGCTTGTCGTCTTTATGGCATGAGTCCGGAAGAAGCGATCCTGGCAGCGACGAGAGGAGCGGCAAAGGCTGTAAATCGTGAACAGGAATACGGGACCCTGGAGGTTGGCAAATTTGCTGATTTCCAAATCTGGTCAGTTCCGCGTTATCAGCACGTTATCTATCGGCTGGGCGGAAACGTTGTTGAAACGGTTTATAAAAAGGGCAAACTTCTGGTTGATAATACCAATAAAGCGAACCAAATGCTAAACGGTTAACGGGTGGGGTGAAATTTATTTCTAGTGATGCTTTTATAAAAGTATTGAATAGCGAAGATTATAGCACCGGTGGAGGGTCGGCTGCCGCGCTGGCTGGGGCCATGGCGGCAGCGCTTGCAGCGATGGTGGCAAGACTTTCTGTGGATAAAGCTGATGGCCTGTCACCAGATCATTATCAACAGCTTGTTTTTCAGGCAGAGGCGCTTAGGGATAAGCTGCTTGCGGGGGCTGAGAGCGATTACACGGCCTTCGCTGCCGTCAAAACAGCCTATGCCAGACCGAAAACAACCGAAAGGGAAAAAGAGGAACGGGCGCTGGCTATTGAGCAGGCCTTTATTGGAGCAGCTGAGATTCCCGCTGAGAATGCCGCTTATTGCCAGGAACTGATTGCTTTGATTATCAATCTGACTGGAAAATCAAATCCGGCAGCCGGCTCTGATCTTGAGGTAGCCCGTGAACTTTCCACTGCGGCGCTGAAAGGATGCCTGGCTAACATTGTGATCAATATACCGTCAATCAAAAATAGGGCAACCCTTGATTGCTTGGAACAAAAGGTTGCAGAATATAAAACTT
Source organism: uncultured Syntrophomonadaceae bacterium (assembly GCA_964485855.1). GTDB lineage: Bacteria > Bacillota > Dethiobacteria > DTU022 > DTU022 > UBA993. The sequence goes on along the minus strand of CAZAKI010000050.1, from coordinate 5,760 downwards.
ATTTAAAAACAATACAGCCCTAAAACATAGACTAGTGCAATGAAAAAGTAGGAGTGGATGAAAGATGACAGTGATGATCAACGGTAACAGCCTCAGCTTGGAGCAGGTTGTCAGCGTTGCCCGGTGTTATGAAAAAGTTGTCCTGGATCCTGAAGCGCTGGAAAAAATCAAGAAGTCCAGGTCTTTAATTGAGCGGATTCTGGCCGAGAAAAAAGTGGTCTATGGTGTTAACACCGGCTTTGGATTGCTAAGCAATGTTTCAATTTCGGATGACGAGATCGAACAGCTTCAATATAACCTGGTTGTTAGCTGTGTTGCCGGCGTCGGTGAACCTTTTGCCGAGGAAGTAGTAAGAGCAATGCTGCTCTTGAGGGCTAATTCGCTTGCTTCCGGGTATTCCGGGGTCAGACCGGTAATTATTGATACGATGCTTGAAATGCTTAATAAGGGTGTACACCCGGTAGTGCCACAGAAAGGCTCAGTTGGAGCAAGCGGAGATTTGGCGCCGCTGGCCCATCTAGCCCTGGTCTTGATGGGGCGGGGCGAAGCCTGGTATGAAGGAAAAATGCTGCCTGGTGCGGAAGCCATGAAAAAAGCCGGGATAGCGCCCGTTGTTTTAAAGGCCAAAGAAGGTCTTTCGCTCTGTAATGGAACCCAGGCCATGACTGCCGTTGGCTCGTTGGCTGTTTATGACGCCACGAAAGCGGTTCAACACGCTGATCTCTGCGGGGCTCTTTCGGCAGAAGCACTTGAAGCAGTAATGATCGCTTTTGATCATAAAATTCATGCTATCAGGCATCATCCGGGCCAGGTTAAAACTGCCCAAAACTTAAGGGAACTGCTTCAAGACAGCGAGATCCTGGCCAATCCTTCGTCGAACAGGGTGCAGGATGCCTATTCTTTGCGCTGTATACCCCAGGTACACGGGGCTTCCAGAGATGCCATTGATTATGTAAAACAGGTTATTGAAAGAGAGATTAACGCTGTCACCGATAATCCACTGGTTTTCTTTGAGACGGGTGAGGTCCTTTCCGGTGGCAACTTTCATGGCCAGCCGGTTGCCCTGGCCCTTGATTTTTTAGCCATCGCCCTAGCTGAGCTGGCCAACATCTCGCAGCTAAGAATTGAAAGAATGACCAACCCGGCACTAAGCATGGGGTTGCCTGCTTTCCTGGTTGAAAAAAGTGGTCTTAATGATGGTTTCATGGTTGCCCAATACACAGCGGCGGCGCTGGTCAGTGAAAACAAAATTCTTGCCCATCCGGCCAGTGTTGATTCTATCCCCACTTCGGCTGACCAGGAAGATCATGTCAGCATGGGGACCACGGCTGCCAGGAAATGTCGCGAAATATTGGAAAACCTCTATTATGTGCTGGCGATTGAAGCAATCTGTGCCTGCCAGGGCATAGATTTCAGGAAAAAGAAGCCATCGTCCAGACTACAGCCGGTTTATCATAAAATCAGGGAAAAGGTCAGTTTCATGGCGGTGGACCGGGAAATGAACACCGATTTTGAAGCGGTGGTGGCGATGATCAAAGAAAATGCTTTGCTTGTATAAAGGATCAATTAGGGTATAATATGATAAATGCTTCGACTAGCCAAACTGCAGGAGCAAATCAATGAATAAAATGAACAGAGCACCGGCTGAAAATAAACAGCTTGTTTTCGCCCTGGTATTGGTATTTTGTTTCTTGATTTTTGGCGGATTGCTGCTTTTCCCGGGCACTGTAACAAGAGCAGAGAATGGTTCCAAGGTTAGGTTAAGTTTTGAAGAGAGAACATGGCTTGACCAGAATCCCGAAAAGCTGGTTCTTTATTATAATGTTGAGTTTCCACCGATTGAATTTAGCTCTCCGACGGATACTTTTATTGGTATGGGTGCCGATGTTGTCAGCAGGATTGAAGAAATTTTAGACGTCCAATTCATCAAGATACCATCTGACGACTGGAACGATCATTTGGCAGCTCTCAAGAGCGGTGAATGCGCGATCGCTCCGACAATTGTTAAAACACCTGAACGCGATCAGTACGCATTTTTTACCACCCCATATGCCACGGCACCGGTAGTGATTATTACCGATTCTGATTTTTTCGGACAGATTGAACTAAGTGATCTTGAGGGTTACAAAGTTGCGGTCGTTTCCGGTTTTGCCACAGAAAATTATATCAAAGACCAGGCTTTGCTCAACAACTTTGAAGTAATCGTAGTTGAAAATGTGCCCAATGGTCTCTACAGCCTTTCATTTCATGAAGTAGATGCGTTTGTCGAAAATTTAGCTGTTGCGGCTTACTATATTGATGAAATGAGCATCCCAAACCTGAGGATTGCCGGTGAAACTGATTATTCTTTTGCCTGGAGCATTGGTATCAGTCGGCAATACCCGCTGCTTTATAGCTCGATTCAAAAAGCCCTAGAGCAGATTTCTGATGATGAAATGGCTACGATCAAGCAAAAATGGATCACGCTGGAAACAGATTTTGGTCTGACCGATGAGACTTTACGACTAATTAGAATTTCCGGCCTTTTCCTGGGGATCCTTCTCTTCAGCCTGACCATAGTTACATTGTTTTTAAAGAAAAGGTTGGAGCAGACCGTAACCAACCTGCAGGAAAGTGAAAATAAGTTTAGAGGTTTCGTTGAATACTCCAATGATATCATTTTTACCCTTGATGAAGAAGGAAAGATTACCTATATTTCGCCAAGCTGGAAAACAATTCTCGGTCACGATGAAGATGAAGTGATCAATCAAGCTTATACCGCTTTTATCCATGAAGAAGATATTGACCGTTGCCTGGAGTTACAGTTAAAGGTTATGGAAGAGAAAAAGCAGACAGAGAGCCTTGAGTACCGGGTTATCTGCAAGGATGGTACTTACAGGTGGCATGAAGCGAACGGCTCTTTAATCGAAAAGAATGGCAAATACAGTTATGTCGGGGTAGCCCGTGATATCACAGAAAGCAAGCTGGTGGAAGAAAAGATCCGTTATATGAGTCTGCACGACCGGCTTACTGATCTTTATAACCGTAATTACCTGGAAGAAGAGATGAATCGGCTTGATACCAGGAGGCAGTTACCGATATCTATTATCATGGCCGATGTCAATGGCTTAAAATTAATTAACGATACTTACGGGCATGAAAATGGCGATCAGTTACTAAAAACTGCGGCTGAGATCTTAAGCAGTTGCTGCCGGGAAGAAGATATCGTGTCAAGGTGGGGCGGTGATGAATTTGTTATTCTGCTTCCCCAGACGGGTATTGATGAAGCTTGGAAAATCTGTAAACGGATCAGCAGTGCTTGTTTAAATGTCTCGGTGAATGAACTTCCGGTTTCGATTGCCATGGGGGTTGCCTGTAAAGAAACCCCGGAACATAGTTTGATTGCGGTGTTGCGCGAAGCAGAAGATGATATGTATAAAAGTAAACTGACCGAAAGTCGCAGCACAAAAAGTGCGGTTGTCGAGGCACTGCTCAAAACCCTGGCTGAAAAAAGCTATGAAACTGAAACCCATACCCGGGGTATGCAGGAGATTGCTCAGCAAGTTGGAGCTAAATTGTACCTGCCGGAGACAGAATTGAGCAGACTCGATTTATTGATAACCCTGCATGATATCGGTAAAATTAATTTACCGGAAGAACTGTTGACCAAGCCAGAGCCTTTGATCGAATCGGAATGGGAAGAGATCCACAGGCATCCTGAAATCGGTTTTCGGATCGCCCGGGCCACCGAGGAATTTGCCCATGTTGCCGAGGAGATCTTATCCCATCATGAACGCTGGGATGGCAGTGGTTACCCACGAGGATTAAGGGGTGCTGATATTCCGCTGTTAGCCCGGATTACTGCCGTGGCCGATGCTTACGAGGTGATGAAGAACGGCAGACCCTATAAGGGTCCAATGAGTCTTCAGCAGATCGTTGAAGAGTTTAAGCAAGGGGCAGGGACTCAGTTTGATCCAAAAATTGTGGAAGCATTGCTATCACTAATAGTACCCGGTTAAGGATCATCAAGTTTTAGCTATTGGTTATAATCAATAATATTTTTGGCAGGAGCGATAATATGTATATTGAAACAGAATCAAGTTTAAAACGGATTGTATTTGGCTTAATCTTGGCAGTTGCCGGAGGATTGGCCTTTGTTCTCGCTTTTCCCCCTTACGAAATCTGGCCCCTGGTGCTGGTTGGTTTTGTTCCTGTGTTGGTTGCCCAGCACCGGATCATGCCCCCCAAATTATCTTCCCTGGCCACGGCAGTAGCAATTGCCATCTGGCTGCAGGGTTATCTGGGACCGGTCTTTGCTCCAGTTGGAACTTTTATGGTTTGGCTGCCATTAATCGCTTTTGCCTTGAGTTTTCTTACCGATCGCGATCAACGAATATTCCATAATATTACCAGATACCGCTGGTTTGTGATCAGCGGGGTAATCACCTGGGCCGGTATTGAAATGATCAGGCTTTTCCTGCCGATAGCCGGTACCTGGGCTTTTATCGCCTACCCGCTCTATAGGCAGCTGTGGTTAATTCAACCGGCCAGTATTTTTGGTATTATCGGCACCGGGATGCTGGTGATGTTAGTCAATCATGTTCTCGCCCTGCAGGTCATCGGTTGGCTTGATCAAAAATGGCCTTTGTTTAGTTCCTTGTCTGATGCCGCGGTAACACCACTTCAACCGATTATATATCGCCGTTGGGCCATGATCGGCGGGGTCGTGGTTGTTGCCTGGCTGGCAATCAGTTTGGGGATATTTGTTGGTGCGGCTGATCCTCCTTCGGTCAGGGTGGCTGCGATCCAACCTGCTGTTTCACCGATTGTCAGCAGTAACCGGGGGCTTGATGTCGAGCCAATTCATAGCCGCATGCTTGAACAAACAGTTGAAGCGGCAAATGAGGGAGCACAGTTTATCGTCTGGCCCGAAGGCTCGTTTAACTGGGATCCCCAGGTTGAAGATCGCCTTAATCTGGCAACCCTGGCTAAAGAACATGATCTCTACATTGCACCCGGTTATGTCGTAGTGGTAGGTGATGAAGGTTTTCGGAACGAAGCTACGGTTATCAATCCGGACGGTCAGTTTCTTGGCGTTTTTGGCAAAGATCATCCGGTAGTATTTGGTGGCGAGACCAGCCTCAGCCGTGGTTCTTATCCGGTTTATGAAACCGAGATCGGCCGCATCGCCACCATCATCTGTTATGACTTGGACTATACCGATACAACCCGCAAGATGGTAGCCCGGGGGGCGCAGCTGATCGGGGTGCCTTCCAATGATTGGGGCAGTATCGCCGATAAACATTATACTCATGTTGTTTTTAGGGCCATTGAAAACAGGGTGGCGATGGTTAAAGCGGATGGCAGTTATGATTCCGCGATTATTGATCCCTATGGGCGCATCCTGGAGCTTGCCGTCTATCCGCAAGGCGGCGAAGCAACCCTGGTAGCCGATCTACCCCTTGGCAGCGGCAAAGGGACTGTAACGACTTACTTGGGTGACTGGCTGGGCTGGCTTGCCCTGGCCGGACTGGTGTTTTTTACTTTTGGTAGTGGATGGTTAAAAAAAATGCAGGGCAGTTGATTTAATTGCCGACCGGTTGATTTTCGATCTCCGCTTTTTCTGGCAGGGATTACCGGATGACAGGGTTATAATCAGCATTTATCAAATAGCGATTACAATCATCAATGCATAAGAAAGGGCATCTTAAAGCAAGGCTGCCCGTCTGGAGGTTGCTAATGAAAGCATTGCTTGTTATCGACATGTTGGTCGATTTTATT
>CAZAKI010000049.1:0-12689 GCA_964485855.1 uncultured Syntrophomonadaceae bacterium | reverse complement strand
GATCTTCTTTTGATTGCGGCTCAACCAGGATGATTCTTTCCATTAAAAACACTCCCTATATTAATGTGATAATAAGCTTAAAGAAGTTGGATTATTTCACGGCTGGTAACGTTTAACCACCAGAGTTGCATTTGTTCCTCCAAAGCCGAAAGAGTTTGATAGTGCATAATTAATCTTTCCCACCCTCGCTTTGATGGGAACATAGTCTAGGTCGCAGTCTGGGTCCGGATTTTCAAGGTTTATGGTAGGATGAAACATACCGTTTTGCATTGATAGCAAAGTAGCGATCATCTCCACTGCCCCTGCTGCACCAAGCAGGTGACCGGTCATCGATTTTGTCGAACTGATCGCCATTTTATAGGCATGATCACCAAATAGTCTTTTAATCGCTATCGTTTCAATTTTATCGTTATATTCGGTTGAAGTACCGTGGGCATTGATATAATCAATTTTTGCATGCCCAATATCTGCACTTCTCAACGCACGCTGCATACTTAAAAACGCACCTTCTCCTTCAGGATCGGGAGCAGTCATGTGATAAGCATCACCGGACATACCGTACCCCACAAGTTCCCCATAGATGTAAGCTCCCCTTGCTAAAGCATGTTCCAGTGTCTCGAGGATTAACACTCCGGCTCCTTCGCCCATCACAAAACCGTCACGTTCTTTATCAAAAGGTCGGGAGGCTTTTTCTGGCTCATTATTACGCGTAGAAAGAGCACGGGCGGCACAAAAACCAGAAAAAGCGGTATGACCGATTGCCGCTTCTGCTCCACCGGCCAGCATCATCACTGCATCGCCGCGCCTAACTAGATGCCAGGCATCACCAATAGCATGACTAGAGGAAGCACAGGCCGTTACTACCGTCGAATTCGGTCCACGCAGTTTGAGCACTATCGATATATAACCCGCGGCCATGTTGGCAATTAGGGCCGGTACTAAATAAGGGCTTACCCGACGCGGACCTTTTTCAAACAGGATCTTATGCTGCTGTTCAACTGTCCGGATCCCGCCGATACCGGTGCCGATCAGCACCCCGACTTCGTCCCTGTTCAGATTATGATTTTCAAGCCCTGCATCCTGCCAGGCCTGCAGGGCGGCTCCAACACCCAGCTGGGTAAAACGGTCCACTTTTTTTGCTTCCCGCTTTTCCATGTAGAGGGTAGGATCAAAATCTTTAATTTCGCCGGCAATGCGGCTTGGATACTGGCTAGCATTGAAACTTTCCACTGCTGTGATGCCGCTTCTGCCATTGTAAAGGTTCTCCCAAAATATATCTCTACCGGATCCTATTGGTGTTATCACTCCAATCCCGGTGATCACTACTTTATGCATAACAGCTCCCCTGTTCAGAATTATTGATTACAAAACCAGTCCGCCATCAACGCTGATGACCTGTCCTGTTACATAGGCGGCTTTAGAAGCCAGAAAAAGCACTACTTCGGCAATATCTTCCGGTTGACCTAGACGGCCTAAGGCAATGCGGGTCAACCCTTCTGCCTTTACCACTTTCCCGAGGTTGGCGGTCATTTCGGTTTCAATAAATCCTGGTGCTATTGCGTTAACAGTAATATTTCTCGAGCCGAGTTCTTTAGCCAAGCTGCGGGTAAATGCAATAACACCGCCTTTAGAGGCAGCATAGTTTGTCTGACCGCTATTGCCGTAAATACCGGCTACAGAAGCAATATTAATGATTCGGCCACCGCTTTTCTGTTTCAGGAAAGGTTTGATAGCCGCCCGACAGCAGTTATAGACACCGTTTAAGTTTACATTGATTACATCATACCAATCTTCAGGTTTCATGCGGACTAGTAATGTATCTCTGGTTATACCGGCGTTATTAACCAGTACATTAATGTTGCCAAAGTGGTGCAGTGTTTTTTGCATAAGATCTTCGCATTGGCTATAATCAGCCACATTGGCTTTAACTGTTAATGCTCTGCCGCCAAAATTCTCAATAGTTAATTTTACTTCTTCAGCCGCTGCATGACTGTTGCTGTAATTTATAACAACCCCTGCTCCGGCCTGTGCTAGCGCCAGTGCTGTAGCCCGACCGATACCTTTTGAGGCGCCGGTAACAATCGCTGTTTTACCTGCTAATTCCATAGAGGTCGCCCCTTTGCAAATGATTATCACCAAGCTTCTTGATTGCTTCTACGTTTTCTACTGAATAAGCCCTGGCTTTCGGGTCAATACGTTTCATCAACCTAGTAAGCGAGTCTCCCGGTCCCAACCCGATAAAAGTATCTACCCCGAAAGTCAATAGGGTGCGTATCGATTGTTCCCACATGATCGGATTACTAACTTGGTGAATCAGATTCTCTTTAATATGTTCTGCTTTATGGCAAAACTCTGCTGATGTATTAAAAACTATAGGAACTAACGGCTTCTGTATTTGGACTTTAGACAGCACTTCGGCCAACTCATTTTCTACCGGCTTTAATAGTTCACAATGGAATGGCGCACTAACTTTCAACCAGGTTATCTTCTTGGCCCCTGCATCGCGGGCCAGCTCGATAGCTTTGTCTAATGCTGGCAGATAGCCTGATAGGACAATTTGTCCCGGACAGTTATAATTTGCTGGGGCAACCAGCCCCTTTTCCTGTACATTATTGCATATCTTTACCACTTCGGAATGAGGAAGGCCCATGATAGCTACCATACTACCTTTACCAACCGGCACTACTTTTTGCATTAGCATGCCCCGTTTTTGAACCAGTGGCAGCGCTTCTTCAAAAGAAAGCGATCCAGCTGCAACCAGAGCGCTATACTCGCCAAGACTGAGCCCCGCCATACCATTTGCCTTAAAACCATGTTTTTGTAGTACGCGGTAGATGGCCACACTTACAGTCAGTATGGCCGGCTGGGTATATTCAGTTAGCTGTAGTTTTTCTTCAGGTCCAGTAAAGATAACTTCCAAAAAGGCTGGGCCGAGCACCGTGGCTGCCTGCTCAAAAGTAGCTTTTGCTTCCGGGTAATGTTCATAATAATCAAGACCCATGCCTACAAACTGCGCACCCTGGCCAGGAAAAAGAAAAGCCAAATTTGTCAATTTAGAAGCCCTCCAATACTTACCATTCAAGAAGTAGCCCGCCCCAGGTAAGCCCGGCACCGAAAGCAATCATTGCCACCAAATCTCCTTCCTTTAAACGCCCGGCTAATACTTCCTCATGAATGGCGATCGGTATGGTTGCTGAAGACATATTGCCATAACGATCAATGCTAATAGGCACTTTGCTTTTCGGAAGTTTTAAACGCTTCCGTACATGTTCGATGATTCTTAAGTTTGCCTGGTGCAAAAAAAGAAAATCGAGAGCGTCGGCCTTTATTTTCTTCTGCCCCAGTAGCGTGGATAGAGTTTCTTCCACAGCGCGCACAGCGAACTTAAAGACCTCATTGCCGTCCATTTTTATATAATGCATTTTGTTTTGCAAAGTGTCCTCGCTGGCGGGCATGGCGCTGCCCCCAGCTGGGATAATCAGCAAATCAGCCCCCCGGCCGTCGGCTTGTAGTGAAAAGTTGATGACGCCCTGCTTTGCCTGGGTCGCTTCCAGGACAACAGCACCTGCGCCGTCGCCAAAGAGCACACAGGTACTGCGGTCTTCCCAGTCTGTTACGCGGGTTAATATTTCAACCCCGATAACAAGGGCATTGCGGTAAACACCATTGCAAATAAACTGGTGGGCAACGGTTAGAGCATAGATAAACCCGCTGCACCCGGCAGAGATATCCATAGCTGCGGCATTAAAAGCTTGCAGTCTGGCCTGAAGCAGGCAAGCGCTTGAAGGTGTAGGGTGATCTGGTGTTACAGTAGCGACAATTATTAAGTCAAGATCCGAGGAATCCAGTCCGGCTCGATTGAGCGCCTCTTGTGCCGCTTCTTCTGATAGATCAACAGTTGATAGATTTGCGTCAAGCTTTCTCCTTTCCCTGATACCAGTCCTGGAAAGTATCCATGCGTCGCTGGTATCAACAGTTTTTTCAAGGTCATGGTTAGTGATGATCTGGGTCGGCAAAGCGGCTCCGGTTCCTATAACAGCTGAACTAAAATAATTTGTGTTGGTCATAGCTGATTTTATCTCCAGCATACAGTGCTATAATCTAATAAACTAATAGTGACGTGAAGTACTAACAGAAAGATTAATGCGACATCTTCTGACGAATAGATTCATTATACTGAGCTAGAGATCGCTTGTCAACGAATTTTGACTGCTCGTCAGAAATTGTGTTATTATTGCTTCATTGTAAAATACACTCGGTTATCGTTTCCAGCTGCTGTTAATTAACTGACGTTGGAGGAAAAATGAAGAATATCTGTGAATTGCTAAAAATCAACTACCCAATTATTCAGGGTGGTATGGCCAATATTGCCAATCACTTGCTTGCCGCAGCTGTAAGTAATGCGGGCGGGTTGGGTGTTATTGCGGCGGGTGGCGACGTTCCTGAAATAGTTCGTAAAGAGATCCGGCTCTACAGATCTCTCTCTGACAAACCCTTCGGTGTAAATATAATGTTGATGAGTCCTCATGCAGAAAACATTGCACGGTTAATAATAGATGAAGAAGTTGCGGTAGTCACAACAGGTGCCGGCAACCCCGGGCCATATATTGCCGATTGGAAAGCGGCAGGTATCGTTGTTCTACCGGTAATGCCGAGTGTTACCTTTGCTATTCGTATGGAGAGGGCAGGAGCAGATGCAATCATTGCAGAAGGCACAGAAGCCGGGGGACATATTGGAGAACTGACAACTATGGCTCTCGTTCCACAGATTGTTGATGCTGTTTCTATCCCAGTTATTGCTGCTGGTGGAATTGCCGACTACCGTCAGGTCCTGGCTGCTTTTGCGCTCGGAGCCAAGGGTATTCAGGCAGGCACAATATTTCTAACCAGTGAGGAATGCCCCGTCCATCAAAACTATAAACAACTGATCATCAAGGCAAAAGATACCGATACAATTGTCACAGGAAGACAGACAGGGGCACCTGTTCGTGTGATTAAAAATAAAATGGCCAAAAAGTATATTAAACTAGCCAGGGAAGGCGCTACTTTAGAAGAACTGGAAAAAATGACTCTTGGATCACTAAGGCGCGCAGTAATCGAAGGTGATCTTGAAACAGGTTCTTTTATGGCCGGTCAGGTAGCAGGGTTGGTTAAGACAATCCGACCGGTTGAAGAGATTATTAAATCTCTCTTTGAACCTGTTGAAGGTTATCGAAAAAGCTTAAAAGTTTTATAAACTGAGAGGGAGGCATAAAATGATCCTCAACAGCAACCAGATTCAGGCAATCATTCCTCATCGCTATCCTTTTCTGATGGTCGATCGGATCGTTGAGCTGGAAAAAGGGTTACGTGCCGTAGGAGAAAAATCTGTTTCGGTTAACGAAATGCATTTTATGGGGCACTTTCCGGACCAACACGTAATGCCGGGTGTATTAATCATCGAGGCACTGGCTCAGACCGGCGCGGTAGCAATCCTCTCACTTGATGAAAACAAAGGAAAACTAGCCTACTTTGCCGGGATAAAAAATGCCCGGTTCAAAAGAAAGGTCATTCCTGGGGATAAACTGCGCCTTGAGATACAGATCTCTCGGATCAAAGGGCCGGTTGGCATCGGTGAAGGGAAGGCCTATGTTGACGGAGAGCTTGCCTGTGCGGCACAGTTGATATTTGCTGTTGGTAAGTAAAAGTAATTTAACCTTCTCGATACACCACAGCTTTCACCGCTTTATCTAGATCAAGCAAAGTCTCTTCATCTTCCACAGCACAGAGTCCGGCAAAAACCACTAAATTCCCACCGCCGATTTGTAGTGTATCTATATTTACGGGTTGTTGCAGTATTACCGTGTTAGTGGAATTCATGATTACTACCTTCTTTCATCGCCTCTTTCAGTGAACAGACAAATGAACCAGCCCGGGCATACTTGGCGTCACCTTCGGCGCCGGCAATTTTTTCAACCAGAGCGCTGCCCACAATCACACAATCGCCATACTTTGCTGCCACCTTTGCCTGCCGGGGATCAGATATCCCAAAACCCAGTGCAAGTGGTATGTCGGTGTATTTTCTGGCCTGATCTAACATTGCGGCAAGTTGAGGATCCATGGCGGTTTGCTTGCCAGTCACGCCGGTAACCGTAACGCAGTAGATAAAGCCCCGGGCTTTTTTACAGGTTTGTTTCAGGCGTTCATCTGATGTAGTGGGTGCTAAAAAACGGATATTGATTATTCCCGCCCTTTCAGCTGCGGCGTCTAAAATAGCAGCTTCTTCTAAGGGCAAATCTGGCACCACCAGGCCTGTCACGCCGGCCTGTCCAGCCTCTCGGCAAAAAGATTCCACCCCACGCCTGTATACCTGATTGTAATAGACTAATAGCACCACGGGGGTATCACTCTTTTCGCAGAATCGCGCCACCATTGTAAGTATACTTTCAGGGGTGGTGCCTGACGCCAGGGCTCGCTTGGCCGCCAATTGTAAAACGGGACCGTCTGCCAGCGGGTCAGAAAAGGGAACCCCCAGTTCAATCACATCGGCACCGTTTTCCGCTAGAACAAACATTAGCTTTTCTGTCACGGCTAAGTTCGGATCTCCTGCGGTAATAAAGGGGATTAACGCTTTTTCGCCGAAATTTTTAAGTGTTTTTAGATGTTCTGCCAGCTTATTCATTAGAGCTTCACCCCCGAAAGATTGGCTACCGTTTCCACATCTTTGTCGCCGCGACCGGATAAATTAAGCAAAATTATCGTATTTTTATTAAATTGTAAAGCTATTTTTGCCACGTAGGCCAGGGCATGCGCGCTCTCCAGCGCCGGTATTATCCCTTCTTCGCGGGTTAATAGACAAAATGCTTCCAGGGCTTCGCTATCAGTCACAGATACATATTCTACACGTCCGCTGTCTTTTAGGTAGCTATGTTCCGGACCCACTCCCGGATAATCCAGACCTGCCGAAACCGAATGCACCGGTGCTACCTGGCCGTCTTTATCTTGCAGAAGATAACTGAGGGCCCCGTGCAGGATCCCGGGCTTTCCCCTGCCGAGGGTAGCGGCGTGTTCGGTGGTCTCTACCCCTTTGCCGGCAGCTTCCACACCAATCATTTGCACATCATCTTCTAAAAAGGGATGGAAAAGCCCGATAGCATTACTGCCGCCTCCTACACAGGCTACCAGGATATCCGGCAGACGCCCGATCATTTTGAGAACCTGTTGGCGGGCTTCCCGACCAATAATGCTTTGTAAATCCCTTACCAATGTAGGATACGGATGAGGACCCACAGCTGAGCCTAGAAGATAAAAAGTGTCGCGTACGTTGGTTACCCAGTCACGAATAGCTTCATTAGTAGCATCTTTCAGGGTGCGGCTCCCGGTCGATACCGGAATTACGTTGGCGCCAAGCATTTTCATGCGAAAAACATTTAACGCTTGCCGGGCCATATCTTCTTCACCCATATAGACCAAACAGTCCAGATCCAGCAATGCAGCTGCCGTAGCTGCTGCTACACCGTGCTGACCGGCACCAGTTTCTGCCACAAGGCGTTTTTTACCCATGTGCTGGGCAATCAGCGCCTGGCCCAGGGCATTGTTTATCTTGTGAGCACCGGTATGGTTTAAATCTTCCCGTTTAAGAAGAATGGTGGCTCCGTTCAACCGCCTGGTCAGCTTTTCCGCCTTATATAATAAGGTGGGCCGTCCCACGTAATTTTCTAAAAGATCCCGGAAATTATCCTGAAAAGTTTCATCATGTTTTACCGCTTCATATGCTTCTTCCAGTTCAATTAATGCATTTATTAAGGTCTCAGGCACATAGCGTCCACCATAGATCCCAAACTTTCCTGCCACCGCCATTAGTGACACCTCCTTACTGCGTTAATAAATGCTTTTATTTTTGTTTTATCCTTTTCGCCGTTTGTCTCTACGCCGCTTGACACATCTACTGCATAAGGCTTTAATTCGTCTATAGCCTGTTCCACATTTAGTGAATTCAGACCACCAGCTAAAATCATCGGTTTAGGCAGTCTAGTTTTAATTAATTTCCAGTCGAATGGTACCCCACTGCCGCCAGCCAGGGTTGGATGAAAAGTATCGAGAACAAATGCGGCGACTGAGTACGCAGAGAAACTTTCCAGGTCGACATTGCACCTCATTCTTATTACTTTTAGCACCGGTAAAGAAAAGCCCCGGCAGTAATCTGCATTTTCGGAGCCATGAAATTGCAGTGCTGTTAGCCCACAATCGCTGGCAATGTATTTTACCGCTTCTCTTTCCATATCCACAAAGACGCCAACTTTACCGATAAAAGGAGGTAGCGCTGCAGTAATCTTCCGGGCAGTGAACGGATCAATCTGTCTCCTGCTTTTTGCAAACACCAGACCAATAGCATCGGCGCCATTTTCCGCACAGCATAAGGCGTCTGCTACCGATGTAATACCGCAAATCTTTACACGGATCATGGTGCGCCCTCCCTTACTAGCTCCTGTATTTTTTTCGCTGGATCGCAATGGCAAACCAGTGATTCACCCACCAGCATTGCATCAACACCGACAGCAGCCAGTAAATCTACATCCCTTGCCGTATGGATGCCACTTTCACTGACCAGCAATAGTTCATCTGGGACTAAAGATGCCAGCTGAATAGTGTGGCTCACATCTGTTGTGAATGTCTGCAAATTACGGTTGTTGATGCCCACAATTTTTGCCCCGGCACGGAGGGCTGTTTTAATTTCAACCTCGCTGTGTGTTTCAACCAAGGCTGCAAGACCCAGTTCATTACAGAGATCCAGAAAAGCGGTCACCTCTTTTTCTTCCAATAATCCGGTAATCAGCAGCACTGCATCGGCTCCCATGATCCGGCTTTCGTAAAGCTGATAGCTGTCAATGATAAAATCCTTCCGCAGTACCGGAAGCCTCACTACTCTTCTTACTTTAATCAAATCTGCGGCAGATCCTCTGAAAAAATCCTCCTCCGTCAGAACTGAAATTGCCCGGGCGCCGCCTTTTTCATAGTGTTGGGCCAATTCATCCACGGGGAACATCAGGTTGAAATCTCCTTTAGAAGGCGAAGCTTTCTTTACTTCGGCGATTACTGATATCCCCGGTATTAGCAGCGCTTCATTAAACGGCCGCGGTGCTTCAGCATCAGGAAGTCTTTCCTTGATCGCCGCCAGCGGAACCTTTATTTTCGCTTCAGCAATCCGCGCTTTCTTTTTAGCTGCAATTTGCGATAGCACTGGTAGCTCCTCCTTTAAATCGCTGCAGATCTTGAAGCTTACCCATGGCATCGCCACAATCTATGGTTTTTTGTGCCATCTGCACCCCTTCGCCCAAGTCTTCTGCCAACCCACCTACGTACAGGGCGGCCCCTGCATTAAGCACCACTACATCACGATGCGGTCCTGTTTGGCCGGAAAGGACATTCTTCACCAGCCGGGCATTTTCCTCGGGCTTGCCGCCTGTTAAGGCACTAGGCTTTGCCCTTTTTAAGCCAAGGCTTTCCGGACTCAGGTTCTTGCAATTAATCTGTCCATCTTTTAGCTCATAGTATAGGGTATCGCCCGCCACAGTCAGTTCGTCACTTCCATCGGAACCGTGCACTACCAATGCCCGTTCGGTACCCAGCAACAATAGCACACCGGCCATCACCTCTGCCAGTTCCGGGCTATACACCCCCAGCAATTGGCGGGTTGCACCGGCAGGGTTTGTCAGTGGGCCCAACAGGTTAAAGACAGAACGCACACCTACTTCACGCCTTGGACCCGCAGCATGTTTCATGGCTTTGTGCAGCACTGGCGCATAAAGAAAGGCTAAGCCCACTTCATCCAAACAACGACCCATCTGTGCCGCAGTCAACTCGATTGTTACACCCAAAGCTTCAAGTACATCAGCCGAACCACACTTGCTGGAAACAGAGCGGTTACCGTGTTTTGCCACCGATAAACCGGCACCGGCGGCAATGATCGCCGCCACGGTGGAAATATTGAAAGTTCCACGGCCATCCCCTCCAGTCCCGCAGGTATCGGTAAGGTCTGTGCGCTTTGTCTGCACTTTTTGCGCCCGTTCGCGCATCGCCGTGGCGCAACCAAATATTTCTTCGGCGGTTTCACCCTTCATTTTCAGAGCCACAATGAAAGCTGCCACTTGCGCCGGAGTGGCTTCGCCGTCCATAATTGCGGACATGACCGTATTTGCTTCCATTATCGTTAAATCGTGCCCGAGACACAATTTGTTTAATATTTCTTTCATACGTCATCACCTCTAATAAAATTACTGAGAACAATTCGACCTTCAGGAGTAAGGACCGACTCTGGATGGAATTGAAGACCTACAACCGGGTAGTCCCGATGACAAACTGCCATTACCAGACCATCTTCTGTTTCTGCTGTAACTTCCAAGCAGTAGGGTAGCGATTCGCGGCTTACGATCAGAGAATGGTACCGCCCTGCTTTAAAGGGGTTTCCCAGTCCGGCGAACAGAGAATTGCCGCAGTGGAAAACAGATGAAGGTTTGCCGTGAATAGGTTTCGGCGCTCTAACTACTTTACCGCCAAAAAACTGACCAATGGCCTGATGGCCCAGGCAAACTCCCAGGATAGGTATTTTCCCGGCAAAATATTCAATCACTTGCAGTGATAACCCGGCATTATCCGGCACGCCCGGCCCCGGTGAGATCACAATAGCCTGTGGCTTTTGCTCCGCAAGCTTTTGTATAGTAAAGACATCATTGCGAATCACCTGCGGTTCCGCACCCAGCTCTCCCAGCATTTGGACCAGATTATAGGTAAAGGAATCATAATTATCGATTATAGTAATCATTAAACCACCCCCAAAGTTGCAAACATGGCCCGGGCCTTATGGAGTGTTTCCTGGTATTCTCTTTCCGGCACCGAATCAGCAACAATGCCGGCCCCGGTTTGGATATAGGCGGTTCCACCTTTTATCACCATGGTACGTATGGTGATACAGGTGTCCATGTTGCCGGTATAATCAAGATAGCCCACAGCACCGCCATAGGGCCCGCGTTTTACCGTTTCCAGCTCATTGATAATCTGCATTGCCCGAACCTTGGGGGCCCCGGTGAGGGTGCCGGCCGGGAAACAGGCCTCCAATGCATCCATGGCTCCTTGTCCATTTATCAGCTCTCCTGTCACCTCGGAGACCAGATGCATAACATGAGAGAAACGTTCTACCTTTGCATATTCTTTAACCTTTACAGTACCATATTGGGCCACGCGCCCGATATCGTTTCGGCCCAAGTCAACCAACATCACATGCTCTGCTATCTCCTTCGTATCCTTAACCAGCTCGGACTCCAGCACCCGATCTTCTTCTTCGTTATTTCCCCGTTTCCGGGTTCCTGCTATGGGGCGGGTTGTCACAGTCTTACCTTCTACCCTTACCAACATCTCCGGCGAAGCACCGACCAGGGTCACATCTTCAAACTGCAAATAAAACATATAAGGTGAAGGACTTATGCTGCGTAACCTTCTATAGATAGCAAACGGTTCTTCTGCTATGGTTACGGCAAAGCGCTGTGATAAAACCACCTGGAATACATCACCGGCAAAGATATATTCTTTAACCTTGTTTACCCGTTGAACAAATTCGCTTTTTGTAAAATTTCCCACTGGCATGCATGTATCAGTGTGGTTTGCCATAACTTCGTCATTTTCCGGAAGAGAAACAGCTAGTTTTACCGTCATATCTTGCAGTGAATTAATGGCTGCCTGCTCCACCATTTCGGGGCTCATCCCACCCACTACAGGACGATTCACTATTAGATAAAGATTATGGGATAAATGATCAAAAACAACGATGTTTTCCATAAATTGCAAATAAGTATCCGGTAGACTTATCTCGTCCTTCGGCGGCAATCCTACCGGTTCAATAAGTCCGACATTATCGTAGCCGAAATAACCTACTGCACCTCCGCAAAATCTTGGCATTGCAGGATGTGCCGGCAATCTGTATTCACTTAACAAGGATCGCAGTGCAGCAAAGGGGCCGTGTTCTATTGTTGATCGGCGACCATCCTGCCAGTACATCTCTACCTTATGCCCATACCCTCTCACTACCAGAAATGGATTGTAACCTAAAAACGAGTACCGAGCCACCTGTTCACCACCGGCCGCACTTTCCAGCAAAAATGATGGCCCGTTCGGGCAAAGTTTTAAAAAGGCGGTGATTGGCGTTTCCAGATCACCCACCAGGGTACGACACATTGTTACCATTTTTGCAGTTCTAACAGTTGTTGTCGCCAAGTTCATCTTTAACCCTCCCATGCTTATAAGAAATAAAAAGGCCTTCCGTCCATTAAAGGACGAAAGACCTGCTTTCGCGGTACCACCTTATTTGGTCTATATATCTACAGACCCACTTTGACAGGTACGGGACATGATAAGATCCTGTCCGATACCCCGTTCCTTTTAACGGTAGAACAATCCGTTGGAGCCTACTCCATAAGTTTCAGTCCACTACTCACGGGCCCATTCAACGGTGGTCCTTTTACCGGATTCTCACTGCCCCGGTTCTCTTAGAAAATTTCCATTCCGCTTACTCTTCCCGGTCATCGAATTTAGAGGCAGTTTATCATAACAATGACATGACGTCAACACTAAAACACACTAAACTAAAACGGGGATAGATTGCAAGTTAATTGCCTTACATTATATGGGATCATCTGATTATGCAACCAGGTCATTGG
>CAZAKI010000048.1:0-13219 GCA_964485855.1 uncultured Syntrophomonadaceae bacterium | reverse complement strand
GTAAGCTGCTCGAGAAACAGAAAGAGGGTAAAAAAAAGATGAAAAAAATCGGCCGGGTGGAAATCCCGCAGGAAGCTTTTAGCGCGGTGCTGAAAGTTAAATAGATCATGTAATAATCTTACATTTTTCGCTATTCATTGACAGCAACCCGGATTTAAATCATAATAAGTCTAAGCTTCAGAGAGATGCCAAATAATGTTAGGGGTTAAGCCTGATCATGGATAAACTGGAAATCATTAATAAAATCCAAAGTCTAAAGCAGGAGCTTAATGCAGTAATCCTTGCCCATAACTACCAGATTGAAGAAGTGCAGGACGCAGCCGATTATGTAGGGGATTCCTTTGAATTGAGCCGTATTGCCGCCGACTTGGCTGCAGATCTGATTGTATTTTGCGGCGTGCACTTTATGGCTGAAAGCGCAGCCATTTTAGCTCCTGACAAGACCGTGCTCCTGCCGGACCTGAACGCCGGCTGCCCCCTGGCTGACATGATTGATGCCGATCAGCTGCGAGACTTTAAACAACAGCACCCTGGTGCTGTTGTTGCCACCTACATCAATTCGACCGCCGCTGTTAAAGCGGAAAGTGACATTTGTATCACTTCTGCCAATGCCGTGAAAGTAGTAAATTCCCTAGCCGAAGATCGGGTTTTATTCGTACCTGACGGCAACCTGGCCCACTTTGTGGCAGCGAGAACTTCAAAAACGATTATCCCCTGGGCCGGCTACTGTAATACGCATCACCGGGTTACGGTCGAAGACGTTCAGCAAGCCAGAAAGCAATATCCGGAAGCGGTCCTGGTCGTTCATCCGGAATGCCGTCCTGAGGTGGTGGCACTCGCTGATGCTGCTTTGGGAACAGGGGGAATGATCCATTATGCTCAAGATACTGCGGCAAAAGATATTCTCATCGGCACCGAAATGGGGATGCTCCACCGGCTGAAAAAAGAGTGTCCGGGTAAAAACTTTATCCTTCTATCTCCGAAATTAATCTGCCCGAACATGAAATATACCAACCTGGAGAAAATTAAAACTTCCTTGGAAAACAAAGAACACATCATCACTGTTCCGCCTAAAATCCGAGACCGCGCTGTATTGGCCCTGGAGAGAATGCTTGCTGTCAAATAAAATGCGGAGGTTTTCTATATGCCCAGGACAGGAACCAGCGATCGAAAAATCATCTCAGAGGCGACCGATTATGTCATCGTCGGTTCCGGGGTAGCCGGCATTTTTACGGCGATCCATCTGGCCGAAAAAGGCCGGGTAACCGTGCTCAGCAAGCAGGATTTAATTGCCGGTAATACCTGGTTTGCCCAGGGGGGGATCGCGGCAGCATTTTCCCCTGAAGATTCACCAACCCTACACTTCGAGGATACCTGGAAAGCCGGTAATTATTTTGGCGACCGGGCGGCGATTAGCACCTTAGTTGAAGAGGCCCCGGCCAGGATTAACGATTTATTCAAGCTTGGAGTGCGGTTTGATCGCAGTAACGGCGCTATTGCCCTTGGCAGGGAAGGTGCTCACTCGATGAAGCGCATCCTGCACATCGGGGGAGATGCTACCGGCCGTGAACTGATTGAATCGCTAATCCAGACTGCCAAAGAGATCGGCATCCGGTTCATTGAAGATGCTTTTGCCGAACACATTGCCGTTGAGGATGGCCGCTGTAGCGGCCTTTTTTACTCCACCAAAGAGGGTTTGCACTACATTGCTGCCCGGGCGGTTATTCTTGCTACCGGCGGTTGCGGTCAGCTTTATCAATTTACCACCAACGCTCCGGCTGTAACCGGTGATGGCCTGGTTATGGCTTATAAAGCCGGGGCTACCCTACGCGATCTCGAGTTCTTCCAATTTCATCCTACCGTTTTTCTACCGCCGGAAGGACAACCATTTCTGATTTCAGAAGCGGTGCGCGGTGAAGGCGCCTATTTAGTTAATGCAAGTGGAGAGCGATTTATGTTGCAGAAGCATGAACGGGCTGAACTTGGTCCGCGTGATATTGTCTCGAGGGCTATTGTGGAGGAGCAGCGAAGAACCAGGGATTTTATTTATCTCGACGTAAGACACCTTGGAGCAGAATTTATACCCGAAAGGTTTCCGACTATTTACAGCCGCTGTCTGGAATGGGATTTGGATATTACAAAAGAACTAATTCCCGTTACTCCTGCTGCTCATTATCTAATCGGGGGCATTGAAGTGGATCTGGATGGTCATACGTCCGTTAAAAATCTCTTTGCGGTAGGAGAAGTAGCCTCTACCGGGGTCCACGGAGCTAACCGCCTGGCCAGCAACTCGCTGCTCGAAGGCTTGGTTTTTGGGTACCGGGTAGCTTTGGAGGCGGCGAAGAACACTGAACCGGTCAAAGAAGCGCTGCCGCAGGAACTGACCGTTTACTTTAGCAGCTGTGCGGATCAAAAAACAGAGCAAGCATGTGCAGACTTGCGCCGGGATCTGACCTGGATGATGTGGCACAAGGTCGGCCTGATTCGTACCGAGGAAAGCATGCTGGAGATGAAAAAGCAGCTTGAAAAATGGCTGCCGCTTACTCACTATCGCTACAGCAGCCCTGAACTAAATGAAACAGCCAATATGCTGCTAATAGCAATGATGATGACCGAGGCTGCGCTGTTCAGAAGAGAAAGCAGGGGCTGTCATTACCGTTCAGATTTCACTGATAGCGATGAAACCATGGCCGGCACCCAGATCATTTTTAATAACCTCAAGGCCAAAGTCAATGGCAACAACCTGCCCCGGGCCCAGCTTTCTAAAAAGCTTTCTCCTTAGATTTTTATGAATTCTGACTTCTGGTCTTTAGAACTGTATATTTGGGATGAGCGATAGGGCCTCCTCCCCCTGAACTGAGGGAACTTAAACTCCCTCCCCCTTGAGGGGGGAGGTTGCATTGCTAAAGATGTTGAATTTGAATCTAAAGACTCCCTCCCCCTTGAGGGGGGAGGGTTAGGGTGGGGGTGAAAAAAACTTTGCTGACCACTTACCTGATTAATGATCTTCTGAAGAAAGCTTTCCGCGAGGACATTGGCTCCGGCGATCTGACTACTGTCTACTGTGTCCCCTCTGGTAAAGTTGGCAGCGGTCGCCTGATTGCCAAGGAAGAAGGGGTGCTGGCCGGAATTGATATCGCCGCAAAGGCCTTTTCATACCTGGACCGGGCCATTAGATGCCATAAAATGCTAGAAGATAGTAATAAGGTAGGGCGGGGCGATGTTGTTCTAACCGTGGAAGGACCCCTGCGGCCGATCTTGTCAGCAGAGCGGATTGCCCTTAATTTGCTCCAGCGTCTATCCGGCATTGCTACCCAGACGGCGCTGTGGGTGGAAGAGATCAAAGAATATCCGGCCAAACTGACCGATACGCGAAAAACAACTCCGGGGCTCAGGATGTTTGAAAAATATGCTGTTCAGGTGGGGGGCGGGCAGAATCACCGCCTGGCTTTGGACGGTGGTATTATGATCAAGGATAATCATATCAGCGCAGCTGGAGGCATCGATCAGGCAGTCCGGATGGTGCGTGAAAAGGCACCCTTTACCCTGAAAATTGAGGTGGAAGTAACCAATTTAGATCAACTTAAAGAGGCTCTTACAGCAAACGTCGATATTATCATGCTTGATAACCTGGACACTAAAACGATGCGGCGGGCTGTTGAAATAACGGCGGGGCACGCACTGCTTGAAGCTTCCGGCAATGTCACTCTTTCCCGTTTAAAAGAGATCGCCTCTACCGGAGTAGACTATATCTCCTGCGGCGCACTGACTCACTCGGCCAGGGCCCTTGATTTTTCATTTCTGCTTGATCAATAAACTTAGCAGTTCACCCTTATAAATTATCCGGCGCACAACGCTTCAGCATCGGGATAGTAGATTTCTAAGCTGAAGTTTTCCGGAAACTTTGCGGTTTTATCTTGATAAAACTTCCTGATCTGAATCATATCTTTGCGGAAGCAGCCGCTGGGCATAAAACTTGGGCCGATGCCGGCTGTTTTTGTTCTATAGTCCAGGTAGCTTAGCGCAATCGGCACTTTTGCTTTCAGTGCGATATAATAAAAGCCGGTTTTCCAGCGGTGGACCAGTTTACGGGTTCCTTCAGGTGAAATCATGATCGCCATATTTTCCTTGGAAGAGTTAATCAGTTCGGCCAGGCCGTCAACCATGGTGCTGTTTTTGCTCCGATCGACTCCGAGAGCGCCGGAATCCCTAAAAATCTTCTTCAGCAGCCAGAAATCAAACCATTCTTTCTTGATCAGGTATTTAACAGGTAGTTTCATCTTATAAAATCCAGCCATGGCTAACAGAAAGTCAAGATTACTGGTGTGCGGGGCGGCAACGAGGATACACTTCGTTATTTCCGGTGGCATTATTCCCTTAAGTTTCCAACCCATAATGGTGAACAAAAAGATCGTGAATGCTTTTAGCAATAATCTTCCCCCTCATAAAAACAAGTGCTTCAAGTTTAACACAGCCAGGGGAAGATAGAAACAGCAATAATTGACTTCTAAGAGCCCTCATCTTCGGAGCGTTATTCGAACAGTTTAAGGATTTAAAGCAGCTTTTTATGAATCGAAAGAAAGATTTCAACTAATGCTGGATCAAATTGAGTGCCGGCGCACCTTCTAAATTCAGCTGCCACTTCTTTGATGGGCATCGCTTTCTTGTAAGGTCTGCCGTTAGTCATTACTTCGTAGGCATCGGCTATGGTTGTGATTCTCGCCAAATAAGGGATTGCTTTTTCTTTTAAGCCCTGGGGGTAACCCTGGCCGTCCCAGCGCTCATGATGGGCCAAAATCTCATTTGCAACATGGGCAAATTCTTCGGTGGCCCGGGCAATCCGGTAGCCGATTTCCGGGTGCTTCTTGATTGTTTCCCACTCATCTGAGGTAAGTGGCCCTCTTTTGGTTAAAATCTCTTCGGCAATATTAATTTTACCGATATCATGTAGGGTAATTAGCAGTTCAAGCCGGTTCATCTCGGCATCCGGCAGATTTAACTCTTTACCGATTAAGCGGGCAGTTTGCTGCATTCCGCGGGTATGTGCTTCAGTTTCAAAACTTTTTGCTTCGAGTGTCTTGAGAAGCGCTTTCAATACAGCACTCTTTGTACTGCGACTTTCGGTTAATTTTTGTTTATACATCAGATTTTCCGCTTCCTGCAAAATTTTCATCAAGGGCTCTTCCGGACTGGTTTTGCAGGCTAACCCAATGGCCATTGATACGGGAACATCCTCGATAAAAATTACCCGGCAGTTTTCGGTAATCCTTTTACATAAATTTCCGGCAGCAGCCGCTGATGTTTGGGGCAAGAGAATGACAAATTCATCACCACCCCAGCGAGCATAGATGTCATCCTCGCGGCAGGTACTTTTAATGATTCCTGCAGCAGCCTGTAAGGCTTTATCTCCGATCGGATGTCCATAAGTATCGTTAATTAACTTTAGGCCGTTTAAATCAGCCATAATGATACTCAGGGGCAGCTGCCTGGGGGTGTCCAGCCGAGCCATCTCTTCTTCGATATAAGTGCGGTTATATAATCCGGTAAGCGAGTCGTGCAAACTGATATAACGTATTTTTTCTTCAGCTATTTTACGATCAGTTATGTCCGTGTGAGTGCCGAACATTAAACGGGGTTTGCCGTCTGCACTCCGGGTTAGTACTCTGCCCCGGTCGAGCACCCAGATCCAGTGGCCGTCACTATGTTTCATCCGTAGTTCACATTCATATACGGGTAATTCACCGGATAAATGACGCTCGGCGATTGAGTTTGACCTAGTCAGATCGTCCGGGTGAACCAGCGACTCAAAAACTTTCAGGTTGTCAGGTTTTAGCTCTTCAAGACTATAACCGACCATTTTGGCCCAGTTCTGATTGTATATAGTTTTTCCGGTCTGGGTGTCCCATTCCCAGGTACCGACCCCTGAAGCTTCGATGACATTTTCAAGACGTCGGCGTTGGGTTTGCAGCTCTTCCTCCACTCTTTTACGCTCGGTAATATTTTCATAAATACCGTAGCCGCCAACCATCCGACCGTTAATAATTACCGGGATTCCCTTGATTAAAACATCCACCGGGGTCCCGTCTTTTTTGTAACGGGTGCCCTCCGCTTCAACCGATTCGCCTGCCAGGACCCTTGCAGTAATTTCCTCATTTGCCGAACCGGATTTACCAATATTCATCACTAGATCTACATGTTTACCCTTAATCTCTTCAAGATTGTAGCCAAACAATTCAATGAAAGGTTGGTTTGCATCAACGATGCAGTAATTAGCATCGATACTGACGATTGCATCCAGGGAGTTGTAAAAGAGGGCTTCAAGCGATAAATTGCGATATTGTTCATCCGGTACTTTCAATTGAAATCCTCCCTTTTCACAATTGAATATTCTGCAGAATCGGGCAAATACCTTCTTCTTGGTTTTGAATCAAAAATAGAAGTCTACAGATTTATCATTTGAATTTCAAAAACTGGGTAATAATCAATATAAATTATTTTGCGGCAGTTTTGCTTCACTTTTCCTTTTCCTTTCCGGTTATTTGCTGATTACAAATTGCTTATAATGAGCGACAGTGTGATCAAGTTGGAAGGGTGAAAAAAAATGACCGTGATGAAAAGCAAAATAATGCTTTACCTTATCCTGATCGTGATGCTAATTTATCCGCTTGCCGGGTGTTCTACTGCCAGGATTGATCTGCTCACCAGTTTGGAGCAAAACACTGAAGTCAAAGATTATCAAGAAAATCAGGGCAACAGCCCGGAGCGCAGAGCATTTTTCGATACTGCTTATGATTCTGTTCAGTGGCATGCGCGTGACTTGGATGAGAGTTTTAGCATGATTGATGCCACCCTGATTACCCTGCAGGATAATCAAATTTTAGTTGAAGGCGAGGGCGCCGAGGTTGAGGGCAGCAAGCTGCTGATTATCGCTGCCGGTACATATATTCTGTCAGGCGATTTAAGTAATGGTCAGATTATTATTAATGCTCCTGAGAAGGATCCGGTTAGGATTATATTTAACGGGGTAGATCTGACATTTAATGACGGATCTCCGTTTTATGTCCACAATGCAGAGTATGTAGTCATTACCCTGGCCGAAGGAACGGTCAATACTTTTACTGACGGCGAAGAATATTCTTTCTTCGCCGAAAAAGATGAGCCGGATGCGACATTTTTCAGCAACAACGACTTGACCATTAACGGTAGTGGCTCCCTGGTTATCTACGGTAAATATAAAAATGGTCTGGTTAGTGAAAAAGACTTGAAGATTATCAACGGAACAATCAAAATCAATGCTGCTGAAGTCGGGATCAAAGGCAACAACCTGATTGCCATTCGTGAAGCCCAGGTGGCAATCAAAGCCGGTACCGATGGCATTCTGGCTCCTGGCACAGGAGATTCCCAGTCAGGATTGGTAGTGATCAAAGGTGGAACTATCGACATCTATGCCGCCATGAAAGGGATCGAGGCAACAATGAATCTGGTCATTGTTGATGGGGAAATTCTGATTGAGAGTGGTTATGGAATGAAGCAAAATAATACAAATGACTCTTAATAAACAAAGCTGCTTTTATTGATTCTCATCTTTTATGAAGAACCTGTATCCGCCCTGTTGGTGTAAACGGTCTTTACTTTTCAGCTAGATTGTTTTTGATGTATACTGATCATAAAAAACAAGGGGGAACAGGATGGAAAAATTACTGGTTAAGGATCTCTTCCACGAGGCTGCCGCCTATGCCGGCCAAGAGATTGAAGTAAGTGGTTGGATTAGGAACAATCGAGATCAGAAGTCTTTCGGTTTTATTACCTTAAATGATGGCACCCATTTCAATCCGGTTCAGATCGTCTATGAAAAAGAGCAGCTGGCGGATTTTGACCAGGTGTCTCGTCTTGGTGTGGGCAGTGCGCTTACCGTAAGAGGCACTCTGGAATTAACTCCTGAAGCGAAACAGCCCTTTGAAATAAAGGCTCACGAGATAGTCATCGAAGGCGATTCGCCCGAAGACTACCCGATCCAACCTAAACGTCATAGTGTTGAATTCTTAAGGGAAATGGCTCATCTAAGGCCGCGGACCAATCTTTTTACCGCGGTTTTCCGTGTCCGCTCCCTCATATCCTATGCGATCCACCGTTTTTTTCAGGAGCGGGGTTTTATCTATCTGCACGCCCCGATCATTACGGCTAACGATGCTGAGGGCGCGGGCGAACTTTTCCGGGTTACCACCCTGGATCCCTTGAATCTTCCGCTAACTGCTGCGAAAACCATTGATTACAGCGCCGACTTTTTCGGTAAAAAAAGCAATCTTACCGTCAGCGGACAGCTGGAGGCTGAGGCTTTTGCCCTTGCGTTCCGCCAGGTTTATACGTTCGGTCCCACCTTCAGAGCGGAGAATTCCAATACGGCCAGGCACGCCGCAGAGTTTTGGATGATTGAACCGGAGGTGGCATTTGCCGACTTAAGTGCTAACATGCAGCTGGCTGAAGATATGTTAAAATACCTGATCGCCTATATTCTTGAACATGCTGCGGAAGAGATGCAATTATTCAACCAGTTTGTTGATCAAGGATTAAGGAATCGGCTTGAGCAGATTTTAAAAGCCGAGTTTGCCCGCATTACCTATACCAAAGCGATTGAAATCCTGCTTAAGGCCGATGCTAAATTCGAATACCCGGTTAAGTGGGGCAGCGATCTGCAAACTGAACATGAAAGGTATTTGACTGAACAGTCATTTAAAAGACCGGTCTTTGTCACCGACTATCCGAAAGAGATTAAAGCCTTTTATATGCGTTTGAACGATGATGGGAAAACGGTGGCAGCCATGGATCTGCTGGTCCCCGGGGTGGGAGAAATCATCGGTGGCAGTCAGCGCGAAGAGCGGGAAGAGATGCTCTTAAAACGGATGGCTGAGTATAGTATCAATCCTGCAGAACTCTGGTGGTATTTAGATTTGCGCAAATACGGCGGGGTCAAGCATGCCGGATTCGGTCTCGGTTTGGAACGGGTGATCATGTACCTGACCGGTGTCGGTAATATCAGGGATGTTATCCCATTTCCGAGGACGGTTAAATCCTGTGACTTTTAATCATCAGCCGATCATTGAACTTAAATCAGTATCATGGATTCGCGATGGCAGAACCATTCTTGATCAAATTAATTGGATCATTCACCGGCAGCACCACTGGGTGCTCTTTGGTTTAAACGGTGCCGGCAAAACATCTTTGTTGAATATAATTGCCGGTTACATGCAACCATCTTCCGGAAAGGTTAAGGTTTTAGGTCAGGAGTTCGGTTCTTATGACCTGCGCGAACTGCGTAAATCAATCGGCTGGGTTAGCTCATCATTGAAGGAGATGTTCTACCCATCCGAAACAGCAGTGGAAATAGTGATTGGCGCCCGGGATGCAGTAATCAGGCTACTCCGCAAGCCGGAGCAGGAGGAACTAATCAGGGCCCTGCAGCTGCTGTCCAGGGTTGGTTGTCTCCACTTAACCGATCGCCAATTTAATACTTTTTCAGATGGTGAAAGGCAGCGAGTTCTGATTGCCCGTGCACTTTTTAATCAACCTGAACTATTAGTTTTGGACGAACCGGTTTCTAGCCTTGATTACCTGGCCCGTGAAGAGCTGCTGGCGATCCTCAATCAGTTGGCCGATGATCCCGCTTCCCCGACGATGATATTCGTCACCCATCGTTTTGAAGATATCCCCCGCAAGCTCTTTCAAAGTATACTGCTGTTAGAAAAAGGACAGGTTCATTCCAGCGGCAGGTTGAATGAGATCCTGACAGCGGCCAATCTTTCAGATTACCTCAGGCGGCCTGTAAATGTTAAAATATGGAATGACAGGATCTATGTTCAGCCTTTTGCGGCCGGAACGGAGGAATAAACCCGGCCGGGAGCGAAAAATAGATTATTGAAACCATCACTAGGAGAGATACTTTGGAGCCGCAGCAGATCGCAAAACTGGTTGAAACAGACGACAATGAAGCCCGTCGCGCGCTTTTTGAAGCTTATTACCGGCGAACTTTTGCGGTTACCTATAATATTCTGCGTAACCGTGAAAGCGCTGAGGATATAACCCAGGATGCTTTTATCAAAGCATTCAATAGGATCCACCAGTTAAAAGACAGCTCTAAATTTGGAGCATGGCTAGCTGTAATTGCTTCAAACCTGGCCCGTAATCATCTAAAACGCGAGAAAAAAGTAGTCTATCGAGATCAACTTCCCGAAGATTATAGTCAAACAGAGAAAAATGATACAGAGTCAGAAGCTTTAAGAACCCTGGAGGTTGAACAGGTTCGCCGGGCAATCAGGAACTTGTCAGCCGACCACTACCAGGTAATTGTCTTGCAGTTCTATCATGACTTAAAAGTAGATGAGATCGCCGATCTGCTAAAAATCAGCCCCGGCACGGTTAAGTCAAGGTTATTTCGTGCCCGCCAGAAACTGGCTATGGAACTGGAACGCGATCATGATACCGTCTGTCATCATATTGAGGGAGGTGAAATAGATAATTGAAAAAGAATGCGGAACTCTACCCGGAAGACAATCTGATTCGTGAAGCACTCAGACTGGAGTTTGAATCTTTAGAGCCCCTGGCTGCAGAAAAAGCTTGGCCGAATATCGAAGCTGCCCTGGATCGAAAGATACCTGAACCTAAAAGTTTTAAGCTTCAGTCAAGCTGGTTTCGTCCTGCCGGACTGATCGCTGCAGCTTGCCTAATCTTGGTTTTGGGTGGCTTTGGTTTATTCCGCTCTTACCAATTATCATCTCCCGCGCCAGATTTAAACCCAGAGCCTGAATTTGTTGCTGTTGCTGGCGATACTGAAGACAGTCAAGAGACAATTACTGCTGCAGAAGCTGAAACGGCCTCGGAAGGTACCACTGACCAAGTTTTTGAAGACAGGGAGTCTGAAGAATTATTTGCGGCAATAGCAGAAGAAGAGCCCAAGGCTCTTGAAATAGAGGATCCTGTTGAAGAGCAAGAGTTGATTGAAGATGGTGATGAAACTTTGACAGTCGGGGTGATCTGGCCGGAACAACTTGGAGATTCTTTCCTGCTAGAAGATGAAATAATTTTGCCGGCTGAGGAAGAAGAACGTTACGATGTTGCTATTTACCGCGGAGAGGAACATGACTTACTGCTAGTTGGTTCTGAAATACCCGGAGAAGAAATAACGACGTTTATTGAAAAACTTGGCGAACAGTTCAATTTTCCAATTAAAGAGATTGCTGCGGAAAACGGTTTTACTTATTTTGCAGCGGGCGGATACTCAGGACTCGCTTTCAAGCAGGGTGAGTTTTACCGGGCTGTTTTGGCTCCTGCCGAGACAGCAAAAAAAGAGCAGCTTAAAGAAATAGCTGCCCTTTTTCAGTAGTTATTTTAATGTTTACTCAGGTTTAATATAGTGCATCATCTTGCGCAGTGTTTTTCCAACTTCGACAATTGGATGTTTTGCTTCAATGTTTCGCAGTGCCCTAAAACGCGGTTGATTGGCCTTATTTTCCAGCACCCATTCAAGGGCAAACTGTCCGCTTTGGATTTCGGAAAGGATCTTTTTCATCTCTGCCCGAACATCATCATTAATCACTCGCGGACCGCGGGTCAAGTCTCCGTATTCTGCTGTATCGCTGACCGAATAGCGCATTCTTTCCAAACCGCCTTCATAAATCAGGTCGACGATTAATTTAAGCTCGTGCAAGCACTCAAAATAAGCGATCTCGGGTTGGTAGCCGGCTTCAACCAGGGTGTCAAAACTTGATTTAATCAAAGCTGATACCCCGCCGCAAAGGATGACCTGTTCACCGAAGAGATCTGTTTCGGTTTCTTCCTGCATGGTAGTTTCAATCACTCCAGCTTTTGTGCTGCCAATACCCTTGGCATAGGCCAAAGCCAGTTTCTTGGCGTTGCCGGTGTAATCCTGGTGAACAGCCAGCAGTGCCGGGACCCCTGCACCTTCTTTGTAAAGCCTTCTTAATAGGTGCCCCGGGCTTTTAGGAGCGATCATAAAAACATCAACATTTTCAGGGGGAATAACCTGATGGTAAATAATATTGAAACCGTGTGACACTACCAACGCTTTGCCCTCAGTCAGGTGAGGCAAAACCGACTCATTATAAACAGCAGGCTGATGGTTGTCGCCAATCAGGATCTGTATAATATCGGCCGCTTTCGAGGCTTCACTGACAGTTGCCACTTCCAGGCCGTCTTCCTTTACCCTGTTCCAGCTTTTGCTTTCCCGGTGCAACCCTACAATTACATCCAGGCCACTGTCTTTTAGGTTCTGAGCCTGTGAGTGACCCTGGCTGCCGTAACCGAGTACTGCAATTTTTTTCCCTTTCAGGACATTTAGATCGGCGTCCTGGTCATAATACATAACTGGCATCGATAACTCCTCCTTGCAAATATGATAACCTTATTTATTGGCCACCGGATTCCAATCTCCTGCCTCCAAACCAAGTTATTTCTTTCCCTAATCACCTGATAGCAGGAATGACTATTAATAAAAATTATCTTCAAGCAATAAAAAATTTTGAAGGGGTTTAGTACTTTGTAGTATAATTTAAGCACTAATCCCAGTTGAAATGGCAACCGGGTTAATTATAGCCAAAGGAGCGTGATCGATTTGAGTTTGAAAGGAACTAAAACGGAAAAAAATATTTTGACTGCTTTTGCGGGTGAATCCCAGGCTCGTAACCGCTATACCTATTTTGCCAGCAAAGCAAAAAAAGAAGGCTATGTGCAAATTTCTGCGATTTTTGAGGAAACTGCCAATCAGGAAAAAGAACATGCCAAGCGGCTTTTTAAACTTTTAGAAGGCGGCGAAGTGGAAATCCAGGCTTCATTTCCGGCCGGAGTGATCGGTTCAACTCATGAGAATCTGAAAGAAGCAGCTGGAGGAGAAAATTATGAATGGACCGACATGTACCCCGGATTTGCAAAAGTTGCCCGCGAAGAAGGGTTTGATCAGATCGCCGAAATATTTGAATCGATTGCTGTAGCTGAAAAACAACATGAAAAACGTTATCTTGGTTTAATGTCTAATCTTGAAAAAGACAAAGTTTTTAAGAAAGAACAAAAAACCAGGTGGTTCTGCCGAAACTGCGGTTATGTTCATGAAGGTGAGGAAGCGCCGGATGTCTGTCCATCCTGCGATCATCCTCAAGCCCATTTCGAGGTAATCTGCGAAAACTGGTAGGCAAGTAAAACGCCTGGGATT
>CAZAKI010000047.1:0-13263 GCA_964485855.1 uncultured Syntrophomonadaceae bacterium | reverse complement strand
TAATTCTATCCACGGTGGTCACTTGAGTCAAACTTCAGTAAATTGTCTTTAGTTGTAAAAATTTAATGACAAATTTCCTCCTTTGTTTTATAATATATTTTACACTAGTAATATTTCACCTGTTTAAGCAAATCAGGCAGGAAAGGGGGACCAAGCTGGCGAATTAATCTAGACCATAGTTTTAGTTTCGCATCATTATTATTTTTAAGGAGGCGTTTTATAGGATGGCAGATTTAAAAGCAGTTCTTGAAAACCTGAACAAGAAGATTGAAGCAGCAGATCCGGCCAAAATGAAAGGGGTCACTGCAGTATACCAGTTCGAACTTTCCGGAGACGACGGCGGAGTATTCCATGCCGCGGTGGATGACGGTAAAGCCACGGTTGTTGAAGCTGCCCATGACAGCCCCAACATCACAATCACCATGACTGCTGAAGACTTTGCAGCTATGCTTGACGGTAAACTGAATGCAACTTCCGCTTTTATGGCCGGTAAGCTGAAAGTAAAAGGTGACATGTCCCTGGCGATGAAACTGCAAAGCCTGCTTGGCTAAAAAGCAGCCGCTCGTTGAAAAGATGTGGCCAATACTAAAGTAACGATTTGATCAGGCACTTACCTTCTGTTCATGGTAGGTGCCTTTTCTAATTTTGTTTGCCATGGTTTTTCAATCGACAAGCCGGTCGGAAAAAAGACGGATCGCGTTGAGGTAAACCTGTTTGGCCAGCAGCTCCGGCTCGCGATCGAGGGCCAGGGCAACCCGCTCGTAAGTCAGTTTTACATAAGCCGGTTCGTTACGTTCACTGCGGTAGGCCTGGGGTGAAAGATAAGGAGCATCGGTCTCCAGCAGCAGTCGATCTTCCGGAATATAGCGCAGTAGATCCCGCAAATCATGGGAGCGGGGATAGGTAACCGGACCAGCAATCGAAATATAAAAACCAAGGTCCAGTGAAGCATCCAACCAGCTGCGGTTCCCGGAAAAGCAGTGCATGACCCCGGGTGGGTCAGGCAGCTGTTCATCTTTCAAAATACGCATCGTATCAGTCCATGCTTCACGGCTGTGGATGATCAGCGGTTTGTTAACCTGGACGGCAAGGCGGATCTGTTTCCGAAAAACCTCTTCCTGGCAATCACGGGGAGATAGATTACGATAAAAATCAAGACCCATTTCCCCGATGGCAAGAACCTTTTCATGGTTAGCAAGCTGTTCCAGCTGAACCAGCCAGCCCGAAGCTGCCTTTGCCGCACCGTGAGGATGAATACCGACCGCTGCGCTGATGGCAGGATAGCTAACACTTAACTCCACTGAGCGCAGGGAACTTTTTAGATCGGTTCCGGCATTAAGAACAGCGATGACCCCCGCCTGCCTGGCTCGCTCCAGAACCTGGACCAGGTCTTTTTTGTACTGCGGAAAATCAAGGTGGGCATGGGTATCAATCAGGATATCCATTTAGCTAATCCTGCTCCCGGCAGGCATATCCTGATCGAGCCCGGTTAGCGATAAATGGCCATCGGGTGTGGTAGCAGCTAGCAGCATCCCTTGCGATTGGACTCCACGCAATTTAACCGGCTTGAGGTTGGCAACAAAAAGCACTTTTTTGCCAGGCAGTTCAGAGGGCTCGTAATGCTCGGCGATCCCGGCCACAACCTGGCGTTTTTCCTCTTCACCCAGCAGCACTTCAATCTTCAATAATTTATCGGACTTGGGGATTCGTTCAGCAGTGATTATCTCGGCTACCCTTAAGTCAACCTGCTGAAACTGGTCAATGGAAATCAATCCCTCATGTTCCGGAACTTCCTCGGCAACAGTTTGCTGAACGTCAGCCGGTTTACCGCCCTGCATTTCGCGAATTTCTGCCTGCAGGTTGAGACGGGGAAAAAGATCTTCGCCTCTTTCGACCCTGGTATCAGGGGGTAAAGCTCCCCATTGCTGTAGAGAATCCCAACCCTGTAGTGCGTTGTTCGCTTGAAGACCGATCTGTTCAAAGATGCTCTGCGGGGAACGGGGCATAAAAGGTTGCAGCATTACCGCAATAAAGCGAATACTTTCAAAAAGATTATAGATCACCGTGCCGAGCCGCGGACGATCAGCAGGATCCTTCGCTAATTCCCAGGGCAGGTTCTCATCAATATACTTATTGCTCCGCCGAACCAGTTTCCAAAGCTCCGCCAGGGCATCGCTGGTTTTTAGTTCATCCATTGCTTGCGCGACCATTTTTGGTGTTTCAACAGCCAGGCCGGCAAGCTCCTGATCACCTTTGCCGGTGGCGACCGGTGCAGGCAGAACGCCTTCAAAATAACGTTCGGCCATCGTAAGCGTCCTGCTAACCAGATTACCAAGGTCGTTGGCCAGATCGGTATTGATCCGGCTGATAAAGCTTTCCAGGCTGAATATCCCATCCTGGCCGAAAGGTATTTCGCGCAGGAGAAAGTAGCGCAGGGCATCGGAGCTGTAACGGGCAGCAAGCACCCGGGGATCAACTACGTTGCCTTTCGATTTTGACATTTTTCCATCCTGCAGCATCAACCAGCCATGGCCAAATACTGTTTTCGGCAGCGGCAAATCCAGGGCCATCAGGAAGATGGGCCAGTAAATTGTGTGGAAACGCAGGATATCTTTACCGATCAGCTGGACGTCGGCCGGCCAGAACAGCTTAAATTTTTCGTCTTTTTCACCGTAACCAAGGGCGGTTATATAATTGCTGAGCGCGTCAAGCCAGACATAGATCACATGATCCCGATCAAAAGGCACCGGAATTCCCCAATCGAAAGAGGTCCGGGAAACGCAGAGATCTTCCAACCCCGGTTTTAGAAAATTATTGATCATTTCATTTTTACGGGAAGGAGGCTGAATAAATGCCGGATTATTTTCGATGTGCTCCAGCAAGCGATCGGCATACTTGGACATTTTAAAAAAATAGGCTTCTTCGGCAATCAGCTCCACATCGCGGTTGCAATCCGGACATTTCCCATCTGCCAACTGGCGTTCCGTCCAGTAGGCTTCGCAGGGCGTACAGTACCATCCTTCATATTTGCCCTTATAGATATCCCCAGTTTCATAAAAATGGGTAAAGATTGCCGCTACCTGTTCCGTATGACGGGGCTCGGTAGTCCGGATAAAATCATCATAGGAAATATCAAGCTCAGCCCACAATTCCTTGATCCAGGCAACAATTTCATCAACAAAATCAATCGGTTTTTTACCGGCTGCTTCCGCCTGCCTCTGAATCTTCTGTCCATGCTCATCGGTTCCGGTCAGAAACCAGACCCGGTGGCCGCAAAGTCTTTGATAGCGGGCCATGGCATCGGCGGCAACAGTAGTATAGGAATTTCCAACGTGCAGTTTATTGCTCGGGTAATAGATCGGTGTAGTAATATAGAAGGTTTGTTCGCCTGTCAACTCAAGGCCTCCTTAGAGCACTGAAAGATGAAGCTATTATATCAGAGCAATCGATACTGTCAAGGAGAATGGGCTGTCAGGACATTTAGACCGAATGTAAAATTATTGCATCTAGTACAGATTATCTAGCATTAACCCATCACTATCCATGTAATATTTTTGTAAAGTTGAGCAATTTGGGAAAAAAACTATTGACTTACCATGTAAATTACTGGTATAATGTTCGAACCACGCTTGCTCCATTATGATAAAAGGAGGAATAGCATTGAAATCAACGGGGATTGTCAGAAAAGTAGACGAACTGGGACGAGTGGTAATTCCTATAGAATTAAGACGGACGCTGGGCATTGAAGTAAAAGACGCTCTTGAAATTTATGTAGACTCAGAAAAAATAATCCTAAAAAAATATGAGCCAGCCTGCCTCTTCTGCGGCAATGCCGATAATGTAAAGCATTTCGGCAACCGTATCGTTTGTCGTGAATGCATTGACAAACTGGCTAAAGATTAAATACAACATTTTACCGTCCAAAAAGGGGTACAGCAATGCTGTGCCCCTTTGATTTAGGGCAGATCAATTTCTTCCAGCGGAAACTCGCGGGTATGTCCGGATTCATGCAGCCTGATTAGGGCTGTTTTTTTCTTAAAATTAAACTCCATGACCTTTCCATCACCATCCGGCGTTACCACCTCGTCGCCGGGTTGCGGCATCTTCTCCCGGGCATCCTCGTAAGCGTTGGCTTCGAAGCGCAGGCAGCACATCAGGCGGCCGCAGACTCCTGAAATCTTGGTCGGATTGAGGGAGAGATTTTGGCCCTTGGCCATCCGAATTGAGACCGGCTCGAAATCTTCCAGAAAGGTGGAACAACAGAAAGCCCGGCCACAGGGACCGATTCCGCCCTTGATTTTTGCTTCATCCCTGACTCCGATCTGGCGGAGCTCGATCCGGGTTTTAAAGATTGAAGCCAGATCCTTGACCAACTCCCTGAAGTCAACCCTCTCTTCGGACGTGAAGTAAAAGATAATCTTATTGCGGTCAAAAGTATACTCAACCGTAACTAATTTCATATCCAGGCCATGTTCGACTATTTTTTCTCGACACCGGTTAAACGCAGCTTCTTCCTTCTGGCGGTTTTCTTCCACCCGGCAAATATCCTCCTGGGTGGCTGGACGAATTACCTTCTTCAGGGGCAAAACCAGCTGCTTTTCATCTACATCTTTTGCTTCAGTCATTACCTGACCGATTTCCTGACCCCGTGCTGTTTCGACTATGACCATTGTTGCCAGACAAATAGGCTCATTAAGCGGTTCAAAATAATAGATCTTCCCGGCAGGTTTAAAGCGGACTCCGATTACCCTGGTCATCCGGTTAACCTCCTTTGCAACAAGATTAAGGTTTTTTCAAGCAGCAGCCGCCGATTAACATTGGTAGAGAGTAATGCACAGGCACACTGGTTAAGCAACAAAACTGCCGCTTCGAGACTGGTGGGAGCGACTTTTTCAAGCCAGACCGAGGACTGTTCAAACTGATCAGGGCGATCGCCACTGCGGCACAGATTCTGCAACAGACCATCCCTGAAAATCATGGCCAGTAGTTCCAGGACCGGCAGCAGATCTTCTTTTTGCGCCAGCTGTTCGGCCCACCCTAAAAGCTGAATAATCGGATCCCTGCCAACCGCCAGCTTGTAGGCCAGTGAACGCGCTTCTTCAATCCGCTGGTCAAAACCCGGATCAGCAGCAAGCCTGAAGGCGGCACCCGGCAACCCGGCGCTGATTTTGGCCAGCAACAGGGCTTTTTCCGACGTCAAGTCTTTATTCCTGCGGAGCAACTCGGCCAACTGGGCTACCGGCAAAGGCAGCAGATAATAGCTTTGACAGCGGGATATAATCGTATCCGGCAGGTCGCGGGTCTGCTCGGTGAGCAGGATAAAAGTTAAACCAGTTGGTGGATCTTCTAAAATCTTGAGCAGCGCTGCACAGGCTTCAGCGGTCATCTGCTCAGCCTGTTCGATCAGACAGACTTTTTTACTACCGGCTAAATAAAAGTTCGCTTTAACCTCACGAATCTGGGCTGTCTTCAGGTTACGGCCTTCAGGTTTGATCAGAAAAAGATCCGGATGACTGCCAGTCTCAAAACTACGGCAGGATCGGCACTGCAGGCAGGCAGAGGCTCCCTGCCGATTCAGGCAAAGCAGGGTCCGGGCCAGCCAGCGACCCCAACTTTTCTTGCCGCTGCCGTTAGGGCCAATCAGCATAAGGGCATGGCTGAGTTGATCGTTGATCAGTGAACCCTTCAGCAGCCTGAGCATCTCTTCCTGTCCGATCAGCTGTTCTTCAACTGGCAATCTTGATTAACTCCCTATCCTTGCGATTAGCGATTTTACAGTCGCCCAGATTAAATTTTCAATCCGATCTTTATTAGCGGCAGCATCGATCACAACAAAGCGCTGTGGCTCACTTACGGCCAGCTGCAGATAACCCTGTCTGACCCGGCGATGAAAGTCAAGGGTCTTGCTTTCCATGCGATCTGATTTTTCCTTGCGCCGTTCCAAGGCAGCTTCTGCTTGCAGATCAAGCAGAAAGGTCCGATCAGGAATCTGACCGCTAGTCGCCTGGTGGTTAAGTGTTCTGATCCAGTTTAAGTCGGCGCCGCCGCCATAGCCCTGATATGCAAGGGTAGAATCGGTAAAGCGATCGCAGAGCACAACCTGGCCGGAGAGCAGGGCCGGAATAATCACCCGGCGAGACAATTCCGCGCGGGCCGCCATGTAGAGCAGCAGTTCAGCTGAAAGCGAGAGGGAGTAGTGATTATCAAGGATCACCTTGCGGATATCTTCACCCACTGCAGTCCCGCCCGGTTCTCTGATCAGCAAACACTTAATACCTTCACCCTGCAAATGATCAAGCAGGCGTTCAGTTTGAGTTGATTTACCACAACCGTCGATCCCTTCGAGAGTTATAAACAATCCCCGCACAAAAACACCTCTTCGTCTTAACCTGATTTAAAACAGGACCGGGTAACCGACCGGCAGCTGAAAGCTAAAAAACCGCAGGCACAGCCGGCCTGCGGTTCCGGACCGAGCGGCTCCGGATTAAAAGCTGTAATTGGGCGCTTCCTTGGTAATCTGCACCC
Source organism: uncultured Syntrophomonadaceae bacterium (assembly GCA_964485855.1). GTDB lineage: Bacteria > Bacillota > Dethiobacteria > DTU022 > DTU022 > UBA993. The sequence goes on along the minus strand of CAZAKI010000047.1, from coordinate 6,738 downwards.
CGTGAGGATGGCTTTCCTTTAAACCGGCTCCCGAAATACGGATAAATCTTGTCTTCTGCTGCAGGTCAGGGATCGTTGTCACCCCACAGTAACCCATCCCGGCTTTTAACCCTCCGGCCAGCTGGAAGACCATATCACCAACGGTCCCTCTGAAGGGAACCCGGCCTTCAATTCCTTCCGGCACCAGCTTCTGCTCGTACTCCTGGAAATAACGGTCACGAGAACCCTCTTTCATCGCTCCGAGTGAGCCCATCCCCCGGTAAACTTTATAACTGCGTCCCTGGAATATTTCAAATTCGCCGGGACTCTCTTCAGTCCCCGCCAGCAGGGAACCGATCATCACCGATGAAGCTCCGGCAGCCAGGGCTTTGGTAATATCACCGCTAAACTTGATGCCGCCGTCGGCAATAACCGGAACGTCTAGCTCGCTGCCGGTTTTCGCAGCCTCGTAAATAGCCGTAACCTGGGGCACGCCAATCCCGGCAATCACCCTGGTCGTGCAAATCGAACCGGGTCCGACTCCAACCTTCACGGCATCAGCCCCCGCTTTGATCAGATCACGCGCTCCCTCGGCTGTGGCAATATTCCCGCCCATCACATCAAGATCGGGGAAAAGAGCCTTGATCTCCTTCACTGTGTCGATCACTGTTTGTGAGTGACCGTGAGCTGAATCGACAACGATTATATCCACCCCGGCAGCAGCCAGCGCTTCAGCCCTGGTCACGGCATCGCGTCCCACTCCCACAGCGGCGCCTGCCAGCAACCTTCCATTCTGATCCTTTGAGGCGCGGGGATACTGGATCGTCTTTTCAATATCCTTAATGGTGATCAGCCCTTTTAAGTTAAACTGATCATCGACAATAGGCAATTTTTCAATCTTGTAACGACGTAAAATTTCCTGGGCTTCTTTCAGGGTGGTGCCAACCGGGGCGGTAACCAGGTTTTCGCGGGTCATCGCTTCGCCAATGGGGCGCGTATAGTCTTCCTCAAAACGCAGGTCCCGGTTGGTGATGATGCCCACCAGTTTCTCACCGACGGTTACCGGAACACCGGAAATCCGGTAGCGTTCCATCAGCGCGGCCGCATCATTCAGGGTATTTTCCGGGCCAAGACGAAAGGGGTTGGTAATGACCCCGTGTTCGGAACGCTTGACTTTGTCGACTTCTTCTGCCTGTTTCTCAATATTCATGTTACGATGAATAATGCCGATACCGCCTTCACGGGCGATGGCAATGGCCATTCTTGATTCGGTAACGGTATCCATCCCGGCTGAGAGCAGCGGCAGGTTGATTTTGATATTACGGCTGAGGCGGGTTGAAATATCGACATCGCGCGGTGAAATCTTCGAATGGGCGGGCACCAGGAGCACATCATCAAAAGTAATACCTTCCCAGGAAAATTTTTCATTTTGCAAGGTGCCGTCCTCCCGTATGCTCTTAGCTGATAGATATTGACCTGATCATAACAAACGCCCAAACCAGTGTCAACCACAGGCATTGTTGCGCCGGATCTGCTCTTTCAGCGATGGCCTGGCAGGCACCGCTGAAGGAATAGCGAACCCCGATCAAGAATAACAGACAGAGCACCATAATGAGTAGGAGGAACTGATCAATGCCCTGCCTGAAGGTTAACAACAAACCGGTTTACTACGCCGGGGATCACAGTCTGCCGGGAGTGCCGATCGTTTTTTGTCACGGATCAGGCGGCGGACATCATCACTGGCTCTACCAATTAAAGGGGCTTAAGGGAAAAGCCAACCCCATCGCGGTTGACTTGCCCGGCCATGGACGCTCGGCAGGCCAACCTTTGCATAGTGTTGCCCTCTACCGCGATTGGCTGCACCAGTTCAGCCAGGCAGCCGGGCTTGATCAATTTATCCCGGCCGGTCATTCACTTGGCGGCGCCATCGCCATCGACTATGCTCTCCACTACCCCGAACAGGTAACCGGGTTGATCCTGGTTGGAACGGGCAGCCGGCTTCGGGTCCTGCCTGCTTTTCTGGAAGCGCTGCGGGCTGGAACTGTTCCCGCCGATTTTTCAGATTTTCTCTACGGCCCCGCTGCCCCTGAACAACTGCTGACCAAGGGCAGGGAAGAGGTCGCCTCCTGTGCGCCTGAAATTTTTTATGCCGATTTAAGCGCCTGCGACAACTTCGACGTCAGTCCCCAGCTACCCCGGATCACGATACCGGCGCTGATCATCTGCGGAACAGAGGACCGCCTGACCCCGGTCAAGTATAGCCGTTTTCTTGAAGAGCAGCTGCCCTGGAGCCGCATTGAAATCATTGAAGGAGCCGGACACATGGTCATGCTGGAAAAACCGGAAGCTGTAAACGAAGCAATCAACCGCTTCATCACCGAACTGACTGGCGAAAAAAACTAGTTGCCTGACCCTCTAAATCAGATGGAGAGTGGAGAGAACATGGAAAAAAAACGCAGTTACTTTAATCTCGAAGAAACCATGAAACAGGCTGTGGACAGGTTTGCGGAATTTGATCCGGAAAAAATCGCCCTGCAGGCCGGAGTTGAATTTATGCGCGACCGCAATCAATTAATGGTCCCGTTTATCGGCGAAAATTATTGCGTTGTCCATCCCGATGGGGTAATCAGCAAAGAAAACGGGGAAGAAGCAGCGCTGTACAACTCAATTATTATCCTGCACTACCTGAACACCGCCGACGGCACCCCGCTGACGGGGCAGTGGATTGCCTACCGCCACCTGCCTGGTGGCGATATCTACACCAGCCCTTTCCAGAAGAGGGCCATCACTCCCTTTTTGCAGACCTTCGGTGATCGTCCCGCTGATTTCAAGCAAGCCGCTGCCAGGCTGGGCGGCATCGAACAGAAGATGAGCGGTATCAGCATGGTTATCCCTGTCCTGCCCCGGGTCCCGCTCTGTTTTACCATCTGGCCGGGAGACGAAGAACTGCCGGCCTCGGCAAACATCCTCTTCGATCAGGCTGCCTCTTCCTACCTGCCAACCGAGGATTATGCCCATCTACCGGCACTGGTAAATGGAGCCATGAAAAAACTGCTTTAACTACCGCTACATCTCACGCCGCCCATCAAGGGCGCGGCTCAACGTGAGATCGTCGGCGTACTCGATATCGCCGCCAACCGGCAGGCCGAAAGCGATTCGCGTCACTTTGACCTGATGCGGCTTTAAAAGACGGGCCAGGTAACCGGCGGTGGCATCGCCTTCAACATTCGGATTGGTCGCAATAATCACTTCATCAATCCGGCTCTCCTCAATGCGCTGCACCAAGTGGTCAAGGCGCAGCTCCTCGGGACCGATCCCGTCAAGGGGCGAGAGAGCCCCGTGTAAAACATGATACAATCCCCGGTACTGACCGGTACGCTCGATGACCAAAACATCGCGCGGTTCCTGGATTATACATAAAAGGGTTTGATCCCGCCCTTGATCACTGCAGTAAGGGCACAGCCCGCTTTCGGCCAGGCAGCCGCAAACTTGGCAAAAATCGAGCTTGTCCTTCGCTTCGACCATCGCCCGGGCAATGGTCACGACCTCCTCGCGGGAACAGCTGAGCAGAAAAAAAGCAAGCCGCTGGGCCGACTTGGGGCCAATACCCGGGAAGCGGCACAAAACCTCTACCAACTTCTTAAGTGAAGCGGGATATATCATTTAAAACATCCCCGGGGGCAGATTCAGGCCTCCGGCCATTTTTTGCATTTCACCGGCCACCATCTCATCAACCCTCTTGAATGCCTCGTTGACAGCAGCAACGATCATATCTTCAAGCATTTCTTTGTTGTCGGCGCTGATCGCTTCCGGATCAATCTGCAGCGAAACCAGGCTTTTACTGCCGCTGGCCACCACCCTGACTGCGCCGCCACCGCTGGTGCACTCAAGCGTTTTTGCGGCAAGCTCTTCCTGCAGGCGGCCCATTTCAGCCTGGGCTTTCTGCAGCTGCTTCATCATCTTGTTCATTCCTCCGTTTGGCATGGAGCATGCTCCTTTCAATGGTGATCAATTATTTTTCCGCCGAGCACCCGTTGGGCGTCTTCAACCCTGATTGTTTTTTTCTCAACCGGAGCAGGCTCAGAGGATTCTTTTTCTTTAAACTGGGAATTAGATTGGTCAGCTACCGTTTCGGCTTCAGACCGGGTTGTTGTTCCCTCACTTGAAACAGCCTTTTTTGCAGCAAAAAGTTCTTCATCTTCTACGATAATCGCTTTTAGTTCCATCTTGATTTGAAAAAACCTGGATAACACCGTTTCAACCAACTTGCGGTGACTCTCTTCCATGATGCGTAGCCGGTGGATATCGTATTCAGGGGCATATGCAAGTTTGACCAGGTGACCGCGGCAATCGATCACGGCAGCCGGCTCAAGCCAGGCGGCGGTAGTTTTCTGCCGTTTCTTGATCTCTTCCAGTAAATCCGGCCAGGCTTCAAGCAGACCGGCCAGTCGTTCACCATTTTGCAACGGCGGTTCGGCAGACGGCTGTTTATCCCCCTCAACTTTGTCCCCCTTAACGGTAACTTCTTCACTGGCCGGCTGCTCTTCGGATGGTTCTTTTTGCGCAGCACCGCTGTCACCATCTTTACTTTTCCCAACCGGGCCGGCTGCTTCGGCAGGAGCTGCGGCAGCCGTTTTCTCCCGCTGACCGGAGACAACTTCGTCCAGGTGTAATCCGGGGGCTGGCTTCAGCTTGCCGTGCAATACCCGGAGCAGCCTGATGAAAAAAATTTCCAATAAATACTGCGGGAAATGAGCGTTACGCAGCTCCGACGCCGTTTGATAGAGAAGCTCTACCGCATCAAGCAGCAGGTGACGCTCAACTGGTTGCTCGCCTTTACCCGGTAAGTCTTCATCACCGGCAAAGCGATCTGTCCCCAGTAACTGTGTCTTTTCAGCAGGCAACAACAGCCTGCTGAAAGCCAAAGTCAGGTCCCGCATGAAGAGGGTTAAGTCCCGGCCCCCGTAGACAACTTCATTGATCTGCTGCAAACCGCTGTCCAGATCGTTATTGAGAGCAGCCCTGACCAGTTCAAGCACCGTTTCCGAACGGGTCGCCCCGGTAACAACCCGGACATGTTCAGCTTTGATCGTTTCTTCACCATACGCAGCACACTGTTCGAGAATGCCCAGGGCATCGCGCAGCGAGCCTTCAGCGAGTCGGGCAATCAGTTTTAACGCTTCATCTTCGGCCTGCCATCCCTCTTCCTTTAAGATCAGCTCCAGGCGGCTGCGAATCTGCTCGCCGGTCAGCAGGTGGAAATCAAAGCGCTGGCAGCGCGATACAATCGTTGCCGGCAGACGTGAAGGATCGGTGGTGGCCAGAATAAAAACTACATTACGCGGCGGTTCCTCGAGGGTTTTCAGAAAGGCATTGCAGGCTTCAGGCGTTAGCATGTGCGCCTCATCGATAATATAAACCTTGAAGCGGCTTTCACCGCTGGCAAAACGCGATCTTTCCCGCAGTTCCCTGATCTCGTCAATCCCGCGGTTGGAGGCGGCATCCATTTCGATCACATCAATCGATACCCCGGCGCCGATATTAAGGCAGGGCGGACACTTTCCGCAGGGTTCGGCTGTGGGATAGTGTTCGCAGTTCATGGCCCGGGCCAGTATTTTTGCTGCGGTGGTTTTTCCCGTACCGCGCGGTCCGCAAAAAAGGTATGCGTGAGCCAGGCGCTCCTGGAGCAGGGCATTACTGAGTGTGCGGGTAATATGCTCCTGTCCCGTCATTGCGGCAAAAGTCTGCGGCCGCTGCCGCCGGTAAAGACTGAGATAAGTCAATGTTGATCCTCCTCGGATTTGCAGCCCTTCACAACCGCTACTGGCTGCAGGGCGGAAAGCGCTGCGTCCAGTTTCGCTTCTTTGATTAACAGGTAGTCGGTATCAAAAGTGGAAATGGTAAAGACGGCGATTCCGGCGGCGGCAAGCGGCGTCAGCAGCGAAGAAAGAATGCCGGTGAGGCTAAAATCCAGTGGACCTTCAATTTTTAGAAGACAAAATCCCTTTTCCTGCGGGTAGTTTTCTGGGATTAACTCTTCCCGGCAGACAACCGACGTTTCGTCGGCCGTTTGCGTCAGCGAAAAAAAACCGCTGTCCGCATCGCCGGGCTTAGAAACCGTCGCCCCGCCTGCCAGGCGGTAAACGCCGTATTTTTCCGGCAGCACACTGATAACCAGTTTTTTTTGAAACATAATGGCCGCGCACCTGCCTTTGACCGTCACTTCCAGGCGCTAACCAGGCAGTTAGCTCCGGCCCGGCGCTCCCGTGGCACCCGCATTATCTCACTTACCGCTGCTTCCTTCCGGACCTGACGGGATTCATGAGCCTGCGCCGCACGGGACCGAGCCCTCAACACCACTTACCCGGCGCTGGCCCCAAAAATGCGCGGCCGGGGACAGGAATTAAACCCCGCTATAGCGGATTGCGGGTTCAGGGCACCGCTACCTCCCCGTCTAGCACGGCCAAACTTGATTTTAGTGGCGGAGAGAGAGGGATTCGAACCCTCGAACGGCTTAACACCGTTACTCGCTTTCCAGGCGAGCGCCTTCGACCAACTCAGCCATCTCTCCATGCCGGACGAACATCTTTCAGTAACGCGCTTATTATACAATGAATAGGCGGACCTTTCAACACCGCCCAGGTCAGGGTGGTGTGAAGAAAAAGGTGCGAACCCAGCAGTTATGGGTTCGCCCTTCCGGTTTTCTGGCGGAGAGAGTGGGATTCGAACCCACGGTGCCTTGCGGCACACACGATTTCG
>CAZAKI010000046.1:8577-13641 GCA_964485855.1 uncultured Syntrophomonadaceae bacterium | reverse complement strand
AAAGGGGTTTCGGCTCCTTTTTGCTCTTTCCGGAAGCGCAAAACCCCTTAATTTTCTGGTGGGGACGAGAGGTATTGAACCTCCGACCTCTTGAATGTGAGTCAAGCGCTCTCCCACTGAGCTACGTCCCCGGTCCAGCGATTAGATTTAACATTACTATAGACAAGATCCCGGCCTCTGTCAATAAATCCTTTAACTCAACAGCAGCACCATCACTGCTTTTTCGGTATGCATTCTGTTTTCAGCCTGATCATAGATTACAGCATGAGGACCGTCCATCACCTGATCGGTTACTTCCACTCCGCGCATCGCCGGCAGGCAGTGTTCAAAAATTACATTTTTATCACATTTTTTCAGGATTTCCGGGGTGACCTGGTAAGGCGCAAAGAGCTTCCTGCGTTCCGCTTCTTCTGCTTCCTGGCCAATCCACCACCAAACATCTGTATAGACAACATGCGCCCCTTTGCAAGCCTGATCAATATCGGCAGTGTGCCTGTAGGAACCTCCGGAAATCTGATTGTTGCGATCAAAGATATCCTTGTAATCATCTAAGATCGCATATTGCTCAGGGCAGCAGTGAACAAAATCGAGCCCTAATTTAGAACAGATTACTCCCAGGGAATGAGCCGGTTGGGTGCGATCACCAAAGAATACTACTTTTTTACCCTTTAGATCATTAAACTTTTCCATCACCGTATAAATATCAGCCAGAGCCTGGCAGGGGTGGTTTTTTTCCGTCATGCCATTGATCACCGGAACCTCGGAGGCGTCAGCCAACTCTTTCATTTCGTTGTAATCATTCCAGCGAATCATGATCGCATCAAAATAGCGGCTGAGAACTTTTGCCGTATCGTAGATACTCTCTTTTTTCCCAAGATGGATTTCCCCGGGCTTTAGATAGGTAACATAACCTCCAAGCTGCTGGATTCCCAGTTCAAATGAAATTCGGGTGCGGGTTGAAGGTTGGTCAAAGATGCAGCCAAGAGCTTTATGCTGAAGGTAGGGGTGATAATACCCTCTTTTCACTTCGAGCTTTAAATCCCGGGTAGTTTCCAATATAAACATGATCTCTTCGCCCGTAAAATCATCTAAATCCATGAAATTCCGGCCGCTTAATCTATTCAATTAGAAAACTCCTTTCTGCAATTGCCAAAAACGAGCCTGCGGTTTTAAGCAATTTCCTTCAGGGTATCTTCGAGCCGATTCAGGACTTCGTCAATTTCTTCTTTTTTAATAATCAGGGCCGGTTCAAAACGGATGGTATTGGCGCTAATCAGGGTTCCGGCAACCAGCACTTTACGCTTGAACAGACCGGCAGCAACTTTATAGCCCATCTCAGGATCCTGGAAGTGCTGGCCGATTAAGAGCCCTTTACCAGTGATGCTTTTGTAAACCTGTGGATATTTTTTAGCAATCTGATTTAAGCCGGCCGTAAAATAATCGCCCATCTCAGCCGCTTTGCCCGCCAAATCATCGCGCAGGGTGACATTAATGGCAGCAATGGCTGCTGCACAGGCCATCGGATTTCCGCCGGTAGTAGTGGTGTGCATAAAGGGATTGGGCTCTTCCAAGGCTTTCCATATCTTGCCGTTACCCATGAAGGCCCCGATTGGCAGGACCCCGCCCCCCAGCGATTTGGCCACACAGAGAATATCAGGAACAACTCCCCAGTGGTCTACTCCCCAGAGTTTACCGGTCCGGGCCATACCAGTCTGCACTTCATCACAAATCATCAGGATCTCAAAACGATCACATATTTCTCTTACCTTTGGCCAGTACTGATCCGGTGGAACAATGGCACCGGCCTCACCCTGGATCGGTTCGGCGATAAACGCAGCAATATCAATCCCTACCTTACTGCAAATCTCAAGCTGCTTCTCCAAAGCATCGGCATCGCCGAAGGGCACGTAGAATGTCTGTCCGCCAAAGGGCTGAAGCGCCTGCCGGTAATCTTTTTTACCCATTACACTGAGGCTGCCCAGCGTTTTACCGTGAAATGCCGATACGGTGGAGATGAAGTTATGCTTGCCCGTGTAAAGCTTGGCAACTTTCAGGGCCCCTTCAATCGTTTCCGTTCCGCTGTTCACAAAAAAAGCATGGTCGATATCGCCGGGTGTAATCAGGGCAAGTAATCTGGCCAAAACTCCGCGCAGCGGATCCATTAATTCCTGGCTGGGAATACCAGACTTACCGGCCTGGGCTCTTACTGCTTCGACCACTTCGGGATGGGACCAGCCAAGGTCAAGTGCGCCATAACCGCCGAGGCAGTCAATGTATTCCTGTCCAAATACATCATAGTAGTAAATACCATGCCCACGCCACTCCGTGCCGGCATAGTCTCCGGCCTCTGTAACCGACTTACGGTAATCAACCCAGCCTTTGTTGAAGTGCTTGACAAAGTTTTCAACCGTTTCTTTTGATACTTCCTGGGCCGTAGCTTCATCAAGCTCTTCCCTGCCAATAATATCAAGCCAGCGTTCTGCATACTTCCTTGCTTCTCCAAACTGCTCCATCCTGATCATTCCTCCTTAGGATATGGTCATGCTCAGCCTTTCTCCCGGCCAGGGATTACAGCCACTAGTCATAATTTATCGGAAACTGCAAATAATAATCTTTTTTTGCAAAGAATATTGAATTATTTACGCTCTCATTATAGACGAAAGGATACCATAAAACAATAGAATTTTAGTATAACAGAATTAAATACTGATATATCGGAATTATAATGTTCCGATTCGGAATTTAGTCCCGAAATTTTTTTAATCCTCAAAATCATCTTCCGATGGCAGCCACTCATCAATATTGCGTAAAATCTTCGGCACCAGGGCATACTGGGTCACTTTAACCCCTTCGATTGCCGGGATTACTTTCCATAAAAATTCATAAAGCTGCTCAGTGCTCTTATAGCGCGCTTCCAACGACAACTCATTGGTTTCCTGGCCGAAAGCGAGGAAAGAGACCTGGGGCATCGCTAACAGTTGATTGACGATCAGATCTTCACGATCACGGTCAATTTCCAGAATGATATCAACTGAAATTGAATAACCAAACATGGCTGGATCGAGAATCAGCGCAAACCGACCAACACCCATTTCCGTCATTCGATCAATCCGCTTGCGAACAGTTCGATCATTTAAATTCAGCTCTTCGGCAATTCTTTTTGCCGACTGCCGCGAGTTATTTTGGAGTTTTTTAATGATCTGATAATCGATGTTGTCAAAAGGCATAAAAGGGTTTTTATGCATTGAGGCGACAACCTTCTCTCGGGATATTAGCAAATTTATTTTAATTTAAAGCTTATTGTATTATAATCTTTGCAATACTATTATTCAACTCCTGTTAATCAACGTCTGCCGGCAGGATAATTTTTTGAAGGGATGTGGATTTGCTAGTGAATAAAATTCTTAGGGTTAATCTGACGAGCGGTAAAATTACCACCGAAGAACTTCCCGCAGAAGTTCAGCAGAATTATCTTGGAGGAAAGGGATTGGTAGCTTACTATTTATATCATGAGCTGCCTCCCCAATGCGACCCCCTTGGCCCCGAAAACAAACTTCTGGTTTTCTGCGGTCCGCTGACCGGGATCATGCCGGGTCATGACCGTTACGTGATTGGTGCAAAATCGCCGCTCACCGGTACTTTTTCCGATAGTTACGGTGGAGGCTGGTTTGCTGCAACCATGCGCAAGGCTGGATATATCGGGATCATTGTCGATGGCAGCGCCGAAAAACCGGTCTATCTAAAAATTGAAGGTGCAAATGTTACCTTGGAAGATGCTAAACATCTATCCGGGAAAGAAACATCAGCCGTCGATCAGGCCCTGCCAGGGTACCGGGTTTTAGCAATCGGCCCGGCCGGAGAAAACCTGGTTAAATATGCCTGTGTTGTCAGCAACCCCGCAAAAAATGGAAGGCCGGGGGTAGCCGGCAGGGGCGGCCTGGGAGCGGTTATGGGATCAAAAAAATTAAAGGCGATAGCGGTTAAGTACACAGAAGACGCTACCGCCGCGTTAGCTAAAGAAGTGGATGACTTGAAAAAAGAGGTGATGCGTCATCTCAGGGAAGAGGTCGTTCCCGGGATGGGAATCGGTGGAAACCTGGGAGCTGTTGATTACTCCTCAAAGGCAAAGGTTTTGCCGGTAAATAATTTCCAACGCGGTTTCACCCCGGCTTACACAAAACTGAATGAAGCTGCGATTGAAAAGGTGATGACCGGTAATCATAGCTGTCATCTCTGCCCTGCCGCCTGCGGCGTCGAACTGAAAGCTCCGGCGGGTCTTTTTTCAGACACCATGACCGATCGCCTCGAGTATGAAACGGTAGCAATGGGCGGTTCAAACTGCGGTCATGAAGAGCTCGGACCAATTGTGGAATTCAACAACCTCTGTAATGAACTTGGCCTTGATACGATCAGTACTGGAAGCTGCGTGGCCTTCGCCATGGAATGCGCGGAAAAAGGGCTGATCGATGATCAGATCCGCTTTGGCGCTGCACAAGCCCAGATGGAATTAGTAAAGATGATCGCCAGTCGAAAGGGTCTTGGCGATCTACTGGCTGAGGGTGTTTCAGCCGCGGCAAAAAAAATCGGCGCCGGTGCTGAAGAATTTGCCGTGCATGTTAAGGGAATGGAAATTCCGGGGTACGACCCCCGTGGTTCGATTAGCATGGGTCTGTCGTACGGAACCGCAGACCGTGGAGGCTGCCACATGCGGGCCTGGAGTATTGCCTCAGAAGCCTTTCTGAATGTTGATTTAGGTGAAGAAAAAGTAAATCCCTTTTCCACTGAAGGCAAAGCGCAGCTGGTCAAGGATCTTCAGGACAGCAATGCTGCGCTCTGGAGTCTGATCGTTTGCGACAACCTCGGTTTTTCTGTTGATTATGCCGTAAAAATGCTCGATGCCGTGGGGATTAAGCTGGATGCAGCGGAATTTGTAAAGATCGGAGAAAGAATTTACAACCTGGCTCAGCTCTATAACCGTCGTGAAGGACTGACCCGGAAAGATGATTACCCACCACTGCGTTTTTACCAGGCTCGCGAGGATACCGGTTGGAGTATTAATAAAGA
>CAZAKI010000046.1:6410-8477 GCA_964485855.1 uncultured Syntrophomonadaceae bacterium | reverse complement strand
TAATCAATGGCAAGCACGCCGGGCCAAACCAGTCTGTCCAACACGGAGACAATGTGATCATTTACAAGCGCATCGGGGGTGGCTAATGCAAAGTAAAACTGAGCCGCAACTGTTAGGAACTATAAACAAGCCGGGGGGGTGCATCATGCACCCCCCCGGTTTGTTTCAGCGACCCAGGATCAGGTCAGCCCGGATCAGTTCCTTACCGCGCTCAGATAATCCGTAGCGATCAATTTCTTCAGCCAGCAGATCGGCATCGGCATACCCGGCCAGCAATCCATTAAGGCGAGCAGCAGCTGTGGAATTGATCAGGTCTTTAAAATCCTGATAATTACTACTTAGCTCCCTAAAAAGCTCCTGGTTGCCCTGGAGATAGTACTTTTGGTGATAATCCTCGGCCAGGTAAAATTTCGTAAAAGGGACGATCTCAGTCTTTATCGTTGTTTCGAGCTCCTGTTCAAGCGCAGTTTTGCTCTTGAGGGCTGCAGCTTTTTGCCGGTCATCGTGATAGAAAATCACTGACATGTACTGTCTCGACCAGGCTTGGGCCGTCGGATTATGACTATCCCAGAAAATTTGCAGGATCTCTTCATAAGAAATAACCTGTGGGTCGTAATCGATCTGAATTGTTTCGCTATGATCGCCCAATTTCCGGTAAGTCGGATTATCGAGAGTGCCACCGGCATAACCGACTCTCGTTCTGTAGATTCCCCTTGTCTGCCCGAACCGGGCATCCGGACCCCAAAATCAGCCTAAAGCCAGGGTGGCGGTTTCCAAGCCAACAGGAACTTCTTGATCGATCAAAGGCTTTGAGCCTTGTTTTTGGTCATCATGCAACATGTAATCATCTCCCCCTTCATTTTGAGTCACAGGATCATTTTCTGCCACCTGCAGACTGTGATCAAGAAAATCACAACTGCAGACTAAAAATAATGGCAGCAGAAAAAAAATTAGGAGTAATCCTTTACGCAATCGGCTAGTCATCTTTTTCTTCAGCTCCATCAATAAGTAAAAGTTGTTCCCGGGCAATTTCATAGAATGGATCTTCTTCTGAAACTGACAGGTAGTAGTTTTTAGCCCTAACTTGATCTCTTTTCAGCTGATAGGCCCGACCGACCAAATAAGCAAGTGAATCGCTGTTGACATTTTTCTTTTCCATCATCTCTTCAAGCCCGATCACATAATCAAGATATTTACCGGCCTCGGCAGGGTTACCGGAATTAATAAAATATTCGGCAAGCCGCAGACGGGCCAAACCGGCCTGAATATAACTTGAATCGCTAAGCGGCCTTACTTCCAGGAGGCGATCAATAATCGCCAACCCTTGATCCAGATCAACATAGCTGAGCATTAACTGTCCATAACGGTAGATATAAAGAGGGTTATAATGCTCCAGGCTATAAGCTTGTTCAGCTAAATAGATGATTGTATTCAGGTCATCCCTGCTACCGGCCATATTGGCTTGCTCTTCGGTAATAACCCCAAGATTATGATAATTTTCAGCCCGTAAAGGATCTAGATTGATTGCTCTCCTTAATTCGGGAACTGCTTGCTTGATATTACCCTGTTCGATATAAGCCTGCGAGCGAGCTGTGCTGCTAAAACCGCCGTTTAAAACTAAGGTGGTAGCAAACAGGACAAGGGCCAGAATTATTACCAGAATACTTGTACCAAGCCGACCCCTGGATTTTTTAATCCCGGTGGCCTGACGGCCAAACCAGGCAGAGTAATCCATGCTGCGCCCGGCACCAAGCAGCACAAAGAGATAGATACCAACTGCTGCCAGTGAAAAATTCCAGTCAATTAAACTATGAGCTCCCAGTGCCGCTACCGGCATAAACACAGCGGTCCAGTGCTGCCAGTAATCTGAAGGAGCTTTAGCCTGAAAACAGTTGCGAATCAAGCCTAAAACCATGCTGAGCCAGAGGCCTAAAAACCCAATAAATCCAATTAAACCTGCTTCGATCCATACTTGCAGATAATGATTGTGCACTTCTGTTGAAAAGTAAGGCTTGCTTTGATAACTTTGGTAAAGGGCGGCCCAACCGCCGCCTCCGGTTCCAACCA
>CAZAKI010000046.1:0-6310 GCA_964485855.1 uncultured Syntrophomonadaceae bacterium | reverse complement strand
AAGAGCGATCCAGCCAGCGCCACAGCAGTATATACCTTGATTCTCTTTGAAAAATTTAGATAGTACTCGAATAATAAGCCAAAGAGAAAAGCGAAAATAACTGCCGCCATAATGGGAATCCAGGCCCGGACCGGATCTTCAGAACGAAAGATTGAATCGGCAAGAAATGCTGCCGGTAGGGCAGTGACAATTGTCGCGATCATGTATAGCAGCGAGCGTAATCTTTGACCCGGAGCTGCGGCTAGGATCAAAAGAACAATCAACGGCGGCAATAAAAGCCAGGCCCCCCTGGAAAATGTGAGAATGGTTGTAATCAGGATCAGGGCGGCAGGAATCAGGTATAAGCTTCTGGATATCTTTTGTTTTGCCGTTGTGCCCAGGGCTATTACCAGGAAATATGCCGCCATAAAGTAAGCGGCCGCTGTATTTGAATAGCCCATCGGTGAAGCGATCCGCCGACCGGCATCAAAATAAGCGCCGATAAAATCCCAATGACCGGCTGGAACCCCTAAACTGGCAACAGCAAGCAGGGTAGCAGCCAGCATCGCCAAATGAAGCATAATTCTGAGCCCCTGAGGGACGGCAGCATTTGATTCCTCAGCTGCGACTTCTTGATCTTTCTGATCTCTGGCGATACTAAAATTACGACAGAGGGAAAAAGAAATCAAGTAAACTGCAATATAAGCAGCAATTTTATAAATTTCTTCAAGCGCTTCCCGTTTGTGCGCCGCATCGATAAAGGACAACAGATAAGCAAAAAAAAGCAAAAAGAGAAAAATATCAAGGGGGGTTGCCAATTTCCATGAATCTTCCCCCAACAACCGGTAGATGCCCCAGATCAGCAACAAAAAAAAGATCACGGCTTGCGCAACCAAGAGTTCCTGGGTAAAAAATAAACCGCGATAGAAGGGGCCAATCAACAACAAACCGGCGATGCCAATAAACAAAATAATTAGCAGCAGCTGCCGATAAACAGTAGCGTTCCTGCTTGATTTTTCCATTAGGGCGTCACCTGAAGACCGACCGGTAATGCTTTTTCTTGGCAAACCTTTTTGATCACTATTACCCTTCCGGGGTTTATGGCGCGGCATGATTAAAACCTCCCAGAAACACTAAGTAATAAATAATTGATTTCAACAAATGCACAATATTTCCTTTAATCCAGACTAATAACCGGGGCCAGGTTAAGCCCAAAACTTTATCCTAGTGATAGTGAGACGAGGCCGCCTAATGCGTACGGCAGCCTCGTCTTACGGTAAATCTTAAGGTGATAAGCGCTAATCAAAGTTAGATGCCAATGTTCTTCGATCTTTTCCTAAAACCGGGCGATATCATCAGGGGCATTGTCGCGATAGGTATTGTCGTCGGGATCGTTTAGTTCAAGAGTTCCGCCTTCATCGACGTAAATCGCGCCACCCTCAATTGATTTGTTGCTTTCAAAAACATTACTGTAGACTTTACCCACAGCATCAACAAATAAATAGATGGCTCCACCTTCTCTCCTCGACTCGTTATTGGAGAAAGTATTGCCGCTAACCAGCGCTTCAGCGAGGTGAACCAGCAGGCCGCCACCGCCCACCTCGGCATAGTTGCCGGATAGATCATTATCCCTGATTTCCGGGGAAGATCCTTCATTAACTTCGATACCGCCGCCAATCCTGGCCTGGTTGTCGGTGATGGTATTACCGCTGATCAGCGGGGTGGAAGCGTAGTAAATGGAAAGGCCGCCACCATCATTAGCTTCGTTTCCGATGATGGTATTGTTTTCAATCAGCGGTGCCGATTCGAAATAGACGGCAATACCCCCTCCGGCGCTGCCGGCAATATTGTCGGTAATATCATTGTTCGTCAAAACTGCCGACGAACTGACCATAAATATCCCCCCACCGGCCTGAGTCGAGAAGTTATTGAGCAGGGTATTATTTTTTATTTCCGGGTCAGATTCAAAGATCGAAAAAGCCCCGCCATTGTCGGCACGATTATTGGAAAATGTATTACCTTCAATTAAAGAAGGCAGATCGGCCGAACCGGTAATCGCAACTGCTCCACCGCTTAAACCGGCCACGTTGTTCGCCATGGTATTGTTGATCATCGTAGCACTTGAGTCGGCAAGAAAGATCCCTCCACCACCACCGGTAGAAATATTATCATCAATCTTATTATCGGTAATGATCGGTGAAGAGCCGTATGAAAGAATCGCACCGCCTCTTTCTGCAACGTTGTCAACAATGACATTACCGGTAATAGTCGGCGAACTGCCATTTAAAATGATCAATCCACCGCCGTAGTAGGAAGGAAGCTCTTGCGCTTCGCCTTCAATGATAAACTCAAGGGTTTCAAGATTGCCACTGCCCCCGGTAATGGTAAAACCGGTAATCACTGCAGCTTCTGTTTCACCGTTTTTAAATGCTACCACTGAATTAACTCCACCGGCATCAATAATCGTTGTTGCAACAATTTCCGGGTCCTCGGGATTGGTGCTGCTGAGGGTAATGTTCTTGCCATTAAAATCAATACTGCCGCTGTATTTACCCGGCTTAACAACAATGACATCGCCATCTTCCGCTGCATCAATCGCATCCTGAATTGATGTATAGTCGTCGGGAACGGTAATACTTCCCGTAACGGCTGCGGTATCTCCTTCACAGCCTGTGACTGAGAACAGACCAAACAGGAGCAGCACTGCAACAAAGGCAAAATATAAAGGATACTCGGATCTACTTCTTTTCATTACCTAACCTCCATTTGGCTTTAATACTGCCTTTACGATAAAGGTTTTCAGGTCATTGCTAAACCCGAAAACCCTTACCCTGGTGGACGTGAGGGGATTCGAACCCCTGACCTCTTGAATGCGAGCCAAGTGCTCTCCCAACTGAGCTACACGCCCTCGCAGGGGTATTATAGCAAATAGCATTTTATTAAGCAAGTTATGGCTGTTAAGCAAAAAGGTCAAATGTTTAAGGCATTTTTCACTGCATCGAATTGACGAATACCAAGCTCACCTATGATTAAAGATCAAGTTTGACAAACCAGCTTGTTTGTAGTAATTTAAAAATAGTAATCATTTCAATTTCCAATAATTTTAATTTTTCAGGAAGCAGGGCGCAATGGATCCTGGATACAGAGCACTTGTAACAAAACTGACATCAAAAAATATCAAACCTTCTGTGCAGCGAATCAAAATACTGGAATATATGATCAATAACGAATGTCATCCCAACGCAGATCAGATTTACCAGCAGCTGCAAAAGGATATCCCCACTTTATCTAAAACCACTGTCTACAACACCCTGGAACGATTTGTTGAAGCAGGGCTGGTAAAGTTACTGAATATCGAAGAAAATGAAAACCGCTACGATATAATCACCGAATTGCACGGACACTTTAAATGTGAAGAATGCGGTTCGATCATAAATTTTGACCTTGACAGCGATCAGATTAGTAGTGAGATGCTTGACGGTTTTATAATCAGGGACAAAAACGTATATTTTAAAGGCGTCTGTCCACACTGCCTTGTAAATATAAATTGCAATCAGCGAAAGGAGCGCTAAAAAATGAGTAAAGAAAGCAAATGTCCGGTTACCGGCAGAACCAGGCGGCCGATTGCCGGTGGCGGCACTTCAAATCGAGATTGGTGGCCCAATCAGCTTAATTTAAAAATGCTGCATCAAAACCCTCAATCAAGAAATCCTCTGGGGGATAAATTTGACTATGCTGAAGAATTCAAAAAGCTCGATCTGGAAGCAGTAAAAAAGGACCTGGCCGCTCTGATGACTGAATCTCAGGAATGGTGGCCTGCCGATTATGGCCACTACGGAGGACTTTTAATCCGGATGGCCTGGCACAGTGCCGGCACTTACCGGATGGGTGATGGCCGCGGCGGAGCCGGCTCGGGAACCCAAAGATTGGCACCATTGAACAGTTGGCCCGACAATATCAACCTAGATAAAGCCCGCCGATTAATCTGGCCGATTAAACAGAAGTACGGTAAAAAGATTTCATGGGCCGATTTGATGATCCTGGCCGGTAATGTTGCCCTTGAAACAATGGGCTTTAAAACCTTTGGCTTTGCCGGGGGACGCGAAGATGTCTGGGAAAGCGAAGAAGACATCTACTGGGGCTCGGAAGATGAATGGCTCGGAGATAAACGCTACTCAGCAGAACGAGACCTAGAAAATCCCCTCGCTGCAGTCCAGATGGGCCTGATTTATGTCAATCCGGAGGGGCCAAACGGTGAACCAAATGTTCTCGCCTCAGCTAAAGATGTCCGCGAAACTTTTGCCCGGATGGCGATGAACGACGAAGAAACCGTCGCCCTGGTCGCCGGTGGTCATACATTTGGCCGCTGCCATGGAGCAGGCAGTCCCGAGCATGTCGGTCCGGAGCCTGAAGCCGCTTCAATTGAAGAACAGGGTCTGGGCTGGAAAAACAGCATGGGCAGTGGTAAAGGTGCCGATACAATCTCAAGCGGTATTGAAGGAGCCTGGACACCGACTCCGACCAAATGGGATAACAGTTACCTGGAAGTGCTCTTTAAATACGACTGGAATCTCGTAAAAAGCCCTGCCGGTGCCTGGCAGTGGGAGCCGGTTAATCCTGACGATGCTGATCTTGCTCCGGGAGCTCATGATCCTGCCAAAAAAGTAAAAACTATTATGACCACGGCTGATCTTACCCTTAAGATGGATCCGATTTACAGACCGATTGCCAAAAGGTTTTTGGAAAACCCGGAACAGTTCGCTGACGCCTTCGCCCGTGCCTGGTTCAAGCTGACCCACCGCGACATGGGACCGCGCTCACGCTATCTGGGCCCCGAGGTCCCTGAAGAAGAACTTATCTGGCAGGATCCGGTTCCTGATGTCGATCACCAGCTAGTCGATCAAGAGGACATTGCCGCCCTAAAGAAAAAAGTGCTGGGTTCCGGCTTATCAATTCCTGAACTGGTATCCACCGCCTGGGCTTCGGCCTCAACCTTCCGTGGATCCGACAAACGCGGCGGGGCAAACGGTGCAAGGATCCGCTTAGAACCACAGAAGAACTGGATTGCCAATGAGCCGGAAAAACTGGAACGAGTCCTGCAAAAACTGGAAACAATTCAAAATGATTTCAACAGTGCACGAAAAGACGGCAAAAAGGTTTCCTTAGCCGATCTGATTGTCCTGGCAGGCTGCGCGGGGATTGAACAGGCAGCTAAAAATGCCGGTTTTGAGCTGACTGTACCTTTTTCAGCGGGGAGAACTGATAGCTCCCAGCAACAAACGGACGTTGTTGCTTTCTCGGTGCTTGAACCAAAAGCAGATGGTTTCCGTAACTTCAGCAAAGCCAAGTATGCTGTTAATCCTGAAGAAATGCTGGTGGACCGCGCGCAACTCTTAGGACTGACTGCACCGGAAATGACCGTATTGTTGGGTGGCATGCGCATGCTGAATGCCAATTATAAAAATTCTCCGCACGGCGTCTTCACCAAAACCCCGGAGAGCCTGACTAACGATTTCTTTGTCAATTTACTGGATATGGACACTGTTTGGACTGCAGCAGATGATGACAGGGAAATTTTCGAAGGTCGCGACCGTAAAAGCGGAGAGCTTAAGTGGACCGGAACCCGTGTTGACCTGGTTTTCGGCTCAAACTCTGAGTTAAGGGCCATTGCCGAAGTTTACGCCTGCGACGATGCCAAAGAAAAATTCGTTAACGATTTTGTCACCGCCTGGAACAAAGTAATGAACGCCGATCGCTTCGATCTGTAGTCAACAACAGCAAGATGATCGTGATCCTAAAGAAACCCCTTTTATCAGGGGTTTCTTACTGTGGTCAACTCTTGCCGTTCAATTACTATAAGTTTTTTCTAGTTACTTGCCCTGCTATCAAAGAACTTTTAGCAGCTCAATAATAGCCGGTAGATTAGAACTCGATTTGTTTACTAAGCTTAACCTGCCCGTATGCACAGCACAAGGTTACATAAGTTGGTGGAGGCGGCGGGAATCGAACCCGCGTCCGAAGGCTCAGCTACAGAAGTTTCTACAAGCTTAGTTCCGGATTTGTGTCTCGCACCTTGGGCTCCCCGAAACAGGATCCTTCAGCGCCAGCCTTGTTGAATTTCCCGCAAAAGAGGTAAGGCAACCCCTTAGGCAGTAGACCGGATTAGTGACACCCCTGATCTTTCCCCCGGTCGGGGAAAGGAGGGATGCGCTACTTAAATTTAAGCAGCGAGTGCGTAATTCGGTTTGGCGTTTATAGCCGTTTCCGTTTTTTTAACCAGGACACGGTCCTGGACCTGCCACTTCTGCTTCCAATACCCCCGTCGAATCCT
>CAZAKI010000045.1:9229-13881 GCA_964485855.1 uncultured Syntrophomonadaceae bacterium | reverse complement strand
ACAGCAAGCATTTTCATCAGCAGCCAGAAGTTTTTATCGGATTGGAAGGCAGGGGCATTTTATTTTGTGGTGATGAACAGATTGAAATGGAACCGGGCATTGCAGCCTATGTAGGCAAAAATATTATTCATGGGGCCCAGACCATAGGACCAAGAAGCATGAAAATGATCTGGGTTTACGGGACAGAACTGGCCGGGGACCATTGGAGTTGGACTCCAGTGGAAGATATTTACCTGGGAGAACAGCCTTTAAAATAATTTCTCAACCATCAGATCATTAACTTTCCTTCAGAACTAATCATAGTCTGCTTAGCTTTCCAGTCAGATTATAAAAATATATCGATAGTATTTTATAGCTATTACTATCATTCAGAGCAATAGCTTTTTACACTATGTCCAATATCTAGCGATAATTAAGTACATTGTGGCAGTTGTAGAATTTTGGATAATCTATAAAATTAAAATTAACATTTTTTTCAGATAGAGCATTTCCTTAGCGTTTATTTGCTTAATTAGTACATATATCAGTTTTACCCATCAACATTTTTATGTTAAAAGAGAGGGTGGTTACTGATTTATGATCGAATCCGCCGGCATTATATCAAGGATCTCCCAGAAAGACATCAGATATCTTTAGTCACTAATGAATCAGTAGAAACTTAATTAACTTATCCAGAAGATCTTTTACTTAGCCTCGAAGAATAGAGATGCGGGGGGTGATAGTGGCTAATTAAAAAGAATAAGCCTGATTAGTAATGGGTACAAGTAGGTTAGTTTTTAAAAAAAGGGAGGCATCAATTGTAGTGAGGTATTCTAAATTACTGGCACTAAGTTTAATCGTGTTATTAGTAGCTTTGATGATGGTTGGTTGTCAACCAGATGAGGGCGCAACAGATATGGATGCAGATGCTGATAGCGGTCAGGAACCGGCTACCATGGATGTTGTAAGGATCGGACACAAGAACTATTCCGAGCAACGTCTTTCGGGGCAGATGCTTGCGGTCTTGATCGAAGAACATACCGATTATCCGACAGAAGTGATTGAATTCGGCGGGACCATGCTTTGCTTTGAAGCGTTGGATAGCGGTGAGATTGATATTTATCCTGAGTTCACCGGTACGGCCTATGGCGCAATACTGGAACAGGCTGAGATCCTAAGCCCGCAGGATACCTACGATTATGTCAAGGCTGCTTTTGAGGAACAGTTTGGCATTACCTGGCTAGGTGAATTTGGCTGGAACAACACATATGTACTTTCAGTCACAGCAGAAACCGCAGAGGAACTTGGCATATCATCGGTCTCAGAGCTTGTTCCCTATGCTGGCGATATGATTATGGGCTGCGATAATGAGTTCCTGGGGCGTGCAGATGGACTGCCGGGCTTAAAGGAAACCTATGGCATTACTTTCAAAAATGAATTGCCGATGGATCAGGGCCTGACCTATGCCGCACTGCGCGAAGGCGAGATCGACGTTAATGTCTCGTACAGCACAGATGGTAGGATCGCGAAGTTCAACCTCGTGAACCTTGAAGACGACAAAAATTACTTCCCCCCCTATTTTGTCGCTCCGATCCTAAAGCAAGATTTCGCAGATGCTAATCCGGCTATTGTTGATGCGCTGATGCTCATTAAGAATCAGTTCACGGACGAAGACGCGCAGAAGTACAATCTTATGGTTGATGAAGGCGGAGATCCAAGAGAAGTTGCCGAGCAGGCCCTTAGGGACAAAGGCTTAATAGAATAGCACAACCATAGACAAGCTACAAGCTGAAACGAAGAAGCCGGAAAGCAAAGAGCTTTCCGGCTTCTTTCTGCCAAGTTTACTGTATTGGTGTTTTTAGATTTGCTGGTAATATCCTGCGATTATTTTGTTGATTATTTTGTGGCGATTCCTTTGGATGTCATCAACTTTTCCAGCAACCCGAGAACATAATCGGTCAGCAAAGCAAGCAGCGCTGCTGCGATCGCACCCGATATCATCATTGGATAGTTCATCATGCCGATCCCCTGGTAAATAAGTGTACCTAATCCGCCCGAGCCGATCAACGTAGCAATGGTTGCTACCCCGATACCGGTGACAGTAGCGATGCGCACACCGGCCATGATAACGGGAATGGCTAGCGGTGCCTGGACCATGTAAAGCATTTGCATGTTTGACATGCCCATACCCTTTGCCGCCTCGGTTATTGCAGGGTCAACATTTCTGATGCCTGTATATGTGTTCTTGATAATCGGCAGCAGTCCATAGAGGAATAGCGCTAAGATGGCGTTTTTATCTCGGATGCCAACTAAAGGTATAAGCAGCGCAAACATTGCAAGGCTTGGAATTGTTTGCAAAATGTTTGCGCCATTCATCACTAAATTCGCTAACTGTTTATTCCTGTTAATTAGCAAACCGATCGGTATTCCGACCAAGCAAGCCAATGCAACCGCAGTAAACGCAAGGTAGACGTGCTCTCCCGATCTGCTTAGGATCTTATCCCAATTATTTAATACGTATATTGTGTATACGTTCAATTAACACTCCTCGCTTCCTGGTATAATTTCTGCCAGTAGGCTTAAAATGCTTGGCTCAGTAATAATACCTACCGTTATACCTTCTTCCACAACCGGAATAATATGCAACTTATGTTTTTCGCGAAGCTGTAATACAACATTCATCGGTGTTTCGGGTTGTACGATGACCATATCCGTAATTTCGATTTTTTCCATCTTTTCATAATTTGTATCCATAATATCCCGTGCGCGCAGCATATCGGGTGTTTTCCACAGACGATCCTGTCCCACGAAGTTTTCTATAAACTGGTTCGCAGGTTTTTTCAGGATATTTTCCGGAGTATCGTACTGCATTATTTTGCCGTCTTGCATTACGGCGATCTTGTCACCAATTTTTATTGCCTCATCGACATCATGGGTTACGAACACGAAAGTTTTGTGCAGTTCTTCCTGGAGGTTTAAAAGTTCGTCCTGCAGTTGGCACCTTGTGATCGGATCAAGTGCGGAGAAAGGCTCATCCATCAAAACGACATCCGGGTTGTTCGCCAGGGCCCTAGCTACGCCGATACGCTGCTGTTGCCCACCCGAAAGCTCTTTCGGATAACGGTGCAAATAGTCTTCGTGTTTTAAGCCGGTCATTTCCAGAAGCTCAATTGTCCTTTTTGCGATCTTTGCCGGATCGTTTTTAGTAAGCTTTGGTACAATCCCAATATTTTGCCCTACGGTTAAATGGGGGAAAAGCCCGACTTGTTGAATGACATAGCCGATATTACGCCGTAGTTCAATGGGATTAGCTTCTTTGATGTCCTTACCGTTAATCATTATTGTTCCGCTCGACACCTCCTCAAGGCGATTGATCATCTTCATTGTCGTGGTTTTGCCGCATCCGCTTTCGCCAACCAATACAACAAGCTCACCTTGTTTGATTTCAAGGTTGAGATTATCAACAACCATGTCTACTCCGTTAAAAGTTTTGGATACATCGATTAATTGAATCATTTTTCATCCTATCTTAAGCGATTTTTTGAATAACTGCTAAATTCTATTTCGAATCAATAATTCCTTTTTATTTGGACAATTTTTTATATTATTTCTGTACAATCTGCTTGAATAGCTTGCTGATCCTCTAATAACTCGAGAAATATGATCCTGAGATAAATCTAGAGCTTCTGGAAATATTTAATGTAAAATAGTAGATTTGATCATAAATCAGCAATCACCCTCTCTCTGCCACCAGAACTTATTTTGACGGGCTTACCTGATATATGTTTTGATAAAACAATTGATGAGAACAGGATACTCTATCTGAAAAGAATGCTAATTTCAATTTTATAGATTATCTAAAATGCTACAACTGCCACAATGTACATAATTATTGCTAGATGTTGGACATATTGTAAAAGGAGCATGTCGGTTCAGCAATAAAAGAGAGGGCGGGAATTAAACAATCCCCGCCTAATGAGGTGGATCATACAGTAATGTAGTCATGGCCGGTTGTGTTTATTAACCGCCCTTATTTTTTGCCGGCTAGGTTGATTTCGTTTGATTCAGCCGATTAAAATAATTTATCAGGTAGTATAAAGCCATGCCGCTGATAAAACCCACAGCCATATTTGCCAGAAGGGATAGAGCGACAGTGAGAACTAAGACTGCAATATTCCAGTCGGTGGAAACATCCCTGGCAAATTTGATCATTTCAAAACCAACCATCAACATCATCGCCCCAATAATTGCCATGGGGAAAAGGGTAAATACTCCTAAGATCGACGTGGCCAGCAATATCCCCATTGCGATCTCAATCATGCCCTCCAGGATATTGGCGCCGCCCGTTCTGGCTCCGAAATAATACTGTCCGACGAGACCGCCTGCGCCGTGGCACAAAGGCATGCCACCCAAAAAAGGAAATGTAAGATTTAAGAGTCCCATATTCAGGGACAACCGCTGCTCATTAACCGGGTTTTGGGGAAAGTATGTTTTAATCAATGAAGAAGTCGAAATTACGGCATTGGTTGCCGTAAGCGGTATCTGGGCGAAACCGGCCAACAGCATCGCTTCCCAAACCTGAAGCGGTTTAAAAGAAGTAATTTGCGGTAAAGCAAAACCGATTCTTTCTAGTTCAGCAAGATCGCCCCTGTAAAACATGATGCCGAGCCCCA
>CAZAKI010000045.1:0-9129 GCA_964485855.1 uncultured Syntrophomonadaceae bacterium | reverse complement strand
GCTTCGCCGCCCGAAAGCGTTTCTGCGCGCCGGTGGGAGAGCT
This sequence comes from uncultured Syntrophomonadaceae bacterium, assembly GCA_964485855.1. Taxonomy (GTDB): domain Bacteria; phylum Bacillota; class Dethiobacteria; order DTU022; family DTU022; genus UBA993. The sequence goes on along the minus strand of CAZAKI010000045.1, from coordinate 9,086 downwards.
CTTTCATGCCGACCTGCTCGAGCAGCGTGTTGACACGATTTTCTATTTCTGATTTTTTATAACACCGTGCTTTTAAACCGTAAGCAACATTATTCCAGACAGTATCTTTAAAGAGCAAAGTTTTTTGGAAAACCAGGGCCATATCACGCTGCAGGGCCAATCGTTCAGGACTGTTTTTTGCAGGTTCGTAGCCTTTATAGAGAATTGTTCCATTATCGGGAGGGGTTAGTAAATTTATGATGCGTAAGAGGGTGCTTTTCCCGGCGCCGCTGGGGCCGATCACCCCGTAAATGCAGCCTTTGGTAAGGATCAGCTTATCAACTCTCAAAACTTCCTTGTCGTAAAGCTTTCTAACATCTGTCATTTCCAAAAGCACAGTTTCGCAGCTAATCCTTATTCCCTCCCTTCTGAATCGTATACAAGATGGAGTTAACAATAAATGAGATCATTAATAAAATAATGCCCAGGCCGATCGCTAATTCAAAATTGCCTTTTCTTGTCTCGAGGACGATAGCCGTGGTCATCACCCTGGTGTGTCCATCAATGTTACCGCCCACGATCATCACTGCGCCGACCTCGGCTACAACCCGGCTAAAGCCGGTAATAATGGCGCCCAAAATGGCGTAACGTGATTCTTTAACTACCGTCCAGGCTGCCAGACCTGTATTGGCCCCTAGCGAGCGCGCTGTTTCTTCTATCTCACTACCCCGGGCTCGGATACCAACCATTGTCAGGCCGATCACAATCGGAGAAGACAGAAATACCTGGGCAATAATCATTGCTGTCGGTGTATAGAGCAGGCTGAGAATACCAAGTGGCCCCTGTCTCGATAGGATCAGGTAGATAATCAATCCGGCGACAACCGGCGGCATACCCATAAATGTAAAAATTACTTTATTTAAAAGCCGGGTTTTTTTCTCTTCATTTAAACCGAGAAGGGTACCAAATGGCACACCGATTAAGGCTGAGATAATAATTGCTGTCAGAGAAACCCTTAGGGAAAGAAGCACAATCTGCAGCAAGTCCGGGTTAAATGAGATGATCAGGCGGAATGCTTCCAATAATCCTTCGTAAAGTCTTGACAAATCAGTGCCTCCATCTTATTTGTGTTCAGTCTCCTGTCTCCGTGTCACATGTCCAGGCGACGAGAGTTTTGTCACACTTCTTTATGTCCCCTGTTCTTTTCCCTGCTGTTTTTAACTATGCAACAGGGGAACGGTGGGGTTATCTCACCCTGTTAACTTTCCCGTCCCCCTGCTGTGCGTTAAGTTATTTATTCAAGTCCATAACCGGGAAAGAAAAGCGTTTCGCCGTTTACCTGGTAAGATTCAATTAGCTCCTGACCTTCATCCGACATCAGAAAATCGATGTACATCATGGCATAATCATATTTAACGTCAGGATGCAGTTCGGGGCTGACAGCCATCACACCGTACTGGTTAAAGAGAGCAGGGTCGCCTTCGAGGGCGATAACCAAGTCGATTCCATCCTTCATTGAGACGTAGGTGCCGCGATCGGTCATGGTGTAACCCTGGCGTTCATCGGTGTGCCTGATCGTATCGCCCATACCCTGGCCAATCGCTTCGTACCAATCCTGGCCTTCGGGAGTTATCCCGGCAGCTTCCCAGAGGCGCAGCTCCATCCGGTTGGTGCCGGAATCGTCACCGCGTGAAACGAAAACGCTGCCGTTTTCGGCAATCAGGGCGAGGGCTTCTACGGCAGTCGAAACACTGCTCAAACCGGCCGGGTCATCAGCCGGGCCGATAAAAATGAAATCGTTATACATAACATCGTAACGGTCGACGAAATAACCTTCTTCAACTCCAGTTAATTCAGAACCGCGGTCGTGGACTAAGAGAACATCGGCATCGCCGCTGCGGCCGGTTTCCAACGCAGCACCGGTCCCTTGAGAGACAACACGGACTTCAAGACCGGTTTGCTCCTGGAAGATCGGGTTTAAGAAATCGAGCAACCCGGAATCGTAAGTGCTGGTAGTTGTTGCCAGAATGATAAAATCATCAATTAGCTGTACTTCTTCTTCTTCTCCTTCTTCCGGAGTTGGTTCTTCCTCAGGTGGAGTTGCTTCCTGGGCGCAACCGGCTATAAATAATAGCAAACCTACCACTAAAGCTAGTGCTAATATTTTTTTGCGATCAAACATTGTTTGTTAATCCTCCAGTTTTTTATTAATTGTGCTGTCTGTTCTGCCTTTAATAATACTCCAGAGTCCCCGGTAGACTTTTTCTAACTGATTGATCAACCCTTAAAAACGCGGCTTGATTATCAGCATTACTCAGGTTCGAAACCATGGTTAACCGGGATTATAAATAACGCATTATCCCTCCCATGGGAAATGCGTCTATGCCTTCTATCATGGTCAAACCTTCTTTCCGCATTGGGAGGCGCAGTTGTTTCCAGCTGCACCCTATCGTCCACCCATCATGGTGTTTCTTGCTCACTTTAGACCAAGTGGATCGAAGGTAATAATTTTTTTGTTACTTTGCCACCATCACGGAACTTGCCTTGATCACGGCATAAGCTTCATCACCGGGTTTCAAATTCATGGTTTTCGCAGAGCCGGTAGTGATGCTCGACACAATACTTACACCATTGATATCAATTATTACTTCTGTTGACACCGGACCTTCTTTTACTTCCCTGATCATTCCCTTTAACTGGTTTCTTGCCGAAAGCTGCATCTTTTCACCTCCCCTCAATAAAATAAAAACCGTATTTCCCCATGCGGAATACGGTTATGCCTGTGCGTTATAACCAGACCTTCTTTCCGCATTGGGAGGCACAGCCGTTTCCAGTTGAACCCTATCGTCCACTATTCATGGTGACTCAGTCACTTTAGAATCAGTGGATCGAAGGCGATGCTTATATATGTCTTTTTCATTTTATGTCAGCCAGTCACAGCTGTCAAGATTAACTGATAAATTTTTCACATGCCGGGAAAAAAACAAATTTTTATAGTAAGATAATTAAGTCAGGAAGGCAGGTGATAAGGTTGTCGCATCAAGATAAATGCCCCCTCTGTCCTGGCAGGGCTGAAACCTTTTCCACTTTCCGGGGCTTGCTTTACTATCGGTGTCTAAACTGCCGGGCAGTATTCATGGATTCGCGTTATTACCTGTCAGCCGAAGCCGAAAAAGAACGCTATGATCAGCATAACAACGATCCTAATGATCCCGGTTACCGCCGGTTTGTCAGTCCCCTGGTCGAAAGGGTTAAAACCGCTTTTGGGCCTGAAGCACGCGGCTTGGATTATGGTGCCGGTTCCGGCCCGGTCGCTGCAACCCTTTTAAGCGAAGCCGGTTACACGATTAAGCTTTACGATCCTTATTACTACAAAGATCCCTCTCTGCTAGAAACCGGTTATGATTTTATCATGGCCATTGAGGTGATTGAACATTTTTATCAACCCTTTAGTGAATTTAAGAGGCTGCGCAAGCTGTTGAAACCCGGAGGGAAACTGTTTTGCATGACCAAGATTGTTACCGGGCATTTGGATTTTGAAAACTGGCATTATAAAAATGATCCGACCCATGTCTTTTTCTACCACCGGGATTCATTAAGCTGGATTAAAGAAAATCTTGGCTTCCAATCGCTTCAGATCAGCGGCCGCATCATCGAGTTAGCTTTATAACTAGATGATGCTGATCCGTCCCTACCTGGCCCCGGAATCTTGTTTTTTCTTCTTTTGCTTCAGCGTTTCCAGTTCAATTTCCAGATCCTCAAGTTCCCTGAACATAGCCGGTTTGGCTGAATGAAAAGGCCAGCGCTTCTTGACGTCTTCAATTTTATTCTTTACTTCACAGATTCTTTGGTCTAGGTTGTCCATTATTAGCTCTACCTTCGTAATTAAATTTGATTTTCAATCTTTTTATCCTTTGTTGTAGATTTTGGCGGGACATGCCTAAAGCTTGAGCGGTCCTTGTTATGTTCCAACGATGCTGATCCAAAGCGGCTTCAACAATTTTTATTTCTAGCTGCTGTAATCTACTTTTCAAAGAGGTTTGGCCATTTTTTGTGTCGACGGCTTCGGTAATATCCGGAGCAAGCTCACCAAGGTAATGGTCAGTCCTGTACCTTTGCAGTAGATGTAGGGGCAGATCTTTGAGTTCAATTGTTAATGCATCATCTTCGACGTAATTCATCGCATGCTCAACAGCATGCTGTAACTCCCGCACGTTGCCTGGCCAGTTGTGCTTTTGGAACAGAGAGATAACCTTGCCGGCAGCATTTTCAACTTTTTTATTCATGATCCGTCTAGTAGCTTGAATGAAATAGTTTGTTAACGGTATAACATCAGCGATCCTTTCCCGTAGCGGGACGATGTTCAAAGTTACAACTGCCAATCGAAAGTAGAGGTCGTTGCGAAGCAGGTTCTTTTTTATAGTTTCCTGTGGATCAAGATTGATTGCACTAATGATCCGCGGATTGATGATCAGATCTTTTTTCCCGCCCAGGCGACGAATCGTTTTAGACTCAAGCACCCGCAGCAGTTTACTTTGCAGGGAGATATCCATGGAGCTGATTTCATCAAGAAACAGGGTGCCCTGATCTGCTTCTTCAAACAACCCTGTTTTGTCTTCTGCGCCTGTAAATGCGCCTTTTACCGTACCGAAAAGCACGCTTTCAAGCAGGGTTGCGGGAATTGCAGCACAGTTTACTGCGACAAAGGGTCCGTTTGCCCTGTTACTGTGGTTGTGGATACTCTGGGCAAAAAGCTCTTTTCCAGTACCGGTTTCACCGTATATCAGGACCGGGGATACGGTGGTTGCAATGCGCTTGGCCAGCTGGATTGCATTCTTGATCGCTGCGCTATTACCGATGATATCAGCAAAAGTATAGCGAGTGCCATTTTTTGTCAGATTGGAATAGAGCTGTCTTTGCAGATCAATTACCGTATCGACCAGCTGCTTATTGCTGGTAATATTGCTGTTAATGGAGACAGCCCCGATGATCTGCTGACCATTAAAGAGAGGGAAGGTGTTTGTTATTATGCTGATTTCGTTACCTTTACGTGCGAAGTAGGTTGTCCTATGGTTTTTTACCGGTTTCCCTGTTTTTAAGACCTGCAGCAAAATACTGCTCTCTTCGTCAAGACGATAGGTTTCGGAAATATGTTTTCCGATCACGTCTTCTGCTAAATTATGTTCGATTTTTTCCAGGCCGGCAGAATAAAAAACAGTTATTCCTTTTTGGTCAATAATATGGATTCCATCGATTAAGGTATTTAGTGTTTCAGTGAGCAGCTTTTCCTTTTGAGCAATGTCTATAACTGGTTGACTGGCAGCATTATGGGACATTACCACTATCTCCCCTCTGGTGCAAATATTATTGCGCTTTGATCATGATTCACCTTAATAGCGCTAAATCCTGCAAAATGATTTTAAGCTGCCTGTCTTTACACTATGTCTAATATGTGGTTATACTTGTGTACAGTGTGACAATTGTAGCAATTAAGATAGTCTATATAATTGAAATAATAGGTTGTTATTTTCCAGCACCAATAAATTTGAATAGAAAGGAAGGTGCAATGATGAAAGAAGGCATGCGTGCAGGTTTTAAGGTCCTGGAAGGGATGTCGCTAAACCTTTTCAGTGATGACGAGTTGCTTGAGATTCACCATGCGACGCTCCTCGTTTTGAAAGAAACGGGAATCAGGGTTTTAGCCAAAGATGCGCAGGATTACTTCGATGGCGGGGGTTGTATTGTGGATCGCCAGAATAATATCGTCAAGATCCCAGCTCATGTTGTTGAAGATGCCATTCGATCTACGCCATCTAATTTTCTGATGGCCGGTATTGATCCGGAAGAAGATTTTTGGCTTAAGGCAGGTAGTACTATTGCCTTTACCAATTTTGGCGAAGGGGTGGAAGTGGTCGATCCGGTTACCCGGGAAAGGCATCGTACAACCAAAAAAGACGTTGCCAATGTTACCCGCATGTGTACGGCAATGGATCAGGTCGATTTTTTAGAAAGACCGGTCGGGGCTAATGATGTGCCCAGCCAGGTTCAGCAGATCCACAATGCAGAAGCGGTATTTAATAACACTACCAAGCACTCAATTATTGGATCAGGTGATGCTTACCGCTGTCGGAAAATAATTGAACTGGCTTATACTGTTTGCGGGGGAGAAGAAAATTTCAGGGCAAGGCCGATCTACAGCGCAAACACCTGCCCAAACAGTCCGCTGATCTTGAACCCCGATACTACCGGAGTAATCATTGAAGCAGCAAAAGGAGGGGCTCCCTGTTCGCTGGTCGATATGTTTATGGCCGGTGCGACAGCGCCGGTAACCCTGGCCGGAGCCATGGTTATTCAGAACGCCGAACTGCTTTCCGCGATCGTGTTGGCTCAACTGGTGCGAAAAGGTCATCCTTGCATTTATGGGACCTCTTCTCTAAGCTTTGATCTGAGGACTACTACTTCTCCGGTCGGTGCACCTCAACTGGCCCTGGTTAGTGCGGCGACCGCCAAGATGGCTCAGTTTTATCAGCTGCCGAGCTGGGCTGCCGGTGGTTAGGCTGACAGCTATTTACCCGATGCCCAGGCAGCACACGAAGCGACCTTAACCGCATTGGTTCCCGCTCTGGCCGGAATAAATATGATTTACGGTTTGGGGATGCTGGCTCAGGGCATCACCTTTGATTATGCCCAGTTGGTGATCACTAATGAGATTGCCAGGATGATCAAAGAAGTGGTTGCCGGGATTAAAGTGGATCGCGATACTCTGGCTTTGGAAGTAATCCAGGCGGTAGGTGCCGCTGGAGAATACGTAAGCCACGAGCATACATTCAGTCGCTTTAGAGACTTGGCTTCCAAAAATAAATTAATCTATAGAGGCACACGTGATCGTTGGGAAAAAGATGGCAGTAAGGATTTAACTGAAAGGGCTTATGAAGAAGCTTTGGATATTTACAATAACTTTAAAATTAAGCCCCTGCCCGGAGATGTTGTCGCCAAGATGCGCGATATTGTCAATGAGGCAGAAGATCACTTTTCGGTTAAATTAAGCAAGGAATAAATTTAGAAAGCGAGGTGTAAATATTGGTTATTACCAGAATGGGCGACGGATCCTTTGTTAACATGAGCAAGGAAGAAGTCAAGGCCGACGTCGAAGCAGGAGTACAGGATGCCGTTAAAAGAGGCAAAATCGATCCGCTTTCGGCAGACGAAATTGACTACATTGTTGACATTTGCTGCCGTCCGCAAAAATTTGTCAGTGTTCAGCATGGCAACGAGTTGATTTTAAGTTATGATTCGGGAACCCTAAAAATTACCCGCCTGGGGATCCCCATTGGTATGCCCCAGATTATGCAGATCTACGAAAGGGCTTTTGCTGCCGACACACTGGAACTGGCTTATGTTCATTACAGCTTTAAACCAATTAAAATGATTGTGCCCGAGGAGCAGTATGCGGTTGCGGAAACATCTTTAGTAACCACTGCACCGCTTTTCTACGGGGCAATGCCAAATCTTCCACTTTACACACAACCTGACGGACCATGCCCCAATGCGGCCGAACTATTGCCGGCCGGAAAAATTGCTGAAGCGAGGGCAGCCCAGGAAGAGGCGGTTGAGTACGCGGTAAAAGATATGGTTTTTGTATCCAGTGGGGTATATGAAGCCGGTGCAGACGGTATCGATTTTGACACTACGGCAGCGGCCGGTGATGCCGAGTTTCAGGCGACTCTTCTGGCCTGTGAGCAGCTGCGGGCCAAGTATCCTAATATGGCGATTGAAATCGGCATGGCCGGTGAATTTGTACTCGGTTTTCACGGCCAGCTTGAATATGACGGGGTCCGCCTGGCCGGTCTCTATCCGCATAAGCAGGTAAAGCTGGCTGAAAAAGCCGGAGCCAGTATTTTCGGAGCGGTGGTCAATACCAACAGCAGCCGGACTTTTCCCTGGAACCTTGGCCGGGCTGTTACCTTCTGTAAGGCTTGCGTAGAAGCGGCCAACATCCCGGTTCATGCTAACGTTGGTATGGGTGTTGGGGGAGTGCCATTAGTAATGACCCCGCCGATTGACTGTGTTTCCAGGGCTTCAACGGCGATGGCTGAAGTCGGCAAACTTGACGGCTTATAGGTAGGTTACGGTGACCCTGCTGGAATGGCTTTGACCCATATGCATGCTTCAGGCATGGGCGGAATACGGACTGCCGGAGATCTGGTGGCCCGGATGCAAATGTCGAAGAAGATGCGCCTGAACGAAGCCAAGGAATATGTGGCTGGAAAACTAAAAGTGGCAGTTTCGGATCTGGCCGACGAAGTAATCATGAACGAAGTGCGGCAGGATTTAGATATCGCCAATGTTTATGGCGGCATGGGCGAACAATCACGGGGTATTGAAGCCAAGTTCCGGATTGCTAAATTGCTTGATTTAGAAATTAATTCAGTGGAGCGTTTCTTAAGAAAAACAAAGTAACAATGAAGGGAGTGGAAAAATGGTAAACCAGGAATTCTTAGACAAGATAGTAGAATCGATTGTCAGCGGCAACGAAGCTGAAGCAGAACAGTTGGCGAAAGAGGCACTGGACGCCAAGATGGATCCGCTTGAAGTGATCAACAACGGCTATGTGGTTGGCATTAAGCAGGTTGGTGACCTTTTTGAATGTGGCGAACTCTTTTTACCTGAGCTGATCCAGGCTGCCGAGGCTGTAAAAAATGCCACCGAGCTCCTAAATGCAGCGATTGCCGGTGGAGCAGAAAAAGATAAGGGTAAGGTGCTGATTGCCACGGTAGAAGGAGATATCCACGATATTGGTAAGGCGATTGTGGTTTCCCTACTGGTAGCGAATGGTTTTGATGTCTTGGATCTCGGTCGCGATGTTCCGGTCCTAGATATTGTTGCCAAGGCGGAAGAATTTAAAGCAGATGTCATTGGGACCAGTGCCCTCTTAACTACTACGATGGTTAAGCAACAGGAGTTGGAAAACACGCTGGTCAAAGAAGGACTGAAAGGCAAATATAAAACAATTGTTGGTGGTGCTCCGGTCACTGTGCGCTGGGCTGAAAAAATCGGCGCCGATGCTTATGCAGAAAATGCCGGAGAAGGTGTAAACAAGATCATCA
>CAZAKI010000044.1:0-14410 GCA_964485855.1 uncultured Syntrophomonadaceae bacterium | reverse complement strand
TTGCATTTCTGAAAAAATATCATCGCAGGATGCCCCGCACCATGCTGCGCTATGCGATCGAAAAAGTCGAGCCTTCACTGCGTCAAAAGATTTTAGAGGGACAAGATTGGTAAACTGATCATTACCATCTTAAAATAAATTTTTCAGTTTATCTTTTTAAAATTCCGGAGTTTGAAAGACAGCCTCGACCACAACAATATAGAGGCTGCCCGCATTGAGTATGAAATGATGATCGCTAAGCATAGACAAAAGAAAGCAGATCCCGCAGATCAGGACTAGAGGTTAAACGGCAAAGTGCAGTCGCTTGGCTTTCGCATTATTCCACCGTTACACTCTTGGCCAGGTTACGCGGTTTATCAACCGAATGGCCGCGTTCCACCGCAGCATAATAGGCGATCAGCTGGGTCGGTACAGCGCTTAGAACCGGGGCCAGTAAATCAATTACCGGAGGCAAATAAAACACGGCATCCACCTGGCGAACTACATCCTTAAAACCTTCCTGGGTAATGGCAAAAACGGCGCCTCCCCGGGCGTTAACTTCCTGGATATTACTGAGGGTTTTATCAAGTACCGCTTTCTGGGTAGCCAGAGCAATCACCGGAATTCCTTCGATAATCAGTGCTAGTGGTCCATGTTTCAGTTCTCCTGCTGCATAAGCTTCGGCATGGATATAAGAAATTTCCTTAAGCTTCAGCGCCCCCTCCATGGCAACGGGATAATCAAGGTTGCGACCGATAAAAAAGGCGCTATCCCAACCGGCCAGATGCCGGCAGTATTGCTTCAGACGGTTAATGCTATCCGCGGCAAGGATTGCTTTCAGCTGGCCCGGCAAAGCGATCAGACCTTCAACAATCTGCTCGGTAATCGCTGGTTTAGTTGAGTTGCGGATTTGCCCCAGGTAGAGGGCAAAAAGGTAAAGGGCAACCAGCTGGGTTAGATAGGCCTTGGTTGAAGCAACGGCAATTTCCGGCCCAGCCCAGGTATAAAAGACATGATCAGCTTCACGTGAAACTGAGCTTCCTACAACATTGGTGATCGCCAAAACCTTCAGATCGCTTTGACGGGCCAGGCGTAAGGCCGCCAAGGTGTCGGCTGTTTCGCCTGACTGGCTGATTACGATCACCATCTGATTCTTTTTTAAAAGCGGTTCGCGATATCGAAATTCCGAGGCGACATCAACTTCGACCGGGATACCGGTTAGCGACTCGATAACATTCTTGCCAACCAAACCGGCATGGTAAGCCGTGCCACAGGCAATAATATAGAACTTCTCAATTGCCTGTAGTTCTCCAGTCGATAAACCGAGATCTTCCAATCTGATCTTGTGGCTGGAGTGATCGATTCGCTGACGCATTGTTTCGCGCACCGCGTCGGGCTGTTCCATAATTTCCTTTAGCATGAAATGATCGAACCCGCCTTTTTCAGCCGCTTCCAGATCCCAGGTAACTTCAAAAACTTCCCGTTCAATTGCCTTGCCATCAGCATCAATGATTTCAATCGTATCGGCGGTTATCGCAGCAAATTCACCATCTTCAAGAATCTTTGTATTACGGGTATGTTCAAGCAGTGCGGTAATATCAGAAGCAACCAGGTTTTCATTCTCACCAAGCCCGATGATCAGCGGGCTGGATTGGCGGGTGCAGACCAACCTGCCCGGCTCGCGGGAAGAGAGAGCCAACACGGTGTAGGAACCAATTACTCTTTTCATTGCCTTACGCATCGCCATCAGTAGATCGCCTTCATAGAACTCTTCAATCAAGTGTGCCAGGACTTCGGTATCGGTTTCGGAAATAAAACGATGCCCTTGATCAGTAGCAAGCCATTCTTTCAGCTCCTGGTGGTTTTCAATAATACCATTATGAACCAGGGCAATTTCGTCGCCACAGCTGCAGTGGGGATGAGCATTTATATCGGTAGGTTTGCCGTGTGTGGCCCAGCGGGTATGACCAATCCCAACTGTATTCTGATCAAGACCAGGCTCAAGAATGGACTCAAGATCGGCCACGGACCCGGCTTTTTTGGCAATAATCAGCCTTCCTTCCTGCTGCAAAGCTAGACCGGCAGAATCATAGCCCCGGTATTCCAGTTTTTTTAAACCCCCAAGCAGCAGCGCTGCGGCGGTTCGGTTTCCGGTATAACCAACAATGCCACACATGAATTAGATCCCCACTTTCAGCCCAGCTTTTACTTGATTATGATCATTTTTGGGGGGAGGCTAGAAAGCTCCTCCCCCCTATAAACTATACTGATTGAATACCTTCCAGTCAACCAGATGCTTAAAAAGAAAAATAACTGGTTTATGCCTGTTCCAAAGCAATCAGTTCGGCCAGGGAACGGGCATAGGATTCAAGTTTTTCTTCAGGCAAAGGCGCTTCAAGCATCACCCTGATTTTCGGTTCAGTTCCCGAAGGGCGAACCAGCACCCGCCCATGTTGTCCCAGCTCCTGTTCCACTTTTTTAATCGCCGTCTTGATTTTGCTGTTATCAGACCAGCCTTCTTTGGTCCCCACCTTCTGATTGACCAAAACCTGCGGCAACCTTTCCAGGGCGGCAGCCAAGAGGGAAAGCGGGCGTTCTTCCTCCCGGACCACTCTTAGCAGCTGGAGCGCAGTCAGTAAGCCGTCCCCGGTGGTGGCATAATCAGAAAAGATAATATGGCCTGATTGCTCTCCGCCAATACTAAAACCACCTTCAAGCATTTTCTCCAAAACGTAACGATCGCCGACTGTCGTACGCACTACCCTGATCCCGTGCTTTTCGGCCAGAATATCCAATCCGCCGTTGCTCATGATTGTCGCAACGATAGTCTTGTTATTCAGCTGCCCCTTCCTGGCCATGCTAATGGCACAGATGGCCATTACGGCATCACCGTCGACAATAGCCCCTTGTTCATCAACAGCAATCAAACGGTCGGCATCACCGTCAAAAGCCAGTCCCAGTGTAGCCCCGTTTTCGATCACAGATTTCTGCAAATCTGCGGTATCAGTCGCTCCGCAGTTAACATTGATCATGCCGCCATCCGGCTCATCATGAAGGCTTACTATTTCAGCCCCCAGAGATTGAAGTAGGTCTCCGGCAATTCGGCACACGGCGCCATGGGCACAGTCAATAACCAGTTTCATTCCCTCCAGGGAGTCAGAACTGTTTCGCAAATGTTTCAAGTACTGCTGCAAAGCATCCCCATCATGAAAGGCCTGGCCTAAATGAAGGCCTTCCGGTCGGGGCAGATCATCTTCGTCTTTGAAATAATAGGCTTCAATTTTCTCTTCGAGAGCATCGGGAAGTTTAAAACCCCGCCCGTCAAAGATCTTCAAGCCGTTGTCTTCAATCGGATTATGAGATGCGGAAATCACCACCCCGGCTGCCGCTCCAAGCTTTTTCGTTAAATAGGCCACGGCCGGTGTAGATACCACCCCCAGGAGCCTGACATCACCACCGGCCGAAGTAATCCCGGCTGTAAGTGAGCCTTCCAGCATCGGTCCGGAAAGGCGGGTATCCCTCCCGATCACAAACAGGGGACTGTCATTCTCTTTTCCCAACATCCAGGCAGCAATTCTGCCAATTTTAAAAGCAAGTTCAGGGGTTAAATCGCGGTTGGCTACTCCCCTGATTCCATCAGTTCCAAATAGTTTACCCAAACCTTTACCTCCCTTAAAGATGCAAATCGCGGGTTATATTCAAGCTGATACTTTCACTTTCCTCTTCCGGTTCTACAATTCTGGTAAATTCCAGCCTGACTGTAATCAGTGAAGGGTCAATCGCAATATCCCGCACCAGATTTCCTTCTTCGTCATAGGCAAAAGGTTCCAACTCAATACTTTCAAATAAAAGCATATCGGTTAGATCGATGATCAGCTTCACGCGATCTATTTTTTCAAAGACTGATTCCGGAGCGCCAACCAGTACTTCTTCCGGAAGAATAGTGTAGGTATCAAGTTCCCAGCCTACAGCCGGTTCTCCCGTAAATTCAATTTCTAACGGAAAGTTTTCACTGAAATATGCTTCAATGACAATTCTCACCTGCTCCGGTTCAATTAGGACTAGATTTAGTCCCCGTGGCGGTTGGCCCTGAACCTTGATCAAATGGTTTCCCGGTTCCCTGCCGTTTAAATCGACAAAGGCATCGATTTCCTGGATCGGCAGATCGGCAAAAGCATCGGGTAGACCTTCTAAAGTTATATCAACTGCTTCAGGGATTTCAGTAACAACATATTCCGGATTCAGGTTTTCAACGCGTAGCGGGACATCTTGCCAGACTTTCAACGAAGGGGTCGTCCTGGTTATTTTATCGCCGGTGACAAAGAGCCAGAGGATTATAGCTAAAAATAAAGCCAGAACAAGGGCAAAATTATTGCTACGCAAAAACTTTTCCATCGCTAGAGATTGTTCCTCCAATTCTTCAGTTTAAAACCTTCACTGCGCTCAGGAGAACATAGTTCGGTCAACATCATTTTCAGCTTCTTTTCATCCAGGTAGCGAGTCAAGACACCATCATGGGCAATGGAAATAGTCCCCGTCTCTTCCGATACGATGATCGCCACAGCATCAGACTGCTCAGTAATACCGATAGCCGCACGATGCCTGGTGCCAAGCTCTTTACCAAGATTGGGATCTTCAGTCAGCGGCAGGTAACAACCGGCCGCCACGATCTGGTTGCCCTGGATAATGACGGCGCCATCATGAAGGGGACTGCGGGGGAAAAATATGTTAACCAGCAGTTCTGCGGTGACCAAACCTTCCACTGGAATGCCGGTATCAACCCATTCTTTCAGACCAGTGCTGCGCTCGACAACAATCAGGGCACCGATCCTCTTCTTAACCAGGACAAAAATGGCTTTGGATAGTTCATCGATCATTACTTCAAAATCCTGAGAACTCCAGTTCCAATAAGAAGATTTAAAAAATTTACCCCGTCCCAGATGTTCCAGAGCCCGGCGTAGCTCGGGTTGAAAAACAATAGGAATAGCAATCAAACCGACGGTCATGGTCTGTCGCAGGGTCCAATGCAGGGTATCAAGGCCGGCCTGATCACTTAAAACCATCGCCAGCAGTAAAAGGACCAGGCCTTTTACTAATTGCTCGGCACGGGTGCCGCGGATAATCAGGATCAGGCGGTAAAAAACGTAAGTAATGATCACAATGTCAATAACATCACGCCACTCAACATTTAATTGCATTACCGCTGCGACAATCCGTTCCCAAATGGCCACTTTCAGCTATTCCCTCTGTCTTCAGTGATTTACCTTGCTCAGACTTGCTTTAGATAAAACATATTTTTCAACTATTCGCCCTGAATTGTGTAAATACCTTCAAGCAATTAGTTAAAGATCATCCCGGTTCTCCATTAATAATTTTAACACTCTTACCGCACCGGTTACAGTTCCCACCCTGCAGGCCAACGACTTTTACCCGGTAACCACTTCGGCTAACCACCAAGTTGCCACAATGCGGACACCGGGTATCTCCTGCTCCCGGTATTTCAATATTACCAAGGTAAACATAGTTCAACTTCTTTTTGGCCAGTACCAGGGTTCGCTCCAATACATCTTCACCTGTTGGCGGCAGGTCAAGCTTATAGCGGGGGAAATAGCGGGAATAATGTAGCACTATGTTTGGATCCAAACTACTCAGCCAATTAATCAAAGCTTCCTGTTCAGATGGATGATCGTTTAAAGAAGGGATTAACAAGCAGGTGATTTCTACATGGCAACTTTTTACTGCTGCTTCGACAGTCCTGAGCACCGGTTCTCGCTTTCCACGGCAGTACTTTTGATAAAACTGGTCACTGAACCCTTTGACATCAATATTCATTGCATCGATGAACGGCAACAGCTCCTGCAAAGGTTTCTCATTAATATAACCATTGGTAACCAGGACATTCCGATAACCGTTTTTTTTCAGCAAACGAGCGGTATCAAGCACAAACTCGAACCAGATCAGCGGCTCGTTATAGGTGTAGGCTACTCCTAAAACTTCATTCGCTCCTCCCTCCTGATGAAGGAGCTTAAGGATATCAGTAGGTTCTGCCCTTTCTGCTTCCAGGCTGACTGGACTTCGGGCCAGAGTCCAGTTTTGGCAAAAAGAACAGGACAAATTACAACCGTAAGTGCCAAGTGACAGAATTGGCCAGCCGGGATAGTAATGATAGAGCGGTTTCTTTTCAATCGGATCCCAATTTACGGCGGCCAGAACCCCGTAATTATCAGCATCCAGGCTGCCGTCACGGACTGACCTGACCCCACAAATGCCGGTTTCACCCTCTGCGATGCGGCACAGGTGTGGACAGAGCTGACACTGAACCTTTTCGCCTTCTTTCCGGTAGTATCGAGCTTCTACCATGTTTCAACCTCCCTTACCGGCAGGTGTGCTTATTTTTCGCTATAATCTATCTATTCTTCTTTGTATCGCGTGACTGTAAAGCGATATAGTTCCATCTTCTCATCAGGATCAATCCCGGCTTTGCGGGCCGCTATGGACAACTGTTCTTCCACACTGTCGACCCCTTCCAGATCTGGCAGCAGCAGCCCTTTTTTATGACCGCTGCATACCATCACTCCATATTTGTGGTGATCAAGTTCATCCCTGCTTCCGATCTTTTCAAGAGGGCTTAGGACATCAACAGAAATATCCAGCGCTGCGAGTTCTTGCTGCTGAACCGGGGGGAAACGAGGATCCCTGAATGCCGCACTGAGGGCATTGGCCGCAATCTCACCAGCCAAGTTAGATTGCACCGGTTCGATCGTTCCGATACAACCACGCAGTTGTCCCGCTTTTTTTAGGGATACAAAGGCCCCTGCTTTTTGCTGGAATTCCGACGGCAAATCAGCAGGAACGCCTGGAGTTTTTCCGGCAGCAAAATATTGTTCAAGTGTTTTTCGGGCCAGCTGAACCGGGTCAAAGCTTATGGAAGAGAGATCCTGTGGTTCCAGGGCAGCAACCAGGTACCCAACTCCGAAAGGTCCCTCATAGGAGAATATTTTAGTGCTAAAATTCCCACCTGACAACATACCAAGGGCCATAATAAATGAACGCAAGCCGCATTCGCCGGCTTCTTCAACCAACTGGCGATCAAAGTTTAAAATCGCTTCAACTGCCCCGTTCTTCAAGCGTTCAACCAGGAGCTGATCAAATTCAGCGCCGCGCCGACTGAAACCGGCCGGTGCACCGGGGATCAAGCGGTGTGAAAGATCACCGCTGGCTAAAACTACATAGGGAAGACCACGTTTGTCGGCTGCCCGGCGCAAACTACGGCCAAAATGATAGAGATCCTGGTAACTATTATAGCCATAGGTGATATGCAGACCAGGCAGATTCAAACCTTCCTGTTGCAGATAGTAAAGGGGCACCATGGCACCGTGATCTAATCCGCCTTGCCTTTCCGATCCAAAATCACCAGCCGGCAGAAAAACCGGTTTTAGGCGATCTTCTTTTGTTTCTGCGCGCAGATATTCAACCAGCTGAAGATCCGTTTCCAACTCAACCTTGATCTGGGGAGCCCCAAAACGGGAAAAATTGCCATGTAACAACGAAGCGGTCGCGACAGAGGGCCCTTCATGCATAACCGGGCCGTGGGGGGTAATAATAATCAAAAGCTGGGGCCGCTGCTCTTTGATCTTGCGACTTAATAGCTGAAGGGCTGCGACAGTTTTTTGGACCTTTTTAATTTCGCCGCGCCCGATCTCTGGAATAATAATCGGAGGATGGGGAGCGATACCGATCATTTTAAGCATATCTACCACCTGCCTTCGGTTTGAAGGATTCGATCGGTTATGATCAGTATAGCACAACAATATGCTATGATTAAATATGAAACTAACTGCGGAGGCGCTATGATGAAACATAAATATTTATTTGGTCCTGTACCATCGCGACGTTTGGGCGTATCGCTGGGTATTGATCTAATCCCTCATAAGACCTGCAGCTTGAATTGCATCTACTGTGAATGTGGCAAGACAACCAACCTGACTGTGGAAAGAAAAGAATATGTGCCAACAGAGAAAGTGATTGAAGAGTTGGCTCAATACCTTCAGGATCAGCCAGAGCTAGATTATATTACCTTTGCCGGTTCGGGGGAACCGATGTTGCATTCCCGAATCGATCAGATCATTAACTGGCTGAAAATAAATTACCCTGGCTACAAACTTTGTTTGCTAACCAACGGTACTCTATTCACAGATCGAAAAAACCGGGAGGCAGTACAAAACATCGATTTAATCATTCCTTCCCTTGACACGGCCACCGCAGAAGGGTTTGCAAAAATAAACCGCCCTGATCAAAGCCTTAATTGTGATGAGATGATCGAAAGCCTGGCTAAGCTGCGGTGTGAATATGAAGGAACAATAATCCTGGAAATTATGATTATCCCCGGTATCAATGACCAGCAACAAGAACTGGTAGCCCTGAAAGCAGCAATTGACAGAATCAAACCGGATCGCGTGCAACTGGGAACTCTCGACCGGCCGGGAACAGAAAGCTGGGTTGAAGCGGCGTCCTTGGAGACAATGCAAGAAATCGCCCATTTTCTTGGAAATGTTGAATTGATTGGTAACTTTAAACCACGCCGGCAGATTGCCTCTTTTAATGAAATGCATAGTGAAAATATCCTGGAAATCTTACACCGAAGACCCTGCACAGTTGAAGATCTGCAGCAGGCGCTTAACCTGCATCCAGCAGAATTGCAGAAATATGTCAACCAGCTGCTTGAAGAAAACAGGGTTAAAGTAGAACAGCGTGAAAGAGGCCAGTTCTTAGTCCTCACCAAGAAAACCGAAACAAAATAATTATCAGGCAAAACCTATGCGCTCATTTTTGTTCTGCTCTAATCTTGACAGATAGCGCGCAATAACCTAACCTAGATTTTAGTTTTTTTCAAACTGGAAAGGGATATAAACGATGAACTCTGCCGGCGATTACCGGGATAAAGATCATTTTACTGCGGCCATTCAGGCAATCTTTCCCAAGTTAATGCATTACCTGAATGCCGAGGAAAACAGGGAACTGACCGGCTTGGGTATCACCCCGGGTCAGATTAACGCCCTACTGGTGCTTTATTTCCATGATGATTTGACCATGGGGAGCCTCAGTTCGGAGATTTACCTGGCTGAAAGCGCCGCTACCCGTCTGGTAAACCGTTTGGTTAATTTAAACCTGGTTAAAAGACGCGGTGACAAAAAAGACCGCCGCATTGTCAGGGTGGCCCTCACCTCTTACGGCAGACAGCTTTCCCGTCTAGTGTTTGAAAGAAGATCATTTCGGTTCAATAATCTAGCCGAAAATCTTAATCCTGCTGAGCGTGAGAACCTGATTGTTTCCCTGCAGTCTGTAATGAGAGTTTTTGCATTGCTTGAACGTGAAGGCCATAACTCGGATCTGAATAATCACCTTCTTACGAATGAATAATACACGCAAGGAATCACTGCTGACCATTTTATTCGCCTTCCTGAAAGTGGGCGCTTTTACTTTCGGCGGGGGCTATGCCATCTTACCGGTAATCCGGCAGGAAGTAGTTTTCAACCGCAAATGGGTTAGCAACGATGTTTTTGCCGATATCTTGATCATTACGCAAGGTATGCCGGGGCAGCTGGCATTAAACAGCGCTATCCAAATTGGCATGCGCTTAAGGGGTATTAGCGGAGGGATCATTGCCGCCCTGGGCGTAACCTTACCATCAGTTATCATCCTCTTGATAATCGCTGCCTGGCTTTATCCCTATTATCGTGATAGCCAATATGTGCAGGCAGCATTTTACGGACTGAGGCCTGCCGTAGTTGCCCTGATTGCCGCTGCCGCCATAAAGATGGGTAAAGATATTTTACATGGCATCAGAGGAATTATTCTCTGCGGAATATTGCTGGCTGCAGCGATCATCAGCCAGGCCCACCCGATATTAGTGCTGGTTGCCGGCGGAATAGCCGGCCTGTTTTTCTGCCGGGAGGGATGCTGCAAATGAGCCCGGTAATCGTATCGCTTTTTTGGTCATTTTTCAAAGTGGGTCTCTTTACCATCGGTGGCGGCTATGCCATGATTCCACTGATGGAGGCTGAGGTAATCGACACCCATGGGTGGTTAAGCGCCGCTGAATTCTTAGACATCATAGCCGTAGCAGAAATGACCCCCGGGCCAATCTCCATTAATGCCGCAACATTTATCGGCTATCGAATGGCCGGGGTTGCAGGGGCTTTAATTACCACCCTGGGCGTTATTGCTCCTTCACTAATCCTGTTATTGCTGTTGGCCAGGGTGCTCTTCAGGTTAATTCAGAATCCGGGCGCAAATTGCTTTCTGAATGGGTTACGCTCCGCCCTGATTGCCTTAATCCTATTAGCCGCCTTTAACCTGGGACAGGCCGCGCTGATTGATTTTCCAACTGCAGCGATTTTCATCCTGTTGTTTGCCGCCAGCCTGGTCAAAGCGTTCAGTCCTCTTTACTTTATTGCCGCCGGCGCCCTGCTAGGCTTGATCTTTTTCCCCTATTAAAAAATATCCCGGAACTTACTGCCGCAAAGAAAACTTTCTTTTTTAATATAATAAAAGACCGGCGACCTTTACAACGGATGCCGGTCCGACAGCTCTGCTGTTTGTCTTAAAAATGTAGTTCTTCCCTGATTAATCAACTACAGTCATCGGCTGTCCACAGCATAAAGGAATTACTTCACCTTTTTTTAGGTTCAGCAATTTATTGCAAGTTTTACAATAGACACTGGTATCTTCCTGAACTCTTACTTCCACGAATGATTGTTCGTCTACTTCTAAACCTTCGATCTGGAAAGAAGCGCTCTGATCACCTGCTTGTGGGACATACTGACCAATCGGTACCAGTTTTCGCGTTTCTTTAACACAATCGATCATCACCCGCCAAAGGTTTTCCAGTTTGGCTTTTTCATCGGCATTTTCCGGGGTAAAAATTACCCTGCTTTTTACCATTTCGATTTTCAATCCAGTCACACTCCTCTAATCGTTCCACCCTGCCCTGAATCCGGTAACAGCTGTGGCACAGTTATTTGAAATTTATAGTAACATATGTGCGACTATTTAGCAAACTAATAATCACTATTATAATATAATCAGTTGTAGAGCGCTTCGATTTCTGAAGCGTAACGCTCCAACACTTCCCGTCGCTTTAGTTTGAGGGTCTGGGTCAGCATCCGGTTCTCGACCGTGAAATCTTCTTTGATCAGAAGATATTTTTCCGGTATTTCATATCTGCCAAACGATTTTTTCAAATGTGTCCTGATTTCTTCAATCAGCATGACTCTAAAACCCGGATTAGTCAGCAATAAATCAGGGTCAGCAGTTAGTCCCTCTTGCTCCGCCCAGCGGGCGGCAAATTCAAAATCGGGTCTGACCAGGCAGATATTATAAGGCCTGCCGTCTCCGTAAACCATGGCATTGGCCACCAGCGGCATTAACTTGATTACTTCTTCGATCGCCGCCGGAAAGACATACTTACCATTTGTAAGCTTATATTGCTCCTTAATCCGACCGGTAATCCATAAAAAACCTTCTTCATCAAAGCGGCCGCGGTCCCCGGTGCGAAAGCCGCCATCAGTGGTCATGACTGCTGCCGTTTCCAGCGGTTTGTTGTGATAACCTTTCATCACATTGGGACCGTAAACGATGATCTCACCGTCATCAGCTTCCTCTTCGGAGACTGACTGATCAATAACCACCTTTTGACCGGGCATAACCTTACCGACACTCCCAATTTTCCAGGCTGTAGAACTGTTCATGGTAACACCGGGAGCAGTTTCACTCAAGCCGTAGCAATCATAAATCGAAATACCGATGTCAGAAAAAAATTCGGCTATTTCCTTATTCATCACGGCGCTACCGGTCATAGCACCAACGATGCGCCCGCCGACAACTTCTCTGATTTTGGCAAAAACCAGCTTGTCAAACAGACTTACCTTTAGGTTTAAAAATAGACTGCTCCTTCCGGCTGCAGAAAGCTCTCGCTTTTTCCTGGCTGCAGCACAGGCGGCATCAAACAGCTTCTTCTTTAACCCGCCTGCATCGCTCATCCGCAGATGGATAGTATCATAAACCTTGTTAAAAACACGCGGTACTGATACCAGGAAGTGCGGTCTGACCAGGCGCATATCTTCGGCCAGGGTCGTTGCATCACGCATAAAACCGAGGGTGCCGCCAAAGTGAATCCAGGAAGTCAGCTCTGCTGTTATGGCATAGGAGTGAGCCCAGGGCAGCATCGAGATCCCGACATATCCTTCCTGTAGTTCGGGGAACAGTCGACATCCGGTTAGGGCATTGTAGGTGATGTTGCCGTGACTAAGCAAAACCCCCTTCGGCTCGGCTGTCGTGCCTGAAGTATAGATTAGAACCGCAATGTCCTCATGACCGGGAATCAGAGGCGGTGTGGGATTATCCTGGCCCAACTTCTTTAACGCGGCTAAGCTGTTTTCCGCTTCTGATTCTATAATATAAATATTCTCAAGACCCGGGATTTCTGCAGGCAAATCCTTAACTTTTTCGTAAATCTCCGGTTTTGAAACAAGCAGAAACTTTATATCACTATCTTTGATAATATATTTCCATATTTTTTCCAGTTCTTTTTCATACATCGGAACATAGCGAGCTTTCCGGCCAAACACTGCAAAAGCCAACTCTGCCCATTCCGGTCGGTTATTAGAGATGATCCCCACAGCATCACCCGGACCGATTCCCAGGGCTGCCAATCCACCCCTTATTTCAGCAATCCCCTTCCCGGTTTCACCATAGGTAACCTGATCCAGACCACCCCGGTTATTATGCAATAAAAACAGGGGCAGGTCCCGGTGCTGCTCCTCACTCTCTATCCACCACTCCACCAGGTTGTCAGGCTTTTCATAAGTCCACATAACAATCATCTCCTGTCAGCTTGATCAAAATAAAGACAGCGAAAAGTAGTGCCTTAGGCAAAGCAAAATATTAGCACTATTAACTCAATTGAGTATCTTTCGCGCTTACAGCCTGTTTTCCTGCCTCCAGAACAAGGTTGTTTATTTTGTAAGTTTTTGACTATACCATTTGTTTGGTAAAAATAGCATGCCCATTTTAGCCAAATACCTTCTCCCTCTCAGATATAAACACAAAACTCCCTCCCCCTTAAGGGGGGAGGGTTCGAGGTGGGGTAAAAATTATTAATTTTTCATTTTTCTTGGTTTGTTCATTCGCGGGCAACCGGGTGGCGAATAACAGTTTTTAGCTTTTCCGGGTCAGTTTTACGGGGATCGGAGAGATAGATTTCATGATGCTTGCGCTCGCTACCGGTTTCATCAACCAGATTATTGTCAGTCATAAAGGCCTTCATCAACTCAACCGAACGCGGCTCATCGGCATAGGGGCCAAGATGCATGATCTGTACGCAAAGCCCCTCAGTAAAAGCTGATAAGCCGGCCTGTTTCAGATCTAATTCCGGTTTTTTACGAGCACATTCCTCCACTGCCCAGTCGAAAACAGCGGTGGTAACAAATTCAGGCTGGCGGATCATTGCGGTCCAGAGCCAGTTTTCACGCTGTTCAAATGAAAAGACTCCTCCGGAAACCCACCACAGCCCCTCGAGCGGCGGCACTACATATTCATAATAGCCGGACGGCTGTTTACCGCTCATTTTGCTCATCTTGATTGTAAAGGTTAAACCGTAGAGAATGGCAATCGCCTGCTGGTATGTTTCGCTGTACGGATCACCTGCACCATCGACCATAATAAACTGTATCTCAGGCACATCAATCAGCATCGGCTTCGTCTTCGGCAGGTAGAGATCTTTATATTCTTTTTTGAAATCAACCTTATCGGGCATTTTCAACTCTCCTTAGAAAATCTTGACCTTTAATGATTCAATTATTATCATGATTTGACAAAATAACCCCAGGCTTCGGTGATCACCCGCTGGGCAGCAAAGGAAGTGATGTCGGCGTGATCGAGCGGCGGGGCGACTTCAACCACATCCAACCCGATAATCGGCAGGGTGGCAAAATACTTGAGAAAAGCCAGCAGCTCGCGGGTGGAAAAACCACCCGGTTTGGGCGTCCCGGTCCCGGGCGCAAAGGCCGGATCGAGAAAATCAATATCGATCGTCAGGTATACTGCTTCGCAGTTGCGAAGACCGCTTACTACCCGGGAAGTGGCAGCCGGCAGCCCTTTTTCGTAGATCTCCGCCGCCTTAACCAGGTTAGCCGGTTGATTATCAAGAAAATCACTTTCCTGGGCTTCGAAGGAACGAATCCCCACAAACCAGACCTGCTCAAAGGGCAATAGATCTTCTTCGAAGATTCGGCGGTGCGTGCAGCCGTGCGACAGGCGGTTTCCTTCCAGTTCGAAACAGAGGTCAAGGTGAGCGTCGAGGTGGATCACCCCCAAGCCCTTACCCCATTTTCTGGCAGCTGCCTTGAGTAAAGGGATCGAAACCGAATGA
>CAZAKI010000043.1:0-15119 GCA_964485855.1 uncultured Syntrophomonadaceae bacterium | reverse complement strand
ATGATCTTAAAAGCCATATCCGAAAAAGGCAGACCTGTCGAAAGGCAGGGGCGCAAAACCAAGGGTCTAAGGTTAGATTTTTAACTATGACAGCCTGGTTGCCGAAATAGGCTATTTTTTATCCTGGGTTAATTATTTTTTACTGAGCAGGTTTGAGGCAGTTGTCACTGATCCGCAATCAATCCGTAGGCAGAGCCCTTTGATCCGGGGCGGGAAGGAAAGGCGTCATGAGTACTGGAATTTTTTTATTTCCCGAGGGGCGAAGACAGCCGGTTGAGCAATACGAAGGGTATCCAGAAAGCCGTGGCAGTAAGGTTTATGCTGATGGCAGTAAGTATGAAGGTGATTTTAAGGATGGCCTGAAGCATGGAGAAGGAATGATGATCTATGCGGATGGCAGAAAGTATTCCGGAAGCTGGGAAAAAGATTTACCCAATGGTCAGGGGGTTATGATCTGGCCGAATGGAAGCAAATATGATGGCAATTTAAAGAAAGGCATCCGAAGCGGTTTAGGTCTTTGGACGCAACCTGGAGGCGCAAAATTTTTAGGAGAATGGGATCACGATAAACCCAATGGTTTGGGAATAATAACTTGGCCCGGCGGCAAAAAGTATTTGGGCCAGTGGAAAGATGGCCAGCGTTCCGGCAACGGCATTATGATCTATTGGAATGACCATCAGTATTTAGGCAAACACATCGGTGAATGGGAACATGGCAACAGGCATGGCATGGGCTTGATGATTTATGCTGATGGCCGCAAATATTTTTGTGAGTGGGAAAAGGGCAAGAAGGGTGAAGAAGATTTCTGGCTTTGTGCTGATCCGCGATCAGAAACTCAGGTAGATGGAAAAATAAAGGCAAGCGACCTCGGGGCTCTTAATTGGCAGGATGGCAGAAGGTATATCGGTGAATGGCAGGAAGGCAAGAAAAAAGGCGAGGGCATTCTCAGTTTCCCGGATGGGAGAACCTATATTGGAGAATGGAATAATGACAGAATGCAAGGGCAGGGGATCATGCTTTATCCCGATAATATGAAATATTACGGGGAACGCCGGGAAGGTAAAAGGCACGGCCATGGCATCATGTTCTACAAAGATGATCGGATCTATATCGGTTCCTGGTTGCATGACAACAGGGAAGGTACGGGCACCCTGTTTTGTATGGATGGCAGTAAAATTTGCGGGGAATGGGCTAACGATCAGCTTAAACCAAAGTTGGTTGTTCCACAGTATAAAACAGCTCCTCCTGAAAAAGAACAACCGGGTGTTGCCGTTCAACACGATGTAGCGGACCCGGTTGCTAAAGAATACAGTAATCAAAAAACTTTTCAAAAAGTACCTGATCTTCTGAACGACTTAAAGCCGGAACCGAAGGCCGTTGAACCGGTCTATGATCAGAAAACGAAAGAACTAACCAAGCAGATTGCAGAATTGCAGGAAAAACTTGCCCGAAATGAACAAGAACGAGAAAAGATACCGAACAATATATTGTGGATCTGGAATATTGCTCTTTCGGTTTTATTGCTGTTGGCATTGCTTACGATCTGGCTCTTTTTCCTCCGTTAACTTTTTTTCTATGCAACCTGACCGTTAGCCCCAATCTTCTAGCGTTATGTTCACCGGGAGGCAACGAGAAATGTTCAAGCAGCTATGGTTAAATAACTATCCGGTTCGCTGGAACTTAGATTACCCGGAAGTTTCTCTTTACCAATTATTAATCAAACAAACAGCTGAGTGCCGGAATCTGGTTGCAATGATCTTCCAGAATGATGGAATCAGTTATGAAAAAATGCATGAAAACATTGACCGCTTTGCCGCCGCCCTCATTGATTTAGGTATTGGTAAGGGCGATCGCGTTGCTATTATCATGCCGAACTGTCCCGAGTATGTTTATGCTTACTATGCCTGTATGAAGATCGGGGCGATAGAAGTTCAGGTAGATCCACTTTATAAGCCTGCTGAAACCGAGCTTGTACTCCGGGACTGTGAACCAAAGGCAGTAATTGTTGCCGACCTCGTTCTCGAAAATATCTTGACTATCAGGGATCGACTCACTTTTGACCATCTAATCATTAATCGCTTGAGTGATTATGTCGTTTCCATACCGGGAGCTCTTTTATTTGATCAGTTGCTGAAAAAATATCCGGCAGATTCTCCGGTAGCAGAGATTAATCCGCGATCTGATGTGGCGGTTTTGCAATATACTGGTGGGACAACCGGAATTCCCAAGGCAGCAATGCTCACTCACTACAATATTGTCTCTAATATTATCCAGAAAAGAGAATGGTTTTCTGACTGGTTAAAAATCAAGAATAACAATGGGGTCAAGCAGCGCTATGGGCTTGCAGTTATGCCTTTTTTCCATGCTACAGGGATGACTGCTGTCATGAATTTTGGTCTGACTGCTCCCTTTGGTTTGCTCCTTTCACCTCGTTTTGACGTCGAGGCTACCCTTGAGCTAATTGACCGCTACCGGCCGGTATTTTTTATGGGTGTGCCGACAATATTTATCAATATTGCCAATCACCCTGATGCCGGGCGGCATAATCTTAAATCAGTTGATATCTGGCGTACTGGTGGGGCGCCGCTACCGGTCGAAGTTATTGAAAATCTGGAAGTCAAATTCGGCATAAAAATTATTGAAGGCTACGGGCTCACCGAAGCTTCGCCGACCACCCATGCCAATCCTTACCGGGGTTTACGCAAATTTGGCAGTATTGGTTTGCCCTATCCCGATACGGATTGCCGTATTGTTGATCGGGAAAGCGGCACTACCGATCTGCCGGTTGGGATGGAAGGAGAACTGATTGTCAGGGGGCCACAGGTAATGAAAGGTTATTGGAGACGCCCCGAAGATACGGCTGCTACGATTCGAGACGGCTGGCTTTACACCGGCGATATTGCCAGGATGGATCATAGCGGCTATTTTTATATCGTCGGCCGCAAGAAAGAGATGATTATAACCGGCGGTCTTAATGTTTATCCGGGAGAGGTCGATGAAGTCCTTTTTCATCATCCCAAGGTTGCAGAGGTGCTCAGTACAGGGATACCGGATCAGTATTTTGGGGAAGCCTTAAAATCATATGTTGTCCTTAAGGCAGGAGAAATAGTTACCGAAGAAGAACTACTCGACTACTGTGCTGACAGGCTGGCTGTCTATAAACTGCCACGGATGATTGAATTTCGCAACGAACTTCCCATCAGTAATATCGGCAAACATTTACGACGTGGTTTGACTATACAGCCTGAGGGTGAGCAAAAAGCAGGACTACCGGCTGACGTTAATAACTCCCAATATGGAAGCGAAGAACCTTTTAGCACCGCTGATTTCATGGAAGATTTCATTTAGCGTTCGGCGATCTGAGATAAACAGTTAATTGATTTTTGTAGTCTAATACTCTTAATCAGTTATTGAAGAAAGGATGATGATTGTGACAAAAGTGATTGAAGCATTTAAAGCAATTATTGAGGAGCTTAAATCTGATCTTGGTGATGCCCTGATCTCTGCAGACATCTGGCATATTAAAGATGCCCAGTCTCTTGGCGGCTACAATGTTCAGCATAAGGCCACAGCCCTGTTCAACGAGGTAACCAGGATGCTCGAAAAAACGCTTTCCAGTTCGGAATTTCCTAACCTCGGTGATTTTTACATGGTGCATACTGCTAATGGTTACCTTGTTGTGATCAATAAGGCAGATGATTACCAGCTTGGAATGACGGTTGACCTGTCGAAGACTACCATGGGTATCTTGATGAGTATTGTGTTGCCTAAAATCCAGGAAGGTTTGAAAAACGCGACACAGTAGCCAGGTATTTTAGTTTGGTCTGGTAATAGGAAGCAAATTTTAGTGGCAAAGTTAATCTGAAGCCAGGCGGGTGAGCCTATGCATTTTTCCCTCGAAAATATCAGAAAAGCAATTGTCGGTCTCAAGGAAGATTTAGGCGAGGGTTTCATGCAGACTGATCTATGGAACTCTAGATCTCTTAAATCAGTTGTATATAATCATACCCGCGGTCTTCTACCGATGTATGGGGCAGTAACCAAACATATAAAGGTTGTCAGTACTATTTCGCAAATGCTTAAAAAAACCCTGATTGCATCGGACTATCCTTTTCGGGTTGATTATTTCATGGTTAACCTCGAAGAGAATAAAGTATTGTTGATCCTTTATTACAATACGGCTAAAGAAGAAGCTACCGAGTTAACCGCCGCTCATTCAGCCGGGTTGGATCAAGAGATGGAAGAGATGAGTGAATACCAGCAATTTATCTTAGTTGATATGAACCATACTACCATTGGTAACCTCATGGGTATTGCTATTCCCAATATGTTGGAAAACATTAAGTAAAATCTAAAGGCCTTGAAGCAGCAATCTACCGCAGCAATCTAGCAATAACAAACTTTTGACAAGCAGGCCATAAATCGTGTAATCTATTTGAGAAAACCTAAATAAACGGGAGTAGTTAGCGGCCTGGTGGCGTTCCTGGACTTCAAATCCAGTGGCAGGGCAGCCCTCTGCGGTGGGTTCGATTCCCATCTACTCCCGCCAAATTTACTCCCCCCCCAAGATATTGTCAAGGGGACGGGGTTGTTGACAACTTTTATTCAGTAGCACATACTCCCTTTCGGGGTGAAATTATTGCCGAGAAAAGCCCGTCAGAAAAGCGAAAGTAACATTTATCATGTTATCATGCGAGCAATCAACCGTCAGCGACTGTTTATCGATGACGAAGACCACCACCGTTTTCTCCAAACCTTAAAATTCTACAAGAAAACAAGCGGATACGAAATCTATGCCTATTGTCTGATGAACAATCATATCCATCTGTTACTTAAAGTTGGCCCTGAACCTCTGGAGCAAATTATGCGCAGGATCTGCGGGAAATTTGTTTATTGGTATAACCGTAAATACGATCGGGTCGGATATCTTTTTCAAGACAGATTCAAAAGCGAACCAGTTGAAGATGATCAATATTTTCTAACAGCCCTTCGATATATTCACCAAAATCCCCTGAAAGCCGGCTTAGTCAAAGATATAAAGCAGTACCGCTGGAGTAGTTACAACGCCTATCTTAACCGGGATCACTTAGTTGACACAGATTTTGCCTTCAGCCTGTTTACCGGCAATAAACCAGCAGTACTAAAGTCATTTTTAAGCTTTAACGAGCAAAGTACCAATGATCGATGCCTGGATGTAGACGAGAAGAAAAACCTGACGGATCAAGAGATTTTGGAGATGGTTAAAAATACCTGCCATATAGGCAACGTAGAAGAATGGCAAAAGATTGATCGAAATACCAGGGATGATTACCTGAGACAATTAAAGCAAAAAGGGTTATCAGTGAGGCAGATCGCCAGGCTAACAGGGATTAATAGAGGCGTTGTCCTAAAAGCATAGAAAAGTTGTCAACAACCCCGTCCCCCTGACAATATAATTAGGCAGATATCAAGATTGGTAATCCTCAAGATCGATCACTTGTGTTTTTGCCAACATATCGCCGATTCTGTGCCCCTTACCGTGACTGATGGCAACAATTGGTTCAACAAGACTGCTCAAACTGTTTATTACCGGTATCCATGAAAGAACAAGGGCAATAAGCCAGCTGATAATATTGCGGATTGCCGATTTGCTTTTTGAACAGGGGCTGTTGTCTGTTAAATTGACAACCATTAAGCCCATTATTTTTTTGCCCCAACTCTGGCCACTGCCAAAGCCGTCTCTGAGTAAATAATAGACTAAAGACCAGCCCAGGCCAATAAGAATGACCGGGATCATCAGCGGTGAGTCGAAATAAAAACCACCTGTGATTGAAGTGCCGAGCTGAGAAACGAAGGGCAGAGAAAGAATAATCATTGGCAAAAAGGCAATCACTGAGTCTACCAGGTAAGCAACAACGCGTTTGCCGAGCGGAGCTTTGGGGTAGTCATATAAATCTCCAGCAACTTGATGATAACCTGCTTCCGATTTGCCAGTGCCCGGTGTTGTAGCCGGAGGGCGGGCAATAGTGTCTTGGAGCGGAACTGGTGGCGGAGGAGTTGCCGAGAAGCTGCTTGGCGGAGGAGGCGGCGGCGGGGATGTCGATGATACGGTAGAATAAGAGTTCAGTGGAGGAGGAGGCGGGATTTTTCTTGGAGGCGATGGGGGCTTAGTCTCAGCATCATTTTGTTTCTCAGCTACCTCTTGCAGATCAGATTTGCAGTGTTTGCACTTTATGGCTACGGCCAGTATTTCTTCCCCACAGTATGGACAACTTTTAACTTCTTTGTTGTTAGCCATTATTCACTCACCTTATCCTTTATTGATAGGCCTGGTATAAGCTGTTCGTTATTTTCGGGTATCTATAACATGCTTGTTATTTTGTAATCAGATCTCTGTTTATTTTCTTTTTAAATCATCAATATCCTGCAAATGTTTCGTTCCTTTTCTTCCGTCGCAATTGCTTTTAACGAGCTTGAAAGATATAATATTGCCAACCTTCCGACACCGGAAAAAGATCCTTTCTACCCGAGGATTGAAAACCGGGGAATGAAAATAGCTGAGTGCTGAAATCTTGATCCGGTCTTGACAACCTATATTCAGACAGGAGCTGATGAAGTGAAAGAGAGCCGTTTTATTGTAAATATATATCGTATGATATTAATGGCAGTGATCCTCTATGGTCTTTATCTATCAATATTTATGCCGCTCAGACCGGGTGAGGGATTACCCGCTATGGCCTATTTTACGATCCAGAGCAACATTCTGGTGGTCCTGGCGCTGTTCTATTTTATCTTCAAACCTGAGCCAGGGCGATTCAGAGCTGTCATAAGAGGCTGCGTTCTTTTATATATTATGGCAACAGGTCTAATCTTTCACATCGTCCTGGTTCCGGCACTACCCGAATATTTTGCCGAAGGTCTTGCCTTCAGACACCACATAACCCATACCATCGCACCGGTGGGCTTTTTTCTTGATTGGCTGCTGTTTGATCGCCGGGAACAAATGCGCTATACTGATGCGAAATACTGGCCGATCTACCCGCTATTTTATTGGTTGTTTTCTGTAGTGCAGGGAAGTTTTAGTGGGATGTACCCCTATTTTTTCTTTGATGTTCAGGCCATCGGCCTCAGCGCCACCCTCCTATGGTTGGCAGCACTGATTGCTATTTTTAGCATTATCGGTCTGATAATGGTCTGGGTGGACAACCGCAAACTCCCCTGCCGATTAGCTCCCGCAAAAGAAGATTAACAAGACAGGGGCAAGACAGGGGGACGTTTCATCTGTCTTATTAATTCCGTGATTAATACTACGTCAACATTGAAGCCTTCAGGCAGTGTCTAAAAATGAATCAGTTCGTTGCCGTCCGGCGCTTAAGATTTAGAATATAGTTGGGTATAGTGGAATAAGGTAAAAGAAATTATTTTTACAAAGGGAAAGTTAAGGGTTTTGGAAATAGTTATTAAAGACTGAAACGCATCAGTGGTTTTATCTATTTTTTTAAAAGATACTTGCGGAAAGCCTGTTATCTATATTGCTATGATGGACAAACGAGAATTATCCTTCCATTCTAAGTAACAGCAGTAATCAAGATTATATTTTATCGAAGGGGTATACAGTATGGATAGATATGAAAGATTAAGGCAAATTTTAGATGCTCACCCATCTACAGCGCCGCAGGCTAATTCGATTCTGGAGATATTGCGGATTCTTTTTTCACCGGAAGAGGCGGCTGTTGCGGTGAAGATGAGCTTTAAACTTAAACCAGTCTCTGCGATTGCACAAAAAGCCGGCCTTGATGATCAAACAGTTTTAAATATTCTTGAAGCGATGGCCGACAAAGGCATTGTGATGTCGCGCAGTAAAGACGGTGAAAAACTTTATGGCCTCGTACCGCTAATTCCTGGTGTTTTCGAATTTCCCTTCATGAAAAGCAAATTAGCTCCGCCGCACGAGCGGCTGGGTAAATTGTGGGAAGAATATCACAGGGAAGCGCTTGGCTCTTCTTTTGCCGGAAATCCTACCCCGCTGATGCGGGTGATAGCAGTAGATAAAGCGATTCCCTCCCGCGACCAGGTTCATCCTTACGAAGAGGTAGTGCATTTTATTGAGGAAGCATCATTTATTGCTCTGGCTGACTGCGCCTGCCGGGTTAGTGTAGGCGCCTGCGATAAGCCCAAAGAAGTGTGCCTCATATTTGGTCCGGCTGCAGAATTTCTAGTGGAGCGCGGCTTTGCCCGCCAAATTAACACTGAGCAAGGCTTGCAGGTGCTGAATATTGCTGAAGAAGCCGGCTTGGTGCATACCAGTAACAACAGTGCTGACCGGGCGAACCTAATCTGCAACTGCTGTCCCTGCTGCTGCACGGTGTTACGCGGCAAAACACAGCTCAACCTTCCGCATGCCTTCGAACCGAGCCGTTTTCAGGCTTTAATAGATCCTGCCATATGCACAGGTTGTGCCATCTGCGTTGAGGAGCGTTGTCCGGTTAAAGCAATAACCATGGTTGATAACCTTGCTAATGTTAATACTGCTGAGTGTATCGGCTGCGGCCTCTGTGTAACCGGATGCCCCGCAGATGCCATCACCCTCGAAGAAAGAAGACAAGTTCCATCAACCCCGGCTACAGTTACCGAAATGGGCATGCAAGTATTGCAAGAAAAGGGCAGACTGGATGCCTTCCTGAAGATCATGAACGATTAGTCCAACGAAAGAAAACCAGACAGATGAAACGTCCCCTTGTCTTCTTTTTCATGACAAAAGCAAATTATTGGCTGCTCACATTCGCATCGCCAGTTTAGCTTTGAGGTGTAAGCGGAATAAAATTCCCGTATAGGAGATAGCGACGATCATTGTTCTGTGTCTATTTTATGAACCTGCATCAAAAATTAATCGTCCTATTTATGTTATGATACTTTAAAATGCTATAGTTATTAGTCAGCAGGTACCCTGCAGATATATAGTTTTTTATGTCGACACTGATAAAGGAACCCATAAAATAATGAGTTTTGAAATAATCTTAACTCCTGCCAGACAGCTGCGCTACATGACAGAAGATCCGGACAGACAGTCTACCGAGGAGGATATTATTTCCGGGAGCTGGGAGCAAAAAATTGCTGCCGGATTTATTGCTTCATCAGAAGCAGGCTGCTTTCGGCTGGCTGCACTAAAGCCGGAAAAGCCCCTTGCGGCATCAGCCCTATTTTGGAGAGATTTTGGCCGGCTTTTTTTAACTGAACTCTGTCGGCATCCCGATTTTTATAGCCAGGAATATCAATCGGTTGAGCCACCGCATGAGGCGGAGCTGGAGATGCTTGCCCTTACCGCCCCACCGATGCAGGGTGCGGAATACCTGAGTGGGGCTTTGCTGCATGATTTATGGGTTAAACTTGACCGGTGGGTACAGAACGAACTTACCGCTGCCGGTAGCGGTCTGGGTGAGTGGCTCAAGGTCAATGCTCCTTTATGGCACCAGGTCGGACGAGTTAGCTTTCACCTGGCTGAGAACAAAGGCGATCCTGATTATCCCTTTGCTTTCGTGGCAACTTATGCCCCTCAGTTGTCATCCGGTGGTAAAGTGCAATATCAAGCACTGGGCAAGGCCCTTAGGGAGTATGCAGGAGAGCATAACAAGAAAGCGCTGATCAAACTGCTTACCCCGGTTTACCGGGCATCGGCGGTCAGTGATTTAGTACGCGAGCTGGTTGATTCGGGGGATATCTATCATCCCCTTTTCTGGACTTCCAGCGAGGCTTACAGCTTTCTTCAGGATGTCAGCCTTTTTGAAGAATGTGGTATTCTGGTTCGTATTCCGGATTGGTGGCGAAAAAGGCCCCGCCCCAGGGTGGCGATAACAATCGGAGAACAAGCGGTAAGCCGCTTTGGGGTTGAAACCCTGCTTGACTTCAATGTAGATCTGGCTCTCGGCGATGATCGGTTGACTCCGGAAGAAGTCAGGGAGCTGATGCAGACCCAGGAGGGGCTGGTATTCCTAAAGGGTCATTGGGTAGAAGTAGATCGTGAGAAGCTTTCGGCTGTTCTCGATCATTGGAAACAGATCGAAAAAAATGCAGCAGGTGGAAAGATATCATTTATCGAAGCGATGCGACTGATGGCTGGAGCTCCAACCGATCTGGTCATGGACAACGCTGCCGAAGATGAAAACCGCCAGTGGATTTACGTTAATGCCGGTTCATGGCTTTCAGGGATTATTGGTGAATTGCGAGCGGCCAGAAAACGTCCCTTTAGTGGTCAAAACAAATTAAAAGGCACTCTGCGCCCCTACCAGGAAGAAGGCTTAAATTGGTTGTATTTTCTTACCAGTCTCGGGCTCGGCGCCTGTCTGGCCGATGATATGGGCCTGGGCAAAACAATTCAAATTATTGCCTTGCTTTTAGCGCTAAAAGTGGATGGGTCTATGCTGCAGAAGGACGATGGTTTTGGACCTGAGGGGTCAGATCATCAGGGCAGTAAAACTTCATTAATTGTTCTGCCGGCTTCGCTTCTTTCCAACTGGAAAGCTGAGTTGCGTCGTTTCGCCCCTTCCCTGGAAGCCTTGTTCCTACATCAATCTGAGATGAATCGTGAAGAGCTTGAAGCTGTAGCCGCTAATCCGGCAGACCGGCTGAACGGAGTTGATCTGGTCCTGACCACCTACGGAATGCTGATGCGGAATGAATGGCTGCACGAACTGCCCTGGCGATTGATTGTGCTTGATGAGGCCCAGGCGATAAAAAATCCTGCTTCGCAGCAGACCAGGGCGGTTAAAAAAATAAAGGGCCAGGCACGTATTGCCCTGACTGGAACACCGCTGGAAAATCGAATTGGCGATTTATGGTCGTTATTTGATTTTCTCTGCCCAGGGCTGCTTGGTTCACAAAAAAGGTTCAAAACCTTTATCAAGAACTTGGAAAAAAATGAGAGTGATCGCTATGCTCCCTTGCGTAACCTGGTTAGACCCTATATCATGCGCAGAATGAAGAGTGATAAAAATATTATTGCCGATCTACCTGATAAAACGGAGATGAAGGTTTACTGTGGGCTGGCTCGTGAACAGGCGGCCCTCTATGCCCGGACTGTCGATGAGATGAAGGCAGCCTTATTGGAAACAGAAGGAATCAAGCGGCGGGGGCTGGTGCTTGCTTACCTGATGCGTTTCAAGCAGATCTGTAATCATCCAGGGCAGGTTACGGGCAGCGGAGTATATGATCAGCGATCCAGCGGTAAATTTGAACGACTCAGGGAGATTTGTGAAGAAATAGCTTCCCGCCAGGAAAAAGTGCTGATCTTTACCCAGTTTAAGGAGATGACCGAACCGGTAGCAGCCTCGCTGGAGGCGGTTTTTGGCCGCAGTGGATTAGTTTTACACGGTGGTACTGCCGTTAAGAAGAGACGATCCCTGATTGAGCTATTTGAAGCTCTCGATGGACCGCCGTTTTTTGTGCTATCGCTCAAGGCCGGTGGCACAGGGCTCAACCTCACTGCTGCATCGCATGTGATCCATTTTGATCGCTGGTGGAACCCGGCAGTTGAAAATCAGGCGACCGACCGAGCCTACCGCATCGGTCAGCAGAAAAATGTTCTGGTGCATAAGTTTGTGTGCCGGGGAACAATTGAAGAAAAAATAGATCAGCTGATTGATGATAAAAAGCAGCTGGCCGAGGATATTTTGGCTACCGGGGCAGAAAAATTACTGACCGAAATGGATGACCGGGAATTGATTAACATGGTTACCCTTGACCTGGAACGTGCTTCTCTTTAAAAAACAGGGCAGTTAGAATAAAGAAAGCAGCCTTAATGGAGCAGAAGGAAGGACGGAGATAAAATGGGCAGGAGAGGCTACGATGGCTGGCCCAGGTACGTATCGGCGGCAGAAAAACGGCAAAAGGCGCAGAAAAAAATTGCAAAGCTTTTAAAAAGCGGGGCTAGATTAGATCCGGTTGAAATAGAGGGACGCACAATAGCTCGTACTTTCTGGGGTAAGGGCTGGTGTAAACACTTGGAATCGTTTAGCGATTATAGTAATCGCTTGCCCCGGGGGCGCTCGTATGTAAGCAGCGGCCTGGTATGTCATCTGGCCGTTGAGGAATGTCATATTTCTGCCATAGTGAGCGGCAGCAGGCTTTATAACGTGGAGATAAAGATCACAAAGCTTCCGGAGGATAAATGGGCAAAACTGAAAAAACATTGTGCTGGTAAGATCGGAACCCTGTTAGATTTATTGCAGGGCAAATTATCAAATCAACTGATGGCTGAAATCACCGACAAGCAAAATGGCATATTTCCGCTTCCGGGCGAGATTGATTTTAATTGCAGCTGCCCGGATTGGGCTGATATGTGCAAACATGTGGCGGCGACGCTCTACGGGGTGGGCAGAAGACTGGATGAAAAACCCGAACTGCTATTTCTTTTAAGAGGCGTTGACCAGGAAGAATTAATTGCCGAAGGGACAAAAGAAGTCATCAATGCCGGAATAGCCGGCAGCACTAGCCAGAAAAGTAAAAGACGTCGGGTTAACACCGATCAACTCGAAGATCTATTTGGGATTGAATTAAGCGAAACTGAACTTGATTCAGAGGATGTTGGCAGCGAGATTAGCGGTGTGAGCAGCGACAACGGGAAGACTTTAACCGTAGAGTATCCTTCACCTGAATTAAGTGACAGCAAAATCACAGGCAAAACAGTTGCCGCCCTGAGAGACACGCTTGGTTTATCGCAAAAAGAGTTTGCCTCTTTGCTTAAGGTTAGTGCCGTTACAGTGAACAACTGGGAAAAGCAAAAAAATGCGCTTAAACTGCATGAAAAAAACCGGAAAGCTTTGATTGAACTTGCCACCCGCACTTATAACGATGGTGTTGCGTTGCCAGAATAACGGTTCAATCAAAGTTTCGATGGTGGATAATATAAGAGAAGGGAAGGGTTAAACTTTGAGCAAACTGAGGATATGTTCATGGAAACGATTAACCTCCATCAAGAAAGAGGAGCAAAAAAGCAGGGTGAAATTAAAAATTTATCTAGGACAATTATTGATTGTGGCCTTACTTTTAACTGGATGCAGCATGAGTTATACGACTGCCACAATTATTGAACCCGGCATGACTACAGCAGTTGTGGACGGTAATCCTGTCGACAAAGTCAAAGTGTACTCGAGAGAAGACTCACAGTTATTTGCCTATGGCACCTTAAATCATGCTCCGGAAGATACGCAGATCCGTTTTGTATGGAAATATCTAACAGAACCACAGATCATACATGAAGTTGGGGTTACCTCAGAAGGCGAGAGCGGCGTCTATGTATTCAGCACACTGGTAAACGATGGGCCATGGCCTAGGGGCGATTACAGCG
The DNA here is from genome assembly GCA_964485855.1 of uncultured Syntrophomonadaceae bacterium. Lineage (GTDB taxonomy): Bacteria > Bacillota > Dethiobacteria > DTU022 > DTU022 > UBA993. The sequence goes on along the minus strand of CAZAKI010000043.1, from coordinate 1,798 downwards.
TTGAAATATTCATCGATGACAGGGATGAACCTGATGCAATCGCAGAATTCAGCATCAAATAAAAAATGTAAAACAAGACATGGGGACGTTTCATCTGTCTTGTTTTTTCATTACTATTTAGAACTTATCCTCTAATTAATATTTCTAATTACGGTTATCTACTTCAGTGGCTGCCAAGAGTCAATTAACGATATCTAAATCTTGAAGAGATAAACCTGATATTCCGCTAGTTTTCTACTGCCAGGCTGCCGATCGGTCATCACCATCAATAAGGATGAAGCAGGAGTTTATTTTTTGCTAAAAATAGCTCAGTTTGTAAGTGCCTTTGGCACGAAGTAAGAGGCGGCCAGGATCAGCACCGCGGCAAAAATCGCCCCAAAAAGGCTGTACTGCATTGCTTTTTCCAACCCCACAATGCTTGATAGCAGTCCGGTTATATATGGTCCAAAACTGTATATAACCGTATAAGCGGTTGAGAACAGACCGAACCCGGTGCCCTGGTGCTTTGGTGGCATCGTACGAAGCACATAAGCATTAATCAGGGTATTGGCATTAAGCGATGACGCCCCAATCAGGGCTAAAATAACGATTAGCTGCCAGTGTTCGTGAGCTATAGTCAGGGCGCTATAGAAAAATGCCAGCAGCGTCAGATTGATGAACATTACCCGTTTGCTTCCAAAGCGGTCAGCCAGCCAGCCGATAAAAATTTTAGTTGTAATGCCGGCTACAGCAACAATCATGTAGAGCTGATTAGCAAGATCAAAACTGTAGTTTCTTTCTTCCACCAGGAAAGTAGGGATAAAAGAGCTTATGCCGGTCATCGATAATGCTCCAAACCCGCCGACCAGGGTGCTCCAGATTAGAAACCGCCTGATTACAGGCTCTTTAAATACCGCGGTTGAAGCAATCATCTTAGATAAAAGTGTGTCTGTCCTGCTTTGGGTGTTAAAAACTTTGGCTTTGGCTGAAACCTTGTCTTTTGCGGCTATTTCGGGGTTAAAGTCATTCTTTCTGGCAAATGTGCTTTCATAATGTTCAGACAACGTGCGTTTCCTGTAAAATAACAAGGTTGCCAGGGCCAGCATTAAACCACATAGTGCAAATAACAGCTGCCAGTTCCAATAAAGGACAAAAATGGTCACAATAACCGGTGCTATGATCCCGGAGAGGATACCGAAGGTTTCAAAAGCTGCTGTGGCGGTGGTTGCTCGTTTTCGCGAACCGATGATTACTGCTAAAGTATAACCTGCTGTAACGTAAATGCCGCTGCTTACTCCAAGAATAAAAGTCGATAAGGCTAGCAACGAGTAGTAGGGCGATAAAGCCACCCCAAAAAAGGAGATTACCATAGCAGAGCTTCCGATCAATACAGTCCTGCCAAAGCCGATTTGATCGGCAATAACCCCGGAAGGGTAGCGGGCTAACGCATATCCGAAAAAGACTAAGGTTACCAGCAGCCCCGCCTGGGCGTTATCGATCAGCAGTGCTTCGCGCAGCGGGACCAAAAGAGGCGGGTAGAGATTTTTTGTCAGTGCCTGAAAAAAGAAGATGATCGCATTAAGCAGGAAGACCGGTCCTATGATCAGCTGCACGATACCAGTACTATTGTTCTTTTCATTAACAGTCATTAAGCATTTCCTCCTGCCCGGCTAACCTTTAACCGTAAACAGATCAAGTTGGCAAAGGCTGAGTAGCAATACTAAGACCAGACTGCCGAATGTTATCGGTGATTGGATCTATTACCAGCATTTTGACCAGCTCAGACGGATTACTCTTCCAGCCGGCTCATTTGATGAGC
>CAZAKI010000042.1:0-15362 GCA_964485855.1 uncultured Syntrophomonadaceae bacterium | reverse complement strand
TGGGAATTTACTGGCAAAAAATATTTGCCACTCTGCCTTGACGGAATTAAAACCTTTAAGTATAATACTTATGCAACAAATGCTCCTCAGTAGCTCAATGGCAGAGCGACCGGCTGTTAACCGGTAGGTTGCAGGTTCGAGTCCTGCCTGGGGAGCCATGTTATGACAAACCGGGCGCAGTTTAAGCCTGTTATAGATAGATTAATCAGCAAGAGGCAGATCTTAAGGATCTGCCTCTTGCTCTTGCCTTTACAGGGTCATATTTAATTTTCCATTTATGATCCTGCAGGCAGGCCGACTATTTGCTCGGTCTAACTATAAGGATACGAATCATAATATTCCAGGTCTATAACCTGGGTATTACCAACCATGTCACCGACCCGTTGCCCTTGATCATGAACCAGGGCAACAATCGGTTCTACCAGTGAGGAAAGTCCGTTGACGACCGGGATCCAACTGAGAGCGCCGGAGAACAGCAGGGCAAAAATGTTGCGTACCAGCGATTGAACTTTGGTGCAGGGTTCATTTGTATTCAGGTTAACAACCATCAGACCGCAGATTCTTTTCCCCCAGCTTTGACCCGCGCCAAAGCCATCACGCAGCAGGCTGTAAAAAAATGCCCAACCAGCGCCGATAATAATTGCCACAACCATCAAAACTAGCATAAGTGCATTGGGTGCAGAAGACAGGTTGCTGTTATAGCGCGCATAGCTGAGATAGGGGATCACACTCACCGGGATCAGGATAATCATGGGAATGCCGGCGATTAAAACGTCAATGAGGTAAGCCAGGATTCTTTTACCAATTGTTGCTTTCGGATATGAAAAATTAGTTTCCGCCACTATTAAACCTCCTTCGTTAATCATGGAAGGTCCGGTGGTTAATGACTGCAGATAACCACTTAACCCTTGTTTTAGTCATAATACTGTGTTTTTTCCTCTAAAAATTCTTTGAGACTCAAACCCGATTCAAACCACTGCGTAGCTGCTTCGATCCCAATATAGCGGTAATGCCAGGGTTCAAAGATGTAGCCGGTAATCTCTTCTTTGCCTTGCGGATAGCTCATGGCAAACCCATATTTATAAGCATTTTCAGCCAGCCAGCGACCTTGTTCGGTTTCTGCGTAGGCTGCTTTCAAATCTACAGCAGTTCCGCCGAAATCCACGGTTGTACCAAGCTGATGCTCGGATTGTCCGGCCCGGGCACTAAAACGGTTGGCTTCTTCTTCACCGTAGTTGGTGGCGTAGTTCTGAAAGAGAGACTGTTGATAGTCGTAGCTGCGATAAGCAGAGATGATTGTCAGGGTTACCCCTTCGGCTAAAGCTTCCTGCCACAGCATTTCGAGCTGAATCAGCGCTTCTTCCCGCAGCCATAGTTCCCGGGTCGGAAACATATATTCCGGTATCCGTTGCAGGTCTGCAGGGGCATAATCGCTTTTTAGTGTGGTCTCTTTGCTGACCAGGGCAAACGGGTAGTTGCCATCAGAAATCACCTTTAGCTCTCTTTCAGGCTGTTCAGAAGAATCGATGTTTGCTGATTGATCTTCACTCGCATCGGCTAAAGGGTCAGCTACTTCAGCTGTTTCTATTTCAGCTGCATCTGGTTCTTCCTGTTCTTTTCCAGTTCCTGTTGTTTCTGCGGGAAGATCTACAGCATCTTTATTATCCCGTTCCTGAAAAACGAAAAAGACCACATATAGCAGCGCAGCAGCAAAAAAGAATAAAATGATCGGAGTAAGGATGCTCCGGTGCTTTTTATTTTGTCGCCCGGCATCATGTCTGGTTGCCGGCTTGCCTCCTCTTTTGCTAAAATTCAATTAATCAGCTCATTTCCGCAAGATCAATTCTACACGATCTGTTTTTCCTTGCGCCATTCGCAGCGATTTCGCTTGGAGCAAAAATCACAGGGGACCATTGCATCATTTAAGTTTTTGCCCCTGGGAATAACAAACGAAACCGATTTTCGCGGGATCATTAGGCAGCTTTCTGTCAAACGCACACCCAATTCTTCCCCGGGCAGGATCTTAAAAACTTCACGCTGTTGTTCGATCGGCCATCCTTCCTGGCCGGGTTGGGCACGCATTCCAAGCGAAAGATCGAGGGCACAGGTTTCCTTACTGATTAAATCTTCAACGGTCAGTGATACTTTGCGGACTGCCGAAATTCCGGCGCCATCAAGAGCCACAGCGGTAACCGGATCTTCGCTCATCAGCTGGTCTATTCTTTTTTCAAGGGCGTCGCCAATGGTGCAGATTGCCACATAAAACTGGTCAGCCCCGGCCAGTGATCTTTGCACCAGGGAACCTTCAAAACTACCCTGTGCAAAGCGAACCGTGCGATGTTCAAACTCTATAACATCAACCAAGGCGTAAACTGCGGCCGGCTTAATCAGAGCTTCAGTTTGTTCAATAACGTTTTCTGCTACATCGAAAAGTCGTTGCGAAGCACGCCCCGGTTCGATACCCTGGCCTTTTAATACATCTTCGGTGGTAATCCTGAAATCAAATTCTGTAACAAATTTGTGCATTCTTGTTGCCTCCTGTCATGAAGAACCTAAATATTATTTTAACCTTTTCCTCGTCTCTCTGTCTACTCGGCTCGTTCCCCGGGTCGTGCTTACTTATTGCGATTATCGTTTTGGTTACTATATAATAAGGGGGATATTTTAAATAGGGGGATTGTTATGCGTATTCATTTTTTAGGCGGGGCTAGAACTGTAACCGGTTCATTTTATATGATCGAAACTGAAAAAACCACCTTTGCGGTTGAATGTGGAATGTTCCAGGGCGATGAAGAGATTAGAGAACGGAACAGGGCTAAATACACGATAGACCCGGCGAGGATTGATTTTTTAATTTTAACCCACGCCCATATCGATCACTCGGGATTAATTCCTAAGCTCTGCAAGGCTGGTTTCAAAGGAAAAATTTATTGCAGCTCGGCAACAAAAGATCTATGTGCAGTAATGCTGCCTGATTCTGGTCATATCCAGGAAGCTGAAGCAAAAGATGCTGCTAACGATCCGGAAAAAGCTGGTTTACCAGGATTGGAACCGATCTATACCGTAGAAGACGCCTATAATGCGCTGGATCATTTTAACGAGCTTGAACTTGATCAAATCCTGCAGCCGACACAAGGGGTGGAGTTTCGGCTGCGTGAAGCGGGACATATTCTCGGATCATGTCTAGTGGAATTGTGGATTGAAGAAGGTGGCAAAAAAATAAAAATTGTCTTCAGTGGTGACCTGGGACGACCGGCTCAGCCCTTTGTTAAAGATCCTGCCAATCTGGAAGAAGCGGACTACCTGATTATCGAGTCGACCTATGGTGATCGCCTGCATCCCGAGGTAGCAGATCGACCCGAAGAACTGAAAAAAATAATTGATCGAACCATGAAACAGGGGGGGAACCTAATCATTCCCTCTTTTGCCGTGGAAAGAGCCCAGGATCTACTCTTTGATTTGGCAATACTTCAAAGTAAGGGGCGGCTTGATCCCCGGGTAAAAATCTACCTTGACAGCCCGCTTGCGATTGCCGCAACAGAAATATTCAAGAAGAATATTGACTTTTACGATCGGGAGACCAACCAGTTGATTAAGAAAGGTCATCACCCTTTTACCTTGCCTACTTTTAAATATTCCAGCAGCAGGGCTGAATCGATGAAGCTGAATAAAATAAAAAGCAACGCGATCATCATTTCGGCCAGCGGAATGTGCGATGCCGGCCGGATTCAGTATCATCTGAGACATAACCTGTGGCGTCCCGAGTCGACCATATTATTTGTTGGTTACCAGGCGGAAGGTACGCTCGGCCGGCAAATTATTGATGGAATAAAAATTGTGGAGTTATTAGGAGACCAGGTAGAGGTAAATGCGACGATTGAGAATAATATTTCTTATTCAGCGCATGCCGATCAGGAAGATCTGCTAAACTGGGTTAGTAAATTTAGCACTAAACCGAAAAAAGTATTCATCGTTCACGGGGAAGAAGAAGCCCAACACAAATTATCAGCACTGTTTGAGAGTAAACTGCAGCTGTCAACTCAAATTCCCGATTGGCTGGAAGTAGTGGAACTTTAAGTCCCACGGTATAATTTGGCATGATTCGGTTCAATAAAAAGATTCATTATCTTGACAATGATTAGGGCGGTATGTTAAACTCATATCGCTCTACAGGTATGTTGTTTCAGGCTGTGACAGACGATACGGGCCCATAGCTCAGCTGGTAGAGCTACCGGCTCATAACCGGTTGGTCCTAGGTTCGAGTCCTAGTGGGCCCACCACTTTCATGGCCCCTTCGTCTAATCGGTTAGGACACCAGCCTTTCAAGCTGGCAACAGGGGTTCGAATCCCCTAGGGGTCACCATTTATAGAAGAGCTTCCACCATTAAGTGGCAGCTCTTTTCACTAGGAAAAAGGAAAATATGCTAAAAGAAAAAAAGTAGGAGCGGTAACTCAAATCATGATGGGCCGGGAGGTTGACGGCACAGTCTATTATTGGACTGCGGCCTACCTGGTTGATGGTCTATTGGTAGATACAGGTTGTTCTTTCACTGCCCCGGAATTGATCGGATTCTTACGAGATAAAACGGTGAACCAGGTCATAAACACCCACCACCATGAAGATCATGTGGGCGGGAATGCCTTAGTACAAAAGGAATACGGCCTTGATATCTATGCTCACCCACTGGCGGTTCCGCTCATCGGTAAAAAGATGAAATTGCATCAATATCAGGAATTGGTCTGGGGTTACCCGGAGCCAACTATTATCAAAACTATCGGCGATCAGATCAAAACAGATCAGTTCATTTTTCAAGTTATTAATACCCCGGGGCATTGCCCGGATCATCTCTGTCTTTATGAGCCTGAACAGGGCTGGCTTTTTTCCGGAGATCTTTTTGTTTCGGAAAATCAGAAAGTGTTTAGAGCTGATGAAGATCTCCATGGTATTATCGATTCCCTGCATAAAGTTATCAAACTAAGGAACCATGAGCTGATCTTGTTTTCCTCAATTGGAAAAGTATTTACTGAAGGTAAGTCTTCGATCAAAAAATTCCTGGATCATCTTGAAATAATCAGTACTAAAGCTAATAATCTTGCATCAGAAGGGCTAAGTGCGGAAGAAATTACGACCCAAATATTTGCCAGGGAAAGTAGGATGGCCTTTCTTACAGGCGGTCATTATTCGATTCAAAATCTGATTGATCAAATCTTAGCTACTTAGGGTTTTCTCAACAATCAGGATGTCGATCATTGTTTTAAGTTCTGTTTTTTCTAATTCGCTCAGGGGTTGAAGTGGCAGGCGGGGTTTGCCGCCATAGAGATCGCAAAGATCCATGGCTGCTTTAAGCCCGGCCACACCCCAGCGGGAAGTTACGGCATTGTTTATGGCAAGAAGTTTCAGTTGAAGTTCTTTTGCTTCTGCAAGGTGGCCTGCGGTAAACAGGGATTGGATCCTGGCACACGGTTTGGGTAGAATATTAGCCAAAGCCAAAGTGCCCCCAACAGCTCCCATGACTAGCGAGGGAAGTAGAAAACTGGCTGATCCGGCAAAAACCGCGAAGCCGGGTCGGCAACCCCTGATGATTTCAGCCAGCTGGACAATATTACCGGAACTGTCTTTGATTCCGACAATGTTTGGATGTTCTGCCAGGCGGCAGACCAGGTTAGCATTCAGATTAACGGCTGTATTGCGGGGCATATTGTACAACAACAGGGGCAAAGGTGAATCTTCGGCAACATGCATAAAATATAGGTATAGAGCTTCATCGTTCAGGCTGCCCTTGTAATAGCTGGGGTTTAGCACCAGGACAGCATCACAGCCACTTTCTGCTGCTGCCCGGTTTAACCTTATTGTCGCCCGGGCTGATTCGCAGCCGGTGCCGGCAACCACTTTTTTGGCGGCCGGTAGATTTTCACGGGTGTAGGAAAAAGCGGCGATCTTTTCTTCTTCACTCAGCAATACAGCTTCACCGTTTGTTCCGCCTACCACCAGACCGTCGAGGGAGCTGTTTCCCCACCACTCGAGGTTCTTCTTGAAGCCCTTCCAGCTGATCTCACCGTCATTATCAAACGGGGTTGGTATCGGCGCGTATATTCCTTTAAGCATTTTAATCCCACCATTTTCTATCAATCAGTCGAATTTGTCTCTTAATTATAACAGCAATAATGCATGATACAACTAGTCCATGCTGAGAATTTGTTGGACAGTTTTGGAAATCATGCTAAACTGAAAGAAATAGATGATCAGAGTGCAGGATTGGGGGATAGATGGATGTCAGATAAAATTTGTGCTATTGCCGGCGTAGGAAGTGGAATGGGACAGGCGTTGGCCAGAACTTTTGCCCGGTCGGGTTATACCATGGCTTTAATTTCAAGAAATCCAGCCAATATGGAGCCTTATAAAAAACAGGTTGAGAATGAAGGAGGCAAAGCCACCTTGCACCGGGCCGATGTCACCGAGCTGGAAACCATGAACAGGGTATTTAACGAGATAACCGAACAGGTGGGACTGCCTGATGTCGTGATCTACAATGTGGCCGCCATGACAATGGAAAAACCAAGCGAACTGACTCCGCAGGCGATTATTGATACCCTGCCGTTGAATTTTTTCGGGGCTCTGCATACAGTGGCAGCAATAGTCCCAAAGCTGCGGTTGAGAGGCAGCGGGGTGCTGCTTTTCACCGGAGGAGGGTTTGCTATTGAACCTTCTGTCGAACGGACTACTCACTCGGTCGGCAAGGCGGCGCTGCGTAACTGGGTTTATGCACTGTACAAAGAACTTTTACCGGAAGGGATTCATGCCGCAACGGTCACCATAACCCGTCCGATCCAGGCCGGGACCCTTTATGATCCGGATCTGATTGCGGCGAATTATGTAAAGCTTGCCCAGCAGACCCCCGGCCAGTGGCAATGGGAGATAATCCATAAAGAGCTTTAAATGCTGTTCTCAGGTGCCCACTGGTAGACCTCCTGAAAACGGCGCACATAGAAGAAGCGAATCGTATCGATCAGGATCAGGCTGGAAGAAGGAGCCTGTATAAACTTCTCCAGGTAGCTATGTCGTTCAAGAAGTTTGCCGGCCCAATGCTTGTATTCTTGCGGATCTTCAATCGGTTTTGCTGTTCCGGTGATTGTTAAACCACTAATCATGTTGATGCTTTCAGGTTGTTGTGAACGGTTATCGATCATCACTGAAACCTTGTTATTGCTGATAATCAAATTGTACTTGCGAGTTTGTGCCGGAGTAGAGAATACTAAATTCCTAAAATCATCACTAATGGCAAAACTGATCAGGGAAGTGTAGGGCTGACCTTTGCCCTGCGTGGCCAGCACGGCAAAGGGTTGCTGGATGCAAAGAGTCTTTATTTCATTTAATACCTCTTCATAAAGCTGATCGCAACTGCTTTTGACAGTTTCAATAAAAAGAGGTTCATCATAGTTTTTCATCAAGTAAAAAAGCTCCTTCGAAAAAATAATGATTATCCGCACCGGGGTTTTTCTGCAATAGAGCAGATCATCTTTCTGCCACTTTCTTTTGCTTCGACCCTTGATAATGATCATTGGATAATGGCTGAATTTCAGCAGCTAAAACCTTAGAAAGGAGGGTCGGAACATTTCTTGATCTAGTCCCGACCCTAATGTTTTTTTATAATTCATAAGAAAAATCCTTGCATCCGCTGAACCTTAAAACTAAAACTTACGCTCCCCAAACATCTTAAATAGTTTCAGCAGGATCAGTGATAAGATCATAGCCCCGGCATAGATGGCCAAAAGCAGCCCGATGCTCCAGTTCCACCAGAAAGGAGCGTGCATCAGAATCATGTAGCTTAAAACAAAGGGAGCAGCAAAAAGGGCTTGCATCCCCAGTTCCAGGGCAACCGGGGTTTCAAATTCCGGATCGGCTATTCTTAAGAGCAGCAGGCCGGTTGAAACATTACCGGTGGTGATGCCATAAATGCCGACGGTCCGCTCCAGGCTGTACGACCAGGCACGCCTGCCGATATAAAAGACGACCAGGGTGGTAGCTATACCGCTGACCAGCGAAATTACTACAATCGGCACAATATATTCCCAGACTATAACCAGCTGAATGGCCATGATTGTGGCGATGATCAAAAAGTCGATCGACCAGCCTGTTATTCTGCGCTGAACTCCGGGATCGAGCAGGTAACCCAGGCCAATCTTTCCGACAATGTATTTAACCAGCAAAGCAATGACTACCCCGAAGAAGAAGAAAAAGGCCCAGAGACTCTGAGCAACTCCTTCCGAAATAAACACGCCGATTGCTTTGATCAATAGATAGGTTAATACATAGACGAGGCCAACCAGTGCCGCGTGAAAGGCAAGCGTATCGGCGTTGCCGGAATGGGTAGTCAGCGATCCGGCACTCTCTTTTACAGTAGTATCTTTGTCGATAACTCCGGTCAGGATTTCTTTTGAGATGCTCTTGGGAACCAGGGCGGAATAACCTTTACGGATCCCCCAGTTTACCAGCGGTACTCCAACAAAAAATGAAAAAGCGAAACCGAAAACGGCAAACGAGAGTCCCAGGGTGGCAGCGTGAGCAAAGCCGAAACCTTCCCAGACCTTGCCGACTGATAAGGCCTGTCCCGGACCCTGGGTGAACCCCAGGGGTGAAAGAAAGCCAAAGGTTGGATGCAGATCAGAGCCAAAGGCATTGAAGAGAAAGACAAACAGGGTGCCGATCACGGCCTGCATCGCCATGGCCACCCCACTGACGAAAGCCATCCATAGGGAACCCTTAACCGGGTTTCTGTCGGATGGAACATCATGCGTGCTGGATTTCTTTAGAGTTGCCGTTAATCCCAGGGAAATGAATGAAATAATAAAAAGGTGATAAGCATATGATTCCAGCAAGTTAGTAGAAGCTTCGACTAATCCGGTGCTGATCAATATCAGGCCCAGCGTGCCGCCCAGAAAACAGCTGGGAATAAGAAATTTCTGGAAAAATTTAATTTTGGCTCTCAGAACCATACCAACGAGCAGCATAATAGCCATAAAGCCGAAGACCAACAACGGTTCAAACGGAAATGGTGTTTCCATGTCATCCTCTCCCATCTATGGTGGTAATCACTTAAACGCTAACCGGTATTCCGTCCTGATTGTATCTCCCGTATTGATGTGCCGCCCTGACCATGGCAATGTAATTTTCTGCTTTTACTCCGGGGTGGATCGTGTTTGAAGAGGCCAGGATGTAACCGCCGCCGGGGGCAGCGACAGCAATCGCCGCTTTAACTTCTTCTTCTACGGCGGCGGTATCTTTTTTAACCAAAGTTTCCATGCAGTCGATATTGCCCATCAAACATATTCTGTTGCCGTACTGTTTTTTCACTGTGGCCAGGTCCATGCATTGCGGTTGGATGGGGTGAATGCCGTCAAAACCAATCTCCAGAAAATCGTCGAAGATTTTCAGGTGGTTGCCATCGGTATGCTTGAAGATCTTCAGCCCCCGTTGATGAATAAAATTTACTAGCTCGATGTAATATGGTTTCAGGTACTCGCGGAAATGCTCAGGAGAAATCAGCAGGTTTGTATTATGGGCCAGGTCCCCGTCCAGTGAAATTATATCTGCCCCGAGCTCAATACCAAGCTCCAGGGCTTCGAGGGTGTAATCGGTTGCTATCCGGGCCAGCTGGTGAACCATTGGCGGGTTTTCATGATAAGCGTAGAGGAGCTTGTCCATGCCGCCGACCATATTCCAGCTGCGGCGAAAAGGACACTGCAAACTGAGCACTAAGGCTCGCTCACCTTTGAATCGTTGCGCACAAAATACCAGGGCCATTAAATCGGCCTCTTTAATTGTAGGCCTGATGTAGTTTTTTAAATCAGCGAATTTTTTTATCGGTCCGTCAATAACAGTTGCTTCGCCTACCGGACTTAACTGAAAGGTAACTCCCCAGTCGTCGGTAACATGCAGGTTGTCTATACTTTCTGAAGCGGGGAAAACTCTTAGAGTTAAACCGTCTACGTCGAGTTCTTCGATCACCAGCAGCAGGGTATTGATCAGTTTTACCTTGTTTTCTAGATCCATATTCTGGATATAACCGGCGGGAGGCAGATCGTCAGTAAAATGACGGGCGATATTCAGGACCGATGCCTCATTGTAAGCCAGCTCCCAGTGAGGAACACGATCAGGAACCTGCAGAGATAGAGCAGTGGTCATTCTGTCCAAGCCGTTCAAAGCAAGACCTCCTCCAGCGCTTCATCGATTAGTGTTGATCATGGTTTCGGCTTTGTTATTCAGTTTGGTTTTTGGTTGATGCACATAGATCGAGACTTTGAATGAACAAATAATATCATAATTCTAAACTGCCAGTCAAACAAAAAGTAGGATCAGGAATTATTGCCAGCAAGTAGCAGGGTTTTTGCCTGCATTGACCGTTAATGCCAAATAAGCTATCTTTGAATAGTGAGCGCAACTAGATTGCTTTGAAAAGGGTGAATTGTATTGGTTCTGCAGAGAAGCGTTTATTTGATCAAGATCTTGTTGAGGAGATGGTTAATTACTGTCTTTATAGTTGCTTTAATCTTCTTAAGGATGCCGCTTTTATCTGCTATGGATTTAATGCCGGGTGATCTTAACGGGGACGGCCGGGTTGATGTCAGAGATGTAGTCCAGTTAGTGCAGCATGTGCTTGCGATCCGGGAAATTGATGTCGACAGTCAGGAAAATGCCGATCTCAATGGAGATAAAATAATTGATGTTAAGGATGCCACCATGCTGATGAAGATTTCACTGGACCTTGATGATCAGGACCAGCAAGTTTTTAAATTGGGAAATGAAGTGCTGGTGGAAAAAATGACTCACCTGGTTCTGAATAAAAAGGTAGGCCTGGTGACCAACCAGAGCGGCGTGAACAGCAGTGGTAAAAGCACTATTGCCGTGCTTCACGAGTTACCGGACACTCAATTGGTTGCTCTTTATGGCCCGGAACATGGTATTGACGGCACTGCCAGGGCCGGTGCGTATATTGAATCATACATTCATCCAACTTTAGGCATACCTGTTTACAGTCTCTACGGCGCTACCCGGATGCCCACCGCCCAGATGCTGTCAGGGCTTGATCTGTTAATTTTTGATGTCCAGGATATCGGGGCTCGCAGTTATACCTACATATCAACGCTCAATTACTGCATGGTGGCTGCCGAAAAACATAATCTACCGATCGTAGTGCTCGATCGTCCCAATCCCCTTGGTGGACTGATTGTTGAAGGTCCGGTGATGGAAGAGCGATTTATTTCTTTTGTCGGCGTGGATGTCCTGCCGATGGCTCACGGGATGACTATTGGTGAACTGGCTCTTTATTTTAATCGGAAAATCGAGGCAGATTTAACAGTTGTCCCGATGGAAGGTTATACAAGGAATATGATATACCAGGATACAGGCCTTGCCTGGGTCCAGACATCGCCGAATATTCCTGACTTAATGTCTGTGTTCGGATACATGGTAGCCGGTTTAGGTGAGGGTACGGGAGTATTCCAGGCCGATCAGTTTAAATGGGTTGGCGGTCAGGGGCTTGATGAGGTTGAATATGCCGGCTTACTTAACAACGCTTCTCTGCCCGGGATCATCTTCATTCCGGAAAAGAGGGGAAATGCCGGTGGTGTGCGGCTGAATATAACTGATTATCGTCTTTTCAATCCAGCCCGCACGGGAATCCATGTTTTGAGCCATGCTTTTTTGCTTGGCGATTTCACAGTACCAAAGAGTAACGGGACTATTGTCATGTTCGATAAAATTATGGGCACCGCAAAAATGGGGGAGGCCCTGGAGCAGGGCTTGACCCCGCAGCAAACCGAAGCGCTTTTTCTTCCGGCCTTACAGGATTTTAGAAAAACAAGAGAAGATTATCTGCTGCCGGACTATGAACCCTGATCAGATTAGTGTTGAGGGCAGCCTGGCAATAACAGTGTTTAAATTTACAAATACAAATTGCGACGGCTGAAGATTATAATGCCAAGTGAATAAAGAACAAAAGCAATGATTGTAAAAGCAAGACTGTTAAACAAGATAGAATCGCTGCCGGCAACAATCTCATTCGGTTCAAAAAGGGTATATATAGTAAGAAATCGAATCCAGTCAAAACGATCACTTACATTTCCCAGCATATTAATCACAAAAAACAAGAGCGGTATTCCGGCGCCAAAGGCCAGGGAATACTTTGCTTCGTTAAAAAGGCATGAAAAGAAGAAGCAGATCGAGCTAATGGCCAGGGTCATCAGGATTGTCACCAGGTTCAGGCGGATGAAATTGGCCAGATCAAGGTCTCCAGGAAACATGATTTCACTCAGTCCGATTCCTGCCGCGGTATTCAAAGCCAGCAGCAGTGTAACACTGAAAATCAGGTAAAAAGCTTGGGTTGCAATGATCTTTATCCGGCTGTTAGGTGTTGCCAGCAAGTATGCCATTGAACCCCGGTCCACGTGGGCAGCTACCAGGCGATTTGCCAGGATAATACAATAGATCATCGGAAACATTAAAGCAATAAAACCATAATAATAAAGGGCTATAAAGGTAATCAGGTTTGTCGGAGAGCCACTATAGCCAAAGGCGTCCATCATGCCCTGTGGCATGGTTTCGATTAGCTGTTGCATTGTGTCAATGCTTTCAGGATCATACATCCCAAGAATAGAAGCCATGTACATCAGCAGGATCGCGAAAAAAATTATGAAAATAATCCAGTTTGATTTAAAAGTAGCTCTGAATAAAGCAAGGCTCACCAGGGATACGCCTCCTGCCCGTAATACTTAAGAAATACCTGTTCCAGATTCTGGCTGGCGACATCAAGACCAAGGACTTGACATTTTGCCAGGGCATTGATGAATTGATCGTAGTTGCCTGAAACTAATACTTCAACCGTATTTCTGGTTTTTTTCCCCAATTCAAGTCCGGCTGATCGTAAATGATCAATATCAGCTTGGGACCCCAGAGTAACCAGATATTTTTTACGCTGTGATGACTTAAGGGAATGGACATCTTCAACGGCTACCAGGCGTCCTTCCCGGATGATCCCGGCCCGGTCACAGGTACGGTATGTTTCTTCAAAATTATGTGAGGACATCAGGAAGGTTTTGCCCCGTTCTTTTTCCTCAAGAAGAAGCTCGACAAAAATATTTTGCATCAGGGGATCCAGCCCGCTGGTTGGCTCGTCAAGGATATACACCGCCGGGTCATGCATAAAAGCGGCGACCAATCCCAGTTTTTGTTTCATCCCCTTTGACATTTTTCTGATGCGGCCTGTCGGATCAAGCTCAAAACGCTCAATTAAGTTGTTCAGTCGATTTTGATCATTGCCGCCCCTGAGGTTATTAATGAGCTTCAAGAACTGAGAGCCGCTCATCTCATCAAAGAAAGAAATTTCCCCTGGTAAATACCCCAGCATTTTCTGAATCGCTGCTGCATCGTGCCAGCAATCGAGGCCATTAATTTCGCAGAGGCCATCATCTGGTCTGGTGAAGCCGAGCAAATTGCGAATTGTTGTTGTTTTCCCGGCACCATTCGGACCGAGAAAACCAAAAACCTCTCCTCTGTTAACCTGGAAATTAAGATCAAAGATCCCCTTGCCGTTTCGATAAGTAAAATATAATGATTCGATATGAATGACACGTCTGGCCTGCTTTTCTGCTGTTTTAATATCTTTATGCTTCAGCGCTTCCAGTGATTTAATAAACTTACCGTCTTTCCAGAGGCCCTTTAAAGATTTACCGTCAGCTCCCCGATATTGACCGTAACCGTCACGCCGGCCTTCTTTAATCTCGCCCCGGTAAATCCCACCTCCGGGATAATAGACAGTACCCTTTCCGTGGGGTTTGCCATTCTGCCAACTGCCTTCATACTTGGCGCCAGTGGGTAGGATCAGCCGGCCCAGACCGTGAGGAACCCCATTTAGCAGTTCACCTTTGTATGTCCCGCCGATCCAGGGTATTTTTTGTTCGTTAGGTGGTTGGTTGTTGTGCATAAGCTTATTGCCTCACCATTTTCTGCTCTATTTATCCGCCAGCAGTAGTATTGAAACTAAAGTCCTATTTCGCGCCGGTCTTATCGATTCCTGCAGTGCAGCAATTATTATTCAGGCAGGGGAAAAGCTCCATCCCATAAAATTTTGCGGTACATCTGCGGATCGGTGTCACCTTCCGTATTGAACAACAAGACAACCGAATCTTTTCCCAGGCCCATTTTTTGTCGCAGAACATGAAATTTTTCTTGAAGACAAAGGGCGCTAAGCAGACCGCAGGTGACGGCTCCTGATTCACCGGAAACCAGGCCCGGGTCACCCGGTAAGGGATTGGCCAATATTCTCATGCCGTAAGCCGCGATGTAGTCCGGACAGGAAAAAAAGAAGTGGCAGTGTTGATGAGCGATTTCCCAAGCCAGAGGATTAGGAACGCCGCAAGCCAGACCAGCCATAATGGTATCAAGAGAGCCATCGACAGTTCTGATGGTTCCATCCCCGGCTTTGGCCGATTCAAAGAACGGATCGGCCCGGCTCGGTTCAACAATTGCAGTGCAGGGTTTAGCTGATCCCTTTAGTTCATTAAAAAAAGAGAGGATCGAAGCGGGAAAAGAACCGACCCCACACTGCAGTAACAGATGGCTGGGCATGGTTAACCCGAATTCTTTTAACTGATCCATCGCTTCGACCGCCATGACCATATAGCCTTGCATAATCCAGAGTGGAATCTGATCGTGATCCTCGCTTACGGTGTCCTGCACCAACATCCGCCCGTGTTTCAGGGCTTCCTGGCGAGCGAGATCTACGGTTTGATCATAATTAAGATCGGTCACGATTACTTTTGCTCCGGTAGCGGCGATGTTCTTGACTCGTGCAGCAGAGGATCCGGCGGGCATGTAGATAATTGCTTTGTGGCCCAGGTAAGTAGCAGCCCAGGCCAGACCACGGCCGTGGTTGCCGTCAGTTGCCGTGGTAAAAGTTATTGTCGGCAGACCTTGTTTTTCCATAGCCTGCTTCAATGCTTCCAGATTTATCTTGTCGGAGTCCAGGCTCAATTTTTCAGCCAGGATGCGACCCAAAGCGTAGGCACTGCCCAATACCTTAAAAGCATTTAGATTGAAGCGTTTTGACTCATCTTTGATCAAGATACTTCTCAGGCCCAACTTTTCGGCAAGACGGGGTAGGGAAACCAAGGGTGTGGGGCAGTATTGGGGAAAGCTTTGTAAAAAAAATGAGGCTTTTCGAGCCTGTTCCAAACTTAAGGGACTAAACTTCTCACCGGCGGTGGTCGATCTAGTAAAACTGTTCGCGGAAAAACCCACCTCTTCCATCAGAACTACCCCCTTTTGTCCTATAAGAATAACAAAAAAGTAAAAAGCTAACAACTGC
>CAZAKI010000041.1:3148-15559 GCA_964485855.1 uncultured Syntrophomonadaceae bacterium | reverse complement strand
AAAGCCTCTTTCTTGCGGCCGGAAACCAGCAGAAAAACTTCACCAGCTAACAAGGCAATCATACTAATTACGGTAATAATCACTACTGCAGGAAACTGACCGGCAAAACCGGCAGCCGAAGTGTGCTTAATCACTATGCCCAGGTAAGCCCAGATAATCACCAATCCATAAGCCACACTTTTAAAGCTGAACATGGCCAGCAGGCCAATAATTGCGCCAACGGGCACAATAACCAGCATCCATGTTGCCTCAGGCAGACCAAATTGGTTCCAACCCGAAAAAACAAGCAGCGATGTAGCATTAGCGATCGTAGCCACAGTGATCCAACCAAAATAAATGTTAAAGGGTAACCTGATGAAAAATTTATCCTGACCGTTTAAAGTACTGTCTTTTAAAATCAGATTAATCCGGATCAGCAAAAAGAGGATCACCAGCATCACCAAAAGCGATAGAGCGATATATAAATAGTGCCAGGCTAAAATCCAGGCAGCGTTAGCAAGCGATGATCCAGCAAACAGCGGGCCGATTTTCGCAAAAAGCGCTTCCCGGGCCTCTGTCCTCTGCTGCTGAAAAAGACCAAACTGGTACAGGGTATAAACTGCCAGCAACAGATAAATTAAGCCCCAGATTGAAAAGGTTAGCGCAGCCGGGGCGAAAAGGTTTGGAAATGAATCGGAAACCTGTCCCGTATCCAGACCATTAATCGGTAAAATACTGGCCAGGGCATTAACAGTGATCATCAGTAGATAGGTAACCAGGACCACGATCTTTAACCCTAAGTTTTTATTGTTTACATCCATTCAAAACAGCTCCTTTAATTATTTTATCTCGATATTAGTAGTTAATCTTAGTTTAGGATATTACATTTTCATAATATAAGCAATAGCAAAAAAGGCAGGTTTAAATAATTACATATTTTGAAATTAAAAAATCATTATTTTCGGTTTGACAGGGTAGCGGTAATAATTTATACTGGTGTTACATTTATTAAAAATAATAACACTGGGCAGGAAAAGTTATTGGAAAAGACCTTAAACACTTTGCTGGAACCAAATTTTTGGATCAATGCCTGGGAAGAAGCCCGCACTAAGAGTCCCGGGGCAACCAGTATAATCCGCAGTGATCCGGAAATGATCGATTACTGGAATCACTTGGCTGCCAACTATGATCAGGCCCATTCTTCAGCGGAACGCGGAAAAAGAGTAACGGTTGTAATGGATATTTTACAACGTGAAAAGCTGATCATTCCGGAAGATGCCGTCCTCGATATCGGCTGTGGAACTGGTAATTATGCCATACCTTTTGCGGAAATAGGCCGTACTGTCACTGCTGTAGACAGCTCTCCTGAGATGTGCAAACAGTTACAAAGAAAAATTCAAAAAATGGGTTTTACCAATATCTCTGTCTTAAACCGCTTCTGGGAAGAACTTGAGCTGGAACAGGAAGGTTGGCTAAACAAGTTTGATCTCGCATTCGCTTCAATGACAACGGCGATTTTCGATTACCATACTCTGCTAAAAATGATCCGGGCATCTAAGCGCAGTTGTTGCCTGATTTTCTGGGCTGAAAATGGTTTCAACCAGGTACGCCAAGATCTTTTCCGCCTGATTTTCAAAAAGGACAATCCCGGTTCGGGCCTGGCCAGCATTATTTATCCTTTCAACCTACTCTACAGCCTCGGTTATTTCCCAAAAATAGAATTTATCAATTCTGGATGGACTTCAACTGAAACCGCCGATCAGGCCATAGAAAACCTTTGTCACTATTTCTGGCTTTACACTGAGATTACCCCTAGAATTAGAAAGATTATTAGTGACTATGTTGGGGAAAAAGCAGTCAACGGTCTGCTGACCCGGGAAACAAAAGCTCGGCTTGGAGTTGTCAGCTGGAATCTGTCTGGTATTAAAGAACCAGAAAAAGTTTTTAAATAAATTAATTGAAATAAATAAAGGAGCTGAATGTGGTGAACAAAATCATTCAAAAGGGCCTCTTGCTACTGATTCTGGTTATGCTGTTAATGACCATAACCGGTTGCAGTTCAAACCAACCTGAAAACGCTGAGGGGCTAGAAGCGGAAGAGGAACTTTCGACGGGAAGTCCACTGGTCATTACGGATATGGCCGGTCGCCAGGTGGAAATTCCGGATAAGATTGAAAAGGTATCCACCCTGTGCGGTTGCGCTCATCGTTTCCTGGTCTATTTAAATGCAGAAGAGATGATTACCGGGGTCCGGGAAAGCGAAAAAAGGGAGCCCCTGCGCTCTCCCTGGAACATGGCGATCAGGGACATTGTTTTAGAGCTGCCGGTGATTAGCGGGGAAGATGCTGAAACGATAATCGCCGTTAACCCCGACATCATGGTAGCAACACAAACTGCCGATGGATTTGACTTCTTTGAGCATGAATTACTGGCTGAAAAAGTAGGTATTCCGCTGATCATTTTACGTCCCTATGTCAGTTTTTCTGCTCACCAGGATAAAGTGTTTGAATCAATTGAGATCCTTGGGCTGATTCTCGATCGCGAAGAGCGGGCAGCAGAATTAACAGCCGGGATAAAAGCAATTATCGCCGATTTAGATCAGCGAACTGCAAGCCTGGACGATGAGCAAAGACCAACCGTTTATGTCGGAGGGAAGGCCTGGGCCGGCTCACACGGCATTATTTCGACCTCATCAATGTATACCGCCTTTGATTTTATTAATGCCCGCAATGTAGCTGCTGAAGTTGGTGAAGAAAATGCTTTCATCGATAAAGAGGCCCTATTACTTTGGGATCCAGATTATATATTCCTTGAATCAACAGGGTTGGAGCAGGCGCTGGAAGATCTAAGGGCGCCTGAATTTTCCGGGTTGAAGGCCGTGCAAAGCGGAAATATTTACCGCATTCACCCAAAAATCTGGACCAATACCAATTATGAAACAGTTCTGGTTAATGCTTATTATATTGGCTCAATCATCTACCCCGAGCAGTTTGCCGACCTCGACTTTGTTTCCAAGGCAGATGAGGTCTATACCCTGTTTCTGGGCAAATCAGTTTTGGAAGATATGATTACCGTCCACGGACCGTATGAAAGGCTGGAACTTTACTAAAAACAAACCGGTGATTTAATGTCAACACAAAGTAATGAAGTCCTGCAACAATACGAAAAAAATATCGCCTCAAAGCTGCTTTTCGGGGGCATTTGCCTTGCCCTGCTGCTGGCCTTTATGCTCTATGCCATCGCTGTTGGTTCCTATGCCCTGACAGGGTCAGAGGTAGCGTCTATCCTGCTGCGCCGGGAAATTGATTCGACTGCCTATCATGTAATCTGGAACATCCGTCTTCCGCGCATCCTTATGGCGATTACCGCCGGTTCCGGACTGGCTGTAGCCGGAGGTGCCATGCAGAGCATCCTGCGCAATCCGCTTGGATCCCCATTTACGCTTGGTATTTCCAGTGCTGCAGCATTCGGAGCGGCAATCGCGCTTGGATTCCTGGGTGCCGGAACAATGACTTCCAGCGCGGCCGAGGCATCAATCATGATCAATAATCCGTACCTGGTGGCGCTATGCGCTTTTCTGAGTTCGCTGCTTGCAACTCTGATCATCCTGCTTTTAGCACATTACCGCGGGGCTACACCGGAAACAATGATTTTAACCGGGATAGCCCTCGGTTCCCTGTTTACAGCTGGGACCACCTTCATCCAGTACTTTTCCGATCAGGTAAGGATCGCCGCTATCGTATTCTGGACTTTTGGCGATGTCGGCAAAGCGGGATGGAATGATCTACTGGTAATTGTCCTGGCAACGTTACCGATTATTGGGTATTTTATCTACAATGGCTGGAATTACAATACCCTGAAAGCCGGTGATGAAACAGCCAAGAGTTTGGGGATCAATGTTCAAAGGTTACGAATTACAGGCATGCTCCTGGCCTCTTTGCTGACAGCAGTTGTTGTCTCTTTCATCGGCATCATTGGCTTCATCGGGCTGGTCATTCCCCACATCGTCCGCCGCTTTATCGGCGGAAACGAAGCGCACCTGCTACCACTCTCCATTCTTGCCGGTGGTCTGTTGCTGCTTGTTGCCGACACGGTGGCCCGCACAGTTATTGCCCCAATTGTTCTTCCAGTGGGCATTCTAACCTCATTTATGGGGGCTCCGTTATTTATTTACCTGGTAATTAGAGGGAGGAACTACTGGTGATCATCAAGGTTAATAACTTGAGTTTCAGCTATAACAGCCACCGTGTTCTGGATGGGGTGAACATGGAACTTAACAAGGGAGAAATTTTAGGTGTAATCGGTCCTAACGGTTCAGGTAAAAGCACCCTGCTTAAAAGTATCGATCGCATTCTGAAACCGGCCGGCGGCAGCATTTATTTAAATGGCAAAGAAATCAATCGCTTTTCGATGCGAGAATTATCAACTTTTATTGGTTATGTGCCGCAGAGCGAAACAGTTCGGTTTCCAATTACCGTGTTTGATGCCATCCTGCTGGGCCGCAAACCGTACCTTAACTGGAAACCATCAAAGATCGACTATGAAAAGGTAGCTGAAATTATTTCAATGCTGGATCTTGAAACAATCGCTATGCGCGATCTGAACTCGATCAGCGGCGGTGAAAGACAAAAAGTAATCATTGCCCGCGCTATCGCGCAAGAACCTGATGTGCTGCTCTTAGACGAACCTACCAGTTATCTTGATCTGAGACACCAACTTGAAGTGATGGATCTAATCACCAGTTTAGCAGTAGCGGGAACCTCTTCGATTATTGCCGTTCATGACTTGAATCTGGCCGCCCGGTACTGTAAGAAACTTTTATTGTTGAGTGAAGGAAAAGTATCTGCTTCCGGCAGCAAAGAAGTGCTCAAAGCAGAAAACCTGGAGCCTGTTTACAAGGTAAAAATAAAAACCTATACCCAGGCTGGACAGACCGTAATCATCGCCGACAGCCCGCTTTGATCTCCTTATTTTTAGCCGTACGCAGCAATAATAAGACTACTGAAAATAATACCCGATCAGCTCCCAGATTTCAGGGGTTTCCAAGCCACGCCGCCACCCGGCAAGACCGGCCAGGTTATAGCTTTCCACCAGCTCCAGGCGCCGGCGCATCGAAAGATTATCTTCAAGCCACACCTTATAAGTCAGCCCTTCTTTCATGTAAACCGCAACGTTCTGGCCGGCCTGGTCGTCAAAATATAGGTCAGCTCCGTTTTCATTGATGATTTCAGCCACCCGCGGCATCGAAAACGACCAGGAATTAATGATCCTTGGTTTGGTGCCGGTTTCATCAATGGCCCAAAGCCGGGAGTAAAAAGGAACGCCTAAAATTAGCTTTTCCGGGGGGACCTCTTCTAAAAGTAGTTGTATTCCCTTTTCGACCCAGGGCAGTGATGCTACAGACCCCGCAACATCGGAAGATTCCCCGTGTTGATCATAGGCCATCAAAATAATATAATCTGCTTCAGCAGCCAACGCTGAACGATCGTAACCCCTGCTCCAGTATTCCGAATTGGAAGGGATGGTCACATCAACCGACAAAGTAAGATCAGCCTGGCGGCAGAGTTTTGCCAGTTCACTGACCAGGCTGGTAAAATCTTTGCGATGATCATAATGAAAATTTTCAAAGTCGATATTCAGACCGTCAAGCTGATGTTCAATCGCCATAGCAACTATTTTTTCGGCAAAAGAATGACGGAGCTGATCATTGGCCAATAGCTCCGCTGTTATCTCCGGATCAAATGAATTTGAAACCAGGGCCCAGACCTGGTAACCACGCTCCCTGGCCCACTGGAGATAAAGCGGGTCGAAATTACTGCGAATAGAACCCCGACTGTCGTCCAAATGAAACCAGGTCGGGGAAACAACCTGCACCGGACCAAGATCCTCGATCTGCTCGTAGCTGCCCTCTGAATCAACCAACTCCCAGACCATAACCAGGGGTGGGCCATCAGAGCGACGGCTCTGATCTGATCTGAACCCATAAGAGCTGATTATTCCAATAACAATAATCAGCAGACCGGCAGCAAGCAGTAAAATTATCAAAGAAAAACTGAGTTGCCTGTGCCTGTTCAGATCATATCCCTCCCAACAGCAAGCATAAAATAATGTGAACCCGCACAAATCGAGGCCCGATCCAGATATTAAGCTACTGAAAATATAACACAAAGTAAGGCAGGCCGTGCTATAATCAGGAAAACAACCTATTAAGGGGAGTATCAGCAGACATGTTCACCAAAAAGACAGTCGGCTCATCTCTAGCTTTCAGTCTGCTGTCAATCTGCCTGCTGGCCGGCTGTACAGCGGATAATCCACTTTCACCTGTCAAGCCATGTGTCACAATTAATGACAACTGCTTATATACCCGAGCCACCGAAAACTATTTTGAGGTTTACACCGGTACGGAATGGCAGCCGTTAACCGTCAAGGGTGTCAATATGGGCACCTCACTACCCGGTCGGTGGTATACCGAATTTCCGGCCGATCGTGAGCTTTACACTCGCTGGTTCAAAGAGATAACAGCAATGAACGCCAATACGATTAGAGTTTACACTCTGCTTGACCCCTCTTTCTATGCCGTATTGGCAGAGCACAACAACAATTCCGAAAATGAAACCCTATGGCTGTTCCAGGAAATCTGGCCGGACGATGAAGTGCCAGGCCTCAATTTCAACAATCAAATTTATGCAGAAGAATACCGGCAGGAGATCAAACTGGTGATCGACGCCCTGCACGGTAACGCTGATATTCCGGCCAGGCCTTACCGGGCTTACGGGAACTACACTGCCGATGTTACTCCATACCTGCTGGGTCTGATGATCGGTCGTGAACTTGAACCGGACGAGGTTGCCGCCACCAATCAAGCAAACCCCAACCTTAAACCTGATCAGGGCAATTTTGTCCAAACCAAGGCCGGCGCCTCAGCAACTGAAATTTGGCTGGCCGATATGGCGGACTTTGCCGCAGCTTATTGCCAATCGAACTACGCCAGACAATACCCGGTCGGCTTTGTCAGCTGGCCCACCCTGGACCCGCTGATCCATCTCACTGAGTGGGAAGCAGACGGCACTCCCGGCTATAACGACCGGGAGATAGTGGATCCCAATATTTTCAGAGCTGGACCGGATAACTCAGCCGGGTTTTTCGGCGCTTATCACATCTACCCCAATTATCCTGACCTGATGAACAACGAAATGGCTTTCGCATCCGCTAAAGATGATCAAGGTTCTTTTCGATATAAAGGCTACCTGAAAGCATTCATGGCTATTCACCCCCCTTATCCGGCGCTGGTGGCCGAGTTCGGTATCTCCACTGCACTGAATACCGCCCATCTAAATCCGGATGGTTTACATCATGGTGGTTTGAGCGAAAGCGAACAGGGAACGATGATCGTAAGGATGATGCGTTCGATTATCGATGAAGGATATGCCGGCGGACTGATTTTCGAATGGAGTGACGAATGGGCTAAAAAGACCTGGAATACTGAACCTTTCATGATTCCCTGGGAAAGACAGGTCCTCTGGCAAAATGCGATGTGCCCTGAGCAAAATTACGGAATTATGGCTGTAGAGCCGTCAACCCGGACTTTGGAGCAACTTTTAAACGAGTGGCAACGCTCTGATCAAGAAGAAGTCCTCATGCCAGTTGAAACCAAACCTGCGGCTTTTGGGAAAATCGAACTGGTTGAAGCCGGGGCAGACGAAGCTTTTTTGTATTTGGCTTTCACCCTGTCTGATGCCACGTTTGAAAATGGAAACCACATGCCCTGGGAACAGATCGGCCTTGCCGTCGGGATTAATAATGGCATTGCTGATGCAGGAGAATTCAGGCTGCCATTCGCCGGCCTGCCCGAGCTGCCAAGCCCGGTCCAGTTTTTACTTAACCTGAAAACACCGCAAGAAGGGCTCCTGCTGGCGATTCCTTCCTATAACCGGGGGCGGTTAAACTTTAATCCTCAGCTTTCAGCAACGGGGGTCTTTGAAGCAATCAACACCCTGGTCAACCGTGAAAGAATTACCATGGAAGGCTTAAGCTTTCCGGCATTATACGCAAACGAAAGCCTGCTTAACTATGGACCTTTCGCCCCAGGTGCCGATCATTACAATTCTCTCGCCCACTGGCAGGTCCTTGGTGACAACCGGATTATCGTTCGTCTACCCTGGATGCTCCTCAATATTGCCGATCCTTCAAGCGGTTCGGTAATCAGGGATAGTCGAACTTTTAGGGATCTGCCGACCAGGGATGAATTGGCGATCGAAGCCGGTCAGGGTATTAAATTATACGTTCTTACTTATCAAAAAATCCAAACTGCTGCTGAAGAAGTTTCAGCTGTTCCGACGGCAATCGATATTTTTCCCCGCAGCGGAAATCGCTTTGATTCAGAGGTAGAAGCATACCGTTGGATGTTATGGGAAGAACCGCAATACCAGTTCCGTTTAAAAGAAAGCTATGATACCATTGCTGATTACTTTGGGACTATAAAATAATTAAATTGAAGGGAAACTGCTGATGAAACGCCGGCACATTCTGTTAATAATCCTGATATTTTTCGGAATATGGTTTTTATCCTGGACTCTTAGTCCTAAACATAGTCTTGAGTTGCTGGTAATTAACAAAACCGTTCCTGAAAATAACTACCGCGAACATAGAGCTATTTTCTGGATTGCCGAGCACCGGCGTTTCGTTAACCTGGATGGTAATTTCTACTTAACAGATAAAGATTATCTCGGTTACCATCCGGAAACCGGCAAACAGGAAAAGCTAACCCAACCAGATCTTGAAATGATCGATCTGCTTTACCTGGTGGACAGCTACGGGATCTACGACTACGAAGAAGGGCTTGAACAGTACGAGTTGCAGCTACCCTTCGAAGATCAGGAAATTGAATTGATCTATGGCGGTTTCACCCAGGATGAAGTTGAAGCGATAGAACAATTCGGCTCCAGAGCAAACCGATTAGTGATTGGTGAACACAATATCTTCGGCTACCCCACTAATACAGATCCTGAAGCGGCATTAAGGCTGCAGGCTGTTTTTGCCCTTAATTACACCGGATGGCTGGCTCGTTACTATAGTGATCTGAATGATGCAGCCTTTTGGCTGAAGGAACTTTATGAGACAATCTACGGGCAGGAGTGGAACCTGAATGGCCCCGGTATGGCCTTTATCAGCGAAGAAGCACCGGCTATGAACCGGCAAAGAGATATCGTCATCATCACAGCCGACCAGTTTAGTCAACCCTGGCCGGTTATTCACAACGAAGGAACCCCTCTAACCAGCGGAGCCTCAGACCTGATTCCCTACCTTTATTGGATCGAAGTGCTCGAAGTGCTGCCGGAAGCAGAAGTGCTGGCCTACTATGAACTGCCTTTGAAGGAAGAAGCTTATCCTCCTCTGGACAGGCGCGGCTTGCCCCGAAAATTCCCGGCAGTGATCAGCTACATGCCGCCAGGTGAAGCCGCCCGCTATTACTTTGCCGGCGATTTTGCCGATCAGCTCCCGGCCCTGCTCTCACCACGTTTTACAGGAAGTGCGGGCATTCAGCGTTTTATGTCTTACCTGCCCGGTTTACCGGTTGAATACCGGTTTTATTTCCAGTGGTACGAACCGGTGCTGACTAACATCCTGAAGGACACAGTAGGTGATTAACAACAATGACCGCCAGTGAATCAGTAGTTTTAGTAGCCGAAGACAATTGGCAGATAAACAATTTAATCAAGGCAAGACTTATAAAAGAAAGTATGAAAGTGGTTCAAACAGATAACGGAAAAGAGGCTTTGGAGATTGTTTTGCAGGGGAAAGCCAATCTTGCCCTGCTGAATATGATGATGCCATTGCTCGATGGCAGCCAGGTTGTCCAGCAGATTCGCGCCGCCGGCCTGACAATCCCGGTGATTATTGTTTCGGTTAAAAGCAGGGAAAGCGACCTGAATCAATGCCTGTTACTTGGCGCCAACGATTATCTGGTCAAACCTTTTCAGTTAGATGACCTGGTTCAGCGGATAGATAATCTTCTAATGGAGAGATAAATGATCGATCCCTATTTAAAGGTTTTAATCTATTTCATTATGACCGGTGGTGGCCTGATTCTCTTTTCCCTTGCCCTGATTATTCTGTTACGTTTCCTGGCATTCAGAGAAGAACAAACTTACCGGAAGTATGAGAAATTATGGGAAAAATACTTTATCGACTATATGCTTGATCTTAACCGGCTCGACGATGCTAAAATAAAACTCCTGGAGCATCAGAATTACAGACACTATGTCCGTTTTTTTATCCCATACTTAGAGATGCTTGATGGTAAAGACTTTGAAGCGACTAAAGATCTATGTCGGGCAATTAGCCTGATCGGGCATTATCAGCAAAGATTATCCAGCAGATCGATCTACCGGAAAGCGGAAGCAGCAAGAATTCTTGGATTACTCCGCTGCCGCAAATCATTACCGGCCAGAATCCGGATGTTAAGAAGCCAAAACCAATTGCTGGTGTTGGCTGCTGCCCAGGGCCTGGCGGCCTCAGGTGATCGGCGTACTTTCAGGCCGGTAATCAAAACCTTATTGGGCAATACTGATTACACATATGAAGGGATTACCGAAATAATCTCCCGCTATGGGCGAAATATTTGTGAACCGCTAACAGTAATGCTGGATAATTACAGCAGGAAAATTAGTGACGATGCCGATTATTATACCAAAGGCCCGGGGAAAGAAAAATTAAGCAAAGTAAATAAAAAGGGGAGCGGCACAATCGATCACCGGGTACTGATCATTATTTTAATCGATCTTTTAAGTCATCATCAGTACCATGAGGCTCTCCCGGTTTTACACCGCCTACTTTACAAGGCTGATCCTGAAACGATTGTTCATATCTTAAAAGCATTTTTACGTATCGGCAGCCTTCCCGCTCGTTTTGAACCGGCTCCATACCTGGAGCATGCAGACTGGGTAATCAGAAACTTCGCGGTTCAGGTGACAAAACTAACAAATAACGTAGATTACCTACCGAGCATCGAACGGCGCCTGGCCGATGAACAATGGTGGGTAAGGTACAACGCTGCAAAAGCGCTGCTGGCTTTCGGCGAACCGGGTTATAACCTGCTGACCAGATCTGCCGATGGCTCCAAAACAGATTCCGCTGAGATTGCCGCTTACATTCTTTCCACAGAGAGGATGATCTAATGAGCAGCGGTCAAGTATTGATCATCTTTTACAGTGTTTTTATCATTCTCTACTTCCTGGCGATCAATTTAAGCTACCTGCTGCTGGTGGTAATCTCTTTTTTCGGGATCAGGAGAATCAGCCTGATGGAAAAAATTGCTGATCGGGATCTGTCATTTAGATCCGGGTTTTTTAAACCACTCTCCATTATTGTGCCGGCCTATAATGAAGAGGCTACAATCGTGGAAACAGTTCGTTCGACGCTGGCCTTGCGTTATCCTGATTATGAAGTAATTGTAGTCAGCGATGGCTCAACCGATCAGACGATAAAAGTTCTAGAAGAAGCGTTTATCCTGAAGCCCGGTTTTTTTAGCTACCGGGCAGAGCTGACCACAAAAAAAATAAATAATATCTATCGTTCAATCGCCCATCCCAACCTGATAGTGATTGATAAAGAGAACGGCGGCAAATCAGATGCCCTGAATGCCGGGATTAATGTTGCCCAATACCCCTTGTTTTGCAATATCGACTCAGACTCGCTGGTTGATTCTGACGCCCTGCTAAAAGTAACCGACCTGTTCGTCAAAGACTGGCGGGTGATAGCCGCCGGTGGAACAATCAGGGCTGCCAACGGCGCTTTAATCGAGAATGGAAAAGTAAAGGCGCTGAGACTTTCAAAAAAATTCTGGGTGCGTTTTCAGATAGTTGAATACCTGCGAGCCTTTCTCTTTGGCCGGGCCGGTTGGTCGGCCATTGGCGGCTTATTAATCTTATCAGGCGCTTTCAGTGTCTTCAGGAGAAAAGCAGTGATCGCAGCCGGTGGTTACCGGACCAATACTATTGGTGAAGATATGGAACTGGTCTTACGTTTACAACGAACGATGAAAAAAATAAAGCGGCCTTACCGGGTATTATTTTTAGCTGATCCGGTCTGCTGGACCCAGGTTCCGGAAACATACCGCGGTCTGAAAACCCAGCGACGCCGTTGGCAGAGAGGACTTGCCGAAAGTCTATTTTTAAATTTTGACATGTTTTTAAATCCACGCTATGGCGCAGTAGGAATGATCAGCTTTCCCTTCTTCCTGTTCTTTGAATTCATGGGGCCATTAATTGAAACAAGCGGTTATTTAATTTTAGTTTATGCTTTAGCCCGCGGTCTGATTAATTGGCCCTTTGCACTGCTGTTTTTTGCTGCTGCGATCATGCTGGGAGTGCTGCTTTCTACGGCCGCTCTCCTGGTGGAAGAAATTTTTTACCGCAGCTACCCGAAACTGCG
>CAZAKI010000041.1:0-3048 GCA_964485855.1 uncultured Syntrophomonadaceae bacterium | reverse complement strand
TATGAATGAAAAGCGCGAAGTTATAGTTGTCGGCGCAGGCCCTGCCGGAGCGATTACAGCCACCCTGTTGGCTGAAATGAACCATGATGTGCTTTTACTGGACAAATCAACTTTTCCCCGTGAGAAAATTTGTGGCGATGCAGTTTCAGCCCAGGTTTTCGAGCTGCTAGACAATATCGGTCTGGGTGAAAAGATCCGGGAAACTTTAGCCGCTGGTTTATTTTATCCGCTTCGCTCCATGCGCCTGATATCACCGCGTGGCTATCAGCAAACTTACACTTTAAGCAACAGTAAGCATAATTTCTGTGCTGCTGTAGCGCCCCGGATTCATTTTGATACATTGATTCAAAAACAGGCTATCCAGGCCGGGGCCGAATTTCGGCAAGCCAGGGTTGAAAGCCCACTAATCGAGAATAACCGGGTAACAGGGATAAACATTATCGACGATCGAGGGTTAAAAAAGGTAGTCAAGTCCGCAGTTGTGATCGGAGCCGATGGAGTTGCTTCCAACCTGGCGCGCATCTTGCGCCGTGGCAGGCGACACAGTAAGAAACACCGGGCGTTAGCCCTGCGTGCATACGCTGCTAACTTTGAAATATACTCCCATGAAGTGGAATTTTATATTTATGAAGAAATCCTCCCCGGATATGCCTGGATCTTTCCCCTGGGTGAGAATAAAGCGAATATCGGGCTTGGCATGCGCCTCGATCACTATCATCGCCAGCCACATAATTTAAAAAAAATGCTGCACCACTTTTTAGAGCTGCCGCTAATCAAGAAGCGCTTGATGAAAAATTTTGAGCTGACAGAAAGCGCTGCCTGGCCGCTGAGTTTCGGTTCAGAACTAAATTTACCTTATGCCTTCGAGGGAGCGCTGCTGGTTGGCGATGCCGGTGGCTTTACCAGTCCGCTGACCGGAGGCGGGATCCACCGCAGCCTGCTTTCAGGGCAGCTGGCGGCAGAAATTTTACATGAAGCGCTGAATAAGGGAAACCTTACCTTAAATACTCTCGCCCACTACGAGGTGCTTTGCAGGAAGGAGCTGTTAAATAGTTTGCGGCTAACTCATCATTTAGCCAACCTGCTGCTGCAATTCCCTTTCCTGGTAGATTTTTTCGTTAAAAGTTCTCGACAGGATAACCTCCTGACCCGCATCTTTGCCAAAAAACTTTAGTTTCAGAGAGAAACAACACTCCTTTAGAGCAGTTGATCACTGGCAACCATCACTGGCAAGCAAACCTTTTTGCCTTGACAGGGCCATTTAACTTAAATATACTTTAGCTGTTTGGTTAATAATTATCCAGCCATGAAGAAATGAGCCGGTTCAGATGCACAAGTTAGCTGAAATAATCGCTAATTACAATCTACCTTCCTTCTTCCATGATCTGATCCTGATCGGTATCGCCTACGGTTACGTAATAATAACGATCATGATCCCCGTATTCCTAAAGAAAAAAGGAATGATCTCGAAATTTCACGCCCGCAAAATAGTCCATCTTTTTGCCGGGCTTATTGTTTTAATCGTCCCTTTTTTTATTATGCCGCTTTATGCTGTCTTTATCTCATTGAGTCTGGCTATCGTTGTTTACTTCAGTTCCAGGGATAGTTCGGTCAAGCATCTGCAGGAGCTCTATGAATCAATTGGTGAAGAGGCCGAAGAAAAAGTAGGACGCCTGGAAGGTCCGTTTTTCTACAGTGTTTCGATTACCGTTTTAATCGCCATATTTGTGCTGTTCGCACCAGATCGCCTCTACTTTCCAATTTGTGGTATTCTGATTATGATTATCAGTGACACTTTTGCTTCGGTGGTCGGTAAAAAGTATGGTAAAATAAAGCTTGCCATCGGCTACACCGGATCAGAGCGAACCCTTGAAGGCTCGCTAACCTTTTTTGTTTCGGCCTTTATGCTCTGTTTTGCCGCTTTCTCTTTTTTTGGACTCTTAAACCCGATCAATCAGC
The DNA here is from genome assembly GCA_964485855.1 of uncultured Syntrophomonadaceae bacterium. Taxonomy (GTDB): domain Bacteria; phylum Bacillota; class Dethiobacteria; order DTU022; family DTU022; genus UBA993. The sequence continues at coordinate 1,089 of CAZAKI010000041.1, read as the reverse complement.
ACGCCCTGACCTTTAAGACTGTAATCAGCTATTCATTTATTACCTCCGGTGCAGCTACGATCATCGAGCTTTTATCACCTTCAACCCTGGATGACTTAACGGTGCCAATCGCCACTACCATGGTCATTTACCTGCTCTCAATGCTGGGTTAAGCTGCTCCCAGGACAACCGCCAAAAACCAGATAAAAAAACTATATTTCATTATAGTACTGTTCCGCTCCAGGATCTTGCCGGAAGCGTCACTCTTGGCATTAATCATAATGTAAATAAATATGGGATACATGGCAAAAAGAATCAGGTAGAGATAGGCAGGCCTGTATTGTTCAGTAAAATAAGTAACCAGCATTAACAATGCTGCCGCTACTAAAAGAATAATCATCAATCCACGGGCAACCCTTTTGCCCCAGCCCGTGGCAATGGTCCTGCATTCCTGGATTAAATCCCCCCGGTAATCAGCCATCGTTTTAAGGATTTCTCGGCCCATCAAGGCAACAAAAACTGTCAGGGCAAGCATCAGGGTTGGTTTGATATCTCCAGCGGCAACTCCGCCGAAGATAAAGCAGAGACCAACAATAGCGGCAACGGTTGCATTGCCCCACAATATAGTGCATTTTAATTTCCAGGAATAAAGATAAAGCAAAATATTTGACCCAAGGGCAATCAAAAATGCTGTCGGATTAATAAAAACAGCAATAATCAGCGAAACTGCACTACCGACAGCTGAAAAAATTAAGGCTCCCCGCGGGCTGATCTTTCCGGAAGGCAGAGGCCTTCCCGGTTTGTTAATGCGGTCTATTTCAATATCAATAAAATCATTCCAGGCATTGGTCGAAACGGTAATCAATAAAACTGTCAGCGCTGCTGCCAGGACCGGCCACCATGAGAGAGGCTTCGTCACATAAGCGCTGACCAAAACGGCAATAACCCCGGCCAGGGCGTTGATTGGACGACCCAGCCGATAATACTCCTTCAGCATTTCATCACCTCTGAACTAGTCTTCAGACTAGCCTAAAATAGTAATAACATCCTGTCAAGATCTTGAATTGCCGGAGATCTCTTTTTCACACCATTATTCCTTCAAACAATACT
>CAZAKI010000040.1:0-16557 GCA_964485855.1 uncultured Syntrophomonadaceae bacterium | reverse complement strand
TGTGTTTGTGCTATCATGGATATGTAAATAAAATATAGTAGGAAGAGATTCATAACGGAGTGAACAAGTTGAGTGAAAAAAACAAAGTAAAGGAGACTGCGAACAGAAGAGTCGTCATTGTTTCTAATCGGCTACCGGTTAGTGTTTCGGCCAAAGGTGATCGTTTAAAAATTACACCGAGCGTAGGAGGCCTTGCTACGGGTCTTTCTTCTTTTCATCAGGAACATGATGGATTATGGGTGGGTTGGCCTGGAATCATTGAAAAAAACAGCAAAAAAAGATCTGAACTCGAATCGGTTTTACTTGGCAATTATAATTGTCTTCCAGTTTATTTATCTGATAACGATCTAAAGAAATATTATCATGGTTTTAGTAATAGGACTATATGGCCTTTATTCCATTATTTTTCGACCTACAGCACCTATAATGCTACTGAATGGGAATCTTATAAAAAGGTTAATGAAAAATTTTGCCGGCGGCTTCAGGAAGTTGTCAAACCCGGTGATTTGATCTGGATACATGATTACCACCTAATGCTATTGCCTGCGATGTTGCGTAAGGAAATGCCGGATGCTACAATCGGATTTTTCCTGCACATTCCATTCCCTTCGTTTGAGGTTTTCCGTTATTTGCCCTGGCGGGAAGAGATCCTTACCGGAATGCTTGGTGCTGATCTGATTGGTTTTCACACATATGATTACACGAGACATTTTTTAAGCTCTGTTTTGCGTATTCGTGGAAAAGATCAAACCTATGGACAGGTAATTGCCGATAACAGGATAATTAAGGTCGATACTTTCCCGATGGGTATCGATGCCCAAAGATATATTGATGCTTCGACCTCTGAAAAAGTACAAAAAGAAGTTAAGTCTCTGCATAATAAGCTGGGAACGGAAAAGATTATTATCTCTGTCGATCGCCTTGATTTTACTAAAGGAATCCCGGAGCGGTTAAAAGCTTTTGAAAAATTTCTCGAACGTTACCCGAATTTTCACGGAAAAGTTACATATGTAATGCTTTTGGTCCCGTCGCGCACCAAGGTGCGGGAATACAAGCTATTAAAGAGTGAAATCGATGAACTGGTTGGGAAGATCAACGGTCATTTTGATACGCTTGATTGGTCTCCGATTCTCTACCTCTATCGAACATTGCCATTTGAAAAACTGGTTGCCCTGTACAGCGCGGCCGACCTTGCTTTAGTTACACCGCTCAGAGATGGTATGAATTTGGTTGCTAAAGAATACCTGGCCTGTCAGAGTGCAGAAGCTAAAGGTGCCCTGGTTTTAAGCGAATCAGCCGGAGCTGCCGCGGAATTGGGGGAAGCAATTGTTGTAAATCCAAATGATCTCGATATGCTGACTCAATCTATAGCCGAAGGTTTGAATTTAGGAGCTGAAGAAAAAAAGAAAGCGAATGTCTTAATGGTTGAACGAATCAAAAAGTACAACGTCTTTAGTTGGGCTGAAGATTTTGTTAATCAGCTGACCCTAACCATGGTTCGCCAGGACCGAGATCGAAAACGGTTTCTGACTGATCAAAAGTTTGGCGAGATAAAAGAGCATTATAAGAAAGCCGGTAGCAGGTTATTACTACTTGATTACGATGGGACCTTGACCGCGATTAAAAAAAGACCTGACTTGGCAGTACCCGATAAAGAACTGATAGAGCTGCTGACAGACCTGGCAAAAGATCCAAAAAATAATGTTGTCATTGTCAGCGGCAGAGACAGGCAGTTTTTAAGCGAATGGCTGGGCCAAGCGGGGGTGGATCTTGCTGCCGAACACGGAGCCTGGGCCAAGAAAAATTCCTGGCTTGACTGGAAATTAAGTGAGCCGGACTTGAACGATAACTGGAAGCAAAACATTAAACCGATTCTTGAAATGTTTAGTGTCAGGACCCCCGGTTCATTTATTGAGGAAAAGGCCTTTGCACTGGCCTGGCACTACCGTAAAACAGATCCGGAGCTTGGAAGTCTGCGGGCAAAGGAACTGGCTGATGCTCTCCATGATATTGTTTCAGGAACAGATTTGCAGGTTTTGCAGGGCAAAAAGGTTCTTGAAATTAAGCCGGCGAGTATTAATAAAGGAAAAGCGGTTAGCCTCTGGCTGGAACAGCAGGACCAGTGGGATTTCATCTTGGCCATGGGTGACGATTGGACGGATGAAGACATTTTTATGCTGCTGCCGGATCAGGCCTGGAGCATTAAAGTAGGGTTTACGCCCTTTACAGAAGCCGATTTTTTTCTCGATTCTCCTGAAAAAGCCCGAGAACTCTTAACAACCCTTAACCGTTAGCTTCTAACCAAGGTATTTTTCGCCAGTGATAGAGATAAACCGGTAAAGCGACGATCATAAAAGCAAAACCGCTTACCAGATCGCGAAGCAGTCGCCGGCCCGTATTTTCCTGGTTTATAGACTCAAATCGCTCCTGTTCCCGCTCGACAAATTCGGTCCCGAATCTTTCTTCCCACTGCAGCAGGTCGGGGTTTGGATCACGCATGGTGTAGGGGCTGTGGCTGTATTCATCGTTTATTGGAGTAACATAGGCAATGGCAGTCTGGGTAATGGTTACTGCCCCAATGATGATCAGGATCAGGGCTATAAAGCAGACCAGGTAGAAATAAACATGCTCAAGGTCCCAGTTAATTTTCATCAGTAAGTCCTCGCTTTCTGCTCACAGGTTTAACCTGTCTCCAGTGATAGAAATAAAATGGAGCAGCAATGATCATCAGGGCAAGCGAATTAAGCAGTCTCCTCTTGGTGTATCCTTGATAACGAACTTCAATTTCTTCCTGCTCGGCTCTTCTTTTTTCCAATTCTTCAAGCCCGGGAGGATCGAAGACAGTTTGGGCCGATTCCCCTTTGGGCTCGGGATAATAGACGTAAATCAAGGGAACATTCGGTTTGTCGGGCAAGGCAAGTTCCATCGCACTGTTAATCGTTGCGATTGCTCCACCAACAAATAAGAAAAGGGTTACCAGGCAGACCATATAAAAATAAAGATTTTTTATTCCCCAACTTTTAGTCACAATTTCACCGCCTTGATTAGAATGCAGGCTGTTATTCTTATCTATAAACCTTGGGAGCAGAAAAATCAAGCCTTTTTGTCATCCGAATCATGATAGGATCATAATACTTCTTTCAGGTGAGCTCGATACAGTATTTCCATCGATTGCTCTGCTTCCCGACGGAAGCGACTATAAGCGCCGGTTAATTCCACCGCTTTTGCCGTAAGCTTCGAATAGCCTCCCCCGGAACCCCCGCTATGTTTTTCAAGTAGAGGGTAACCCAGTTTATTTTCAATCATCCGAATCAGTCGCCAGGCCTGACTGTAGGACATTTTAATTTCAGCAGCCGCCTGTCTCAGGGAACCGGTTCTTTCTACGCGGCTCAGAATATCCCAGGGTCCGTCTCCGAAAACCTTGCTACTATCCTTTTCAATCCAGAGTTTAAAGTTGATTTTAAAAGCCAAAGACTCACCTCATTCCTTGAATCGAAGTTGTCTTACTTAGTTTTGTTGACGATGCCCTGCTTAATTTCTTGAATAATTTTGTTTAAACTTACTGCATAAGCTATAATAAAATTATCATTAATGGAGGCAGAAATGTCCAATATCTTACTGATTTATTTTTCCGGGACCGGTATTACCCAGCATTATGCTTCATTAATCAGGGAGCAGTTTGAAAAGCGCGGCAATTGTTGCGACCTGATTGATTTAGAGGAGATGACCGATCTGCCGACCCTTTGGCAGAAAAAACCGGTAGCACTTAATTATACCATCAATGCAGAAGCTAAGCGTCCATTAAGCAAATATCCCTGGCCGTATCATGATTTAAAAAGGGCTCTGCGCTCAGCCTGGGAAAATCCTCTTTTCAGCAGCTTGCCGGCGGATTGGGAAAAGTATGATTTAATCGGTTTCGGTTCGCCGGTTTATGCTTTCCGACCTGCCCCGGTGATGATCCGTTTCCTGCTTGACCTACCTGTTTTTAACAAGCAGACACGAGCATTTTCGTTTGCCACCCACGATGGCGCTCAGGGTGATTATGAGTTATTCATGAAATATGTTTTAGACCGCAAAGGTTTTAACTATGTTGGCCATCTCGATCAATCTTTTATTTATTCAGCCAGCTACGTTTTGCGCAAGCGCTGTGATCATCTCAAGGCCGGCCTCCTGCTGGCTAAAAAAAACCGGCAGGCGCAGGTCGAAATTAACAGTTTTATCGACTACATTGATTCGTTTAATGCAGACAGCAATTATCACTATCCCGGTCCCGGCACTCTCAGTAAATTGGCCGGGATCCCTTACCGCCTGCTTTACTCTTATGGCATCGATTTTCTGCTTAATCATTTTCTCTTCGGTTTTGGCATCAACAAAGATGACTGTATTTTGTGCATGACCTGTGTCAATCAGTGTCCCCAGGGTTTAATTGAACTGGATGATGATGGATATCCGATTCGTTTATATCACTGTATGTATTGTTTGCGTTGTCTCAACTGGTGTCCCACTGGAGCCCTTTATTTTTCCCAGGCGACCAAAGGCAAGGCCGGTTTCCCCGGCTTAGAAGTGCTGGAAGATGCCGTCCAGCAAAAAGATCGTGAAAAGAAGCTTTCTCGCACCTAACTAATCAGTTGTGGATAATAGTTGTTTTAAGAGTTGCGAAAGCTTCTTCCAGTAATAATTCCTGGTCAACTTGCGCTTCAAATTTTTCAACCACCGCTAACTTGGGTTTGGTAACCGGACTGCTGGGGACAAAAAGAGTACAGCAATCATCGTATGGCAGAATTGATGTTTTATAAGTGTTTATTTGCTTTGCCAGATTGGTAATCTCCAACTTGTCGAAGCCGATGAGTGGTCTTAAGATCAGCCTAGTGGTAGCTCTACCGATTACATCAATGCTTTCAAGGGTCTGGCTGGCAACCTGACCCAGGTTTTCTCCTGTTATCAGTGTGCTAACAGCACGCTGCGTACTTAAGCGTTCTGCCAGGCGCAGCATCATTCGCCTTAACAGGATGATTCCCAATTCTTCGGGACATACTCGGTGAAGCTCTTCCTGAATTTTGGTGACCTGAATTTGGTGCAGGGGAATTTTGTGACCGTAAAGCGCCAACTTACGGCTTAGTTCTCTCACTTTTTCAATCGATTTTTTACCAGTGTAAGGGAAGCTATGAAAGTGCAACGCCTCTAAATTTAATCCCCTTTTTAGGGCCAGCCAGCCTGCAACCGGGCTGTCAATTCCTCCTGATAAAAGGAGCAGCGAACTGCCTGTGATGCCAACCGGTAAACCTCCCGGGCCCGGTATCCTTTCAAGATAAATATAGGCTTTTTCATAACCAATTTCGATGAATAAGGTAAACCCGGGATGATCTAAAGAGACCTTCAGCTCAGGTAATCTTTGCTGCAGATAGGTTCCTAAAAGCTGGTTAATCTCTGGAGAGGTGTAGGGAAAATTTTTATTTGAGCGACGGGCCAGGACCTTAAAAGTTTGTTGATGAGAACACTGATCATTTGCGATGCTGAAGGCGATCTTTTTAATCTCTTCAAAATCCAATTCAGTTTCATAGACCGGGCTGAATGAGACAAGGCCGAAAACCCGGCGCAGCTTTTCCAGGACCATTGGAAGGTGCTGATCTGAGCAATAAAGGGTAAACCGGCCGTGGTGTCTAATAACGGAAACTGAAAAATCCTTCAGGGTGCCTTTCAAGTTGCGTTGCAGCTGTTGTTCAAATAACCCGCGATTTTTACCCTTAAGGGCAATTTCGCCGTAGCGAACCAGAACTGTGGCCATTTTAATGGTCCTTTCTAAAAAGTTAATTTAATAATGACAGAAGCTTTGTTACCGTGGAGGCGGTTTCCCTTGCCGCTCTTAAGACTTCACTTTCCCGATTGTAGATTGAAAAACTAAAGCGAATCGATCCTTCGAGATCTTTCTTACTCAAGCCGATTGCTTTTAAAACATGACTTGGTTCTGGGTGTCGTGAATGGCAGGCTGAACCAGCCGACACGAAGATCCCTTTTTCTTCAAGCGAATGCAGCAAAACTTCAGCCCTGATTCCCGGAAAGGCAAGGTTGAGGATATGTGGTGCCCCCAATTTGGCAGGTGGTCCGTTTAGGGTAAAGGTAATAGCACTGTTTGTGATCTCTTGCAGGAAAGCCGTTTTTAAACCATTGAGGATAGCCATTTTTCCGGATAAATCAGTGCCCGATAATTCTGCGGCCAGGCCAAAACCGGCAATGGCGGCGGTATTTTCCGTCCCTGAACGCAAGCCCTTTTCCTGTCCACCGCCGTGAGTAATTGGTTCGAGCAGTGAGCCTTGTTTAACCCAGAGGCAGCCGGCGCCCTTTGGACCATGAATCTTGTGACTGCTTAAGGTAATCAAATCAGCCTGCCATTCTTGACAGTCAAGGGGTAGCTTCGTGAATGATTGGACTGCATCAACATGAAAAAGAGCGGAGGGATTTTTACTTTTCAGCCTTTGCCCAATAACTTGCAGGGGTTGAATAGTCCCAATCTCGTTATTGACATGCATGATGCTCAACAAAATGCTATCTGGCCGGATTGAATCTGTCAGCGCGTCAAGGTTGACGGTGCCAGTTTTGTCAACTGGAAGGTAAGTGACCTGAAAACCTTCCTTTTCCAGGGCGCGAAAACAGTATAATACCGAAGGATGCTCACTGACGCTGGTTATTAGATGACGGCCTTTATTCCTATTTCGCCTGGCGGCTCCGATGATTGCCAGGTTATTTGCTTCGGTGCCGCCGGAGGTGAAAATTATTTCAGCTTGATTGCTTGTCATCTGCCGGGCAATCCTGCGCCTGGCTTCAAGGATCAGTCGTTCAGCTTCAATCCCTTTTTCGTGCAGTGATGAAGGATTGCCATAAGTATGCTCTTGCACCTGGCAGATTAGCGCGGCGACCTCCTGGTGCAGACAAGTGGTGGCGCTATTGTCAAGATATATTTCCGGCAACTTGGAACCTCCGACTATCAATATTTTAAATTAGTTAAAAAGGTTCAAAAATGAAAAGACCCGGGTTGCCCCGGGTTTTTCAGTAATTTTCGAATCAGACGGAAACAACTTCTTTCACTGTTGAAACTTCCTGCTTAAGAACCCGCTCGATCCCCTGTTTCAGAGTAATCTGTGACATCGGGCATCCTCCGCAGGCACCGGTTAATTTCACTTTAACAATGCCGTCTTCGCCGACTTCAATCAGTTCAACGTCCCCTCCATCCCTTTGCAGGGCAGGGCGAATTTTGTCAAGAGCTTTTTCTACCTGTTCTTTCATGATCAATTTGCCTCCTTCCGCTATGCTTAGATGTTAATGCGGATTCTTGCTTGATTATACCACAAAGCTAAAATAAGGCAGAATGTCATTTCTCAGTCAAACGCCTAACCAGCTCTACCTTTATTGACAGGGGCATTCCGATCACGGATAATTAGCGTAACAATAACGTTTAATTTACGGTAAACGGAAACGATTAGGAAATAAAAAAAGATGCTTGAAATCAACCGGAGGTAGACTAAAAATGACAGAAAAGATCATATACGATTTGCTGATTATCGGCGGTGGTCCGGCAGGTACGGCGGCAGCCCTTTATGGAGCCCGCGCCGGCATGAAAGTGTTGGTTATCGAAAAAATGATGCTGGGCGGAGAAATAACATCAACAGCCTGGCTTGACAATTATCCCGGTTTCCCCGAAGGAGTCGGAGGTCCTGAATTTGGATCTTTGCTCGAAAAACAGCTTGCTAATCTCGAGGTGCCAATCCATAACGGAGAAATAGAGAAAGTGGAATTAGAAGGGGAAATTAAAAATATCACCTGTTCCAATGCTGAATTTAAAAGCAAAACAGTCTTAATTGCCACCGGAACCCTGCCGAACCTCTTGGGTGTTCAGGGCGAAGAGGAGTTGCGAGGCCGTGGTGTTTCCTACTGTGCCACTTGCGACGCCGCTTTTTTCCGCGGCAAGACAGTTGTCGTGGTGGGAGGGGGAGATGCAGCCCTTGAAGAAACGATCTTTTTATCGCGCTTTGCCGAGAAGATCTACCTTATTCACCGCCGGGATAAATTTCGCGGTTGCAGCTGGCTGCAAGATAAGGTGTTAAAACTGCCGATGGTGGAAGTGCTTTGGAATACTACAGTCGACAAGATTGAAGGAACAAATAAGGTTAGTGCCCTGCAGATCATCCAGAATGGCGATCAGCGGAGGCTTGAAGTGGACGGCATATTCATCTATACCGGCCGTAAGCCCAATGCGCCATTTCTGGAAGGCATAGAGTTAGAAAGCGATGAACGCGGTTACCTAATAACCAGTGAAAAGATGGAAACCTCAATCACAGGGGTCTATGCCGCCGGTGATATTCGTAAGAAGTTTCTGCGGCAGGTGATCACTGCTGCTGCCGATGGGGCAATCGCCGCGACCGCAGTTTCGCAGTTTCTATTTACTTATTAAAGATTCTAGTTCCCGTTTCTATGATGAATAAGGCCCGAACAGGGTCAATGAGGGGGCGGACGGATGCTGATCACTGGATGGGAGATTGCCCTAAGGCTTTTTCTGGCCGTAGTGCTGGGAGGGGCGGTCGGCTTTGAACGGGAGAGTCATAATCGCCCGGCCGGTTTTCGCACCCATATCCTGGTTTGTGCCGGATCAGCCCTGATCATGATGGTTTCGGCTTACGGTTTCAGCAGCCAGTACGGCCCTGGTTTTACCGTCGATCCCAGTCGTATTGCAGCCGGAGTCGTTACCGGGGTTGGTTTCCTGGGCGCCGGGACAATTCTTCAACACCGCGGCTCGGTGCGCGGCTTGACGACGGCAGCCAGTATTTGGGTTGTTTCCGGGGTTGGTCTGGCAGCCGGTATTGGTTTCTACTTAGGAGCTTTTATCACCACGGTCTTCGTCCTGATCAGCCTCTTTATGTTAAGAAGGACAGAAAAAATATTTTTTGAAAAACGCCGTCTGAAACAGTTGGAGATTAAGGCGGTTGATCAACCTGGATTGCTGGGCCGGATCGGAACAATCCTTGGTGATTTTGAGGTACATATTCGCAAAAATGAAATTGGCGACCCGGTGTTGCAGAGAGCGGGAAAAGATGCTCTTATCACCCTTGATTTTTTAGTTGAAGTTCCGCCTGAGCTAAATTTAAAAAACCTGTTTGATCGGCTTCTAACCCTCGAGCCGGTGATCGAGTTAACCTGGCAGCAGGAAACGATTCGAAAAACGGCAAACGGTGATTTTCCCCACTGATAAACTGTTAATATACACAAATAAGTATATTGGCGTAAATGCTCGAAAAACAGTGATCGAGCCAGTTAATGTTTACTCAGCTGCCTTCTAGCGTTATTTAACCCCTTGGATTATTTCGTAGAATGAGTTAATATAAACAAAGGTCAGAGAAGGTCAAACCTGTGTTTGGAGAGTGTTGATGCCGAATTTAACAGACTATATAGAGGATTATTTACAAAAGCTGTTGTCTTTGAGCTCCGCTCAGTATATAGAGATTAAACGTCGTGAATTAGCCGTAAAATTTTGCTGTGTTCCTTCTCAAATTAATTATGTCCTGGAGCGCAGGTTTCCCCTGGAACGCGGTTACCTGGTCGAAAGCCGTCGAGGTGGCGGGGGCTGCATTCGGATTTATCGAATTGACACTGCCCGTGAAGGTTCGTGGCAGGAGTTAATTGCCAATCTTGATCGCGCTCATTTTTCACCAGGAAGAGTAAAACAACTGGTTAAGCGGATGATTGAAGATAAAATTATTTCAAAACGAGAGGCAGCAGTTTTAAATGCTATTTTGAAGGATGATCCCTTCTTATCCTGTGATTTGAATGAAGCGGAAAGATGCGGGCTGCAGAGAGAACTTTTCGTCACAGCCTTACAGGAGCTGCTTAAAGTAAATTTCTAAAAAACCTTAGTTTCACAAAAGGTCATGAAAGGTCAGAAGAACAAAGATGTTATGCCAGGAATGTCGGAAGAACGAAGCAAATATCCATATTGTCAAGCAGGTTGACGGCAAGCAGGTTGAAATCAACCTCTGTGAGCAGTGTGCCAGAAAGAAAAAAGAACTCGAATTTTCTTTTGAACCGCAGTTTTCATTGCACAAACTTTTTGCCAGTATACTCAATCAGAACCTGCGTGATAAGCAGGAAAACAAACCAGCTACCGATACCCAGTGTGCTGCTTGCGGTTTGACCTTTAGCCAGTTTAGTCAAATTGGCAGGCTTGGCTGTAGTGAATGTTTTAAAGCTTTTGAAACACAGTTAAAGCCACTTCTTCGTCGCATTCACGGCGGAAGTGCTCATACCGGAAAAGTCCCTTTGAAAATTCAGGGCCGGGTGAAAGCCGTGCGGGAGATTGATCAGCTTAAGGATGCACTGAAGGAAAAAGTGAACAGTGAGGCTTTTGAAGAGGCAGCGCAGTTGCGCGATCGGATTAGAGCCCTCGAAACTGATATTCGGCAGCAATCTGATTTAAAAGGAGAACAATTTTGAAACAGTTGCAGTTTAAATTAAGCCGCTGGATGCAGGGTGGCGGGCCGGATAGTGACATCATCATTAGTTCACGGGTCCGCATAGCCCGGAACCTAAAAGAGCATAGCTTTCCCTGCCTGGCCTCCGATCAGGAAACAGAGGCGGCAATGAGCAAGATTGGTGCTGTTGTCTCGGAAATGGCCGAGTTAAAATCATTTAAATATTGGTCGATGGATGCTCTCAGTGAACTTGAAAAAAAAGCTTTGGTTGAAAAGCATTTAATCAGCCCGATGCTGGCCTCAAATTCGAAACATGGAGCCTTTTATTTACGCGCAGACGAAGCAATCAGTATTATGGTTAACGAAGAAGACCATCTGCGCATCCAGGCGATCCTTCCCGGGTTGCAACTGAGTGAGGCCTGGGCCGAAGCCAGCCATTTTGATGATTTGCTTGAACAAAAACTTGATTATGCCTTTGATGATCACTACGGCTATCTGACTGCCTGCCCAACCAACATTGGGACCGGTTTGCGGGCTTCAGTCATGCTGCACCTGCCGGCGATGATCATGTCCGGTCAGATTAATCGTCTACTCGGCGCTCTTTCGCAGGTCGGTCTTGCCGTTCGCGGACTTTACGGGGAGGGAACAGAAATTATTGGAAACCTGGTTCAGGTTTCAAACCAGGTAACACTGGGCCAGAGTGAGGATGAGATTATTAATAATTTGCAGGGGATCATTCGCCAGGTAGTTGAGCAGGAGCAGAGTGCCAGGCAGGCTATGCTTGACAAACAGCGGGCCAACATTGCCGACAAATCCTGGCGGGCTCTGGGTTTACTTAAATATGCCCAGGTTATCAGTTCGCAGGAAGCGATTCAGCTAATTTCTGATTTAAGACTGGGTTATGACCTGGGGCTGATCAAGAGTGTGGATCATCGACTGTTAAATGAATTACTGGTGCTAATTAGGCCGGCCTGCCTGCAGCTTTTGGCGGGCAGGGAGCTAAATGAAAACGAACGTGACCTGGAACGCCCGGTGCGGATTAAAGAAGTTTTAAACCGGCAGGGTAATTCCAATTTTATAGAAGACTAGAATTGAAATAATTAGAGAATGAGGTGAATACAAATGTTCATGTTTGGCAGATTTACGGAAAGAGCACAGCAAGTCCTGGTTTTAGCCCAGGAAGAAGCCAAGCGTTTAAACCATAATTTTATCGGCACAGAACATCTTCTTTTAGGCCTGGTTCGTGAAGGCTCCGGGATTGCTTCCAGAGCCCTGCAGGGCATGTCAGTGGACCTGGGCCGGGTTAGATCGGAAGTTGAACGCATCACCCCAAAAGGTGAAAAAGTGATCCAGCAGGGGATTAGCTATACACCCCGGGCGAAAAGGGTGGTTGAACTGGCCATAGAAGAGAGTCAGAATCTTGGGCACAACTATGTTGGTACTGAGCATTTGATGCTTGGGCTAGTCCGAGAAGGTGAGGGGATTGCCGCCCAGGTTTTGGCCAACATGGGGATTGATTTAAAGAAAGCGCGGAAAGAGGTTATTAATCTGTTGGGTGGCGAAGAAGGAGCGGTTCGCACTGCAGAAGGCGAGAAGGGTGGCCCGCAAACTCCTACCGTGGATGCCTTTGGACGTGATCTTACCAGGCTGGCCAAGGAAGGAAAATTGGACCCGGTAATTGGCAGGGATCAGGAGATTGAAAGAGTAGTTCAGATTCTCAGCCGCCGGACCAAAAACAACCCCTGCCTGATTGGTGAACCCGGTGTTGGCAAGACTGCTATTGCCGAAGGATTGGCCCAGAGGATTATTGAAGGACAGGTTCCGGAAATTTTACGTGACAAGCGGTTGGTCACCATAGAACTGGCGGCAGTAGTAGCCGGGACCAAGTACCGCGGTGAGTTTGAAGAGCGGCTGCGCAAGTTGATGAACGAACTGCGCCAAGCCGGCAATGTTATGGTTTTTATCGATGAACTGCATACCTTGATCGGGGCCGGTGCGGCTGAAGGGGCAATCGATGCTTCCAATATATTAAAGCCGGCTTTGGCCCGTGGTGAGATGCAGTGCATCGGAGCCACAACTTTGGATGAGTACCGTAAGCATATTGAGAAAGATCCGGCCTTGGAAAGAAGGTTCCAGCCGATTAATGTCGGTGAACCGACTGTTGAAGAGAGTATTGAGATTCTAAAGGGGTTGCGTGACCGTTACGAAGCTCACCACAAGGTAAAGATCACCGATGAAGCGCTTGAAACAGCGGTGAAGTTGGGTGATCGCTACATTGCCGATCGTTACCTGCCCGATAAGGCGATCGACCTGATCGATGAAGCCGCTTCAAGGGTGCGCATTCGCAACTATACAGTGCCCTCCGATTTAAAAGAGGTCGAAGAGAAGCTTTTTAACCTGCGCACTGAAAAAGAAGCAGCGGTGCGCAACCAGGAATTTGAAAAAGCGGCCAGTTTGCGTGATGAAGAGCGCAAACTGAAAGAGGAGCTTGAAGAGCAGAAAAAAGAGTGGGAACAAAAAGTAGGCGCATCAGATCTGTCTCTGGTGACCGAGGAAGATGTTGCCTATATCGTTTCCAGCTGGACCGGTATACCGACCAAACGGTTGGCGGAAGAGGAATCATTGCGTTTGCTGAAGCTGGAAGAAACTCTTCACCAAAGAGTTATCGGCCAGGATGAAGCGGTGCGTTCAGTCGCCCGTGCAGTGCGGCGGGCCCGGGCCGGATTAAAAGATCCCAAAAGACCGATTGGCTCCTTTATTTTTCTCGGTCCGACCGGGGTTGGTAAAACAGAGCTGGGCCGGGCTTTGGCCGAGGCTCTGTTCGGAGACGAGAATGCCGTAATCAGGCTTGATATGTCCGAATACATGGAAAAACATACGGCAGCACGCCTGATTGGTGCCCCACCAGGCTATGTAGGCTATGAAGAGGGGGGACAGTTGACTGAAAAAGTGCGCCGCAAACCATATTCGGTGCTATTGCTTGACGAGATGGAAAAGGCGCACCCGGATGTTTTTAACGTTTTACTGCAGATTCTTGAAGATGGTCGCCTGACAGACGGTAAGGGGCGAACTGTTGATTTTCGCAACACGGTTGTGATTATGACTTCAAATGTCGGGGCAACCTTCCTTGACAAAGCAGCCTTGGGCTTTGGTGCTTCCGGTGAGGAAGCCGACTATGAGCAGATGAAAGAGCGGATCATGGATGAACTAAAAAGGACTTTCAGACCGGAGTTTTTAAACCGGGTGGATGACCTGATCGTTTTCCATGCGCTGAATGAAGAACATATTCGCCAGATCGTAGAGATTATGCTCAACGAACTGAACCATAGAATCGAGGAATATAATCTTCATGTCGAGGTGTCGGAAGAGGTTAAAAAGATGCTGCTGAAAGAAGGGTTCGATCCTAAATTTGGGGCGCGACCCATGAGGAGGGTCATTCAGCGCCGCCTTGAAGATGGCATCTCGGAAGAGATGCTGCAGGGTAAAATTACACCCGGAGATACTGTCGCTGTAACGGTTGATGATCAAGAAAGCCTGGTGTTTAGTAAAAAATAGAAGGGATCAACCATTTTCCCCGATTCTTTACTGATCGGGATAGCCCAGAGTTAATTTCACACCCATCCCTGGTTGTTAAGATGCCACCAATGCCCTCCCCCCTGAAAGGAGGAGGGCAGGATGGGGGTGAAAAGCGCTGATCTTTCCGGTTTCCAACTTCTACCCCTGAATCTTGGTCTTCGGTCGAAGACGGTTTTTGTTAAAACCGAACTAAATTAAGATCTTTCCCGTTTGTGACTAGGTCAACCTAATGTATAAATATTATGAAAGTACCAACTTTAAGGTTGGTAAAGGATTTTTTAAGGTTATTGTCGAATGTCGCTTAGAAAACTTAAAGGAGGGCTATTTTTTTGCCCTGATCAGAGGTGTCAATCTTGAAGATTGCTGTTTCCGGCAAAGGTGGTGCCGGCAAATCAACGGTATCCGCCCAGTTGGTTCGTTGTTTTACTCTCAATGAAATGCCGGTATTTGCCGTAGATGCTGATCCTGATGCTAATCTGGGTCTGGTTTTAGGGCTCGATCCCGAGCAGCTCGATCAGCTGCGTCCGTTGGTTGAAATGCAGGATGTAATCGAAGCCAAAAATGCCGGCGGCGGTACCCTCGTTGATTTGAATCCCAATGTAGATGATGTGCTTGAAAATTATACTTTGCGAGAAGGATTGCTTCGTTTTATCAAAATGGGCGCTATTAAGCAGGGTGGTTCAGCCTGCTATTGCAAGGAGAACTCTTTTCTGAATGCTGTTCTGACTACCATGTTACTCGATCGTCCTGAAGCGGTTGTCCTCGACATGAGCGCCGGTATCGAACATTTGACCCGTGGTACTGCCAGTGGGGTAGGACTGATGCTGGTAGTTGTTGAGCCATCAAGAGCAGGTGTCAGCACTGCCAGGGCGGTGGATCGTCTTGCCGCTGATTTAAAGATTGATCAGGTGCTTTTCATCGGCAATAAAATCCGGACTGATGAAGATCGCGCTTACCTAGAATCTTCACTGCCGGCTGACCGTTTTGCCGGCATGATTCCCTTTTCTGAGCAGGTTTTAGAAAGAGCACGCCGGGGCGAAGCAATGGTTTCAAAGTTGGAAGATCTTCTACCCGGTCTTGAAAAAGTCTATGATATGGCTTGTAGGAGGTGATTAATCGGAAAATATTGTTTTACCCGATAAGCTAATGTTTTTCAAGATAAAGCTTAACCAGGGGACAGTCTAGATCTAGATCATTGACAATCTTAAAGGAGGTTAGTTAATTTTATGTCCGAGGAAAAGAAAAAAATCGACAACAGAAGAACAGTTGATCCCGCGGCGCTGGCAGTTATTGATCGAAACAGCGAAAACGGCCAGCACGAAACCGCATACGATCGCTACGTTAAGATGCAGCCCCAATGTAACTTCGGGCGCACCGGTGTTTGCTGCCGGATTTGCCTGCAGGGACCGTGCCGCATCACCAAGAAATCTTCAAAAGGTATCTGCGGGGCTCACGGTTATACCATTGTCGCCCGTAACCTGATTAGAGCTATTGCCGGTGGTTGCGGTGCTCATGCCGACCACAGCCGGCATATGTTTTATGCCATTCATGAAATGCTTGCCGGAAAAGCGCCTGACTACTCGATTGAAGATCCTGAAAAGCTGCACCGGGTAGCCAAGCGGCTTGGCCTCAATACCGAAGGCAAGGAAGATATGGAGCTGCTTAAAGAAGTTGTTGCCCTTGCCGAAGCCGATTTCTCCAAGATGACTGAGGATCCCTGCAAGTGGCTTGAAACTACCGTAGTCCCAGACCGGATGGAAGTATTCAGCAGGTGCAACATCCAGCCGCGCTCTGTGCATACTACCATTTCTGAAGTTATGGGTCAGACTCACATGGGGGTTGATGCCGATCCGGTTAACCTGATCTTCCAGGGCTTAAAAACTTCCCTGGCCGATTATGTCGGCATGCACATTGCTACCGACCTTTCGGATATCCTCTTCGGAACTCCCAAGCCGGTGACAACCGAAGCGAACTTTGGCGTGATCGATCCCGAGATGGTTAACATTGCCGTCCACGGTCATAACCCGCTCTTAAGTGAGATGATTGTCCGCCAGGCCCGCGAAATGAAAGCCGAAGCAGAGGCAGCCGGAGCCAAGGGTATCAAGTGCATGGGTGTCTGTTGTACCGGTAACGAGGTGCTGATGCGCCAGGGCGTACCGGTGCTGACCAACTTCCTCTCTCAGGAACTGCCGATCATGACCGGTGGTATTGACCTGATGGTTGTTGACGTCCAATGTATTATGCCTGGTATCAAGGCTATTTCCGACTGTTACCATACCCGTATTGTTACTACCATGTCTCATTCGAAAATCCCCGGTTCCTACCATGTTGAATTTACCGAAGACCGGGCGGTGGAAAAAGCGAAAGAAGTCATTAATTTAGCCATTGAAGCTTATAAAGAACGCCAGGGTAAGGAAGTTGACATCCCTGATGTTAAACATAAGGTTACCGCTGGCTTCAGCATGGAAGCGATGGAAGATATGCTGAGAGCGGTAAACCCCGAAGAGCCGATTAAAGTAGTAAC
>CAZAKI010000039.1:11262-18090 GCA_964485855.1 uncultured Syntrophomonadaceae bacterium | reverse complement strand
CAGGTTCAGAAAATGGTTCAACTTTTATTAAAACTGCCACAACAGCCGGCAGTTGACGACGAGGCTGATGCAATGGCCGTTGCCCTCTGTCACCTGCAGAGCCACCGTTTTCAGGAAGCAACAAGAGGAGGTAAGCCCTAAATGCTTGACTACGTCAAGGGGATCCTGGTGGCTGCTGCTTCCGGGAAAGCAATTGTTGAAATTGCCGGTGTGGGGATTACTCTAGAGATGCCTCCGGCTGCAAATGGATTAGCAAACCGGATCGGTGAAGAGATAACCTTCTATACCCGGATCCAGATCAAAGAAGATGAAGTTATTGTCTACGGTTTTCAAAGTGCTGAAGAACGTAAACTCTTCAACCTGGTGATCAGTGTCAGCGGTTTTGGACCGCGCCTGGCCCTTTCCCTCTTAAGCATCTTTACAGTTTCCCAGCTATATGTAGCGGTGCTCGAAGAAAATATTGCCCAGTTGTGTCGGGCACCCGGTATAGGCAAGAAAGCTGCTCAGCGGTTGATCCTTGAACTAAAGGAAAAACTGCCGCGTGCCATTTCAGCGGAGGATCTTTTAACCGGCACCTTAAGCAGCAGTGGCAGCCAGGTAGTGGATGAAATTACTGAAGCGCTCTGTGCGCTTGGTTATTCACCGGGCGAGGCGGCTTCAGCAGTAAGCCGGGTTTTCGAAACAAATAAAGAAGTTAGCCGCGAAGAGTTGCTCAAGCTGGCCTTGAAAACCCTGGCCGGCAGTTAGGAGAGAGTTAGGTTATGGAAGAGAGAATTGTATCGGCTAAGAGACAACCGGAAGATGATCTGCAAGTAGAGATTGGTCTTCGACCGCGCTCTCTACAGGAATATGTTGGCCAGGAAAAGATTAAGGAAAAACTCGAAATCTATATCCGGGCAGCCTTGGATCGCAAAGAAGCTCTCGACCATGTTTTGCTGTACGGTCCACCGGGATTAGGAAAAACAACGCTGGCCCATATCATCGCCTGGGAACTTGGTGTCAATATCAGGGTAACTGCGGGGCCGGCAATTGAGCGTCCTGGTGATTTAGCGGCGATTTTAACCAATTTAGGGCAGGGAGACGTTTTCTTTATTGATGAGATCCACCGCCTGAGCCGATCGGTTGAGGAAATTCTTTATCCGGCGATGGAAGACAATGCCCTGGACATTATTATCGGTAAAGGTCCCGGTGCGCGCTCCCTAAGGCTTGATCTGCCGCCGTTTACCCTGATTGGCGCAACGGTCCGGGCCGGGCTTTTAACCTCTCCGCTGCGTGATCGTTTTGGAGTAGTAGATCGACTTGATTATTACAGCCCGGCAGAGCTGGAACAGATTATTTCCCGTTCGGCCAGAATTTTAAAGGTTAAAACAGAACCTGAGGGTTCGGCCATTATTGCCCGAGCGTCACGTGGGACTCCGCGGGTTGCCAACCGTTTGCTTAAAAGGGTGCGTGATTTCGCCCAGGTGAAAGCAGATAATATTATTTCCAAGCAGGTTGCGACAGAAGCGCTGAAGATGTTACAGCTTGATCACTTGGGACTGGATGAAATTGATCGCCGCTTACTGCTGGCCCTGGTAGAAAAATTCGAGGGTGGCCCTGTTGGACTTGATACCCTGGCTGCCTGTATCAGCGAAGAACCGGAAACTTTGGAAGATGTCTACGAGCCTTACTTAATGCAGTTGGGTTTGCTGAAAAGGACCGCCCGCGGCAGAATGGTTACGACCGAAACATATCGTTTTCTGGGTATAAAAATCAGTGGTGAAAGCCAACAAAAGCTTTTTTAAGGGTTGTTTAGCATTAGCTGTCGGGAGGCAAAGGGTTGTGTTAAATCTCGAGGCACTGGGGAAAATATTATTAATCGGGGCCGGAATACTTGCCATAGTTGGTTTGTTGCTGCTTTTTGCCGGCAGAATTGGCCTGGGCCGCCTGCCTGGAGATATTTTCATTCAACGCGAAAAGCTAACCTTTTATTTTCCCCTGGCTACAATGCTCATTATCAGTATTATCCTGAGCCTGGTCTTAAATCTTCTGCGTCGCTAAACTGCCAATTTAGGCCGACCGTCAATAGCCGCAAAGCAAAGGGTGACTTTTTAGATCTATAACTTAAACGATTACGATTACCATCTGCCTCCAGGCCTGATCGCCCAGGAACCACTTTCACCAAGAGACCGTTCCCGCATGCTGGTCTTAAAACGTCAGAACAGCGAGATCATCCATGACCAGTTTGCCAATTTTATCAATTACTTGGATGGCAACGATCTCCTGGTTCTCAACAATACCAGGGTAATCCCGGCTCGCTTAATCGGAAAGATCAAGGGCGAAGATAAAGCTGTTGAATTACTGCTCTTAAATCGGCTGGCTAGCGGTAACTGGATGGCCATGGTTAAACCGGGACGCCGGTTGAAGCCAGGAAGAACCGTTACCCTTAACTTAGGAGTAGAAGCAACCATTATTGCTGTTACTCCGGAAGGTTTGCGCGAAATATCTTTTACCGGCCCAAAACCTTTCGATGAGCTTTTAGACAGCCTGGGCGAGGTTCCGCTTCCACCATACATTAAAAAGCAGGTCCAGGACCCGGAGCAGTACCAGACCATTTACGCCCTTGAAAAAGGTTCAGCAGCTGCCCCGACGGCAGGGTTTCATTTTACTGAAAATGTATTTTCAAAACTGGAGCAAAAAGGGGTCGAAAGGCTCTTTATTACTCTCCATATCGGACCCGGTACTTTTCAACCGGTAAAGGTTGATGACATCAGGGAACACCGGATGCACAGTGAATACTTCAGGATTGACAAGGAGACTGCTGACTGCATAAACAGGGCAAAAGCAAAGAATAAGCGGATTATCGCTGTAGGAACAACCGTATGCCGGGTTTTGGAAGCAGTGGCTTCTTCCGGACAACCTGTGCAGCCACAGGAAGGGTGGACTGACCTTTATATCTATCCCGGATTCCGGTTTCACCTGGTAGATGCCATGCTTACCAATTTCCATCTGCCGAAGTCATCGTTGCTGATGCTGGTTAGCGCCCTTGCCGGTCGTGAAACTATTCTCCGGGCTTATCAAGCAGCGGTGCGTGAGCAGTACCGTTTTTTTAGCTTTGGAGACTGTATGTTTATTACCTGAAGGCTTTAAAGAGTTTGGTTTGGGCCATGGTTTGGATCAAAGCGGTTTTTAACGCAGGGTCGATTGACACCACACTTTGCTTAAGATAAGCTAATGAATGGATGAATTCGATGCCGGTTGAATATAATTTGCTTCATCAATGCCCTAAAACGGGAGCCCGTCTTGGTAGCTTGAATACCGGGCATGGTTCCATTGAGACCCCGGCTTTTATGCCGGTAGGAACCCAGGGCACGGTTAAAGCGATGACCGCTGGCGAGCTAGAAGACATTGGCGCCAAATTAATTCTCGGTAATTGTTATCATCTTTTTCTGCGGCCGGGAGTGGAAATAATTGCCCGTCACGGCGGGCTTCACAATTTTATTGGCTGGCGGGGAGCAATCCTCACCGACAGTGGAGGTTTCCAGGTATTCAGTCTCGGGGGATTGCGGCGGGTCAGTGATGAAGGCGTGCTTTTTACTTCGCATCTTGATGGTGCCACTCATTTCTTAACCCCGGAAAGGGTAGCCCGGCTGCAAAACATCATCGGCTCCGATCTGGCGATGGTGTTGGATCAATGTCCTCCCTATCCAGCAGAAAAGCAAGCAGTTGCGGAAGCGGTAGCGAGAACAACCAAGTGGGCGCGCCGAGCAAAAAATGCTCATCTTAACCGCCGCCAGGCACTTTTTGCCATTGTCCAGGGCGGGGTTTTTGATGATTTAAGGGCTCAATCAGCTTGTGAACTGCAAGAAATTGGCTTTGATGGTTACGCTGTTGGCGGACTCTCGGTTGGCGAACCGAAGGATTTGATGTATGATTGTCTTGACCGGGTTGTTCCGCTGCTCCCAACGGATAAAGTTCGTTACCTGATGGGAGTCGGTTCTCCGGATGCTTTGCTGGAAGGCGTTAAGCGCGGGATCGATATCTTTGACTGTGTGTTGCCAACCCGGATTGCCCGCAACGGCAGGGTAATGACCGCGCAAGGCTATCTACCGATTCGTAACAGCCTGTACGGCGCTGATCGCGGGCCGCTGGATCCACAGTGTGATTGCCACGTCTGTCGCCATTACAGTAGAGCCTATATCAGGCATTTGCTTAATTCCGGGGAAATACTCGGTCTTAGGCTGACAACTTATCATAATCTTTACTATCTTGAGCGATTCATGAAAAAGATCAGAAAAGCACTGGCTGAAAACCAGTTTGCTGATTTTTACCGGACGATCAGTCCGGTTCTAAAAAAACTGTATGGAGGTGTTGTTTAATGCCAAATCTGGAAACTCTGGGACCTTTTGTACCACTGATTTTACTGTTTGTAATCTTTTATTTTCTGCTAATCAGGCCGCAACAAAAACAGCAGAAAAAACGTCAGGAAATGCTTAAAAGCCTGAAGAAAGGTGACCGGGTTGTGTCGATCGGCGGGCTTCATGGTGTGATCAAAGAAATTGATGACACCACTATTTCACTACGCGTAGCCGATAATCTTAACCTAAAATTTGCCCGGGCAGCCATTGACCGGGTTATCGAGGACGAAGCCTAGTACATTTACGGCATAGCCGGTTTCTTAATGCGGCAGTCTGACTGACGTCCCGATTTTAAAGACACTCCTCACTAATACCGGAATGGTGTTTACGGGGAGTTTCTTTTTAGATTCCTGAACATTGAAAGGGGGTGGCGCTGAAGGTGGATCTGATTACGTTAAACTGGGAAAAGAAAATCAGCGAGGAGGGCCCGCTGGCAAACCGGATGCGACCCCAAAACTGTGAGCAGTTTGCCGGTCAGACCCATCTGCTGGGTGAAGGCAAGCCTTTAAGACAGATGCTCCGGTCCGATCAACTGGCCTCGCTTCTTTTTTATGGCCCTCCGGGAACCGGAAAAACCAGTCTGGCCAAGATTATTGCCTCTCGCAGCAAGGCTGAATTCATTCAACTTAACGCCGTAGCAGCCGGGGTTAAAGATGTCCGACAGGTAATCGACCAGGCCAGGGAGAACTGGGCGCTGCATAACCGGCGGACCATTATGTTTATCGACGAAATTCATCGCTTTAACAAGGCTCAGCAGGATGTGCTGCTTGCCGCGATTGAACAGGGGACGATAATCTTTTTTGGCGCCACGACGGAAAACCCCTTTTTCTATCTGAACGGTCCGCTGCTTTCCCGGCTCAGGCTTTATATTTTCGAACCGCTTACTAAAACTGAGATCATCACTTTAATGAAAATGGCCCTGCAGGATCAGGAAAGAGGGTTGGGGGCCCTGGCGGTCAGAACTGATGATCAAGCGCTGACTTTCATCGCCGACAAGGCAAACGGCGATGCCCGGGCGGCCTTGAATGCCCTGGAAACGGCGGTCCTGATTGGCAATCATGATGATCAAACTATCGAAGTAACGCTTGAACATGCCGCCGAAGCGATGCAGAAACGTCTGCTGAGCTACGATCGCCAGGGAGACAGCCATTACGATCTGGCCTCAGCCCTGATTAAAGCAATTCGTGGCTCAGACCCCGATGCCGCCCTCTACTGGATGGCTCGGATGCTAAAAGGCGGAGAAGATCCATTATTTATCGCCAGACGTCTGGTAATCAGCGCCGCTGAAGATATCGGTAATGCTAATCCCCATGCCCTTTCCCTGGCTGTGGCAGCTGCCCAGGCGGTCCAAATGATCGGCCTGCCGGAAGGCAGAATTCCTTTAGCCCAGGCGGTAACCTATCTGGCTGGTTCGCCGAAAAGCAATGCCGCTTATTTGGCGATCAATGCTGCCCTTGATCTTGTTGAGCAAGAAGAAAATCACGCTGTGCCTAAACATTTGCGCGATAGCAGTTACCGCGGAGCGAAAAAAATGGGACACGGTAGCGGCTATCACTATCCTCATAATTATCCCGGCCATTATGTCCAGCAGGACTATTTACCGCCGGCTTTGGTCGGCAGAAAACTCTATGCCCCGACCGAACAGGGAGCGGAAGCAATTATTCGCCGCTATTTGGACAAAATCACCAGCTATCGCCCTAAAGACAAAAAAGACAGGGTTGAAAAAATGCCGGAGCAGAACGATGACTGAAAAGATCAGGCAATACTATGTCCCGCGCCGCAAAACAAGAATAAACTTTAGCGAGCGGGGTTCAAAATTTATTGCCGACCTGATACCGGCGGCCGACATCGCGGTTGCCCGTGAGCACCTGGAAGCAATGCGCACTGCATTTCCCGATGCCACGCATCACCCCTTTGCTTTACGAGTTGGCTTTGGACGAAATTTAAAAGAGCGATCATCTGATGATCGCGAACCGGCAGGGACAGCAGGTACGCCCATGCTGCAGTTTTTGCAGCATAAAAATATCTCTGATGTCAGCCTGGTCGCAATTCGTTATTTCGGAGGCACCAAACTAGGCATTGGCGGTCTGACCAGGGCTTACCGTAACTGTGCCCGTCTCAGCCTGGAAGCGACAGAATTGATCATCAGGGAACCGCTTGAAAAGTATTGTCTTCACTTTAAATACGAAGAGATTGGTCCGGTAACCCGGTTTGTTGAAGGGTTAAATGGTAGGATTGTAACCGCAGATTACAGTGATACAGTAAAGTTGATCGTGGAAATCCCGGCGCATTGTGGCCGGGAACTAATAGAGGGTTTTAAAGCAGTTTGTCGCGGGGGCGGCAGCTGTTCCGTTTATTGACAGGCCTTCTTCAAAACAGCTATAATTGCTTTAATTTAAAATGGAGGTTAACGCATGCAGTCAAGTTCAAT
>CAZAKI010000039.1:8265-11162 GCA_964485855.1 uncultured Syntrophomonadaceae bacterium | reverse complement strand
CTAAATGGTTACCGCTTGCCGCTTGAACGCCTTTGGGTCAGCATTTACGAAGAGGATGAAGAGGCTTTTAAGATTTGGAATGAGAAGATCGGAGTCCCAACCGATCGCATTCAGCGGCTTGGCAAGAAAGATAATTTCTGGGAGATAGGCCTTGGACCCTGCGGTCCCTGCTCCGAGATTTATTACGATCTTGGTGAAGCAGCCGGCTGCGGCAGTCCTGATTGTGCCGTTGGCTGTGACTGCGATCGCTATCTTGAAATATGGAACCTGGTTTTTACCCAGTACAGCCGCGAGGCTTCAGGCGAACTGGTTGAGCTGAAACAGAAAAATATTGATACCGGCGCCGGTTTGGAAAGAGTAGCCATGGCTCTGCAGGGAGTTCATTCACTCTATGATACTGACCAGGTTAAACCCCTGTACAACCATTTTGCCAGGCTGGCTGCTGCTGACCGGCGCGACCAGCAGGTTCCTCTGCGCATTGTTACCGAACATAGCCGGGGCACCACTTTTTTAATCGCCGACGGGGTCATTCCTTCCAATGAAGGCCGGGGTTATGTTTTGCGCCGCTTGCTGCGACGAGCGGTCCGTTACGGCCGCCTGCTTGGCATTGAGGGAGATTTTATGACTGAAGCCGTATCCCTGGTAGTGGAACAGATGGGTTCAGCTTATCCTGAGTTAAAGGAAAGGCATGACTATATCAGGCAGGTAGTGAGGCTCGAGGAACAAAAATTTCAGGAGACCCTGGTCCAGGGGATGGAAATACTCGATGGTTTCCTGGAAAAAATGAAAAAACAGGGTGATCAAATTCTGCCCGGCGATCTGGCCTTTAAACTTTATGATACCTATGGTTTCCCGCTGGACCTGACCGCCGAGATCTTACAAGAAAACAATTTAAGCGTCGATCGCAACGGGTTTGACTGTAACTTAAAGGCACAGCAGGAAAGGGCCAGAGCCGCGGTTCGCTCCAATTCAGGGCAGGAAGCAGCAGAGCGCTATAAAGCCGCCGAGAATCTGCACACCGACTTTACAGGCTATGAAACCTTAGAACAAAGTGCAGAGCTGATTATGATCCTGGCCGGCAGCCAGTTGAAAACAGAACTGCATGCAGGCGAAGAAGCAGAACTGATTTTAAATAGCACCCCTTTTTATGCCGAGGCCGGCGGGCAGATTGGCGATACCGGGGTGATTGAAGCGGAAAGCGGCAGTTTTAAGGTTTCCAATACCATCTTTTCACCCACCGGGCAGATCGTGCATCAGGGTAAGGTTTCAACAGGATTTATGACTGTCGGTGATTCAGTTACTGCCCGGGTTGATGACACTCGCCGTCGTGGCATCTGCCGCAGTCATACATCCACCCATTTGCTCCATCGAGCCCTGCGCCACCAGTTAGGCGATCATATCAACCAGGCCGGATCCCTGGTCGCATCAGACCGTCTGCGTTTCGATTTTAATCATTTTGCAGCCCTGACCACCGAAGATTTGCTGGCTGTTGAAAATGAGGTTAACCGTATGGTACTCGATAACGTTTCTGTCCAGGCAACAGTTACTACGCTGGAAGCAGCAAAAGAAGCCGGGGCAACGGCGCTATTTACCGATAAATACGAGGCAGAAGCGGTGCGCATGGTGTCAGCCGGTGATTATACCCGGGAACTTTGCGGGGGCACTCATGTCGCGGCAACCGGTGAAATTGGACTGTTCAAGATAGTTTCCGAGGAGGGCATTGGTTCAGGGCTCCGCCGGATCGAGGCAGTAGTTGGTTTTGGCGCTTACCGCCAGACTCTGAAGAATGAGGAACTGATCAAAACCTGTGCCCGGGCTCTAAACACGGCTGAAAGCCGGCTTGAAGAAAAGCTGAACGAATACCTGGCCGAGCATAAGCAGTTGATCAGACTAAACCAGGAACTGAAACAAAAAATGGCTGTTTATGAAGTCAAATCGCTGTTGGCGGCAGCTGAAGAGGTATCCGGCATTAAGCTGATTAGCGCTTCAGTCTCGGCCGACAGTATTGACCACTTATTGATGGTGGTTGATGAACTTAAAAACCATTTATCCTCGATGGCCTTGGTGTTGGGTGCGGTTAACAATGGTAAAGTCATCCTGGTTAGTGCTGTAACCCCCGACCTGGTAAAGCGCGGGTTAAGAGCAGATCAGCTGGTCAGGGAAACGGCCAAAAAAGTCGGCGGAGGCGGGGGCGGCAAACCGGAGCTGGCCCAGGCCGGGGGGACAAACCCGGCAGCCCTGCCGGAAGCGCTTGCGGCTGTAGCCGATCAGGTCAAAGCGCAGCTACGCTGAGTCTGGTTCTATAAAAGCTGAATTAAGTTGTCTGGCTATGATCTTTAAGCCGCAGCCAGATCTTTCGGGTAAGACTAGACAGCAGATTGGAGGTAAGATTGATGACCGAAAAAAATAATCATGATGAAACGGTCCTTTTCCGGGTAGAGGGTGAGGAAGTTGACAACAAGGCCAGGAAAGTTCTTACTTCTGTTTACCAGGCTTTAAAGGAAAAAGGATACAATCCCCTCAATCAGCTGGTGGGTTATCTTCTTTCCGGCGATCCGGCCTATGTAACCAGCCATCAGAATGCCCGAAGCCTGATTCGGCAGGTTGAGCGTGATGAACTGCTCGAAGAAATAGTCGGTACTTATCTTGACCTGGCCGAAAAAAATAAATTTTAATGGAGATAACCAGCTGGTGCGTCTGCTTGGTTTAGATCCCGGGGAAAAAAGAATTGGCGTGGCGATCAGCGACCCCCTGGCTGTTACCGCCCAGGGCTTGGAAACGATTGTTTATGATCACCCGGCCGCGGCGCTGAAGCGAATTAAAGCGATCTGCGCGACTTACGCAGTCGATGAAATTGTCGTCGGTAATCCGCTGAAAATGGATGGAGAAAAAGGCAG
>CAZAKI010000039.1:2476-8165 GCA_964485855.1 uncultured Syntrophomonadaceae bacterium | reverse complement strand
ATCGATCGTTTTGAATACGACTTCAAAGAATATGCTATTCTGGTACCGGTTACCTCACTGGAGGCGGAAGCACTAGAAGAAGAGGCTGATTTTGAAGAAGAAGCTTTTATTTTTCGGATCGATTTAGACGAGGGTGAGGAAACCTTAACCGAGGTTGATGATGAAACCGAGTGGAATGAAGTGGCGACTGTCTGGGAAGAGCGGGTTCAAGGCCTTGAAGACGAAGATGATGAGGAACTTTATTAAGAAGGTGTAAACCCGATGTTCAGGCGAATCCTGATTATAGCCCTAATGCTCCTTTTTATCGGCGCAGCCCTCTTTTTCCTGGCCGCCAACTACTATCGCTCCATGCTGGAGCCGGTTGATCCCCTGGCAGTTGAAGATTTCCGGCTCATCGAGATTCCAACCGGGTCCAGTGCCGCTTCGATCGGGGAGCTTCTACACAGCGAAGGCCTGATTAAAAATCCGCAGGTTTTTATATTTTATGCCCGGCGTCATAAGCTTGGGCATCAATTTATTGCCGGGCGTTACCGGCTAAGCCCTTCCCTAAGCATGGCCCAAATTGCCGATAAGTTGAAAAATGGTGATATTTATGCCGAAACAATTTGGTTCACCATCCCCGAAGGCTTTAACGTGCAAGAAATTGCCCAGCGCCTTGAAGATAAGGGATTAACTGATGCCGAAACCTTTCTCGCGCTGGCTCGTGAACCCTCACCATCGATTATTGATTTTTTCCCAGCGTTAAATTTAGTCGAAAACTCCAATATTGATTACCTCTTGGAAGGTTATCTCTTTCCCGATACTTACGAGGTATATCCTGATGCGAGCGCGGAAGATATGATCATTTTGATGCTTGAACGTTTGAATCGGGCCTTTCCTGAAGAGCAGCTTGAGCGGATTGAACAGCTGAACAGCAGCCTGCACGAGATTCTGACCATTGCCGCAATGGTTGAGCGTGAAGGCCAGGTTGATCATGAACGGGCTTTAATTGCCGGCGTGATCTATAACCGCCTGCAAATCGGCATGCGCCTGCAAATTGATGCCACGGTGCAATATGCGCTTGGTGAAAACAAGGAATTTTTAACCTTTAAAGACCTTGAAATTGATTCCCCCTACAACACCTACCAAAACGACGGCTTGCCCCCCGGGCCGATCGCTTCTCCCGGCGAAGCCTCCATTAATGCCGCGCTTTACCCCGAAGAATCTGAATACCTCTATTACAATTATAAATATGACGGCAGTGGTGAACATTTCTTTTCCCGCACACTTGAGGAACACAATGAAAATGTGGCCCGGGCTGAAGCGAACCTACCCTAAAGGCGTTTTTTTACAAAAAAGCCCTTTTAATTGAAAAAAATAGTAAAAAAAGCCTATTTAACAGTTTACAAACAAAAATAAGTGCAGTATACTAATAATTACCACAAATTTAGAATTATAAATATTTTAATATTTTCTAGAATACTGGATGTTTTTATATTGATCAGTTAAACAGCTTGGTTTCTTAGGCGGGGTATTAAATGGCTCAGGTGAATGTGATGATCCGCGAAGCTGAAATTAGCATTAATACCTTCGGCAAATTTTATATACGCCAGGGTGATAAAGTAATATCTGACAGCAGCAGCCGCTCCCGTCGTATGTGGGAAGTGTTTAAATACCTGCTTTCCAACCGCGATCAGTCATTTTATCCCGAAGATATTCTCGACAGTATTTGGCCCGACAAGGATTATTCAGATCCGGCAACAGCGATGCGGGCCCAGATGTTCCGTTTACGTCAAGCCCTGAAGGTCGATGATTTAACGCCATCCTTGTCGACGAACCTTGTTTTCAGCCAGGGCTGTTATCGCTGGGAAAACAGAATTGATTGCTGGATTGATGCCGACCAGTTTGAAGAGTATTGCGAACAGGCCGGATCTCTGAAAAATAAAGACCACGATCAGGCTATTCTGCTGTACCGGAAAGCAATTAATCTCTATAAGGGCAAGTATCTGCCGGAATCATCATACAGCGAGTGGATTGAACCAATCAGGACTTATTATCATGATCTATTTTTAAATGCTGTCTTCACCCTCACCGACCTGCTTAAACGCAATAAAGCGTTTTCCGATATCATCCAAATCTGCGAGCAGGCGGCAACCATCGATTATTTTGACGAACGGATCCACATCCGGATGCTCGAAGCCTTAATTGCCGACGGCCAGACTTCCAGGGCCCGGGTTCACTACAATGAGGTAACCTCAGCTTATTACCGTGAAATGGGCATCAAGCCATCCAATAATTTAAAAAACCTTTACCGCCAGATTGGAGCGGAAGAAGGCCATTTTGAGCTCGATCTCTCCGCCATCCAGGATGGCTTGAAAGATAAGGAAACTGTCGAGGGCGCATATTACTGCGACCCCGGGCTCTTCCGTTATTTTTACAAGATGGAACGCTTAAGAAACGAAAGAAACGGCCAATCAATTCTCCTTTGCCTATTAACCCTGACCGCGCCGGATTCCTTAACTGCCCCGGCGGAAAAGCTAAAACATGTCATGTTCGACCTGCAGGATACAATCATCTCTGCTTTAAGAAAAGGCGATCTCTTTACCAAGTGGAATGATGCCCAGTTTTTGATGCTGCTGCCCGGATTGAATAAGGAACAGGCGATGACTGTCATGGCCAGGATCGAAAAATTGCATTTAGATCAACATACCTTTGAAGGGCTAACCCTGCGTAAAAAAGTTGAGTCAATTTTACCACTCGAAGGCGATGCCCACTTCAGCTAGTTAATTTGCCACTTTTTCTTTAAAATCCCTATTTGTAACAAACTTGTAACAGCCGTTGGCTATACTTAGGTCATTAAAAGAAAAAATATACCTAAGGAAGCTATTTATGACTGCTCACAAAAAACAAAACAGCAAGATAACCGGTCGCGGCTCAGATTTTATCGTTAGGGTTAAAAACGATGATCCGAGCTCTTTTAAAGGCAAAATTGAGCATATTAAAACCGGCCAGGTCCAGTACTTCAACGACTTCCTGGAAATGGTCTTACTGGTTCAATCTAAGTTGGACGAACAGGATTATCCGCAGTGTGATACTGAATTACGCACTTTCTGTTTAGAATAATTGCCAGGGAGATAAAGATGAGCTATCAGACGAAAAAAGATATGAACCAGGTTAATGAAGATTCGGTTTTCATGCTCAGAATCCAGTTTCGCCGCAATACCAGCTGGCAGGGCACTCTGCAGAGCATGAACAGCCGTAAGAGCTGCATCTTTCGCAGTGTGCTTGAACTGGGCTCCCTGATGCATGAAGAACGCTCGAGTCAAATGGGACTCAATGATAAAGAGGCTGATGCGACACCGTCTTGGAATGATAAAGAAGAAGTTTCCTGAATATAGATATAAGCTCACGAACAGAGGTTGCTTGATATGGTAAAGCTAAACAACGATAAGCTAATAAATTTAATCAAGCGGACACTTTCTCTACGCAATGCTATGATTTACGGGTTTCTTGCCTTGATGGTAACTGCGGCCCTGATTAGTGGCATGACCAATGCTTGGTTTACCGCGAGTGATAACACTGAAAATACTTTTACAGCCGGGATTTTGGATCTAGACGCAACTGGCCCATACGATTTTGATGGAACTGTATATACGCAAAGCTCAGATGTAATTTTTGATCCCTGCGCAAGTTTAAGTTACTTAATAACTAACCAGGGAACGAAGAAGGCTTATGTTAGGGCAAAATTTGAAGGACATTGGCTCAGGGGTTATCATGAAAATAAAGCTTCGGCCACCGTGAGCTATGGTGGGGATCAAATATTTTCAGACGACAGCGCCCACTTTAATTATCCTGGTGGGATTCAATCAGAACCTTTGTATGATTTAGATACAGGTGAAGGACTGTTTGGATTTACGGATCAATTATTAATCGGACCGGTTCAATTTGAACCACTTTCCTCCTTTAATGGCGCTTCAGAGTTTAATTATTATAATATTACAGGATCGCCCATCTTTGAATCATTTGTTAGTGAACAGGATGAAATTCCTGGGCTGGTTACTACACCCGGAGAAAAATTTTCTTTTGAGGCTCAGAATCTCGCCAACCTGGCTGATAATTTGCTTAATGATTTATTTGGGCCGAGTTGTTTGTCTCCTGAAGGATTTAAGATTGATCTCGGAGACGCTGCTTTTGAAGTTGGAACTCCTCAAATTTTTAATGATGGAGATTTTGCAATAAAAATAACGAAAAATGATGACAAAACTTTTGATTTTGAATCTACTAACCCTAAGTATCTTGTATATCATATGTTTGTGAAGGGCGGCGCCCAGGGAACAAATCTTTATACCTATTTTGTTGATAATAGTAAAGTGATTCCGGATGGAACTTTAAACTATGTCAGCACCGCCTTTGTGGAAGCACAATATCCAAATCCCAATGGTAATCCATTTCTTCCGAGTATTACTTGGATCTCATCGCAATATAAAAAAGATACTAAACGCGTTTATATCGATCTCGATAAGTTAAGTGCTAACGGGGTCAACGCGGGCTTCGAGCTTGATGCTGCCACAGGCACAGGCTGGAGTCACATCACAGTTTATTATTGTGAAGTGCAGGTTGTGCCGGAGCCGGATTTGGCGTTAGTCAAGCTAGTGCAAGTAGAAGAAAGCGGTCCATGGTATACCTCGCTGGAATATGAAAATACAGCGATAATCACTGCCTTGGAAGAATTAGGTTACACAATCGCTTTTTATGATTATTTAGATGATTTAACCTGGCCGGCAGCAACTAGCTACGTACCACGGTTCAAAATCGTTGTAGCGAATACGGGAAATGTAATTTTAAACCAAATCCAGGTTAGTGATGATTATTTTACTGGCATCGACCAGGTCATAGGGGTATTAGAACCGGGACAGTTATGGATTAGTGAGGTAGTTGAATACACAGGTTACCTTGATCCGCTTTCAACAGATGTAATTACAGTAAAGATTGATCCCTTATTGCAAAATGATTGGATCCCATTTCCTGACGCCCAGACTTTAGGTGAATATTTTTACTATAACAAAATCATTATCGCGGATCCGAGTTTAGAGATACCACTGCATGTTCTGATCTGCCTGGATGACTCTGCTCTTAATAATAAATACAACGGTGCTATTTTTAAACTCTTTACGTATTTTGAAGCGGTTCAGACAACAAACGGGTTGGTCGATGATAATTGGCCTGATCACCCTTATTAATAGATTTTTTAAGTACTTATATAAAATTTAATAAAAGATTATTTAAAGGAAGTGGTGTATGAAAAAGGTGGGTAAAAAAGGATAGTAAATTTAGGCAAATAGGCAATTAGTTGTTTGGAATTAAGGATGAGCATTAAAATGATTAAAATGATAAAGGCAAACCCGCCGTGAGACGGGGACGCAAAGCTAAAGGGCCTTCATTTTACAAGGCAGCCTGGCCGCCGGAATAAAAAATGGAGGAAGAGAATGATGAAAAAAAGATGGATATTGAGCATGGTGATTGTAATCTTAGCCGTAGCCGCAGTAGGCGGAGCAACTATGGCCTGGTTTACCGATCAGAGTGATCCGATTGAGAACGTCTTCACCGCTGGAACAGTAGAAATTGAGGCGGATGAAGAAATCATCGGTGAAGGCATCAACATGGACAACTGGAACCCCGGTGACTGTGTTGAAAAGGAATTTGAAATTAC
>CAZAKI010000039.1:0-2376 GCA_964485855.1 uncultured Syntrophomonadaceae bacterium | reverse complement strand
TGAAATCGCCGGTACTTACCCGGATAATCCCGAAGCATCAGTATTCTTAAGATTTAGAGTCTGTCTTGACGGACCGGAAGCAGACAACCAATATCAAGGGAAACGCTATATTATGTCTGTTACTTTCCAGGCCATCCAGGCTTCTCACTCGGATGAATGGGATTGGGATGAAGTAGATTTTGAAACAGGATTGGAGTTAGTTCTCTAATAACTAACCAGGCATTCAGGGGCAGGGGTTAAAACCCCGCCCCTGCTAGCAATGCAGGAGGTATAAGTAACGATGAATAGAATAAAAATTGCTCTGAGCCTGGTCATAATAATTACTTTAATCGCCGCTGTCGGTGGAGCAACGATGGCATGGTTTACTTCTTCCACCGATCCGATTGATAATGAATTTACCGCCGGGACTGTTGCGATTGAAGCAGGCTGGCAGTCTGGTTTCGCTAAACTGGTTGAAGGCAACTGGAACCCTGGTGATTGTACCGACTTAGGCCTATGTGTTGTTAATGATGGAACCAAAGCTATTAAATTGAGAGCCCAATTTGATGGTTATTGGACTCCAGGCAGACAAAGAATGCTCGTGGTCTATACTAATGGAACAACTCAATTGTTAGCATTGGATTGGGATGCTTTTTGTAAAGGTTTTACCGGTGGCGAAGGGGCTATTGCTGAAGGATCGCTTAATTTGAGCTATCCTTATGACTTAGCTTATTTTAGGGGAGTGTTTAACAGCTTTAGCTATCTTAAGGATTCATCCTGGCTCTCTCAGGGCACAGCTTATTCAATTTGGTGTGTGGATAGCCAAACAACTATTAGTCCTGGCAACCATAATGTCAAAATATATGATCCCTTTTGCAATCCGGATTGGTACGATGAAGTGCCAACAAAAGATAAATGGGAAAAAATCCCATGGCACAAGCTTGATTATATCATTAATCAAAACTATTTGGATCAAGGTTACACTTCAGATCAGATTCAAGACGCAATTTGGCACTATACCAATGGATCAATCGCACCGGTGCATACCCCATATATCTATGCAAACCTGAGTGCTGCAGCGAAAGAGATTGTTGACGATGTTGAAGCAAACTCTGGTCTGCAACCCAGCAATGTAAGCTTTTCGCCTGGTGATGGATGGACTGATGGAGGAGATGGCTGGTGGTATTATGAGAATATCCTACCAGGTACTTTTACTAACCCTGGTGAAGACGACCGTAAAGTATGTATGAGCTTCACATTTTGTTTAGATGGCGGTACAACTGGAAATGAGTACCAAGGTGCTCATTATCACCTAATTTCACTATTCCAAGCTATCCAGGCTTCACATTCAGGTGAAATAGAAGATGACGGCTGGGAATGGCAGGATTTTGATACTTACAATTAAGTCAGGCTATTAACTTAATGCAAAGAATGAAGGTAGGGGCGGGCTAATCCCCGCCCCAAACTTCAAAGAAGTTGGGGAAAGAAAGATGAAAAAACACAGCTTAAAAATGGTTATAACAGGATTGCTTTTGGTGGTTATCAGCCTGGCGCTGATGTTCCAGCCCCTATTTACCTGGGCTTTTGAACAGGACGATATTAGTGATTGTGCTTTTGAGGTAGATCCGACCGAGTATCTTTTCCGACTCGGTAATATGAACCCTGGTGACACCTATCAAGGTACTGTGACAGTTACCAAAACAGGTCCATCTACAGGGGATATCTATTTTTCCTGGTTATATATCACTGGTAATCCACCGTATCCGGGAGAAAATAACCTTTTTGAGCAGTTATGGCTGGTTATTAAGCAGGGAGAAGAAGTTTTATATGAAGGGCCAATGGTAGGGGGATCAACACCTGATGAACCATTGGCTATAGAAGATTTTGAGTATTTAGTTACGATGAATCATGGCGATATAGTTTTATTAGACTTTTATATTACTTTACCTGGTTCAACCACCGGCAACTTTTATCAGGGGGCAGAACTTGAAACAGAACTGATTTTTGTATCAGTTTGTTCAGATTCGTCCAGAGCTGATATTAATATTGAAAAAGCAACCAACGGGGTAGATGCCGATGTACCAAGCGGACCCAATATTTTGGTTGGGAATAGCGTAACTTGGACTTACGTGGTTACAAATACAGGAAATGTACCCCTTAGTAATATTAATGTTACCGATAATCAAGGCGTAACTCCGATTTATATCAGCGGAGACTCAAATGGCGACGATATTCTCCAGGTTGATGAAGTCTGGACCTACCGTGCCACAGGTGTTGCGGTCGTCGGTCAATACGCGAATATAGGTACCGTGGTCGGTTCGCCACCGAGCGGTTCAAATGTGACCGACAGCGATCCCAGTCATTATTTTGGGTTTATACCGGAAGAAACAGTTATCA